>CAZTXP010000146.1:0-70370 GCA_964617355.1 uncultured Enterobacteriaceae bacterium
GCCGCTGGTGGCCGACGTGTCGCACTGGTTCGTGCGCTGGCGCGGCACCGCGGTGGCGGTGTGCGCGGCCGGCAACTACATGGCCGGCATGCTGTGGCCGCCGATCATCCAGCGCGCCGCCGAGGCCTGGGGCTGGCGCGCGGCCTACGTCGGCTACGGCGTGTTCAGCTGCGTGGCGCTGCTCGCGCTGGTCGTGTTCTTCATGCGCGAGCCGGCGCCGCTGCACGACGAGCCGGCGAGCGGCTCGGCCGAGGCGCTGGTGCACCAGCGCCCGCTCGGCCTCTCGCCGCGCACGCTGCAGGTGCTGATCGTGCTCGCGGGCCTGTCTTGCTGCGTGGCCATGTCGATGCCGCAGGTGCACATCGTCGCCTACTGCGTGGACCTGGGCTATGGCGCCGCGCGCGGCGCGGAGATGCTCTCGGTGATGCTCGGCCTGGGCATGGCGAGCCGCTTCGCGTCCGGCTGGATCGCCGACCGCATCGGCGCGCTGAAGACGCTCTTCATCGGCTCGGCGCTGCAGGCCTTCGCGCTCGCGCTGTACCTGCCGAGCACCAGCCTCGCGTCGATCTACGCAGTCTCGGCGTTCTTCGGCCTCGTGCAGAGCGGCATCGTGCCGTGCTACGCGATGATCGTGCGCGAATACTTCCCGGCGCGCGAGGCCGGCGAGCGCATCGGCTACGCGATCACGTCCACGCTGGTCGGCATGGCGTTGGGCGGCTGGCTGACCGGCCTGGCATTCGACCTCACAGGCTCGTACCGCGCCGCGATCCTGCACGGGGTGGCGTGGAACGGCCTCAACCTGCTGATCGCCGGGTGGCTGCTCACGCGGCGAGCGCCGCGCCCTCCGAGCGCGCCAGCGGCAGTCGCATCGTGACGCGGGTGCCCTCGCCGTAGACGCTGGACATCTCGGCGCGGCCGCCATGCAGTTCGACGATCTCCTTCACGAGCGCGAGGCCGAGGCCCGTGCCGGGGATGTTGCCCGAGGTGTCGGCGCGGAAGAAGCGCTCGAAGCAGCGCGCGAGCTGCTCGGGGGTGAGGCCGATGCCGTGGTCGCGCACCGAGACCACCGCTTCGGGCGAATCCCCCTCGACGACCTTCACCTCGAGCTCGATCGCGCCGCCCGCCGGCGAGTACTTGTAGGCGTTCGACACCACGTTGGTCAGCGCCTGCTGCAGCTTGTCGGCGTCGACGTTCACCAGCACCGGGCGCTCGGGCATGCGCACCTCGACCTTGCGCGAGTCGCCGTGCACCAACATCGAGCCGATGGTGTCCTCGACGATCTTCGCCAGCGGTTGCACGCGCAGGCGGAAGTCCTTGCCGCCGCGGGCCTCGATGCGCGCGAGGTCGAGAAGTTCGTTCAAGAGGCCCGTGAGCCGCACCGACTGCTTCAGGATGGTCTCGACGAGGTCGCGCCGCGTGGCCTCGTCGTACTGCCGGCGCAGCAGCAGCTCCGAGAAGCCGCGGATGCTCGCCATCGGCGTGCGCAGTTCGTGCGCGGCGGTGGAGAGGAACTCGCTCTTCATGCGGTCGACCTCGGTCTCGCGCGTGACGTCGCGGAAGTAGAGCACCGTCGCGCCGTCGCCGCCGCTGCCGCCGCGCGCGCTGCGCTCGAGGATGCGGCGCTCGGGCGACACGATGGTCACGGTGCACTGGTTCGCGGCGAGCTCCTCGCCGGTGATCGTCGGGTAGTGCTGCGACGGGTCTGCGATGGCGCGGAAGAGGGCGTCGAAGTCCTCGCGCGTGCGCCGCAGCACCGCGCCGGACTCGATGCCCGTCATGCGCGTGAATGCCGGGTTGACGTGCGCCACGCGGCCGCCGGCGTCGAAGCTGACGAAGCCGTCGGGCGACAGCGCGAAGATCGAGTCGAGGCGCCGCGCGCGCTCTTCGGCGCGCGCTTCCGCCAGCATGCGCGCGGTGATGTCGGTCTGCACGCCGACGTAGTGCGTCGCCCGCCCGTCGGCGTCGAGCACTGGCGAGACCGAGAGCTCGTTCCAGAACGCGGTGCCGTCCTTGCGGTAGTTGCGCAGCACGACCGTGCAGGGGCGCAGCTCGGCGATCGCCTGCGACAGCTCGGCCACCGCCGGCTGCGTGCGGTCGGCGCCCTGCAGGAAGCGGCAGTTGAGGCCGTAGACCTCGTTCGCCTCGTAGCCGGTCATGGTCTCGAAGCCGCGGTTCACGTAGACCAGGGGCTGGTCCGGGAGCCGCATGTCGGAGATCGTGACGCCGTTCGAGCTCGATTCCAGCGCGCGGTCCTTCAGGCGCAGCATGGCCTCGGCCATCTCGCGCGCCTCCTCCGCGTAGACGCGCGCCGTGATGTCGGTGGCGACGCCCTCGATGCGCTCGGTTTCGCCGTGCGCGCTGCGCACGACGGTGAAGCGGTCCTCGATATGGCATAGCACGCCACCCGGCCCGACGAGGCGGTAGCCGTGCGAGCCCGAGCCCGACTCGTGCGCCGCAGCGAAGGCCGCGAGCAGGCCGGGGCGGTCGTCCTCGTGCACCTGCTCCAGCCAGAGGCCGGGCGTGGCGGTGATGGTGGCGGCGGGCAGTCCGAGCGCGCGCTCGCCCGCCGCGTTCACGTACAGCACTCGTTGCAGGTCGGGCGTGACCGAGTAGACGATGTCGTGCAGCGAGCCGAGGATGCCTTCCAGCCGGTCGCGCGTTTCCTCGACCTCGCGCGTGCGGTCGGCAACGCGGCGCTCGAGGTGCCGGCGCGCGCCGTCGAGCGCGCCCAGCATGCGCTCGAACGCACGGCCCATGCGCGCCACCTCGTCGCGACCGGGGATCCGCGGCCTGCCCCAGTCGGCGTCCGGCTGCGCGGCGACCTGCGCCGCGAAGTCCGAGAGTTCCGTGATCGGCTGCGTGATGCGGCGCGCGATGGCGCGCGCCGTGGCGAGCCCGCCGACCACGACCAGCGCGGCGATCAGCAGGTACCACTTCTTCATCATCGCGAGGCGCTCGAAGGCCTCGGCGCGCGAGCGCGTGGTGACCAGCTCGATGCCGAGGTTGTCGATCTCGGAGGAGAACTGAAGGCCGGTGCGCGCCGTGATCGCCTCGCCGTCCGCGTGCGTGCCGGCCGCGGCCATGCGCACCCCGTCGCGCCCGACGAGGCGCGTGAGATAGCCCGTGCTCATCGGCGCGATCCAGGGCGCGGCGATCGTGGAGATGTCGATGCGCGCGGCGAGCACGCCCTCGACCGTCTGCGTCGGTCCGAACACCACCGGGAAGGCGAGCAGCAGCGCCGGGTTCTCGGACGCCGGCTCGAGGATCGCCACCGGCTGGCGCGTGGTCAGCGGGGCAAGCATCTCGGCCGGCCAGGGCATGTGCCGGCGCGAGCGCGCGGAGGCCACGATGCGGCCCTCGAAGTCGAGCAGCGACAGCGCCTCGACGCCCTCGCGCGAATCCCACTGCTCCTTCAGGAACGGGATCAGGTAGGCCTCGCGCCCCTGCGAGTCCGCGATCGCGTTCGACACCAGCGAGTTGCGCGCCAGCTTGTCGAGGTCGCCCGTCAGGTCGGCAAAACCGGCCTCGGTGCGCTGGCGCGCGAGCTGCGCCTCGCTCTCCAGGGAGCCGACGATGCTGTCCATCACCAGCTGCTCGGTGACCACGTAGGACAGCGTGCCGAGCAGCAGCCCGATCATCACCGCGAGGGCCGCCATCGCGGCCATCAGGCGGTGCGACAGGCTGCGGCCGTACCAGCGCGGCAGCAGGGTGAGCGCGCGGCGCAGCGCGGCGCCGGCGGCGCGCGGGGACGGAGGCACGCTCACGGGCGGCCCCGGGCGTCGCGCAGCAGCCGGCCGTCGCCGCTGAAGCGCGCGAGGAAGAGATCCGCCTCGGAGAGCGCCTCGTGGCGGTCGGGCGCGAACGGGCGCGCGTAGCGCTTCATCAGCCCTTCCTGCGCCGGCAGCCGCTGCAGCTCGGCGCGCACGGCGGCGCGTTCCGCGCTGCCGGCGCGCTCGATCGCGGCGGCCAGCAGGTGGGTGAGGTCGTAGGCGTGTATCAGGCCGACGGCCGAAGGCACGCGCGCCGGATCGACCACCTTGAAGGTCTCGAGCGCGGCGCGCACCACGCGCTGCGCGCGCGCGCCCTTCGCCTCGCCGAGGGCGAAGGTCTGCACGACCACCAGGTCGACCTGCGAGAGCGCCGGACCGGCGAGCGCGGGGAAATCGCCGCCGGTGAGGCCCCAGTGGCTGAGGATCGGCAGGCGCTCCGCGGCGGGCAGCGCCGCCACTTCCTTGACCAGCGCCGCGGCCTCGCGCTCGTTGGCGACCAGCACCACGGCTTGCGCGCCGGCGTCGCGCATCGCGCGGTAGCGCTCGAGGAAGCTCATGTCGCCGCCCCAGTTGTACCACTGCGTCGAGACCAGCTGCAGGCCGCCCTTGGTGGCGACGTAGGTCTCGGCGGCCTTGCTGCTCGAGCGGCCCCAGCCGCTATTGGGCACCAGCAGGCCGACGCGGGTCAGGCCGCGCGCCTGCGCGTGCTTGAGCAAGGCGGCGATCGCCCAGCTGTCGCGCAGGGAAAGGCGGAACACGTGGTTCACCGCGGCGCCGTTGTCGACGATGTTGTCCGCCGCGGCCCACGGGTCGAGCAGCAACGCGCCGGTCTCGTTGGCGACCTTGGCGTGCTCCACCGCGACCGGGCTGAACTTGCCGCAGAAGAAAGCCACCAGCCCGGGCATCGCGGCGAGCTCGCGCGCGTTGGCGAGGCCGCGCGCCGGTACCGAGCGGTTGTCGCGCTCGACCAGCTGCAGCTTGCGGCCGCCGAGTAGCCCGCCGCGGGCATTGATCTCGTCCATCGCGAGGCGGATGCCGGTGCGGATCGCCTCGTCGGAGGTGCTGGTGGCGTCGCCGACCTCGGCATCGAGGCCGACGAGAATCGGGGCTTGCGCATGCGCCGTGGGCGCGAGAACGGACAGGGCGGCCGCGAGGAGCAGCCCGGCGAGGCGGGTCATGGTGGGCGATCCTTGGAAGTAGGGGGCGTTCAGGCTGCGCGCGCGGCGTCTTCCGCGAGGCGCTCGACCGTATCGATCAGCTCCAGCGGGCTGAACGGCTTGGTCAGGTAGGCATTCGCGCCGGCCTTGTCGCCGGCGTTGAGGTCGGTCTGCTGGCCGCGCGCGGTCAGCATCACCACCTTGATGTGCTTCAGGTCGGGGCGCGACTTGATGCGCTCGCAGACCTGGAAGCCGTCCAGCTCGCCCGGCATCATGACGTCGAGCAGCACGAGATCGGGGCGCGCCGCGATGGCGGTGTTGAGGCCGTCCACGCCATTGTCGGCCTCCAGCAGTTCGTACTCGCCGAACTCGAGCGTCATGCGGATGAGCTTGCGGATGTCCGGCTGGTCTTCGACGATCAGGATGCGTTTCACGGGTTCTCCACGGGTCAGTGGGGCTTGGCGGGCGGGGCGGCCCGGCGGCGCTGCAGCAGGCGCGACATGTCGGCCGCGTAGCGCTTGGCCTGGTCGATGTCGAGCTGGGTGGTGTCCTGCTTCGGCGCGCCGGTGGGCAGCTCGAGGATGAACGAGGTCCAGTTCGCGGCGTCCGAGGCGTCGGAATCGACGTGGGTGCGGCCGCCGTGCGCGTCGATCACGCGCGCGGCGAGCGCGAGCCCGATGCCGAGCGAGGTGGCCTGCGGATTCGCCGCGCCGTTGAAGGCGAGGAACGCGCGCTGCGCCGTGCCGCGCGAAGGCGCGAGGCCGACGTTGCGCACCACGAGGCGCACGAACGCGCCCTGGCGCATCAGCAGGACCTCGACGTGGCTGCCGCCGGGCGCATGGCGCACCGCGTTCTCGAGGTACTCGACGATCGCGCGCGACAGCCACTTGCGATTGCCGTAGATCACGGGCAGCGCGGTGCCCTTGGGCGGCAGGGTCACGCGCACGTTGCGCTCGGCCGCGAGGGCGGCAACGTGGCGCAGGGCGTCCTCGACGAGGCCCTCGACCGGAAGGCGGTCGGTGCCGAGCAGGCGCTCGCCCGAGAAAGCGGTGGCGATTTCCGCGAGCTTCTCGACGCGGCCGGCGATCTCGCGGCCCAGGCGCAGCATCTCGGCCGCAGCCGAGGCGAGCGCGGGATCGGCCGCGGCCGTGCCTTCCAGCTTGCCCGCCGCGGCGCCGAAGGCCTCGACCGGCTCGCCGAGCGTGCGCTGCACCAGCCCGAGCAGGTTCTCGACCACCGTGCGGTAGAAGGACTCCTGCGTCCGGTTGTGCATCACCAGCACGAAGTCGGTGCCCACGGGGCTGGGCATCAGCGTGGCCGACAGCTGGTCGGCCTCGGCGCCGCTGCCGCCGGACTCGAATTGCACGACATGGGGGAGTTCCAGGTGCCCGCCGGCCGCCGAGGCGACCGCGCGCTGCAGGACGGGCGAGGGCAGGGGCGCGCCGGTCACCGCGTTCAGCATGCTGGCGGCGACCCGGTTGGCGAACTTCACGAGGCCGTCCCGGCCGACGATGAGCAGCGCGTCGCCGAGCTGGTCGAACAGGTTCCTGATCGCAGGGCTCACGAAATCGACTTTTCGTCCGTTGTACGGATTGGGTATCGGCCTCGCGTCGCGAGGCCTTTAGCACTTTTGCTTTGTTTTGCCGGATTTGCGCCGTTAAGAAGGCATGGCCCCGCGGAGGAAATCGCAAAAATGAACAATCTGACAGTGGAAACCGGTGCGAACGAGTCCTTGATGGATCCCGAGGGCGAATTCCTCACCACCCGCGAGGCGGCCGAGCGGCTTGGCGTCGCCCTGCGCACGGCCCAGCTCTGGGTCGAGTCCGGGGCCTTGCCGGCCTGGAAGACGGTCGGAGGCCACCGCCGCATTCCCGCCGCCGCGGTGGACGCGATGCGCGCTTCGCGCGTCGTCTCGCGACCGCGGCACGACGCGCCGCCGGAGCCTTTCCGCCTGCTGGCGGTCGAGGACGACGCGATGATCCTGAAGCTCTTCCACCTGATGGTGTCGTCGTGGGAACTGCCGCTCGAACTCAAGCTCGCCCACGACGGCTTCGAGGCCCTGCCGCTGGTGGCCTCGTGGCGGCCGCACCTGCTGGTCACCGACCTCTTCATGCCGGGCATGGACGGTTTCCGCATGATCCGCTCGCTGCGCGACAATCCGGACAACGCGGCGCTGGAGATCGTCGTCGTCAGCGGGCTGACAGCCGGCGAGATCGAGGAAAAGGGGGGGCTGCCCAAGGGCGTGCTCCTGCTGCCCAAGCCGGTACCCTTCGAGAAGCTGGAAGCGCTGGTGCGCACCCGGCTCGCGGAGCGGGCCGGGCACGAGCCGATGCGCAAGTCCGCCTGACCCCGGCAGGGGGGGCCGGCCCCGGGTGCCCGCGCAGGCGCGGCGGCCCGGAGGCTGGCAAAATCGCGCCTTCACGGCAGGGAGGCCGATGGGAATGAAGGTCCGCATCTACGGGATCCCCAACTGCGACACCATGAAGAAGGCGTTCGCCTGGCTGGAGGCGAACGGCGTGGAGTACGACTTCCACGACTACAAGAAGGACGGGGTGCCCTCGGAGCGCCTCAAGTCATGGGCGTCGAAGGCGGGCTGGGAAAAGCTGTGCAATTCGCGCGGCCCGACGTGGCGCAAGATCCCCGACGCCGAGAAGGTCGGGCTGGACGAGCAGAAGGCCCTGCGCCTGCTCGCCAAGTACCCGAGCGCGATCAAGCGCCCGGTGGCCGAGGCCGGCGTGCGCCTGCAGGTCGGCTTCGAGCCCGACGCCTTCGCGCGCCTGCTGAAGTAGCGCTCAGCCCCCGGCCGGTGGCGGCGGAGGCGCTTCGCCGCGCAATCGCGCGCGCACCAGCCTGATGTGCTGGCGCAGGTCGTACAGCTCGCTGGTGTAGGCGAGCGGCATCGGGATGCGCTCGACCTTGGCGTCGAGCCTGTCCACCCGCTGCAGCAGGTCCTCGCGGTCGGCGCCGTCGCGGCCGATGGCGTCCTCGATCTCGCGGATGTCGCGATACCAGCGGAACACCCGCGAGCGCACGCGGAAGGCGTAGAGCGGCGGCACCACGCGCGACAGCGGGATCAGCGCGGCGAGGATCGACACCAGCGCCACCCACATCCGGTCGACCAGGTTCGCGGCCCAGAACGGCAGGTAGCGCTGCAGCACCGGCGGCCCGGTGCGGTAGAAGCGCTCGGCTTCCGGCGACAGCGGGAACTCGCTCTGCCGGCTCGACGGGAACTGGCCGGCGCGCGCGATCCAGCCGGCGCTGCCGTGGACGCGCGCGGCGGCCTGCACGAGGAGTTGCTGCAGCGCCGGGTGGGTGTCCTCGCGCACCACGAGCGAGGTGGTTGCCGCGAGCAGCGGGATGTCGTGCGGCGGCACGTCTCGGCCGACGTCGGCGACGCCGCGCGGCAGGGTCACCGGGCTGAGGTACGCGCGACGCCGCGCATAGGCCTCGGCCTGCGGGAACTCGAACACGCGGATGCCGGGCGTCTGCAGCAGCATCTGCACCAGCGGCGACTCGGGCGCGGAGACGAGCACGATCGCGTCCTGCTGCCCTTCGAGCAGCGCGGCCACCGCGGGCGTGGGCTCGAGGCGGCTCCTGATCACCTCCTCGCGATCGACGAGGTTGTCGGCGAGGAGCCGCGTGAAGAGCCCCGGCGAGCCGCTGCCGCGCGCGCCGACGTTGACCTTCATGCCGCGGAACTGCGCGAGTTGCGCGAGCACCGGCTCCTTGCGCGCGGCCTTGGCCGCCTCCTCTCGGTAGAAGATCCACACCGGCTCGTAGAACAGGCTCCCCAGCGACACCAGCGGCAGCTCGGCAGCCTCCTGCTCCGGCGTCCTCGCCTGCGTGGACTCGCTCGAGCCGCCCTGCACGAACGCGGCGTCGACGTTCTCCTTGGCGTTGTGCAGCAGGCGCAGGTTCTCGCGCGCGCCGGGCGTGGCGCGCAGCTCGACCTCGATGCCGTGCTTCTTCAGCTCGGCCTTGTAGCGCGCGCCGAAGGCTGCGTAGGCGCTCTGGTCCGGGCCGGTGGCCAGCACCAGCCGCTTGGGCGGCGTGGGCCGCAGCGCGAAGTACGCGATCGCGAGCAGCACCAGCGCGAGCGCCACGAAGGGCCCGAGCGTGATGGCGAGGTCGCGCGCCGAGACGAGCGTGTTGCGAACGAGGTGGCGGACGCGGGGTGGGGCCATGCGGCGGGGGAGCGGCGATTGCGACGGGAGGATAATGCCCGAATGCCGAGCCGCTGGACCATCCCCGAGGACGAGTACGAACTCACCGCCGTGCGCGCCTCGGGCGCGGGCGGCCACCACGTCAACAAGGTCTCGAGCGCGGTGCACCTGCGCTTCGGCATCGCCGGGTCGTCGCTGCCCGACGGCGTCAAGGCGCGGCTCGCGGCGCTGAAGGACCATCGCCTGACGGCGGATGGCTGCGTGGTGATCAAGGCCCAGGAACACCGCAGCCAGGACCTCAACCGCGCCGCCGCGGTGGCGCGCCTGCACGAGCTGGTGCGCTCGGTCTGGTCGGCGCCCCGCAAGCGCGTGCCGACCCGGCCCTCGCGGGCGGCGAAGGCGAAGCGGGTAGACACGAAGATACGGCGCGGGCGCGTCAAGGCGCTGCGGGGGCGAGTGGCGGGGGATTGACGCCGATCGTCGTCCGAGCAAAGTGCCGGACAGCCGGCAAAGACTTCGGCGCACGGAAGGAATACCCTAGTCGCCTGAAGGCCCGTCAGGGGGGGGCACATGCAGATCGTCGCGCGCTGGATCGGTTCCGGGTTCCTGTGCTTCGCCGCGTTGGCGCAGGCCGCGCCGGCAGACGACGTCCGCGCGCTGCTCGAGCAGGGGCGCTCCGCCGAGGCGTATGCCCTGGGCCAGAAGCACCCGGAAGAGCTCGGCAAGGCGGAGTTCGACTTCTACTACGGCATCGCCTCCACCGACAGCGGCCACGCGGGCGAGGGCGTGCTGGCGCTGGAGCGCTACGTGGTGCAGTTCCCCGACAACATCCGCGCGCGGCTCGAGCTCGCGCGCGCCTACTTCGTGCTCGGCGAGATGGTGCGGGCGCGCGAGGAGTTCGACAACGTCTCGCGCCGCAAGCCGCCGGCCGAGGTGCAGGCGACGATCGACCGTTTCATGGATTCGATCCGCGCCCAGGAGTCGCGCTACACGCCGACCGCGACCGCGTGGCTCGAGGCGGGCGGAGGCTACGACAGCAACGTCAACAGCGGCGTCGGCAACGGCATCATCGCGGTGCCGGCGCTGGGCGGCCTGCAGCTGCAGCTGGCGGCGGCGGGCGTGAAGAGCGGCAGCAGCTTCGGCTGGCTCGCCGGCGGCGCGCAGGGCTCGCTGCCGGTGGCGCCCGGCGTGGCGCTGCTGGGCGGCGTGCAGTTCGACGCCAAGTTCCAGTCGAATGCCTTCGATCGCCAGTTCGACCAGACCAACCTCGGCGCGTACGGCGGCGTGTCGGTGATCAAGGACCGCGACCTGTGGCGCGCGACCGCGTCGTACTCGACGCTGTCGGTCGACTACAACCGCTTCCGCAACGTCGGCGCGCTCGGCGGCGAGTGGCACCGGCAGGTGGACGAACTCAATACCGCGTCGGTGTTCGCGCAGTACGCGCGCATGGACTACCCGTCCAGCCCGGTGCGCGACTCCGACTTCTTCGCCGTCGGCGCAGGCTGGCGGCGCGCGTTCACGCACCGGCTGCAGCCGGTGGTGCAGCTGCAGGGCCTCGTCGGCCGCGAGTAGAACGACGCCTCGCCCGGCCCGGTGCGCGACGACCTGAGCCGCAACCTCTACACGCTGCGGGCCGGCGTGAGCCTGACGCCGGCACCCGCCTGGGGCCTGTCGGCGGGCCTGAACTACACGCGCAGCGACTTCCGCGCCAACGACCCGCTGTTCGTGCAGACCCGGAAGGACGACTACTACGGCGTCGACGCCACGGTGTCGTACCGCTGGACCAAGGCGCTGCAGGTGCGCGGCGAGTTCACCTACTCCGACAACCGCTCCAACCTCGCGCTGTACAAGTACGACCGCGGCATGGTCGCGGTCAAAGTGCGCTACGACTTCCAGTGAGGCCGCGATGATCCGAACCGCGCTGCGCATCCTCGTCCTCGGCCTCGCCGCGCTGCCGGCGCTGGCGCAATCCCCGCAGCCCGCCGGCCGCGTGCTGCTCTCGGTGGGCGAGGTGGTCGCCGAGCGCGGCGGCCAGCGCGTGCCGCTGGCGCTGAACGCCCCGGTGTTCCAGGGCGACACGATCCGGCTCGGCCCGTCGAGCAACGCCCAGGTACGCTTGAGCGACCAGTCGGTGGTCGCGCTGCGCGAGCGCACCGCGTTCCGCATCGACGAGTACAAGTTCGAGGGTGGCGAGGAAGGGCGCGGCATCTTCACGCTGCTCGCCGGCGGCATGCGCACCGTCACCGGCCTGATCGGCCGCGCGGTAGGGCAGCGCGGTAACTACGCGGTGAACACCCCGACCTCCACCATCGGCATCCGGGGCACGCACTACACGCTGGTCCATTGCGACAACGACTGCAATGCGCCGAGCGCGAGCGCGCTGCTGGCGCAGGCGGGTGGCGGCACCGCGACCGACGCGCCGCTGCAGCTCGCGCAGGCGGGCGGCCCGGCGGTGGCGAACGGCACCTACGGCGGCGTCACCGACGGCCGCATCAGCGCGGCGCCGAACCTGGCGCCGCAACTGGGCCGCGAGTTCGGGCACGACGAGTACTTCTTCGTCGCCAATGCGAATTCGGCGCCGCAGAGCCTGATCGCGCCGCCGAGCTTCCTGCACGACCGGCTCTCGGGCCAGTCGCGCACGCAGGGGCAGAAGGGCACCGAGTCCTCCGAGACGCTGGCGCAGGGCGGCATCAACGCCGAGAGCCGTCCCAATACCGTACCGGAGGGCCCGAAGCCGAGCACCTTCGTGGTGACCGAGCAGAAGACGCCGACGGGGACCACGGCCGTGGTCTCTACCGTGCCGACGCACGGCGGCCTCGTCGCGTTCCGCGGGGCCGACGGCAGCATGTCCGGCGGCGGCGCATTCATCACGCCATCGATGGTGTCGGTCAATACCTCCGGCAGCAACAAGTACGTGGCCTCGATCAACATCCCGGTCGGCACGCTGACCACGGAGAACCCGATCGCGGCGCCGGGGGCGGTGGGCACGCTGACGGGCAGCGTGACCGACCTGTTCATCGGTTCCTCGGTCGATATCCTGATGGGCCGCTGGACCTCGGGCAGCTTCACCGACGATACCGGGACCTCCTCGCTGCAGGGCGGGCTGCACTTCATCTACGGCCCCCTGACCCCGCCGGACACGATCGCGGCGAAGACCGGCACCTTCAACTTCTTCACCGTGGCCTCGACTACGCCGACGCATAGCACGCTGGGGACGGGGTCGGGCGGATTCGCCACCAGCCTGTCGATCAACTTCACCAACCGGACGGTTTCGATCCCTTCGGCGTCGCTCTCGTTCGGCTCGCAGTTCTGGTCGCTGCCGTCCATGAATGCGCCGATCCGGATCGTCTCGGGCGTGGGTGCTTCGTTCGATACGGGGAACGTATCGGGCGGCAGCTGCAGCGGAGGCGGCTGCGCCGGCAACGTCACTTCGCAGGCGAGCGGCATATTCCTGGGCACCGCCGCGAGCCAGCACCTTGGCGTGGTCTTCGGCTCGACCAACAACGTCTTCCAGACGCTGCAGGGCGCGAAGGTCTACCAGTGCTCTGGCTGCTGACCTGCTAGGTCAACGTCTGCCCGCCGTCGACGGTCAGGGTCTGGCCGGTCATCCAGCTCGCGGCGTCGCTCGCGAGGAACAGCGCCACCGAGGCGATCTCCTCGGGGCGCCCGAAGCGGCCTGAGGGAATGCGCGCGAGCGTGCCCTCGTAGAGCTTCGGCTCCTCGCGCTTTCTCACGTCCCAGACGCCGCCCTCGAAGTAGATCGAGCCCGGCGCGATGCAGTTGACGCGGATGCCCTTCTTCGCCAGTGCCGCCGCCTGCGTCTGCGTGTACTGCACGAGCGCGGCCTTCACTGCGCCGTAGGGCGGCGTGCGCACCGACGGCCGCAGGCCCGCGATCGACGAGATGTGCACGATCGCGCCCTTCGAGTGCTCGAGGAAGGGCATCGCCGCGTGCGAGGCGCGCACCGGGGCCATCAGGTCGACCGCGACGCTCGAGGCCCAGTCGGCATCCGTGTCGCGATGGCCGAAGGCCGAGGCGTTGTTGACCAGCGCGTCGATGCCGCCGAGCGCCGCCGCGGCCTCCTGCACGTAGTGCGTGACCGCCGCGCCGTCACCGAGGTCGCAGCGCGCCGCGTGCACCTTGCCGCCCAGCGCTTCGAGCGCTGCGCGGGCCTCGGCGAGCGAGGCTTCGCCGCGGGCGCAGATCGACACCGAGGCGCCGGCGCTGGCGAAGGCCTTCGCGATCGCGAGGCCGATGCCGCGGCTGCCGCCGCAGACGATGGCGCGGCGGCCCTTGAAGTCGAACGTGGCGTGCATGGAACCTCCGTGGCGAAAGCCCGGAGTGTATGTCGCCTCAGGCCGGGGCGCGCGAAACGGCGAGCCAGCGCGCGAGCGCCTCGGGGTCGTCGCGCAGCGCGGCCGAGTCCGCCTCGTGCACCACCGCGCCGCGCTCGAGGATCGCCGCGCGGTCGGTCATGCCGAGCACCTTGCGCGCGTTCTGCTCGACGATGATCGCCGACAGGCCCTCGTCGCGCACGATGCGCCGGATCGCGGCGAGCAGCTCCTCGACGATGATCGGCGCGAGCCCCTCGAGCGGCTCGTCGAGCAGGATCACGCGCGGGTTCAGCACCAGTGCGCGGCCGACCGCGAGCATCTGCTGCTCGCCGCCGGAGAGGCGGTTGCCGAGGTTCGCGCGCCGCTCCTCGAGCCGCGGGAAGAGCTGGTACACGCGCGCCGGCGTCCACGGGCCGGGGCGCGCCACCGCGACGAGGTTCTCCTGCACGGTGAGGCTGCGGAAGATGTTGCGCTCCTGCGGCACCCAGCCGATGCCGGCCTGCGCGCGATGTTCCGGCGCGAGGCGCGTGAGGTCGCGGCCCGCGAGGCGGATGCTGCCGCCGAGGTGGCGCGTGACGCCGACGATGGTATTGAGCAACGTCGTCTTGCCCATGCCGTTCCTGCCGAGCAGCGCCAGCGAGCGGCCTTCCTCGAGGACGAGCGAGACCTCGCGCAGCACCTGCGCCTCGCCGTAGCCGGCCGACACGCGATCGAGGGCGAGGATCTCAGGCATTCACCGGCTCCTCGCCGAGGTACACCGCCTTCACGCGCTCGTCGTGCGCGATCTCGGCCGGCGCCCCTTCCGCGAAGATCGTGCCGTTCACCAGCACCGTGATGCGCTCCGCGAAGCTGAACACGAGGTCCATGTCGTGCTCGATGAAGAGCACCGTGACCGAGCGCGGCAGCGCCGCGACCGCGCCGAGGATCTCGTGGCGCTCGTCCTCCGGCACGCCCGCGGCCGGCTCGTCGAGCAGCAGCACGCGCGGCTGGCAGACCGCGGCGAGCGCGATCTCGAGCAGCCGCTGCCGGCCGTAGGGCAGGCGCTCGGTCGGCTCGTGCATGACGTCGACGAGGTGGAAGCGCTCCAGCGCCTCGACGATCGAGTCGTCGACGTTCGAGCGGCTGCCGGCGACGCGCCACCAGTCGTGCCCGCGCCCCATGCGCTCGGACACCGCGAGGCCGATGGTCTCCAGCGGCGTCAGCGCGCCGAACAGCTGGTTGATCTGGAAGGTGCGCGCGAGGCCCTTGCGCACGCGACGGTGCGGCGCGAGGTTCGTGATGTCCTCGCCGTCGAGCAGCACCGCGCCGGCATCGGGTACCAGCACGCCGGTGAGCAGGTTGATCAGCGTGGTCTTGCCGGCGCCGTTCGGCCCGATCAGCGCGTGGCGCGCCCCGCGCGCGATGGCGAGCGAGACGCCGCTGGTGGCCGCGATGCCGCCGAAGCGCTTCTCCAGCCCGCGGGTCTCGAGCGCGAGGCTCATGCCGACTTCCGGCGGAACGGATTCGCGGCCGCCGCCCAGCGCCCCATGCGCTCGCGGCCGACCAGCACGATCGCCACCAGCAGCAGGCCGATCCAGAACTGCCAGTACTGCGGCGTCAGAGCGGCGAGCCAGTCCTGCATCAGCTTGAAGCCGATCGCGCCCAGGATCCCGCCATAGAGATAGCCCGTGCCGCCGATGATCAGCACCAGCAGCAGGTCGGCCGAGCGATCGAAGGACAGCACGTCCAGCGAACAGAAGGCCGTGGTCTGCGTGAGGAGCGCACCCGCCACGCCGGCGAATCCCGCCGAGATCGCGTAGATCGCCACCAGCCGCGTCGACACCGGGATGCCGATCGCGCCGGCGCGCAGCGGGTTGGCCTTGATCGCGAGCAGCGACAGGCCGAAGGGCGAGTACGCGAGCCGTCGCGCGACGAGGAAGAACACGAAGAGCACCGCGAGCGCGTAGATGTAGGCCGTGCGCCCGGCGATGTCGAACGCGAACTTGCCGAGCACCGGGGCGATGGTCACGCCCTGCAGGCCGTCGGCGCCGCCGGTGAGCCAGTCGAGGCGATTCGCGAGTTCGCGCAGCACCATCGCCACGCCGAGGGTCACCATCAGTCGCGTGAGGTCCGAGCCGCGCAGCACGAGGAAGCTGGTGGCGAGGCCGAGCCCGGCCGCGAGCAGGCCCGAGGCGAGCAGCGCGAGCACCGGCTCGGAGACGAGGTTGTGCTTCGCGAGCAGTCCCGCGGCGTAGGCGCCGAAGCCGAAGAAGGCCGCGTGTCCAAGCGACACGATGCCGGCATAGCCGAGGATCAGGTCCAGCGACAGCGCGAACAGGGCGAGGATCGCGATCTCGGCGAGGATCAGGTGCTTGCCCGGCAGCAGGAACACCGAGGCCGCGGCGAGCGCCCAGAACGCGAACTCGAGCGGCCGCCAGCGCGCGCGCTGCGCGAGGTGGTCGGCGATGGCCTTGGACAGCACGCCCGCGTGCTCCACCCCGGTGCTCATCGCCCCGCTACCCGGGTGAACAAGCCCTGCGGCCGCGCGATCAGCACCACGATCATGATGGTGTAGATCACGAACGCGCCGACCTGCGGCGCGTAGTACTTGCCCGCGACGTCGCCGATGCCGAGCAGCAGCGACGCGAGGAACGGCCCGGTGATGCTCGAGGTGCCGCCCACCGCGACCACGATCAGGAAATAGATCATGAACTTGAGCGGGAAGTGCGGGTCGAGGCCGAGGATCTCGGCGCCGAGCGCGCCGCCCAGTCCCGCAAGCCCGGAGCCGACCGCGAAGGTCAGCGCGAAGATCGTGTTCACGGGGATGCCCAGGCCGCGCGCGGTGCGCGGGTCGTCCACCGCGGCGCGCAGGCGGCTGCCGAAGCGCGTCCGGGTGAGCGCGTACTGGAGCGCGAAGGCGAGCACGCCGCAGACGCAGATGATCAGCAGGCGATAGCGGCCGATGCCCACGCCGCCGACCTCGAAGCGGCCCTCGAGCATCGCCGGCAGCTTCACGAACACCTGCTGCGAGCCCATCACGTAGTCGGTGCCGGCCACCGCCATGAAGGCGAGGCCGATGGTGAACAGCACCTGGTCGAGGTGGCTCTTGGCGTACACGTGCCGGTAGAGCGTGCGCTCGAGCACCGCGCCGACGAGCGCCGGCACGAGGAAGGCGAAGGGCAGCGCGGCGAAGAAGGGCAGCCCGGCCTTGTTGACCAGCACCACCGCGCAATAGCCACCCGCCATCGCGAAGGCGCCGTGCGCGAGGTTGACGAGGTTCATCAGCCCGAGCGTCACCGACAGCCCGCACGCGAGCACGAACAGCAGCATGCCGTAGGCGATGCCGTCGAAGAGGATCGTCAGCACGGGGGCGTTGCCTGGAGGGCGCCCGGCGCACGGCGCGCGCCGGGACCGGGGATCACTTCTTCCTGGCCGCTTCCTTCGCGGGATCCTTCACCGCCTCGAAGGTCGCGAACTCGACGTTGTAGAGCTCGCCGCTGACCTTCTCGACCTTGCGGATGTAGATGTTCTGCACGATGTCGCGCGTCTCGGGGTCGATCGAGATCGGGCCGCGCGGGCTTTCCCACTTCATGCCCTTCATCGCCGCGATCAGCGCATCGCCGTCGGTGTTGCCGTTGGTCTTCTTCAGCGCCTCGAAGATCAGGTGCATGCCGTCGTAGCCGCCGACCGACATGAAGTTGGGGCGCAGGTTGCTGTGCATCTTCCTGAACGCGGCGACGTAGTCCTTGTTCTTCTGCGACGGGTGCGCAGCGGAATACAGGTGCGCGGTCACCGCGCCGAGCACCGCGTCGCCCATGCCATTCAGCAGGTCGTCGTCGGTGACGTCGCCCGGGCCGATCAGCTTGATGCCCGCCTTGTCCAGGCCGCGCTCGGCGTACTGCTTGGCGAAGGTGCCGCCTTGCCCGGAGGGCACGAAGACGAAGATCGCCTCGGGCGAGGCGTCGCGCGCGCGCTGCAGGAAGGGCGCGAAGTCGGGGTTGGCGAGCGGCACCTTGAGTTCGGCCACCAGCTGGCCGCCGGCCTTGGTGTACGCCTCCTTGAAGGAGTTGAGCGCGTCGGCGCCCGGCGCGAAATCCGAGACCAGCGCGGCGACCTTCTTGATGCCGTTCTTCGCCGCCCAGTCGGCGATCACCACCGACGACTGCGGCAGCGTGAAGCTGGTGCGCACGATGTACGGCGAGCGCTCGGTGATGATCGACGTGCCGGCGGCCATCACCACCTGCGGCACCTTCGCCTGCGTGGCGAGCGGCGCGGCGGCAAGCGCGGCCGGCGTCACGCCGAAGCCGGCGATGAAGTGCACCTTGTCGTTGACGATCAGTTCCTGCGCGATGCGCTTGGTGTTGTCGGGGACCGCGCCGTCGTCCTTGACGATGACCTCGATCTTCTTGCCGGCCACCGTGGTGCCGTTCTGCGCGAGGTACAGCTTCACCGCGGCGTCGATCTGCTTGCCGGTGGAGGCCTGCGGGCCGGTCATCGGCAGGATCAGGCCCACCTTGACCTGCGCCACGGCGGCGCCCGAGATGCACAGGCCGGCGGCGAGCGCGGCCAGCAGGGATTTGCGTGCGTACATGCGGTCCTCCTCCAGGATTCCGGCACCCTCCCCGGGGCCGGCCCGGAAGGATGCCGCTTGCGACCCAAAAAGGGAAGCGGCCGTCATGCTCCGGCAAGGGTCGCAAGGCGGGCGCAAGGGCCGGGTCAGGGGCAGGCAAGGGCCGCCTGCGAGCATCGGGCTTCCCACACGCCACGAAAGGGCGCGCCATGCACCGCTTCGCCACCGGATTCCTGCTCGCTTCGCTCAGTTCCGCCTGCTTCGCCGACAACGGCGTCAAGAAGGACATCCAGCGCCTCGGGCGCGCCAGCACGCTCATCTTCGGCGTGCTGTTCCTCGTCGCCGAGGTGGCGAGCTTCCTCGGCCTCGGCGCCTAGCGCCGCCTAGGGTCGCGAGTCGCGGCAGGCCCAGCTCGCCGCGGCCTTCGGGTCGCCCGGCGGCTGTTGGCGATAGCCGTTGAAGTGCGGGTAGCCGGGGTAGCGGCACAGCGGGCGCGAGGCGAGCGTTGCGAACGGCGGCGTCGGCGCGTTCAGCACCTGCACGAGCGTGTCGGCGGGCGCCTCGGCGCGCTCGACCCAGCCTTCTAGCACCGACAGCAGGTCGACCGAGGTCGGCACGTACTCGCGCGTGGTGAGGCTCCGCCCGTGCCCGGTGTGCGTCGACGCGCTCGACGCGTAGAGGCGCAGGAAGCCCTCGACGCGCGCCTCGCCCATCTTCTCGACCACCGACTCCCAGTAGCGCACGCCCGCCATCGGGCTCTGCGCGTAGTCGCCCATGTTCTCGCGCAGCAGGATCTTGCCGCCGCGCGCCTCGAAGGCCGAGAGATCAGGGTCGGTGGAATCCATCAGCGACGAAACCGCTTCGACGCGCGCGCGGAAGCGCACGGGGTCGTAGTTGCGCGGATCGAACTTCGCGTCGCGCGCGATGAAGTAGCGCAGCACGTTGTTGCCGTAGGTCCAGTGGATCGAGTGGCCCTTGGTCGGCGGGAACGCGGGCGGGTTCGCGCCGGTGACCCACGCGCCCAGGCCGCCCGAGACGTCCTCCACTCCCCACAACCAGCGCGGATACTCGGTCACGCCGTTCGCGTGCGGGAACGGATACTTCAGCGGTTCGTGCATCGAGGCCACGGCGCGCAGCTGCAGGTCGGACAGGCACGCCGGGCCGGTGTCGCGCCCGCCTTCGCAGCGCAGCTTCGCCGGGTCGAAGATCGCCGCGCACGCGTGGTAATTGTTCACCACGCCGTCGGCGAGGCCGTCGAGGCCGTCGCACGCGGTGGTCACTGCCCGGCCGAGCAGCGCGACCTTCTCCGGCGGCAGCCAGCCGCCTTCGAGTTGCGCGCGCTGGCTCGGCTGGTAGGCGTGCATCAGGCCGACCCAGTTCACCACCGGCACCACGCTCACCACGCCGTCGAAGTCCCGCGGGTAGCGTTGCGCCATGGTGAGTCCCTCGCGCCCGCCTTCCGAACCACCGAAGAAATACACGCGCGCTGGCGCACGGCCGTAGAAGCGCGCCGCGACCGCCACGGCGACGTCGCGTACCTTCTTGTACGACGCGTGCGCGAAGTTCACCAGCGCCTCGTCGTTCAGCGCCCAGGCGCCGATCTCGGTCGGCGCGTAGTCGGTAGTGCGATGGCCCGAATCGGTGCCGTAGGTGAGGTAGCCGCGCTCCAGCGGCGTCGGCGATCCCGCGGGCGCGTCGCGCAGCGGTGCGAGGCCGGAGATCACCACGCCGTTCAGCCCGCCGCCGCCGTACTGCAGCGCCTTGCCGTTCCACGCCAGGGGCAGGTTGATCTGGAAGCGGATCGGCGGCGCGGCCGGGTCGGTCGGCGGCAGTTCGCCGAGCAGGCGGCAGTTCGCGGGGGTGGCGGACTCGAGGTTGCCGCCGGCCTTCACGGCGAGCGGCGAGGCGAGGATGCGCTCGGCCGACGTGATCGTCGCGCCGCGGCTCGGCAGCCCGATCTCCGGGGCGGGGACCGTCGCGCCCTTCAGCGTCGCGCACGCGGCGCTGAGTTCCTCCGGAGACGGCACGGAGGCGCAGCCCGCGAGCGCCATCGCCGCGATCGCCATCATCCGCATCGCGGCAGGACGGCGCATCACGGTTGCGGCTTCGCGGCCGGCTTCTCCGGCTCCGCCGAGGGCAGCTTGCAGTTCGTGAACGTCGCGGGCGGGTCCTGCAGCTTCGCCTGGTTGCCGTCGAGCTCCAGCACGACGTTGCCGATGCCGTAGCGCTGGCTGCCTTCCGCGCCGATGCGCGCCAGGCGTACCTCGCGATCGGGCGCGATCAGCCACACCGTGGTGGCGTCGACGCGGCGCACCCAGAAGCGGCGATTGCCGTCGCAGCGGTACTCGGTGGCGCCGCCCATGTCGCGGCGCACTTCGCCCGGGCCGCTCGAGGAGAACGGGTTCAGGTTCATGCTGCAGCCGGCGGCGAGCGCGGCGACGACGGCGAGCGAGATGCGTGGGGTCATGCGGGGCTTTCCGATGCGGGGATGCGCGAGTGTACGCCGGCGCGGCCGGCGTCGTGCACGCGCGACGCCCGAAACCGCAAGCGGATCAGCGGCTTTCGGGATCCGTGGCATTCGTCGTCGCCGCGACGCGACGGATCGCGCGCGCAGGCCGGCACGGTTCTCCTCTGCGCGGCGCCCTGGCACGGCGATTGCACGGAGGGAGGCAACGCCTTCAATCGAAGAAGAGGTCGACCATGGAACCGAAGCAACGCATCCTGTCCGTGCTCGTGCTGGCCGTCGCGCTTGCGGGTTGCGCCGCGCGGCCGACCAAGCAGGAAGTCGGTGCCGTCACCGGCGCAGTCGTGGGCGGCGTGGTGGGCACCGCCGTGACCGGCAGCACGCTCGGCACCGCGGCCGGCGCGGGCGCCGGCGCGTATCTCGGCGGGCAGATCGGCCGCGATCTCGACCGCGGCCGTCGCTGGTATTAGCGCTACTCGACCTTCGCGCCCGAGGCCTTCACCACCTTGCCCCACTTCTCGATCTCGCGCTCGATCAGCTTGCCGAACTCGGCGGGGCTCATCGGGCGCGGGATCGCACCCTGCGCGTCGAAGCGCGAACGCACGTCGGGCAGGGCGAGGACCTTGTTGGTCTCGGCATTGACGCGCTGGATCACGTCGGCAGGCGTGCCCGTGGGCATCATGATGCCGAACCACGCCGAGGCCTCGTAGCCGGGCACGCCGGCCTCGGCCACCGTCGGCGCGTCGGGCAGAGAAGCCTGCCGCGTGGCGGTCGTCACCGCGAGCGCGCGCAGCTTGCCGCTCTTGATGTGCGGCATGGCCGCGGGCAGGTTGTCGAACATCACCGACACCTGCCCGCCGATGAGATCCGTCAGCGCCGCCGCGCTGCCCTTGTACGGCACGTGGATGATGTCCACGCTGGTCAGCATCTTGAAGAGTTCCGCCGACAGGTGGATGGTGGTGCCGGCCCCCGAGGACGCGAAGTTCACCTTGCCCGGGTTGGCCTTGGCGTAGTCGATGAATTCCTTCACCGTCTTCGCCGGCACCGACGGGTTCACCACCATCACGTTCGGCACCTCCGCGACCATCGCCACCGGCACGAGGTCCTTGACGAGGTTGTAGCCGAGCTTGGTGTACAGCGTGGCGCTGATCGACTGCGCGGCGGTCACTTGCAGCCACGTGTAGCCGTCGCCGGGCGATTTCGCCACTGCCTCGGTGCCGACGTTGCCCGCGGCGCCGGCGCGGTTCTCGACCACCACCGGCTGGCCGAGGATGCCGGCGAGCTTGTCGGCCACCGCGCGCGCGGTGATGTCGGTCGCGCCCGCCGGCGGGAACGGCACGACGTAGCGGATCGGCTTGACGGGATACTGCGCGTGCGCGGCGCCGGCGAGGGCCAGCGTCGCCATCGTCGCGGCGAACAGGGTGCGGATCATGGTTCCTCCTCCAAGGATTCGCGCAACTCTAGCAAACGCTGGAGGGAACGCCGCACCGCTGGTCGAACCGCTATCATCGCCGCACCGATGAAGACCCTGCGCGCGTCCCTGTTGCTGACCCTTGCCCTCGCCGCCTGCGGCGAGGAGTCGAAACCGCCCGCGAAGCCCGCCGCCGAGTCGAAGGGCGCCGCGCCAGCGGCCGCGCCGGTCGACACGCGCACGCCGGTCGAGAAGGCGGCGGAGTCCGGCGACGCCAAGGCGCAGGTGGCGCTCGGCGACGCCTACGCCACCGGCACCGGCTACGACAAGAGCGCCGAGAAGGCGATCGCATGGTACGAGAAGGCGGCCGCGCAGGGCGAGCCCGACGCGATGCGCGCGCTGTCGCGCCTCTACGCGAGCGGCGACCTGCTCGAGAAGGATCCGGTGAAGGCCTTCGAGTGGCTGCGCCGCGCCGCCGACAAGGGCGGCGGCCCCGACGACGAATTGATGGTCGGCGTGATGCTGAGGAACGGCATGGGCGTCGAGAAGGACGGCGAGAAGGCCGCCGAGTGGTTCCGGAAGGCCGCGGCGCACGGCAACATCGAGGCGCAGTACTACCTCGGCGTGATGCACGGGCAGGGCGATGGCCTGCCGAAGGATGTCGCGCTCGCGGTCGAGTGGCACCAGAAGGCCGCGATGCAGGGCCATCGCTCCTCGCAGTTCAGCCTCAGCTGGTACTACGGCGAGGGCGAGGGCGTGGCGAAGGACGAGGTGCTCGCCTACGTGTGGGCGAACCTGGCCGCGGCCACCGGCAGCGAGGCGGCCGTGAAGCGACGCGACGCGCTGGAGGTGACGCTCTCTCCCGAGCAGAGGAACGAGGCGCAGCGCCTGTCGTCGAACTGGAAGAAGGGCACGCTGCCGCGGCGCCTGTCCGCCGAGGCGGCGGCGAAGCTGCCCGCGGTCGAGGAGCCTGCGCCGAAGGCGTCCGCGAAGGCGGGCGACAAGGGCGCAGACAAGGGCCGCGCCGCGCGAGAGGACAAGGCCGTATCGAAGGCGCCCGGCGGGCCGAGCCTGCCCACGGTGAAGTTGAAGCCGCCCCCGGAAGACGCGCCTTCGCCGAACGACCTCGCCGGCCCCAAGGGCACGAAGTAGCGCCGCTACGGCGCGCGGCCGAGGCTTTCGTCGAGCAGTTGCAGCGCGCGCCGCGCGAAGGCGAACATGTTCGCCTCGCGATCGGGCGATCCGGTCTCGAGGGTGATCGCGATTTCCACGGGCCCGGCCACCGCGAAGCACGCGTGGCCCGCGGCGTCGCCGTAGCGATTGCCGGTCGGGCCGCTCGCGCCCGTCTCGGCGAGCGCCCACGCGATGCCGAGGCGTTCGCGCGCGCGTCGCGCCAGCAACTGCGCATACGCCTCGCTC
Source organism: uncultured Enterobacteriaceae bacterium (assembly GCA_964617355.1). Lineage (GTDB taxonomy): Bacteria > Pseudomonadota > Gammaproteobacteria > Burkholderiales > SG8-39 > CAZTDU01. Next base: position 23,268 of record CAZTXP010000146.1, read on the forward strand.
GCCGATCGCATCCCGGCCATCTCTTCCTTCGCGATCGCGGCGATCACCGCGCGCGACCGCGGCGTGTAGATCACGCCGCCGCCGATGTAGTAGCCGGAAGCGCCCGGCACCGCGACCAGCGCGGCATTGATCAATCCGCCCGCCGAGGACTCGGACACGGCGATGGTCTCCTTGCGGGCGACGAGCTTCGCGCCACAGGCGGCGGCGAGTTGCACCAGTTCGTGGAAGTCGTTCATCTCAGAGCATCTCCAGCGGGCGCGCCTTCCTCGGCGGCGGGAAGGCAGCGTCCAGTTCGGCGAGTTGCGCCGCATCGAGGCGGATCTCGCGGGCGCGCAGGTTCTCGGCCATGCGAGCGGGGCTGCCGCTCTTCGGGATCGCGATCACGTCGTCCTTCGCCAGCAGCCAGGCGAGGGACGCCTGCGCGGGCGTCATGCCGTGGCGCGCGCAGAACGCGCGCAGGCCCGCCTGCGAGAAGAGCCGCGCCTGCTCCAGCGGCGAGTAGGCCATCACAGGGACCTTTCGTTCGCGCAGCCACGGCAGCAGGTCGAACTCGATGCCGCGGCGCGAGAGGTTGTAGAGCAGCTGGTTGGTCGCGGTCGCGGCGCCGCCGGCGAGCGGCCACCACTCCTGCATGTCGGCGAGGTCGAGGTTGCTGACGCCGTAGTGGCGGATCTTGCCGGCGGCCTGCAGCGCGACCAGCGCCTCGAGCGTGTCCTCGAAGGCCTCTCCGCCGCGCCAGTGCAGCAGGTAGAGGTCGATGCGATCCGTCTTCAGGCGTCGCAGGCTGCGCTCGCACGCCGCCGCGGTGCCGCGCCGGCTCGCGTTCTCGGGCAGCACCTTGGTGACGAGGAACACCTCGTCGCGCCGCCCCGCGATCGCCTCGGCGACCAGTTCCTCCGAGCGGCCGCTGCCGTACATCTCGGCGGTATCGACGAGCGTCGCGCCCGCGTCGAGCCCGGCTCGCAGCGCGGCGAGTTCCTCGGCGCGCGCAGACGCGCGATCGCCCATGTTCCAGGTGCCGAGGCCGAACGCGGGCACGCGCTCGCCCGAAGGCAGGGTGACGGTCTTCATGTCGCAGCCGATCCCGTGGGGAAGGGCGGCTATTGTCGCGCAGGCGGGGTGGGATCGGCGGCGCCGTCGAGCGTGAAGCGCACGAGGAAGCTGCGCGACTCGGTGGACGCCACGTCGAGGTCGCCGCCGTGGCGCTCGGCGATGCGGCGGGCGATGGCGAGCCAGAGCGCCTCGGCTTCCTTGCGCGCACGGCGCTCGGGGGTGTGCGACACCGAGCGCTGGCGGCGGTCTTCGGCGTCGGACTGCCGATGCAGGTAGTAGAACATCCGGCCGTCCTGGGAGCCACGGCCCAGGCGCAGCACCGGCTCGGGCTCGGGATCGTCGGCGCGCATCGCGGCCGAGAGCAGGTGCTCGAGGAGTGCCTGCAGCAGCAGCGGGTCGCCGTGCGCCTCGAGCCGGGATTCGATCTCCAGTCGCGCGCGTTGCTGCAGCGAAGGGGACCACGCGCGCGCGGCGGCCTCGCGCGCCAGCGCGCCGAGGTCGAGGTTCTCGCGCCGCAGCGCGTGGCGCCCGACTTCGCCGAGTTCGCGCAGCGCGGTGCACAGCGCATCGAGGCGCGCGAGCGCGGCGGCGACCTCGGGGTCGGCGGCGGTCGCGGTGAGGTCGTGCAGGCGGCGCACCGCGGCCTCGAAGTCGTCCGAGAGCGTGCGCTGGATCGCGTCCGATACGCGGCGCAACTCGTCGGCTTCGCGTGCCCGCGCCGTGGCGCGGGCGGAAAGTTCCGCGTTGGTGCCCGCGAGGCGGCTGGCGGCTTGCTCTCTGGCCGCGTGCGCCTCGCGCAGTGCGTCGGCCGTCGCGCGATTGGCCTGCGCGTCCGCGGCGAGGCGGCCGGCCTCGGCGAGCACGCGTCGCTGGTAGGCGAGGCCCCCCACCAGCGTGCCGGTGCACGCGGCGATCGCGCCGACGAGGTAGTTGAAGTTGCCGCCGGTGGCGAGGAAGGCGTGCATGCCGCCGATGCGGCCGGTTTCTTCCGCGGCGTAGAGCCCGCCGAGCGCGGCGAGCGTGAGCAGGTACACGATGATGGCGAAGGCGCTGCCGAAGAACAGCATCGCGTACAGCAGGCAAGGCAGGTAGAGCAGCACCATCGCCGAATGCATGCCGTAGCCGCTGTGCAGGCAGTAGAAGGTGGTGCACAGCCAGATCGTGCCCAGCAACATCGCGCCGGCGGTGTCCCACATGCCGCGGCGGGCGAGCACGATGCACGCGAGCGAGATGCCGAGGATCACCAGCAAGGTGGCGATGCGCACCCAGTTGATCGCGCCGCGCGTCAGCCAGTCGGCGAGGGTCACCGCCGGCAGCGCCGCGACGCACACGCCGGCGGCGACGCGATAGATCAGCGTGTCGCCGGCGAACATGGCGAGGCGCGGCGGCCTGGCGCCGGGCGCGAGCGCGCCCTCCAGCTTCGTCGCGAGCGAGCCGTTATCGTTCATGGCGCGTGTATCGGGCAAGGCACGTGCAAAGGCTAACGCGACGAGGGCTTCGATCGGGGTGCATGCAGGCGTGAATCTTGACGTTATATCCGGTTGTCCGGTCGCGTGCACGGCTATGCTTCGCACCTCGTGACCCCGCACCTCGACGATCGACTCGCCGGCTACCTGCTCGTGGGCGCGCAGTTCGCGCTGCTCGCGTGGCTGGTGTGGCCGCTGACGCCGCAGGCGTGGTCGCCGCTCGCCCTTGCGTTCGCGGGCGGCGCGGTCGCGGTCGGCTTCTGGACCCTGGCCTGGAACCGCCCCGGCAACTTCAACATCCACCCGGAGCCGCGGGCGCGAGGGCGTCTGGTCACCGGCGGGCCGTACGCGCACATGCGCCACCCGATGTACACCGCGGTGCTGCTGTTCGCGATGGCCGAGGCGGTGGCCTACGTCGACGAATGGAAACTCCTCGCCACGGCGCTGCTCACGCTGGTGCTGCTCGGCAAGGCGAAGCTGGAGGAGAAGCACCTGCGCCGCCGCTACCCGGAGTACGCGGCCTACGCAGCGCGCGTGCGGCGCTTCATCCCGGGCGTGTTCTGACCTGGCGGCGCTCGTACCAGCGCGCCATCACCTCGATCGCGATCCACGAGCCGAGCGCGCAGGCGAACAGCACCCAGTGCGCGGCGCGCCAGCCGCCGGCGTCGACCACCATCGCGAAGAGCATCGGCGCGGTGGCGTTCATCACGATCACCGGCGTGGCGAGGATGCCGAGCACGAGGCCGTAGCCTTCCTTGCCGAAGAGCGACAGCGGCACCGCGCCGCGCACGATGGTGATCACGCCCTGCGAGGCGCCCATGACCAGCGTGAAGGCGAGGATCGCGGCGAAGCTGCCGCCCGCCGACAGCAGCACCACGAACGACAGCGGCAGCGCGCCGATCGCGATGCGCGCCACGGTCATCGCGTGCAGCCGCCGCCCGAACACGATCTCGACCACGCGGCCGCCGAACTGCGCGAAGCCCTTCATCGACGCGATCCACACCGCTGCCGCGGCGGCGATCCCGGCGGATTCGAGCAGCGGCACCAGCTGCACCGACACCACGCCGAACACGAAGCCGTTCAGCCCCATGACGAGGCCGAACAGCACCATCGCGATGGTGCGCGTGCGGCCGGCGAGCGGCGGCGCCTCGGGTGCAGCCGCGGCGGCGGCTTCGGCACGGTCCTGCATCGCGCGAGACTCCTTCCTCGCGAGGCCCAGCCAGTTGAGCGGCAGGCAGACCACGAGGTTGATCGCGGCGAAGGCCTGCAGCGTCGTGCGCCAGCCGTGCGCCTCGTTGAGGTAATGGCCGATGACCCAGAAGATCGTCGATGCGAAGGCGCCGAAGAGGGTCAGGTACGAGATCGCCTGCCGCCCGCGCGAGGGCAGCACCTGCACGAGGCCCGCGAACGACGCGTCGTAGAGGCAAAAGCGCATCGCCACGCCGAGGAACGCCCAGGCGATGAGGTACGTCGCCTCGCTCGAGGCGAGCGACACCAGCAGCATGGCGAGCGACAGCAGCACCGTGCCGGCGGACATCAGCCGCTGCGCGCCATGGCGGTCGATCGCCTTGCCGGCCCACGCCGACACCGCACCCATCGCCAGCAGCGCGGCGGTGAAACCAGAGTAGACGAAGCCGCGGCTCCAGCCGGTCTCGGCGGCGATCGGCACCGCCAGCACGCCGAGGCAGTAGTACGCCGTGCCCCACGCGGTGATCTGCGTCAGGCCCAGCGCGCAGACGGCGAAGAGGAAGGGGTCGCGGTGTTGACGGGACATCGTCGGCCGATGGTAGCGTACGGGTCCGTCGCGCCGGCATACTGTTTCGGCGCATCTTCCCGTATCGCCATGCACAAGTTCGTCCGCACTCCGCTCCTCGACATCGCCTACCTGGAATCCGGCCGCGCCGACGGCGTGCCGGTGGTGCTGCTGCACGGCTGGCCCTCGGACGTGCACGACTGGGACGGTGTCGCGCCGCCGCTCGCCGCCGCGGGCTATCGCGTGCTCGTGCCGTGGCTGCGCGGCTTCGGGCCGACGCGCTTCCTCGACCCTTCGACGATGCGTTCGGGACAGCAGGCGGCGATCGGCGCGGACTTGCGCGATTTCCTCGACGCGCTCGGCATCGAGTCGGCGTTGCTCGCCGGCTACGACTGGGGCGGGCGCGCGGCGTGCGTCGTCGCGGCGCTGTGGCCCGGGCGCGTGCGCGGGCTGGTGACGATCAACGGCTACGCGATCCAGGACATCGCGCGCTCCACGAAGCCCGCCGATGTCGAGCAGGAGCAGCGCTACTGGTACCAGTGGTATATGCAGACCGAGCGCGGCGCGAAGGGCGTGGAGGCCAACCGCGGCCCGTTCGCGAGGAAGCTATGGCGGATGTGGTCGCCGAACTGGGCCTTCGACGATGCCGAGTTCGCCGCGACCGCGTCGAGTTTCGACAACCCGGACTACGTCGCCGTGACGCTGCACTCGTACCGCCATCGCTACGGCAACGTGCCCGGCGACCCGCGCTACGCCGACCTCGAGCGACAACTCGCCGCGCTGCCGAAGATCACGGTGCCGACGGTGGTGCTGCACGGCGAGGCCGACGACGTCGGGCCGCCCGCGCAGTCGGCCAACGCAGCGCAGCGCTTCACGGACCTGCGTTATCGCAAGGTGGTGCCCGTCGCCGGGCATTTCCTGTCGCGCGAGACGCCGGCCGAGGTGGTCGAGGCCGTGAAGGCGCTCGCGCGGGGCTAGCGCGGCGCCTTGAAGATCGCCTTGAAGTCCTTCGTCGGCATCACGTCGGTGTTCCACGCGAAGCTGCCGGTGCGAAGGTCCTGCGCGGCGCGGAACATCGCGCCGAGCGCGACGCGCGAGAACGCGCCGCCGATGCTGATGCGCCGCACGCCTAGGGTCTCGAGGTCTTGCGCGGTGGTCGAGGGCGGCAGCGAGCTCATCACCACGTTCACCGGCTTCGACACTGCCGCAACGACCGTCTTCACCTCGTCGAGCGTCTTCAAGCCGGGCGCGTAGAGCACGTCCGCGCCGGCCTTCTCGAAGGCCTGCAGGCGCTTCAGCGTGTCGTCCATGTCGCGGATGCCGTGCAGGAAGTTCTCGGCGCGCGCGGTGAGCATGAACGGGAAGGGCAGCGCGCGCGCCGCCTCGACCGCGGCCTGCACGCGCTCGACCGCGAGCGCGAAGTCGTAGATCGGCTTCGCGGCGTCGCCGGTCGAGTCCTCGATCGAGCCGCCGACGAGGCCGGCGTCGGCGCCGTCGGTGATCATGGTCGCCGCCTGCTTCGGGCTGTGCGCATAGCAGTTCTCGAGGTCCGCCGACACGGGGAGGCTCGTCGCGTCGCAGATCGCGCGGCAGTTCTCGAGCACGTCGTAGCGCGACACGAGGCCTTCGCCGTCGGAGACGCCGAGCATGTTGGCGAGGCCGAGGCTGGTGGTGGCGAGCGCGTCGAAGCCCAGCGACGCGAGCAGCTTCGCGCTGCCGGCGTCCCAGGGGTTGGGCATCACCAGCACGCGCGGGCCGGCGTGCAGGTCGCGGAAGCGCTCGGCGCGCTGGAGCTGGGCGGTGGGGTCCATGCGGCGAGCATAGCGCATGGGGCGCCCGCGCCTTGATTCCGCCTTCGCGGCGGCGCAGTATCGGGGCTTCCACCGTCGCGCGACCCAGGGAGGGCCCATGCGATCGATCCTCTGGCTGCTGCTGTGCCTGCCGCTCCTCGCCGGGGCGCAATCCTCGTCCTCGGGGCAGGACGAGCTGAAGAAGCTCGCCTGGCAGGTCGGGCCGGTCGACGCCCGCATCGCCGACAAGGCGACGATCAAGGTGCCCGAGGGCCACGTGTTCCTCGACGCACCGAACACCAAGCGCTTCCTGCAGCTCGCCGGTAACCCGCCGCGCGACGGGCACTACCTGTTCGCGCCGCGCAACCTGTCGTGGTTCGCGGTGTTCTCGTTCGACCCTGTGGGCTACATCAAGGACGACGAGAAGATCGACCCGGACGACCTGCTGAAGAAGCTGAAGTCCTCTGACGAGCCGGCGAACGAGGAGAGGAAGCGCCTCGGCATGCGTGCGCTCTACACCGACGGCTGGCAGGTGCCGCCGCACTACGACCCGCAGACCAAGCGCCTCGAGTGGGGCATGCGCCTGCGTAACGAAGCCGGCCAGTACACGATCAACTACACCAGCCGGCTCCTCGGTCGCTCGGGCGTGATGAGCGCGGTGCTGGTGGCCGACGTCGAGACGCTCGCCAAGGACACCGCGCAGTTCAAGGCCGGGCTCGCGGGCTTCGACTACGTCGCGGGCGAGAAGTACGCCGAGTTCAAGTCCGGCGACAAGGTCGCGGAGTACGGCCTCGCGGCGCTGGTGCTCGGAGGCGCGGCCGCGGCGGCGGCGAAGACGGGACTCTTGAAGACCTTCGGCAAGTTCATCTGGATCGCGCTGCTCGCGGTGTTCGGCTTCATCCCGGCGCTGTGGCGCAAGATCACCGGCCGCGGCAAGGACGAGGCGCCGAAGTAGCGCCGCCGATTGGTTCCATCCGCCGAATGGGCGGCCGTGCTCGTCGTCGCCGGCCTCTACCTCTCCGACTGCGTGCTCACGCTCCATCGCGGGCAGGGCGTGCTGCGCTTCGCGGGCGGGCGCTGGTCGCTCGCCTTCGGGTCGCTGTCGTACACGATCCGCGACAAGGCGGTGCTGCTGCTCGCGCCCTTGCTGCCCTGGCAGGGCACGGTCATGACGCAGCGGCTCTTCGAGGCGAAACCGGCGATCGGGTTGCGTCCTTCGGTTGCGCTCCGCGCGCTCGCGCCGCTGCGCTGGGCCGTGGTGCTGCAGTCCGTGCTGGTGCTGGTCGTGCTGCCGTGGGCGCTGTTCCGCAACGCGGCGCTGCCGCTGCTCGCGGTGCTCGTCGTGGCGTACGCGAACGCGATCGTGATGCTCGTGCTCGTCGCGCGCGCGTATCGCCGGCTCGGCGTGCCGAGGAAGCCGCTGTGGAGCATCGCGGGCGGCGCGCTCCTCTGTCTGCCGCTCAGCGTGAACGTCATGCGGCACGCGCTGCTGCGGCTGCCGGTCTCCGGCGACGCGGCAAGGCTCGCCAGGCTCGCGCCTGCGTCGCGCCGACGCGAGGCGCGCGAGGCGCTGCGCGCGCAGGTGCACGACGCGCTGCAGCTGGTCGCGCCGGAGGACGAGGTGCATGCCTCGCTCACCGGCTTGCGCGACCGGCTCGACCGGATCCTCGGCGCGGAACCGGAGGCTCGCCCATGAATGGCATGGACCTGCTGGTGGTGGTCGTCTTCTTCATCATCGGCTACCTCGTCTTCAGCGTCGCCTGGGACAAGTTCAAGGGCGCGAAGCCCGACGCGGCGCCGGCCGCGCCCGCCGCCGCGCCGACGGGAGACGCGCCGTGGCACGAGGTGCTGAAGCTCGATCCCGGCGCGGGCGCCGCGGAGATCGACGCCGCCTACCTCGCGCTGCGCAAGCAGTACGAGGCTGACCGCCGCACCGACCTCGGCGAGGAGTTCCGCGCGCTCACCGAGCAGCGCTTCGCGGCGCTGGAGCGTGCGTACCGCGAAGCGCTCGCCACGCGGCGATCCTGAGGCACCGATGTTCCTGCATCGCCTCGTGCGCTTGTGGATGATCGGCAGCCTCGGGCTGGCGATCGCGGGCTGGTGGATGAAGGACGTGCTGCCCGCACCCGAGCGCCTCGTGCCCGAGATCGCCAACGAGCCGGTGCAGAAGCGCACGCGCGAGAAGCCCTTCGACATCACGGTCGAGGGCGTGTCGTACCGCGTGCAGCCGCGCTACTCCTACGACCTCAGCGCGCTGGTGGTGAGCCTGCACCACTCGGACTCGTGGTGGGACACCGCGCACAAGGAATGGGGCGACCACGTCAACGTGATGGACCTCTGCGTCGTCTGGGGCTCGAGCGCGACCAGCGGCGCGTATCGCTCGGTGAGCTTCAGCAACACGCAATGGGAGTGCCACTGGCAGTGGTTCGGCGAGGTGGCGTTCCGCAATGACGAGGCCTCGAACAACCACGTGGTGACCGAGAAGCCCGAGGTCGCGAAGGCGCTGAAGTCGATCCGCGTCGGCGACCAGGTGCGCATCCGCGGCTGGCTGGTCGACTACACGACCATGAAGGACGGCCGGCCGCAGGGCACGCGCGTCTCCAGCGACCGTCGTACCGACGACGGCCCCGGCGCCTGCGAGGTGATCTACGTCGACGAGGTCGAGGTGCTCGGCCGCGGCGGGCACCGCTGGCTGCTGGCGATGAAGATCGCGCTCGGCTCCCTGCTGGCGAGCCTGCTGGCGTGGCTGATGCTGCCGGCGCGCTTCGACGACTAGCCGCGCGCCTAGCAGATCCTCGGCAACTGCTCCCCCGCGAGCCAGTCGACGATGCGACGGCCGCCGAGCCGGGTCTCCATCTGCACGAAGCGGTGGTCGTCGGCGATCACCGTGCCGATGAGCGCGGCGTCCCGTCCCAGCGGGTGCGCGCGCATCGCGGCCAGCAGCCGTTCGGCGTCCGCCGGGTCGCAGATCGCCACCAGCTTGCCTTCGTTGGCCACGTTCAGCGGCTCGAGGCCGAGGAACTCGCAGGCGGCGTGCACCGCGGGGTGGACGGGGAGGTCGGCTTCGCGGATGTGGAAGCCGACGCCCGAGCTTTGCGCGAATTCGTTCAGCGTCGCCGCGAGGCCGCCGCGCGTCGGATCGCGCAGGCAGCGAATACCGGGAACGGATTCGACCATCGCCGCCACAAGCCCGTGCAATGCGGCAGAGTCGGAGCGCACCTCGGTCTCGAAGTCGAGCCCGGCGCGCGAGGACATCACCGCCACGCCGTGGTCGCCGAGCGTGCCCGAGACCAGCACCGCGTCGCCAGGCCGCGCGCGGTTCGCCGAGATCTCGATGCCTTCGGGCACCACGCCGATGCCGGTCGTGGTGATGAACACGCCGTCGGCATTGCCGCGCTCGACCACCTTGGTGTCGCCGGTGACCACCGGCACGCCGGCCGCACGCGAGGCCGTGGCCATGGATTCGACGATGCGCTTGAGGTCCGCGAGCGGGAAGCCTTCCTCGAGGATGAAGCCCGCCGAGAGGTTGATCGGCCGCGCGCCGGCCATCGCCACGTCGTTGATCGTGCCGTGCACCGCGAGGCTGCCGATGTCGCCACCCGGGAAGAAGAGCGGCGTCACGACGTGGCAGTCCGTCGTGACGACGAGGCGCCCGGGCGGCGCCGTGAACGTCGCCTGGTCGTTCTGCGCACGCAGCCAGTCGTTGTCGAACGCGGCGACGAAGAGCTCGTCGATCAGTTGCGCCATCGCGCGGCCGCCGGCGCCGTGGCCCATGTCCACGCGCCCCTTCCAGTCGATCGGGCGGCCCCAGCGCGTCACGAGGCCACCGCCGCTTCCCGCCAGCGCCCGTAGGCGTGCCACGCCGCGCAGGCGCCTTCGCTCGACACCATGCACGATCCGACCGGATGGTCCGGCGTGCACGCGGTGCCGAAGAGGTGGCAGTCGCGCGGTTCCTTCGCGCCGCGCAGGATCGCCGCGCATTCGCAGGATTTCGGGTCCGGCACCGGGCGATAGACCAGCCCGTGGCGCGCCTCGGCATCGAAGCCGCGGAAGCGTTCGCGCAGCCGCAGGCCGCTCGACGGCAACTCGCCGAGGCCGCGCCACTCGAAGCTGTCGCGCGTCTCGAACACCTCGGCCATGGCCGCGATCGCGCGCGCGTTGCCGTCGCGATTCACCGCGCGCGTGTACTCGTTCTCGACCTCGTGGCGCCCCTCGTTCACCTGCCGCACCAGCATGCGCACGGCCTGCATCACGTCCAGCGGCTCGAAGCCGGCGATCACGACGGGCTTGCCGTGCTCGCGCGCGAAGGGTTCGTAGGGCGCCGAGCCGATCACGCACGACACGTGCGCGGGGCCGACGAAGCCATCGATCGGCACGGGGTCGGCGCCGGGCGCGAGGATCGCCGCCATGGCCGCAGGCGTGAGCACGTGGTTGCAGAAGACCGAGAAGTTCGCGATCCCGCTGCGTTCCGCTTCCAGCACCACTAGCGCGGTCGCCGGCGCAGTGGTCTCGAAGCCGATGGCCAGGAACACGACCTCCTTTGACGGATTCTCGCGCGCGATGCGCAGCGCGTCCGCCGCCGAGTAGACCATGCGCACGTCGGCGCCCTCGGCGCGCGCCTTCATCAGGCTCGACTGCCCCGAAGCCGGCACGCGCAGCGTGTCCGCGTACGTGCACAGCACGACGCGCTTCTTAAGCGCGAGCGCGATCGCGTTGTCGATGCGCCCCACCGGCAGCACGCAGACCGGGCAGCCCGGGCCATGGATCATCCTGACCGAGGGCGGCAGCAGGTCGGCGACGCCGTAGCGCGAGATGGCGTGCGTATGCCCGCCGCAGAACTCCATGAAGCGATAGCTTCGACCCGGCTGCACTTCGTGCGCGATTTGCGCAGCAATGCGCCGGGCGAGGTCGCCGTCGCGGAACTCGTCGACGTACTTCACGGCGCGGCGCCCTCCATGGCGTCGAACAGGGCCAGCGTCCTTGCGGCTTCGTCGGCATCCAGCACGCTGAGCGCGAAGCCGGCGTGCACGATCACGTAGTCGCCGACCCTGGCTTCGGGGACCAGCGCGAGCGAGATGCGCTTCCTCGCGCCGCCGAGGTCCACGGTGGCCTCGTCGCCGTCGTGGCGTTCGGAGACGAGCGCGGGAATCGCGAGGCACATGGCTCAGCCCTCCAGCCGCGCGATCGCGACCGCGGCCTGCCCGAGCGCGAGGCCCGCGTCGCCCGCGGAGACGAGGCGCGCCTCGAGCACCTGGAGGCCTTCGCGCGCCAGTTGCCGCCGGAGCTGCATGGACAGCACGCGATTGGCGAAGCAGCCGCCGCCGAGCGCGACGCAGGCGAGGTCGGTCTCGCTCGCTGCGCGCAGGGCCCATTCGGCGAGCGCGGCGGCGAGCGTGGCGTGGAACACCGCGGCACCCTTCGCGGGGTCGACGCAGTCCGCCAGCCAGTCGAGCAGCGGCAGGAGGTCCAGCGTGCCGCCGGCGTGCAGGGCCCAGCCGCCGTCGAGCGGGGCCGCAAGGCCGTGCTGGCTGGCGAGCGCCTCGAGGCGCATCGGCGCCTCGCCTTCGCGTTCGTTGGTCTCGCAGGCGCCGAGCAGCGCCGCCGCGGCATCGAACCAGCGGCCGGCGCTCGAGGTGGGCGGGCAGCGCAGGCGGCTCGCGAGCATTTGCACCACCGGCTTCGCGGCGCGGCGCGGGAAGCGGCGCCGTACTTCGTCGGCACGGCCGAGTTCGTGCAGCGCCGCCGCAGCCATGCGCCAGGGCTCGCGCGCGGCGCGGTCGCCGCCGGGCATCGGCAGCGTTCGAATGTGACCGAGGCGAACGAAGTCGCCCCGCTCGACGCGCAGCAGTTCGCCACCCCAGGCGCCGCCATCGGTGCCGAGGCCGACGCCGTCCAGCGCGAGGCCGAGCACGGGTTCGTCGAGGCCGTGTTCCGCGACTACCGAGGCGATGTGCGCGTGATGGTGTTGCACGCCGATCGCCGGCACGCCGAATTCCGCGGCGAGCTGCTGCGCGAAGCGAGTGCTCTGGAAATCCGGATGCAGGTCGTGGGCCACCACCGCCGGCTCGATGCCGAGCGTGCCGAGCAGTTGCCGCGCGGTTTCCTCCAGCGCCAGCACGGCGGAGGGCTCGCCGAGGTCGCCGACCGAAGCCGAGAGATAGGCTTCGTCGCTGCGCGTCGCGCAGACGGCGGCCTTCAGCCACGCGCCCAGCGCGAGCACGGGCGGGCCGGGCTTCGCGAGCTGGATCGACGCGGGCGAGCGTGCGTTCATGTGGCACTCGCAAGCGAGTGCGCAGCGCTCGCGAGGGAGCGGGCGGGCAGGCGCTCGGCGATCCAGCCGAGCCACGCGTCCATGCCTTGCCCGGTCTTCGCGGAGACCTCGAGCGCGCGGATCGCCGGGTTCGCGAGCCGGGCATGGCCCAGCGCGCGCGCGACGTCGAAGTCCACGTAGGGCAGCAGGTCGCATTTGTTGAAGAGGACCAGCGACGAGCCGCGGAAGATGTCCGGGTACTTGAGCGGCTTGTCGTCGCCCTCGGTGACCGACAGCACCACCACGCGCTCCGCTTCGCCGAGGTCGAAGGCCGCGGGGCAGACGAGGTTGCCGACGTTCTCGATCATCAGCACGCCGCCTTCGGGGGCCGGCACTTGATGGAATGCGCGGTCGATCATCGAGGCGTCGAGGTGGCAACCCTTGCCGGTGTTCACCTGCACCGCGGGTGCGCCGGTGGCACGGATGCGATCGGCGTCCAGGCTCGTCTGCTGGTCGCCCTCGATCACCGCCACCGGGCAGCGGCCGCGCAGCGCCTCGATGGTCTTGACGAGCAGGGTGGTCTTGCCGGAGCCGGGGCTGGAGACCAGGTTCACCGCAAGTACGCGATGCGCGGCGAAGTGGCGGCGGTTGGCGATGGCGATCGCGTCGTTCTTCGCCAGCAGGTCTTCCTCGACGGCGACGCGGCGCAGGTCGGCCGCAGCGTGCCCATGATCGTGCGAGTGTTCGTGCGAATGTTCGTGAGAGTGTCCGTGCGCATGCTCGTGGGGATGCCCGTAGACATGCGCTTCTTCGTGTCCGCAGCCGCAAGTGGTGCACATGGCGGGTCTCCTCAGGCGATCTCGATGTCGCGCACGCGCATGGCGTGGCCGGGGATGCGTTCGATGTCGAGCCGCGCGCCGCTCGCGCAGCCCTCGCGCGCGACGACCTCGAAGGCGAAGGCGAGCGCCTCGGGTTCGACGCAGGCCGCGTCGCCCAGGTCGAGGCGCACCGAGGCGACGCGCGTCGCGCCGTGCTTGCGGGCCGCGGCCTCCACGATCGCGAGCATGTCCTGCGCGAGGCTCAGTTCGTGCATGGCGGGGCCTCCGCGACGCGGTCCCAGTACGCAGGATCGGGGTGCGAAAGCAGGTCGCGGGCGAGTCGCGTCGCGGCGGCGAGCCGCGCTTCGGCTTGCGCGTCCATCGCCGCGCCGAGTTCGAAGCGCTCGCCGCGGATCGCCAGCAGCCACGCCTCCGGCGCCGTGGCGCCGGCGATGTCCTCGCGCACCGACAGCAGGGCTTGCGGGCTGAGCGCGTGCGTGGTGAAGCTGCGGTCGCGGGCGGGCGCGACGCGCGTGAGGGCGTAGGGCGCAGGTGCGCGCGTGCTCGCGTCCACGAACAGCACTTGCGCCGCGCCATCGAGGTCGAGCGCGTGCTCCGGTTGCAGCTGGAAATCCCAAAGGAACCCATGCTCGCGCCAGTCCGGGTGGCTCGCCGCCTCGGCCTCTAGCGATGCGAGCAGCATCGGCCCGAGCGCGTCGTCGCCGCGGCCGGGATTGCCCCATCCGAGGACCAGGACGCGACTCATGCGGGGCGCACCGTGCCGTCGGCGTCGCGCGCCAGGGCCGACACGCGTTCACCTGACGCGTCGATCAGCTCGATCTCGAGCGGCATGCGTCCGAGCGCGTGCGTGGCGCAGGAGAGGCAGGGGTCGTAGGCGCGGATCGCGACCTCGACGTGGTTCAGCAGCGGCTCGGTGACCTCGTGGCCGTCGAGGTGCTGCAGGGCGACCACGCGCACCGCCTCGTTCATCGCCTGGTTGTTGTGCGTGGTCGAGACGATGAGATTGCAGCGCACGACCTGGTCGTTCTCGTCGATGCGGTAGTGGTGGATCAGCGTGCCGCGCGGCGCCTCGATCACGCCGACGCCGCGGAACTGGCGTTCACCCGGCACCACGAGTTCGCCCGAGAGGAGATCCGGGTCCGCAAGCAGCGCCTCGATGCCCTCGGCCGCGTGCAGCATCTCGATCATGCGCGCCCAGTGGTAGGCCAGCGAGGCGTGGCGTGCCGAGCCGCCGTCGTGGGTGACGAGTTCCTGGCGCGCGGCTTCGGCCAGTGGCGTCGGGATGAAGTCGCAATTGAACACCCGCGCCAGCGGGCCGACGCGATACCAGCCGTCCTCGGCGCCGAGCGCGCGGATGAACGGGAACTTCATGTAGGACCACGGTTTCACCACCTCGTGCAGCACCTCGCCGTAGGCGGCGGGGTCGTGCTGGTCGAAAAGGATCGCGCCCGAGGCGTCGCGCGCCCGGAGCTTGCCGTCGTAGAGTTCCATGCCGCCATCGGCGCGCACCAGGGACAGCACCGGCGAGCGCAGTGCGGCGAAGTCGCGTGCGGATTCCTTGCCGTCGACGTAGAGGCGCTTCGCGATCTCGACGGCTTCGCGGCTCCATGCGAGGGTCTGCGCGAGGTCCTTGAGCAACTCGTCGCGCTCGGCGGCCGAGAGGCGCTTGTTCACGCCGCCCGGCACCGCCAGGGACCCGTGCACGCGCTTGCCGGCGGTGATGCGGATCACCTCCTGCCCGTACTTCCGGAGCAGCACGCCCTTCTTCGCGACTTCGGGGAAGGCCGCGGCCACCGCGAGCACGTGGCGCTTCTCCACCGGCGCATCGAAGCCGAAGAGCAGGTCCGGCGACGACAGGTGGAAGAAATGCAGCGCGTGCGACTGCAGCACCTGCCCGAAATGCAAGAGGCGCCGCATCTTGTCGGCGGTGGGCGTGAGCTTCGTTGCGCCGGCGAGCATGTCCACGGCCTTCGCGCCGGCGAGGTGGTGGCTCACCGGGCAGATGCCGCAGAGGCGCTGCACCATCACCGGCACCTCCCAGTAGGGCCGGCCCTGCACGAACTTCTCGAAGCCGCGGAACTCGACGATGTGGAAGCGCGCCTGCTGTACGCGGTTGGATTCGTCGAGCAGCAGCGTCACCTTGCCGTGGCCTTCGACGCGCGTGACCGGCTCGATCACCACGCGGCGCAGGTTTTCCGGATTCGGTGTCGATTCGAGGCGGGAGGCGGGAGTGGGGCTCATGGGTGGCTCAGTCGTAGCGCACGGCCGCGGGATCGAGCGTCGGGGTGCGGCCGGCGATCAGGTCGGTGAAGAACTTCGAGAAGGTGTCGGCCGACGGCGGGCAGCCGGGCAGGAAGTAGTCGACGCGCACCACCTCCTGGATCGGGTGCACTTTGTCGAAGGGTAGCGGCAGTTCGCGGTCGTTCGGGATCACGTGGCCCTCGGTGCCGGGCTCGTACTGGTAGACCTCGCGGAAGCATTCCCAGAGGCTGACGTTGTTCCGCATCGCGGGCACGCCGCCGGTGATCGCGCAGGCGCCGACCGCGACCAGGATGCGGCAGTTCTGGCGGAAGGCCTTCAGCACGTGAACGTTTTCGGCATTGCACAGGCCGCCTTCCACCAGCCCGACGTCGCAGGGCCCGACCTTCTTGATGTCGTTGATCGGCGAGCGGTCGAACTCCACGTGCTGCGCGAGTTCGAGGATGCGCTCGTCGATGTCGAGCAGCGACATGTGGCAGCCGAAGCAGCCGGCCAGCGAACAGGTGGCGACGCGCAGTTTCTCAGCCACGGCGCGGCTCCTTGTCGAGTGAATAGTCCTTCGCCTGTCGCGCCTCGGTGATCGCGACTTCGCGGATCGGATGCTTGTCGAAGGTGCGCTCGCCGATCGGCACCTGGTAGGCGCGGCGCTTGGGCAGCAGCGCGCCGACGGGGCACACGCGCACCGCGGCATCGGTCACCTCGACCTTCGAGTCGCGCAACAGGCCCGTGGGGGAATCCACCACCAGTCGCGAGCGGATGCCGCGCCCGGCGATGGCGAAGGCGCGCTTGCCGTCGACGTCGCGGCTGGCGCGCACGCAGAGGTCGCAGAGGATGCAGCGGTTGCGGTCGAGCAGCACGTCCGGATGCGAGGCGTCGAGGTCGCGCGCCGGGAAGAAGTGCTCGAACCGCGAGTGGTCCATGCCGACGTGATAGCCCACCGCCTGCAGCTCGCAGTCGCCGCTCTTCTCGCAGGCGGGGCAGGCGTGGTTGCCCTCCGCGAACAGCATTTCGACCAGCGCGCGGCGCATGTCGATGAGTTCCGGCGTCGCGCTCTCGACCTTCATGCCGGTGCGCGCGCGCGTGGTGCA
This sequence comes from uncultured Enterobacteriaceae bacterium, assembly GCA_964617355.1. Taxonomy (GTDB): domain Bacteria; phylum Pseudomonadota; class Gammaproteobacteria; order Burkholderiales; family SG8-39; genus CAZTDU01. The sequence continues at coordinate 39,766 of CAZTXP010000146.1, forward strand.
CGAGGCCGCGTTGCGGCCGTCGATCGCTACCGTGCAGACCTTGCAGCTGCCGTGCGGCTCGTACCCGGGCCGATGGCACAGGTGCGGGATGTACGCGCCGGCGTCGAGCGCCGCCTGCATCACCGTCTCGCCCTCGCGGAAGGGGATCTCGCGGCCGTCGAGCGTGAAGGTGCTCATGGGGTTTCGCTTTCGATGTGCGCCCACTCGTCGTCGCGGCCGGTGATCAGGCGCGCGGTGCCGAGCGCGGCGTCGAGGTCGAAGGAGGGCTCGTAGTCGAGGTTCACCAGCCGCCGCTCGAAGGACTCGGGGAAGGCCTGCATCGCCTGCACCACCGGCCGCGCGGCGGTGTGGCCGAGGCCGCAGTGGCTCATCGCCTGCAGCACGCGCATCAGCATCTTCATGCGGTCCATGTCCCAGGCGCTGCCCTTGCCCTCGGCGAGCTTGTCCATGGTGTTGCGCAGGAGCGAGGTGCCGACGCGGCACGGCGTGCAGAAGCCGCAACTCTCGTGCGCGAAGAAGTGCGTGAAGTTGCGCGCCACGTCGAACATGTCGCGGTTGCGCGAGAACACCATCAGCGCGCCTGCCGTGGGCACGTCCTCGAACGACAGCTTCCGGTCGAAGTCGCGCCAGGGAAGGCACGTGCCCGAGGGGCCGCCGACCTGCACCGCCTGCGGCTGCTGCGCGCCTGCGTCCGCGAGTACCTGCTTGAGGCTCGCGCCGAAGGGCACCTCGTAGATGCCGGGGCGCTTCACGTCACCCGAGAGGCTGAGAAGCTTCGTTCCGGTGGAACCCGGCGTGCCGAGCGTGGCGAACCACGCGCCGCCGCGCTCGAGGATCTTCGCCGCGCAGGCGTAGGTCTCGACGTTGTTCACCACCGAGGGCTGGCCCTGGAAGCCGAAGGTGTCGGGGTAGGGCGGCCGATTGCGCGGACGACCGGGCTTGCCTTCGAGCGACTCGATCAGCGCCGACTCCTCGCCGCAGATGTACGCGCCCGCGCCGAGCACGATCTCGATGTCGAACGCGTAGCCGGGAGAACCGAGGATGTGCTCGCCCAGCAGGCCGGCCTTGCGGCGCCGCTCCAGCACTGCGTTCAGTCCCTCGTGCAGCGACAGGTACTCGCCGCGCAGGTACAGGAAGCCCTTCGTGGCGCCGAGCACGCGCGCGGCGATCGTCATGCCCTCGAAGACGAGGTCGGCGTGGCTTTTCAGCAGCACGCGATCCTTGAAGGTGCCGGGCTCGCCTTCGTCGGCGTTGCAGATGACGTAGTGCGCCTTGCCATTCGCCTTGCGGGCCGATCCCCACTTGGCTGCGGTCTTGAAGCCGGCGCCGCCGCGGCCGCGCAGGTTGGCCGCATCCAGTTCGGCGAGGATGCCGTCCGCCCCGACGGCGAGCGCGCGGCGCAGGGCCGCGCCCGGCTCGAAGGGCTCGCCGATCAGCGGCCCGGCCTTGCGGACGTTGTCGGGCACGTCGAACAGCGTGGCGGGCCAATGCTCGAGCGCGCGCTGCTCGCGGATCAGGTTGGCGATCAGGTCGAGCTTGTTGCGATCCAGCGCTGGCACGAGGCGCCCGTTGACCAGCGCACCGGGGGGCTGGTCGGCGAGTCCGATGTCCGAGGTGCTGTCGACGAACACCAGGCCGTCCTCGCTCAGCTTGCCGGGTTCGACGAGCAGGCCGTCGCAGAAGCCGCGCATCAACTCGGCCTTGCCGGCCATGTGGTCGATGACGTTATCCGAGAACAGGATCTCGTAGCACCCGTGCGGCTTGTCGTGCAGCAGGTGGTAGAAGCTCGACGTGGCCTCGACCTCGGCGCGGGTGAGGCCCACAGCCGCGGCGATGCGCTCGAGCGACTCGGGCGGCACGCAGCCCAGTTCGGACTGCACGCTCCGAAGGATGGCCAGCAGGCGCCACGGCTCGTTCCCGTGGCGCGCGATGGCACGATCGACGGCGGGGTTCGGGTCCATGGCTTTTCGCCTTGCGTTGTGGCAAACCCAGTATGGAAGGGCGGGGTGGTTCGCACTTGAGGCAGGTCAAGCCTGCGGCGGCGTCCGGGCTTGGCTTATCCTCGCGTCTTTCGTTTTCGACCCTTGGAGCGACGAATGACCCGCGTGCTGATCTGGGCGAAAGACCCTGCTCCCTACCGGGCGGCGCTGGAGCGCGCCGGACTCGGCGGCCGGCTGGTCATCGACACCGCGAAGGTGGGCGAGAAGCCGTCGCCCGAGGCGCTGGCGGGCGCCGAGGTGCTGATGGCCGTGAACGTGCCGGCCGGGGCGGTGGGAGAGATGCCGAAGCTGCGCTGGGTGCAGTCCGGGTCGGTGGGCGTGGACCACTGGCTCTCGCGCCCGGACCTGAAGCCCGCAGTGCAGCTCACCTGCGCGCGCGGCACGCACCGCGTGTCGATGCCCGAGAACATCCTCGGCGCGTTGTTCAGCGCCACCAAGCCCTTCCTCGCGGCGGCCGAGCAGCAGAAGGCATCGAAGTGGGTGAACCGCGTCTCCGAGACGCTGGCCGGCAAGACGCTCGGCATCCTCGGCCTCGGCGCGATCGGCCTCGAAGTCGCGAAGAAGGCGGTCGCGCTCGAGATGCGCGTCGTCGGCACCAAGAAGACGCCCGGCGCGCTGCCGAACGTGGAGAAGGCCTACGCGCCCGCGCAGATCGACGAAGTGCTGGCGCAGTCGGACTTCGTCGTGCTGCTCCTGCCGCTCACGCCCGAGACCGAGAACCTGATGGACGCCGCACGCTTCGCGAAGATGAAGCCAACGGCGTGGTTCATCAACTTCGGTCGCGGCGCCTCGGTGGTCGATGCCGACCTGATCGCCGCGGTGAAGGCGAAGCGCATCGCCGGCGCGATCCTCGACGTGTTCCGCAAGGAGCCGCTGCCCGCCGACGACCCGTTCTGGACCGCCGAGGGCATCCGCGTGCTGCCGCACATCGGCGGCTTCCAGAAGGAGCGCGACGACATCGTCGCCGCGCAGTTCGTCGACAACATGCGCCGATTCCTCGACGGGCAGCCGCTCGCCGAGGTGGTGGACCGGGCTCGCGGGTATTGATGCCGCGACGGTTTGTCGCCCTTGCGGCCGCGCTCCTTGCCGTACTGGCCGTCGCGCCGGCGGTCGCGCAGGAAGACGAGGACGCGAACAGCGAGGCTCGCGCCGCCGCGAAGCAGGTGCTCGCGCGGCCGATCCCCCCCGAAACCGAGGTCGGCGTGCGGATCCAGGCGCTCTTCCAGCGCGCGGAAGCCTTTCGCGCGCTCGGCGACCTGCAGGGACAGGTCGGCGAATTGCGCAAGGCGCACGTCGCGGCGGGTGGGGGTCACGCCAGGGTCGCTCACCTACTCGCGAGCGCGACCCATCTCGCGGGCGACTGGGACGAGGCGCGCCGCATTCGCGAGGATCAGCTCACGCGGGACCTGACACCGGTGGATCGCTTCACCCACCTCGTCGGCCTGGCCGGGTACCACGTCGAGCTCGCGGAGCTGTCGAAGGCCGAGTCGCGCCTCGAAGAAGCGCGCAAGCTCATGCTGGAGCGTCCCCGGAGCGCGTGGCACGACGCGATGTACAACTGGGCTCGCTCGCGCATCCTGGTGCTACGCGGCAAGCTGGGCGAGGCCGAGAGTGCGGCGCGACAGGGTGTCGTGGCGATCCAGCGCTATGTAGAGGAACGCGGGCCGAAGCCCGATCCGCAGCTGCTCTACCTGCGCAACCTCATCGAGGCGCACCACGCGATCACGCTGCGCCGGCTCGCGCGCTTCACCGACGCCGAATGGGTACTCCGCGACACGCTCGGGCGCTCGACGCGCGAGACGGGGGCGGAATCGGTGCAATCCGCGCGCATCCTGGTCGACCTCGCCGAGAACCTGCTCCGGCAGGGGCGCGTGCGCGACGCGCAGGGATACCTCGAGCGTGCCGCCGCGGCCATTTCGAAGTCGGGCTTGAGCTCCTCGGCCCACGTCGCGAACCGGCACCTACTGCTGCGCGGATGGGCCGGCGCGCTTGCGGGTCGCGACGCCGACGCGATCGCCGCTTTCGAGGAACGTGCCCGCGGCATGCCGAAGACGGGCTGGAGCGGCTCGATCGTCTGGGGGTACGCGCAGGTCCGCCAGGGCAACGCCGCCTCCGCCCTGCCGATGCTCGAGGAGCACTGGCGTCGCGCGCGAGCGCAATCGACCACCAGCTACACCGTGCGCGAAAGGGCCGGCATGTACGCGGTCGCGTTGCATCGCGCAGGACGCAAGGCCGAGGCGGCAAAGGTGTTCTCGGAGAACATGCCGGCGCTGGTCGAGATCCGGCGGCGGCAGCGCTCCGTGGATCGCGCCGACGTGATGCTCGATACCTATGCGCGCTGGATCGTCGACGGATACCTCGAGCACCTCGCGGAACGGGCGGAGGGCGGCGACGCCGCCGCTGTCGAGACGGCGTTCGCGATGGCCGAGGCGGTGCGCGGCTCCGCGGTGCAGCGCGCGCTCTCGCTCGCCGCGACGCGCGCCAGCTTGCCCGACGCGGAACTGGCGGAGCTTGCGCGCGAGGAACAGGACCTCGGCAATCGCCACGGCTCGCTGAGCCGGATCGTGGAGGAACTTCTGCGGCGGCCCGCCGCGCTGCGTCCGGCGAGCACGATCGCCGCGATACGTTCCGATATCGAAGGCATCGGGCGCGAGCGAGAAGCGCTGCGCGCCCGGATCGCGCGCCAGTTCCCGCGCTATGCCGACCTCATCGAGCCGCGCGCGGTCACCATGGAAACCGTGCGCGGCCTGCTGCGCCCTGGCGAGGCGCTGCTCGCCACCTATACCAGCGAGACCGAGACCTACGCCTGGGTGATCCGCGCATCCGGGCCGCCCCGCTTCGCGCGCGTGCGCGTCGGGTCGGCGGCCCTCGCGCAGGCGGTCGGCAAGCTCCGCCGCGCGCTCGACGTGGGGAGCGCTTCGCTCGCCGCGTTCCCCGAGTTCGACGTCGAGGGCGCGCGCTCCCTGTACGACGCGCTGCTCAAGCCGGTGGAGGCGGGGTGGTCGGGGGCGGCGTCGTTGATAGCGGTGCCGCACGGCGCGCTCGCGCAATTGCCCCTCGCGCTGCTCCCGTCGCGGCCCGGCGCAATGGCGGCCGGATCTTTGCGCTTCGAGGGCTATCGCCGCGTGCATTGGCTGCTGCGCGACGTGGCCGTCGTGCAGCTTCCGACAGTGGGCGCGCTGGCGGCCCTGCGTCCATCCGGCGCGGTCGCTACAGGCGCGCGTGCCTCGCGCCCGTTCGCGGGATTCGGCGACCCGAGCTTTTCGCGCGCCTCGCCAAGCGCCGCCGCGAGCCGCGGGCTGTCGGTCCGCAACCGCGACATCGTGGCCGGCGGCGACCCGGCAAAGCCGGTGTCGGCGGCGGATTTCGCGCGGCTGCCGCCGCTGCCAGATACCGCGCTCGAGATCCGCGAGGTCGCCGCTGCGCTGAAGGCGGACCCCACGGACATCGCCCTCGGCGCCGACGCGTCGGAGACCAACGTGAAATCGCGGCCGCTCGTCGACTACCGCGTGATCATGTTCGCGACCCACGGGCTGGTGCCAGGCGAACTAGACGGGCTGACGCAGCCCGCGCTCGCGCTGTCGAACCCGGAACTCACCGGCGAGAAGGACGCCGACGGCCTGCTGACGCTGGATGAAGTCCTCGGACTGAAGCTCGATGCGGAGTGGGTCGTGCTGTCGGCCTGCAATACTGCGGCCGCCGACGGCGCGGGCAGCGAGGCGGTGTCGGGACTCGGCAGGGCGTTCTTCTTCGCCGGCGCGCGCAGCCTGCTGGTGTCGAATTGGCCGGTCGAGACGGTGAGCGCGCGGCTCATTACCACCGACGTCTTCCAGCGCCAGGCCAGGGACACGGGGCTTTCCCGTGCCGAGGCGTTGCGCCGCGCGATGCTCGATCTCGCCGATCGCGGTACCGCTAAGGATGCCTCGGGCCGCGACGCCTTCGCCTACGCGCACCCGATGTTCTGGGCGCCATTCACGCTGGTCGGCGACGGAGGACCCGCGTCGCCTGCGGCGCGCTAGGCTCCGGCCCGTCTCAGCGCACCTGCCGCCCCTGCAGGAAGATGCCGAGGTCGCGGTCGGCGTCGGCGATGTGGTCGAGCAGCCAGTCCTTGATGGTCTGCAGCACGGCGATCTCGTTGCCGGGCAGCATGCGCTCGCGCACGTGCGCGATCTCCTCTAGGAGGTGGCCGTGCAGCACGTGGTGCTCGTCGCGCGCCGGGTAGGCGTAGCGCGCCATGAAGCGCTCCTCGGTGGCGAAGTGGAAGCGCGTGTAGAGCAGCAGCTCCTCGAAGAGGTGCGCGACGTGGTCCGCCGCCTCGCCGGAGCGGATGGCCTCGTTCAGGCGGTTGGCCATCGCCACCAGGTTGCGGTGCTGGCGGTCGACCTCGGCGACGCCGATCTCGTGCGCGGCGGTGAACACCAGCCAGGGCTCGCTCGCGCCCTCGCCGTCGCGCGTTTCCGAGAAGGTGCAGCAGTTGCGGCCGCGCGCCTTGCTCGCGTACATCGCGTCGTCGGCCACCGCGACGAGGCGGTCGATCTCCATGCCGTTGTCCGGGAAGACGCCGATGCCGATGCTCGCGCCCAGCGTCGCCGTGCTGCCGTTGCCGAGGTCGATCGGCTCGCCGATCGCGGCGAGGATCTTGCGCGCCACCGGCTCGACGTCGGCGGCGTCGTCGATCTCGGCGAGCAGCACCGCGAATTCGTCGCCACCGACGCGCGCCACGGTGTCCATTTCGCGCACCGCGCGCAGCAGGCGCGTCGCCACGGCCTTGAGCGCGCGATCGCCCGCCTTGTGGCCGTGGCGGTCGTTCACCGGCTTGAAGCCGTCCATGTCGAGGAACAGCAGCGCGACCTTGCGCTGGCTGCGGCGCGCGGTGGCGATCGCGGTGGCGAGGCGGTCGTAGAGCAGGGTGCGGTTGGGCAGGTCGGTGAGGCGGTCGCGGAAGGCGAGGCGGCCGTAGAGGTCGGTGGCCGCGTGCAGCTTCGCCACCTGCGTGCGCAGCCGGTCGATGAGGCCGTAGAGCGTCGCGAACAGCGCGAAGTTGCCCAGCGCGTGCAGCGCGACGAGCTCGGGCGCGCCGTGCACCGCGTCCAGCCGCAGCGTGTAGTGCGTGCCGAGCGCCGTGGCCGCGAGCACCAGCACCCAGCCGGGGCGTCCGCCGCGCAGCCACGCATGGGCGGCGACCGGGATCGCGTAGACGACGATGAAGGGGATCGCCGGGTGCCGCGTCACCTCGAGCCAGCCGATCGCGGCCAGCGGCACGAGCGCGAGCAGCAGGGCGAATGCGTCGAGCGCGAACTGCGGGCCGGCCGCCAGCAACTCGCGCGGCGCGGGCTCGTCCAGCGGGGCCGGTATCGCGGGGCCGGGCGTAGGCGTGGGCTGGGCGTACATGTGTTCGTCCTCGGGCCGGGGCACGACAGGGCGGCGATCCCGCCCGTACTTTCCCGGCTACCGGGGATTACGGCATTGCGCGAGTCGGATTAAGGCCGAACCTTCGAAAGACGCGGGCCGCGCTTGCCGCGCGTCAACGAATCGGACGCTCAGAGCAAGGCGATGTGGTGTTCCCGGCCGGGCCGCACCCGACCGACCTCGACCGCCGGCACGCCCCGGGCTCGCAGCGTGGCGAGCGCCGCGTCGAAGGCGGCGTCGGCGATGAAGCACAGCAGCCCGCCCGAGGTCTGCGGGTCGTAGAACAGGTCCACGAGGTCTTCCGGAACGCCGGGCCCGACGTTCACGCCCGGCGAGAAATGCGCGCGGTTCGACTTCATGCCGCCGCTGCGGTTCCTCGAGACGAGGTCGCGCACGCCGTCGAAGAGCGGCACGCGCGCGGCGTCGAATTCGATCGTCACGCCGCTCGCCTGCGCGACCTCGCTGCCGTGGCCGACGAGGCCGAAGCCGGTGACGTCGGTGCACGAATGCACCGCATCGTTCCCGATGAGCGCTTCCGCGGCCACCTTGTTCAGGGCGCGCATCGCCTCCACCGCCTGCGCCGCGAGCGCCTCGGGCGCGCGCCGGCCCTTGATCGCGGTGCCGATCACGCCGGTGCCGATGGGCTTGGTGAGCAGCAGGCGGTCGCCGGGCTTCGCGCCTGCGTTGCGCCAGATGCGCGCCGGGTCCACGGAGCCCGTGACCGAGTAGCCGAACTTCAGCTCGGGGTCCTGCACCGTGTGCCCGCCGAGCAGCGCGACGCCGGCCTCGCGCAGCTTGGAATGCCCGCCGCGGAAGATCGCGGCAATGGCGTCGACGCCGAGCACGCCCTTGGGGAATCCGGCGATCGCCAGCGCGGTGAGCGGCCGCCCGCCCATCGCATAGACGTCGGACAGCGAATTCGCCGCCGCGATCTGCCCGTAGGTGAACGGGTCGTCGACGATCGGCGTGAAGAAGTCCACCGTCTGCACGAGCGCCGGCCCGCCCTCCCAGGCGTAGACGCCCGCGTCGTCCGCATCGCGGAAGTCGACGAGGACGCGCGGGTCGCTGTCGAGCGGGATGTCTCCCAGCACGTGGGAGAGCTCGCCTGCGGCGAGCTTGCTCGCTCAACCCGCGCAGGTGACGAGGTCGGTGAGGCGGGGGGTGTCGGGTGCGGTCATGGCGTTTGGGCCGAACGGCCTGAAGGCGAGCGAGGCGGGGCAAGTACGGGTGCGCCCGAGCCCTGGTAGGTCGCGGGGGCTTCACGAACCATGCGCGTGAACGCGCAAAGGTCCTCGAGCCATTGCAGTTTGGCGAGATCCGGCACCGCGAGGTACGCGCGAATCTGCTCGTCGGTGACTTCGTACCGGTAGTCTTGCGCGTTCATCGCTTGCCCAGATCCTGCACCCGGCGCAAGGCCTCGATGTCGGATGCATCCTTCTGCCGACCGGTGCCGGTCTTCAGCGCCACCAGGTCGTCGATGGCGGCGATGTTCAGCATCACGCCGCCGACGTCCTTGGATATGCGGTTCCGGTGCATTTGCTCGAAGGATACGACAGGCCGGACGATCACGTCGACCGTCGGGGACGTCGGCGACGGCGCGCGCAGGGCGAACGCAATCATGTGCTTCTCGCGTGCCCACTGGTCGAGTTGCGAGGCGTCGCACAGCGACTCGATCGACACCGGCAGAGAAGGGCGTAGCTCCATGCGCCTCGCGGCGCCGAGGAAGCGCTTCAGGTTCGCGTCATCCATCGCGAGGACGAGATCCACGTCCATCGTCGCGCGCTCGACGCCGTGCAGGTTGACCGCAAGGCCGCCGACGAGGACATAGTCGACCCCTTCTTCATGGAGTGCGCGGAAAAGGTCGAGGTAGAACATCGGATTCCGGCGATGTAGGCGGTATGCCGATTATCCCAGCAAGTCCATGTCCACGCGGATGAAGTCGCCGCGATAGGTCAGCTCGCCGAGGTAGATCACGGTGCCGGCCGGGGAGCAGAACACGCGGCGCACTTCGGCCACGGGGGCCGATACCGCGATGTTGAGCACCGTGGCCGCATCCGCGCCGGCGGTGCCGATGGTGAGGATCTGCCGCGCCGAGCCGATGCGGACCTGCTTCAGGTCGGCCAGCACCGGGATGATCGGCTCCTTGCGAAAGCGCCTGGGCGCCAGGCGGAAGATGCGGTCGTCGAGGTAGGCCGAGATCACCGAATTCGATTGCCGGTCGCTGGCGTGGACGCGACGCAGGAAGCGGTACTTCGGCGCCGGCGTGCCGTCCCCGGGCTCCAGCCGCGGCGTGCCGAAGCCTTCCTCGAGCGGCAGCACGCGCGGCGCGAGCTTGCGGTAGAGCTCGGCGAGGCCGCGCAGCGAGGTCTCGACGCGCATCCGCGGGTGCACCTGGGGTTTCGCGCGCACGAAGGTGCCGCGGCCCTGTTCCGGCGCCACCAGTTTCTCGTCGCGCAGGATCTGCACCGCCTGGCGCACGGTGATCAGCCCGACGTCGAACTCCTTCGCGAGCGCGGGCAGGGTGGGGATCTGCGAGCCGACCGACCAGGCGCCCTTCACGATGCGCTCGCGCAGGGCGTCGGCCAGCTGGGCGTAGAGGGGGCTGGCGCTGTGCTTGAAGTAGCCGGGCATGGAGGGGCCTCGGGCGAAGGATGCCGCAATCCCGGCCGGGTTGACTAATCTGATTAACTATAGAACGATTGCCGGAGGAGGAGTCGACGATGCGCGTGCTGGCGAGATGGGCGTCCTTTTGCGTGCTGCTGGCCTGCGGGGCCGGCGGCGCGCTGGCGCAGGAGTATCCCGCACGGCCGGTGCGGCTGGTGGTGCCGTTCCCGCCCGGCGGCGTGGTGGACATCAGCGGCCGGCTGCTCGCCGACGAGCTCGCCCGCCACCTGGGCGGCAACGTGATCGTCGAGAACAAGCCCGGCGCGGGCGGCACGCTCGGCGCCGAGCAGGCGGCGCGCGCGCCGGCCGACGGCTACACGGTGCTGCTCGGCGGCGCCGCCACGCACGCCTTCGCGCCGTGGGTCTACAAGCAGTTGCGCTACGACCCGGTGAAGGACTTCATCGCGGTCACGCAATTCACCGAAGGCCCGCTCGCCCTCTGCGTGAACGCCGCGACCGGCGCGGCCACGCTCGAGGACTTCCTCAGGGCGTTCAAGTCGGGCAGCGAGAAGATGAACTACGCCTCCAACGGCGTCGGCACCTTCCCGCACCTGTCGGTCGAGCTGATGAACCAGGCGCTCGGCACCCGGCCGCAGCACGTGCCCTATCCGGGCGGCGCGCAGTCCGTGACCGCGCTCCTCGCCGGCGAAGTGCAGTTCACGCAGAACCACATCCCGGTGGTGCAGGGGCAGGTGAAGGCCGGGAAGCTTCGCGTGCTGGCGACCACCGGCAACGCGCGCTCGCAAGCCTTCCCGGCGGCGCCGACACTCAAGGAATCGGGCATCGACGTCGTCGCCTCGGCGTGGTTCGGCCTGTTCGTGCCGGCGGGCACGCCGGCCGCGATCGTCGAGCGCCTCTACCAGGCCACGGCGAAGGCGGCGGCCGCGCCGGCGCTGCGCGAGAAGATCGCCGCGCAGGGCGACGAGGTGATGGTCGAGGGGCCGGCGAAGTTCCAGGCCTTCCAGGCCGCGGAACTCGAGAAGTGGCGCCGCGTCATCGCGACCAGCGGCATGAAGCTGAACTGAACCCGAGGCACGAGACATGGATCGCCCGAACATCATCCTCATCATGACCGACCAGCAGCGCGCCGACACCATCGGCGCGCTGGGCGCGCCGTGGATGCGCACGCCGCACCTCGATCGCCTCGCCACCGAGGGCGCGGCCTTCACCGAATGTTTCGTCACCTCGCCGGTGTGCGTGGGCGCGCGCGCGAGCCTCTTCACCGGCAAGTATCCGCACGGCTGCCAGGTGTTCAGCAACTTCCAGCCGTGGCAGCCGACGTGGGTGAGCCTTCTCGCCGACCGCGGGTACCACTGCGTGAACATCGGCAAGATGCACATCAACCCCTACGACGCGCCCGGGGGCTTCCACCAGCGGCTGATCATGGAGAACAAGGACCGGCCGCTGTTCCTCGAAGAGCGCGATCGCGCGATCTACGACGAGTGGGACAAGGCGCTGCACGCGCGGAAGCTGACCAAGCCCTCGCGCTACAACCGGCACGCCGCCGACCCCGAGGGCTACAAGCGCGCGCTCGGCGCGTTCGAGTGGCACCTCGACGCCGACATGCACCCCGACAACTTCATCGGCGACACCGCGTGCTGGTGGCTCGAGGACCGCAAGAACAAGGATCCGCTCTTCCTGCAGATCGGCTTCCCGGGGCCGCATCCACCGTACGACCCGACGGCCGATGCCCTGGCGGAATACGCCAATGTCGACATCCCCGTGCCCGCCGTCACCGAGGCCGAGCTGCGCGCGCAGCCGCCGGCGCAGCACGCGTTGCGCAACAACATGTTCGAGTTCAACTTCGACTCGATCGCGTGGCGTCCCGACGCCACGCCGGCCGACCTGCTGCGCGTGCGCCGGCACTACGCCGCGAACGTGAGCATGATCGACCACCAGGTCGGCCGCATCCTCGCCACGCTGGACGCGCGCGGCTACCTCGACAACGCGCTGGTGATCTTTACGTCGGATCACGCCGACGCGCTCGGCGACCACGGCCACATCCAGAAATGGACGATGTACGACACCGTGGTGCGCGTGCCGCTGCTCTTCTGGTCGAAGAACCTGCCGGTGGCGCGCCGCGTGCGCGACGACCTCGTGCAGCTGATGGACGTGGCGCCCACGGTGCTGGAAGCGGCCGGCGTCCCGGTGCCGGGCGACTTCGAGGCGCGCTCGCTGCTGGGTGCCGTGCTCGGCCGCGCCGACTACCAGCCGCGCGACGCGGTCTACTCGGAGCTCGCGAAGGACCACATCCAGACCGGCAGCGAGTTCATCCTGATGCGCCGCGACCGGCGCTGGAAGATCGTGCTCTACCTCGACGATCCTTCGGTGGGTGAGCTCTACGACCTGCAGTCCGACCCGGCCGAGGTGCGCAACCTGTGGAACGACACCGGACTGCGCGCGATGCGGGACGAACTCTCGGTGACCTGCCTGCGCTGGCTGGCGAACGGCTCGCTGTTCGCCAACCGGCGCGCGAGCCGCGCGCCGCAGAAGGCGATGAAGGTCTGAGGCCGGGCGGGGAGCCCCCCGCCCGCTAAGGCGTCGCCGCGGCCGGCTTGGGCAGCATCGGGTTCTTCGCCGCGAACGCCTCGACCGCCTGCGCGCGATCGTCCGCCCCCGGGTGCGTCGAGAGGAAGGGCGGCAGCGCGCCGCCGCCGCGCAGCGCGGCGATCAGGCGCAGCATCCCGCGAGGGTCGTAGCCCGCGGCGTGCATCCACTTGAGGCCGTATTCGTCGGCCTCGGCTTCCTGCGGCCGCGTGTAGGCCCCGTACATCGCGTTCGCCACCGCGAAGTTCGCGGCATTGCCGGCGAGGAATCCGCCCACGCCCGGCACGAACTGCGCGATCAGCTGCCCGAGCGCCTGTCCGCTCGCCCGCGCGCCGGCCTGGGCCTCGGCGCGCCCGTGGCGATGCCCGCGCGCGAGGTGCGCGATCTCGTGGCCGAGCAGCGCCGCCCACGCCGCCTCGTCGGTGCCGAGCGCCGCCAGCATGCCGAGGTTGACGACCACGATCGGCCGCGACGCGTTGTCGAGCGTCGCGAAGGCGTTCACCTCGGTGAGGTCCGAGATCAGCACGCCGCGCAGCGCGTAGCCCGCCTGCGCCTGGATGTTCGTCGACGCCGCCTGCAGCCGCTCGCAAGCGGCGCGATCGACGGTCGCGAGTTCCGATCCGCCCGCGTCGGTGAAGCGCAGCCGCCCGGAGGCGTGGCCGGAGCAGTTCTCGAGCGCCCAGAAGCGCGCCGACTCGAGCGGGTTGGTCGCGCAGCCGGCGAGGAGGGCGAGGCAGAAGGCGGCGGCGGTTCTCGCGGGCAGGGGCACGGCTCCGGAGCATAAGCGACTCCGGCGCCGTGCGCGGCCGGGCTAGGCCGCCATGCGCTTCAGGCCCACGAACTCCAGCTCCGCGAGCACCGCGACCGCGGCCGCCTGCGCGAGCACGAACGCGGTGCCGAGCGCGGCGGGCGAGACCCAGTCGGTGAAAAGGAGCAGCACGCTGTCGGCGGCCCACAGCGCGTTCAGGCCGATCACGATCCACGCGCCGGCGCGCGGCAGCGTCTCGCGCGTCGCCACCCACAGCACCAGCGCGGTGAAGGGCACGAACACCGCGCCCGCGCCGAGCAGCAGCGACTTCGGCAGGCCAAGGATCGGCGCGAGCGCCTCGGCGCCGGCGAGCAGCGCGATCGCCGACAGGCCCGAGGTCGCGGCGTCGAGCAACAGCACGCGGCGCAGGAAGGCATCGCGGGGGTTGGGGGTCATGGCATCGCTCCTTTCAGGTTGAGGTGCGGCCAGTCTCGGCGGCGTCGCGCGGCGCGTCGATTACGCGGCAGGTAATGGCGCGCGCTCCCCGCGGCGTAACATCCTTGCGCCATGCACACCCACACCAGCACCGTTCGCACCGCGGGCGAGCACCTGCGCGACTGGCGCCAGCGCCGGCGCCTGTCGCAGCTCGACCTCGCGCACGCCGCCGAGATCTCGCCGCGGCACCTGTCGTTCCTCGAGACCGGCCGCTCGCAGCCCAGCCGCGAGATGGTGTTGCGCCTCGCCGAGCGGCTGGAGGTGCCGCCGCGCGAACGCAACGCGCTGCTCGTCGCCGCCGGTTTCGCGCCGATGTTCCGCGCCCGCGCGCTCGACGACCCGGCGCTCGAGGCCGCGAAGCGCGCGATCGAGCGAATCCTCGAAGCGCAGAAGCCGTACCCGGCCTTCGCCGTCGACCGGCACTGGAACATCGTCGCCACCAACCACGCGCTGTCCGCCATGTACGAAGGCGTCGCGCCGGAACTTCTCGGCCCCGGCGCGAACGCGATGCGCCTCGCGCTGCACCCCAAGGGCGTGGCGCAGAAGATCGACAACCTCGCCGAGTGGCGCGCACACCTCGTCGCGAGGCTGGCGCAACAAGTGGCGAACTCCGCAGACCCGGTCCTCGCCGCGTTGCTGGAAGAAGTGTCGGGCTACCCGGCGCCCGAAGGCGATGCGCACGTGCACGACCCCGCCGCCGCGATCGCCGTGCCGCTGCGCATCCGTACGCCGATGGGCACGCTGTCGTTCATCAGCACCATCACCGTGTTCGGCACGCCAGTGGACGTGACGCTGTCGGAACTCGCGCTGGAGCAGTTCTTCCCGGCGGATGCGGAGACGGCGAGGGTGGTGGGGGCGATGGCGGGGTAGCCTCAGGTGGCGACAGCGGATGCCGCAATGTGCTACGAGCGCGGGCAAAACGCCCCTCGCTCCGGCGGCCGCCCCCAGCATTCCGGATCGGGCTCGAGGCCTTCCGAATTCAGGGTTTCCAGTATCGCGGCCACGGCCGTGCCAAGTGAACAGCCAAGGAATCGCTTCGCCGCTTCCTGCCCTGCGTCCGCACTATCGGCCGCGAGCACGAAATCCCGGAACGCATTCCAGTCGCGGGAGTAGTGCGCCACAAGGATTCGCGCGAGGTCGTACGAGAGCTTGTTGCCCTGGTCCGTGCGCAGGAAGGACTTGCCCAGCCAGAATTCCTGGACTTCCTCCTCGCCCCAGTAGGCGAGGTGCTGCGCGTGCATCTGCGCCGGTGTGGCGAGGCCGGGTGCCACCCCGCAAAGGCGCTGCTCTGTATTCACCGCGATGCCCTCGTTCAGCCACGCAGGAATCGGCAGGTGCGCGAGGAACGCGTGCGTCATCTCGTGGGCGATCACCGGCTCGACCGCACGCAGGTCGCCGCGCACGGTAATGAAGTGGCTGCAGCCGTGCTGGATGTGCATGCCGGCGCTGAGGGCGAATTCGCCTTCGTCGGGATAGTAATGCGAGGCGTACTCGTAGTAGCGGTCGTCGTCGTCGAAGACGATGAGGATGTCCTTGCCCCAGTCGCTGGACTGCGCGACACCGTCGAGCACCATGATGATGCGCTTCGCTGTGCGCGACATGAACTCGCGCGTCGCCGCCGCCTGCCGGCGATCGAGCGCCGAGACGAGGAACGCCGAATCCGACTCCTCGAGCCGGTACGTCGGCCCGAGCGCATCGCGCAGGTGAAGCAGCCAGGCGCGCTCGCAATCCGTCCATGCGGGGCCGCGTGCCTCCTCGGGCAGGGTATCGATCCACGCCTGGACGGGCTCCCAGTTGCACACCGGGAGCCCATACGTGGACTGGAAGTGCTCGCGGATCCGGAACGACACGGACGAGCCGGAACGCACGCAATCCGGGCGCCTCGAGTTGCAGGGTCTCCGGCGGCGCGTTCGCGCCGCCGAGCCAGCGACCGAGCAGCGACTTCATGGCCGCCACCCCACGGGCCTGGTGCTTGCGTCGGCGCGATGCGTAGGCACTGTCGAGATCCCCGTGCAGATCCTAGCGGATCGTGCCGCCGCCGCGGCGTGACTATTGCCAGCCGGCTAGACCAGCGCCTTGTACACCTCCGCCACCGAGCACTTCCCGCTCGGCTTGCCGCCGATCACGTGCTCGACCCGAGCAGCCTTGTCGGCGTCGGAGCCCGCGAGCGATGCCGCGAGTGCCCGCGCCTCGGTGCTCGTCAGCGCGCGCACATCCACCCGCGCGAAGCAGCGGCCGGGACGGACGAGGGCATCGTCGAGGTCGCCAACGTTTGGCAGGTTGGTCGAGAAGATGATCTTCCGACCCTGCGCGCGGACCACGCCGTCCGCGATCGCGAGGAAGCGGTGCAGGTGCTCGTTGCCGTCGGCCCGGGGCTTCAGCAGGTGGTCGGCGTCCTCCACGACGAAGGCGTCCGCGCGGCCGGTGATGAAGCGCACGAAGATCTCGTCCGAGGCAAGCGCCTTGACGTCGCCGGTATAGAGCGCGCGCGCCTTGCCGTTGCGGCGGCGCGAGATCTCGCCGAGGATCGCGCGGATCAGGCGCGTCTTGCCCGTGCCCGGTGGTCCTTGCAGGACGAGAACGGTCTCCGGCGCCTCGAGGAAGCGTGCGACGAAGCCGCGCACGCCACCCTTGATCTCCGGGTAGGCCTGGTCGTGCAGCACGTCGGTCGCCATTTCCTCGATCGACGCGCTCTCCAGTTCGCCGCGTGCGGTGAGGAAGGTCCAGTCGATCTGGAAGCTCGGCTCCGTGATGCGCGTAGCGCCTGCCTTGTCGAGGATGCGCTGGATCGCCGCCTCGGCGCGCGCGATGTCGCTCGCCCAGACGTAGAACACGCAGCTGCAGTAGGTCGACTTCCGGCTGCCATAGGCAGCCACGAAGAGGCCGTCGCCGTCGAGGATCATCGACTCGCCGTTGATGCGCTCGGCGCGCCACGACCGGTCGAGCGCTACCGCGTCGAGCAAGGCTTCCAGCTCCACGCGCGCCGCGAACCGCAGGTCGCGGAAGATCGGATAGCCCGGCTCCCCGGACTCCAGCGCCGCCTTGAAGCGGTTCTTCAATACCAGGTCGGCCAGTTCCCAGACCTCCATCACGAGGCCCTGGGGTTGCTTGGATTCGTTGCAAGTCATGTCTTCGCTTTCGAAAAAAAGGGCGGCCGGCCCGGATCTGCGACCGGCCGCTAGCGGATCTTCACCAGATCCTTCAGTACTGCGTCGAGGCCCCCGAACACCGAGATCTTGTCGATCTTCTCGGTGACCTTTTCCAGCGTCTCCAGCTCCTTCAGTCGAAGGGCCGTCGGGTTGCCTTCCATCACCCGGGCCGTGTTCAGCAGCGAACGGGTCGCCGCGGTTTCCTCGCGGCGGCGGATCACGTTCGCCAGCGCGGCCTTCTCGGCCTCCACGACCTTCGCCAGGATCAGCTTCATGTCACCCGGCAGGATGATGTCCTTCACGCCGACGGAATCGACCTCGAGGCCGAAGCCCTCCACGCGACGGCGGATGTGCTCCGCGACCGACTGGTCGAGCGCGCCCTTGTCCTCGAGCAGCTCGTCCAGCGTGCGGGTGCCGACCGCGGCGCGCAGGCCGAACTGGAGCTCCTTGTAGAGGTAGTCCAGCGGCTTCGCCTGCTTCGCGTAGGCCGTCAGCACGTCCGTCACGCGGTACCCCGCGTTCAGGTTCACGCGCAGCGGGACCTTGTCCTTGGTCAGGATTTCCTGTCCCGCCACCTCGATCACCTGCAGGCGCAGGTCCACCACGTCGACGCGCAGGTCGCGCAGGAAGCGCCAGTAGTAGTGCATCCCGGCGTCCAGCACGCTTGCGACCTTCCCGTCCACGGTGAGCACGCCCGCGTGATGCTGCGGCACCTGCGCCGCGAGCACGCCCGCGGCCCCGAGGTCCTTCACCGAGCCGCGGGCCAGCGCCGCGACCAGCTGCGGCACGAGCTTCTCCGGCACGGCGAAGTCCGTCGCGATGTCCAGGCGCTCGACGCGCACGTCGATGTAGCCCTTCCAGTACAGGCGGCGCGACTGCGGCGCGAGCACCTCGACCGGCACGTCGTTCTCGTAGCGCAGGCCGAGTTCGGTCGCGCCGAGCTCCACGACGTGGAACTCCCGCGCCGCGACCCCGGGCTCCGACTTCACGAGGTACTCGGCGAGGCGGTGCTCGAAGCGCGGCTTGCCGAGATCGAACTTCTCGACCGCGACGCGGCGCAGCGGATCGAAGCGCCAGTACTCGCCCGGGCCCAGTACGTCGACGAAGTCGCCCTTGTCGAACAGGAGCGCACGCTCGTCCTTCTTCACATGGATCTTTCGCACGACCATTTGAATCTCCTTTCCTTCCGTTCCTCTCTTCAAGTTGAACTGCGGGACTGCGTCACTGCGACTGCTGCTGCAAGAAGGTGGGATCCGGCCTCCCGTGCTGCCGGCGGGCGCCGTCGCGCGCGCGGGGGAGGGCGGCCGCGCCTCGCGCGACCCTCGCGCCCGGCTGTTGCCGCCTCGCCCGCGCGCGCCGCACGGCGCGCTCGGCCGGCAGCGCGGTGCCCGTGTCGCGATGCGCTGCGACGCGGGCTGAAACCGGCCCCGGTACTGCGTAAAGGGCTTTCGGCCCTTCGTTGCGTTGGAGCGGGAGTCGAACCCGCGACAGTCGGTTTCCAAGACCGATGCTCTACCCTCTGAGCTATCCAGATGGCGGCGAGAGCGGGAGTCGAACCCGCGACCTCGGCCTCATCGAGCCGTGCTCTACCGCTGAGCTACCTCGCCCAACATTCGTCGCTCCCGCGCCGCGGTACGCGCACGGCCGATCTCAGGCTGCGCGCGCCAGGGAGGACTCACGAGCCTCGCCCGCTGCGGTACACGCGTTCACGACAAATTCCTGATGCGGATGTGGCAAGGTGCGCCGGCGCGTGGTGCTTCCCCTCCGAATCGAACGGAGATCTCCGGTGTTTCAAGCCGGCGCCGTCACCAGACTGGCCCGGGAAGCATGGTCGGCACGGCAGGAATCGAACCTGCAACCTGCCGAGTAAGAGTCGGCTGCTCTGCGATTGAGCTACGTGCCGCAAGACCATGGTGCCCCCGGAAGGAATCGAACCTCCGGCCTCGCGGTTCGTAGCCGCGCGCTCTCATTCCGCTGAGCTACGGGGGCGTGCATTGCGATGCGTCGACACCCCGCCGCACGACCCGATCGCGTCATGCGTCCTCGCTGCACGTGCGGCGGGGGCTTTGCCACATCCAGGTTGTAAAAGAGCGCATCGGCAACCCTGGGGTTGCCGCAGATCGGAAAACAAAAAGCCCGGGGACCTTTCGGTGCACCCGGGCTCGAAGAGGCGAGAAGCGAATGTCGTCGCTAGTCGCATTCCTCCAGCCCGGGTGCGCGCGCATCGGCCCCGACTCGCGCGAACGCCTCCGGCAGCCGCGCGAGGCGGCCGTGGATCGATTGCAGGTTGTCGTTGCGTGGTTTCATGTCGGTTTCTCCTAACGCCGCATCTCGCGCGGCGTTGACCCTGGAAACAAAAAAGCCCGGAGCGCATGTGCGGTCCGGGCTTTCGCTCGTCGGGCGCAGCGGCGCTAGGCGATCGTCTCCGATCGGTCGTCGTTGAATTTGAGTGGCGAGCGCATGGTGTTCGTGTTCACAAGGGCGCGCATTCTGCGCACGCGAAATTTCGTCGTCAAGAAATTTCTTCAGCCGCCATGCGCGCTGTTGCAAATTCGCGACGCGCGATGTCATTGCGAGTGTTGCTCGCCTGACCCACCACCCGCTCGAGCCGCACCCGGACGCTGGTGGCCGCGGCCCGGATCCTCGGGCTGGCGCATCCCCACGACCCGGCAGGCGCGATCGCCGTGCCGCTGCGCATCCGCACGCCGATGGGCACGCTGTCGTTCATCAGCACCATCACCGTGTTCGGCACGCCGGTGGACGTGACGCTGTCGGAGCTCGCGCTGGAGCAGTTCTTCCCGGCGGATGCGGAGACAGCGAGGGTGGTGGGGGCGATGGCGGGGTGAAGGCCTTCGGTCAGTCGCGCCGGCGCCTGCGTACCGCCTGTTCGTACACGTCCTGCCGATGTCCCACGGCATGGACCTGCAGCGCGTTCGCGACGGCGCGGTAGACGATCCGGTAGCGCCGGACGCGGTATTTCGACAGCCCTGTCAGTTCGCCGCGCAGCGGCTGTCCGAGGCGCGGATCCAGGCAGAGCGCCCGGATCGCCTCGCGCACCTGGCGCTTGATCTCGGGCGGCAGCGCGCGAATCGCTTCCGCCACGTGGGGCGGCAGCACCGGCCGGAGCATGCCGGCCACCGGTTACTTGCGGCGCTTTGCCGCGGGTGCTGCGAGCGGCTCGCCGAAGACCTCTTCGAAGGCGACGCCCTTGCGACGGCGCGAGAAGAAGCGGCGGCTCTCGCGCACCTGCTTCATCATGGCCGGGTCGCTGAGGACGTCCACGGTTTCCTCCAGCTGGGCGAGTTCGTCGATGCCGACGATCACGGCTGCGGGCTTGCCCTTGCGGGTGACGACGATGCGTTCGGCGCGCGACTCGACCCCGCCCACCAGTTCGGTCAGGCGGGTCTTGACGTCCGAGATCGGCAGCGTGCGGTCCATGTGCGAGTCGACCAGAAAAATGGTCGACTGATGCTAGGCGGTGCCGGGGAGGGTGTCAATCGGGCGCTTCCACGGCGGCCGCCATGGTGCGGACCGGTGCGAGCGCTACGGCTTCAACCGCATCTGGATCAGCGCCGACGCGGCTTCGTCGAGCGCGCGCTCGGCGCGCTCGCCGCCTTGGTTGCTCACCACCAGCACCGCGAAGCCGCGGCGCGGCGCGAGCCACGCCACCGAGAAATTCATCGTGTTGCTGCCGTTGTGGTGGATCGCGGTGCCGCCGGCCCAGTCGCGCTGCGCGTTCGCCCAGCCGTAGGCGTAGTCGCTGCCGGGCTGCGCGGTGTGCAGGCGCTTGTACGTCTCGGGCGCGAGGCCCGCCTTCTCGCCGCGCGCGCCGCGCAGGTGGTCGGCGATGAACTCGGCCCAGCTCTCGAGCGTGCAGTGCACGGTGCCGGCGGGGCCGAGCGCGGGCACGTTGTCCACCGTGGGGCCGTTGCGATCCGCGGGGCGGCCGTCGACGTGGTGGCTCCACGGCTGGTCGATGCGCCCGGGCGTGCCCACGCCGCCGAAGCCGCAGTCGTTCATGCCGAGCGGGATGAAGAGCTGCAGGTTGAGCAGTTCCTCCCACGAGTTGCGCCCGGTGCGCTCGAGCATCGCGCCCGCCATCGCGAAGCCGAGGTTCGAGTACTGGGTGCCCGCGCCCGGCGCGAACGCGAGCGGCGCCGAGCCGCCGAAGGCCACCGCGCGCAGCCGCTGCTCGATCAGGCTGCCGCCGGCGCCGTGGATGCGGCCCCAGTCCGGGTTCGCCGGCACGCCCGAGCGGTTGGTGAGCAGCTGCGCGAGCGTGATGCCGCGCGCCGCGGGCTGCATCGCGCCGGCGAGCTCGGGGAAGGTCTCGCCGAGCGTGCTCTCCATGCGCAGCCGCCCGCGCTCGACGAAGCGCGCCGCGAGCGTCGCGGTCATCGCCTTGGTGTTCGAGCCGAGGTGCCAGCGATCCTTCGGCGTCGCGGGCGTGGTGTCGCCGCGCTTGCGCACGCCCGTGGCGCCCGCGACCACGAGGCCGCGCGTGTCCACGATCGCGCCGGCGAGCGCCGGCAGGTCGTGCTTCAGGCGGATGGGCGCGAGGGTGCGCGAGACTTCGGCGGCGTCGGGGGCGGCGAGGGTGGAGCCGGCGACGAGCCCGAGGAGCGCGACACCCAGGGCGCGCAGCGTCACCGGGGCCTCAGGCCGCGCGCCGCAGCGCGTAGTCCTGCACCAGTACGTCGGCCGGGATGCCCAGGCCGGCCGAGAGCTTGCGAATCATCTCGAGCGTCAGCGGGCGCACGCGGTTGAGCACCTCGGCCACCCGGGCGCGCGAGCCGATGTAGGGCTCGAGGTCCTTGCGCGCGAGGCCGCGCGCCTCCATCACGTGCAGCAGGAATTCGATCGGGTCCGGGTCGGCGATGGGCAGGTGCTCGCGCTCGTAGGCCTCGACGAGCAGGGCGAGCACCGCGAGGCGGTCGGCAGCGGCCGTGCCCTCGGGCGCGTTCCAGAGGGCTTCGATCGCCTTCAGCGCGGCCTGGTGCTCGCGCTTGTTCTGGATGGGCTTCAGCTTCATGCCATGGTCCTCAGATCGTCGATGCGTCGATTCGGTCGCAGTCGCGGTGCGTGCCGATGAAGCGGATGAACACGATGCGGCGGCTGTACCGTATGGCCACGATCAACCGGTAGTCGTTGCCCTTGACGTTGAACACGACCCGGTCGTTCGCGACGAAGCTCGCGCTGCGGTAGTCCGCCTTCACGTCCTGCGGCCGGCGCCAGTCGGCCCGGGAATCGACGAGCTAGGGAGTCTTCGGGATCGATACAGCGCTTCCGGTCGCGGCCGCGCGCCCGGTCGCCGCGGCGATGCGGTCGGACAATTCGCCTAACGCTTCCATCGCCTCCAGCCGCTCGCGCACCGTGAGCGCCAGCGCAGCGCGAAGCTGCGCGCGTCGGGCGCCTTCCCAGGTGACGCTGGACCAGTCCGGCTGCGGGGTGTCGCTCATCGCTTCTGGTTCTCTTCCATGATCAGGCGGAGGTGCTCGATATCATCCCGGTCCCGCGGCCGCCCGGCAAGTTCCTTCATCGCGATGAGCGTGGGGATGCTGACAAAGCGCACCGTGACGCCCGAGACCAGCTCGGCCTGCAGCGCCGCGGCATGTTCGGCCGCGAAGTCGAAGGGCTCCGTCACGAAGATGTCCACGGTCGCGGCCGGATGGCGGGCGCTGTGGAAGTTCAGCACGGTCATGCCCTTGTCTCGAATCCACGTCGCTCGCTGGGTCGCATCGGCGAACTGTTCCGCGGTCACTGGAACCAGCGGCCGGTAGCCGAGCCGCGCCAGTGCCTCGAACGCGGGCAGGATGTTCGCGCGGTCCAGTTGCACCACGAGGTCCACGTCCTGCGTCAGGCGCACGTAGCCGTGCGCATTGACGGCGAGGCCCCCTGCGACCAGGTAGCGCACGCCTGCAGCATTGAGTTCGGCGGCGATGGCCTCGAACGTGGAGAGCTTCATCGGGCGAGCATATCGCACGTGCGGGCATTCCTGCCCGCGCGCCTACAATCCCCCGCATGCGCACCCCCGACCCCCGCTTCGAGAACCTGCCTGGTTTCCCCTGGTCACCGAAGTACTGGGAGTGGAAGGGCCTGCGCGGGCACTGCCTCGACGAAGGCGCGGGAGAGGCGTTCGCCTGACGGAAGCGGAGAAACGGTGATGACCAAGGCATTCGCCAGCATCAAGCGGGGGCTCCAGCAGGCGATCCGCCACCGCAAGGGCAAGCGGGTGGCGGGCCTGCGCCTGAACGTCGCACCGGAAGTCGACGTCAAGTCGATCCGCGAGCGCACCGGGCTGACCCAGGTGCAGTTCGCCGCCACCTTCGCGATCAGCCTCGGTGCGCTGCGCCATTGGGAGCGGGGCGACCGCAAGCCGCGCGGCACGGCGCTGGTCCTGCTGAATGTCATCGCGAAGGAGCCGCAGGCGGTGCTGCGCGCCGTCGTGCGGGCCTGAGGCTGGTTAAAGGGCGGGAAGGGAAGCTATCCGACTCTGACCCGGAATTTCCGGAATTTCAGTTAGGTGTGGGTGGTCGCGATGCCTTCGACAACTGTAGTGTAGTCGAGCGCGGATTACTTCTTTTCGAACAGTTCGTGGAGTTGCCCGAAATATGACTGGTCTGCTTCCGCGAGTTCACGCACCGCTCGTCGGGCAGATGAAAGTGATCTCTCGAGCGGTTCCAGCTTTCGCCAGGCAGACGACACCTGAAAGCCGGCGATGGTACCGATATCCGTTGGCGTCACCAACTTGGCGATCTCGTTCAATCTCGGCGCGGCAAGCGACACGCAGGAACGCGCGATGTGGGTCGGGCCGAAGACCTGCAGCGACTTCGCGAGGATGTCAGACTGGCTCGCGGCGAACCGGACGCGCATCGCCTCGGCCGGCAGCACGGACGGAGACGATTCGAGTTCCCGCTTCCGGCTAGCCTCTTCCAACCGGCGCTCAATCGACACCTTGACTCCACCTAGGGCGGGATCCAACGAAATGCGCACGCACTCCAGCGCGCTCGTACTCATGACCTCTCTCAAGGCGTGCCGAAACGCGAGAAAACGCGTTCCGCTCGGTGATTCAAGAAATGTGACCAGCAATTCCAGTTCGACCGGCGTGAGTTCCTTGGCGAGCGACGTGGCATAGAACGTCGTCGCGTCCACGCCGTGGCTGATGCGTACGGGCTGCACGCGCTGAAGATGGGTGCGTGTCAAATCGATGGCGGCGCTGGCGTCATCCGGCAGGCGTAATCCGCGCGCGGCCAGGACCTCGGATGGAAACGCAAAGATGATCGCAAGATTGGACCTTCCCTGGTCATCGGCGAACCCGCGCTGGGTTTCGTCGACGCCGAGCAATCTAGCGACTGCGCGGGCCATTTCGGCGGGTGTGCGCTTGTCCACGCCGAAAAGCCCGAACTCGCGTGCTAGCGCCCGGCCTTTGGCGATCGCAGCCCTGCGATCCTCTGCTCCGGCGCTGGCGTAAGGGGATGCAAGCCCTGGCGAGTCGAGAAAGCTTCGGGGAGACCCTTCAAGGTATTCGCTGGTCAGCGCATGGTATGCGAGTCCGATGGCGGGCCCGATCGGAGACCAGTCCTTTCCCACGTGCGGGTAGAGCCACATCAGCGAGCTGACCAGGCGGCTCTTCGATTCCTCCTTGGCAACGTGCTGATGCCAGAGTCGAGCGAGCCGGCGGGCCTCCTCGGGATTCGGGGGAACATTGGGGATGCGCTGGAATTCCGCGACGTTCCGGTCGCCGACGAGGATGCCGAGTGCGAGCCGGCAGGCCCTGGGCGTTCCCGCTTCGCAAGCGTCGCCGGCCAGCGCCATCGCTCGCTTGACTGCTTCCGGATCAGCGGGCGTGGCGGACGCCGCCCTCGAAAGGAGATCCATTGCAAGGAGCAGCTTGCCCTGTGCATCGCCAAGCGATGCCGCATGTTCAAGGGCTTCCGTGCGCAGCGAGGCGCGCTTCGTCGCGTCGCCTGCGTGCCCGCCGGCATAGAGGGCGGCAAGGAGTTTCGCAGCGCGGGGATCGGTCTGCGCACTCTTCTGCAGGGTCGCTTCCGCGGTCGCCATGTCCCAGCGGTCATATGCGGATTGGCCCGCTTCGTAGTCGGCAACCGAGGCGGTCGCAGCGAGCGCCAGGGTCACGGCAACGGCGGCCGCCGAGCGCAAGTGAGAGAACCGGCACTTGCTCGAATCGGGGAGGGGGGAGTTCATGCTGCGCAAAGCATTCACGCCGTGTGATGTGCCGACTACTTCTTCGTGCTCTCGAGCGGCGTCGGCGATCGCTCGATGTACATCTCCGAAGTGACGCCTCCGGCCGTCTGGTCCCCGGGCTTCGGCGGGATGTAGCCGCTGACGCGCGAAACAATCGTCAGCTTCCGGTCGCAGAGCTCGAATGTCCAGCGCTCGATGGAGGTGAACCGGTTTGTCGCCGACGGGGCCTGCGCGCATTCGACCAGCGCTACGTCGACGGTGCTGCACGCCGCCTCCGTCTTCGCGTATGCCTGCATGCGGTCCATCAGGGAGGCGACCTCCGGCATCACGTCGGGGCAGCGCTTGCCCGCGTAGGCCGGCGGTACGCCGGCCGGCGCCGGACGTGCAACGGCGGGGCGCGGCGATTCCCCGGAGAAGAGGGGCGGCACCGTGTAGGCCACCGGGTCCGCGCGCGTCGCCGCGGGGGAGAACGTGGTGTTGACCAGGGTCGTGCGGCCATAGCCGAAATTCCGCGTGCCCTCGACCGCGTAGATCACGGGCCCGGCGGAATGGCTGACCTCGACGGATCCGCGGGTCACGTATACGCCAGGCACGAACGGCGTGCCGACAGGGCCGCTCTCGTGGGACAGCGACACCGGACCGTCGGCGATCACGATGAGGCCGCCGCCATGCGCGATCTCGACCGGGCCGCGCGCGATGATGATCGAGTTGCGCGCGACGCCGACCTTTACCGCCCCGTCGGCCACCAGGATCGTTTCGGAGAGCCGGACGGATTCAGCGAAGCCCGGCTCCACCTGCAACCGCGCGGAGCCGATGAACGCGTACTTTGCCTGCAGGTCGGGAGGCAACTGGAGCGCCTCGAACACGCGGCGCACGGCCTGCACGACCCGGGCCCTCGGAACTTGCGCGGCAGGCACGCCCGCCAGGGCGAGCGCGTCCTCGGCGGCGAATGCCGTCGGCCTCGCTGGCAACGGACGCGGTTGGCGAGCAGGCTGAGCGCCAGACTGCACGACGATCGAGTGGTCGTAGAGCGGCTCGCCGGCCGGCGTCGCCTTGCCCGTGCGCTTCGACTCCACCCGTACGTTCATCTCCTTGCCGCACATCTGCAAGGCCCACAGCTCCCTCGACCCGGACTTGTCGGCCCCGGCGTCCTCCTGTTCGCAGCGCACGACGGCGGAGTCGACCTTCGTGCAGTTGCCCATGCGGCGTGCGTGCGGCAACAGCTGCGAGAGCACGTTCGTGTTGTCGGCGATCGCCGTCTTGCAGCGGACGCCGGAGTGCAGCACCGACTCGCCCGAGTCCACCTGCATGCCGCCATCCTCCGGCGGCCGGATCGGCTCGCCCTGGAACAGCGGCGGCCGGGTGTACAGGTAGGCCAGGTAGCCGCCCTCGATCTTCACCGCGGAGTTGTATGCCGTGAACGGCTCGCTCGAAGTGACCTTCGCGCCGTCGACCGCATAGACGATCGGCGAGACGCCGCTGTCGATGGCGATTGCCCGGCGCGCGACATAGATCCCCGGGGTCGATTCCCGGGCGATCCGGACGTTGCCGCGAGAAACGACGACCGCGTTGCGCGCATCGCCGATCTCTACGTCGCCTTCGGCGACGACGAGCGTGCCATTCGCGCTGCCCAGCTTGACCGCCCCTGCCGCCAGCAGGATCAGCGGACCTGTCGTGGGCAGGTTGGCGCCATGCGTCGCGCGCCGGATCGGCGCGGTCCTCAGATTGACGACTGCCGCCCGGCGGTCATCCGCCACCTCGAGCCGCTCGAGCATGCCGTCGAGCGCATCGTGGACGCTCGCCGGAGTCGCGCGCGCCTGCAGTCGCGCCGCGAAGGCGAGCACATTTTCGCCTCGGAACACCGATTGGGCGCCGCCCGTGAGCGGCAGCGCCATGAATCCCAAGGCCAGTCCCGTGACCGCGAGCACTCGCAACATGGCCGGTCGGGATCCCGGCGCGTGCGCTTGGATGTCCGAAGGGGTAGTCAAGGATCGCGATGTCGACTGGAAAAGGCGGAGCCTCATGGATTCGGCAGAACGGGGACGGTCAATTCTTCGGCGGTACGCACGACGGGTCTCCGGACGATGCATCGATCCGCGCGCCTCGGTGGATTGCCGTGCCGCGAATGCAGGTGGGCCGGCATCCCATGTCGTACTCGGTGACCTGGGCGGGCTTTCCGCAGCTGGACGCGTTCGTGCAGGTCCATTTCTCCCATTCGTGTCCGACGGCCCGTTCGAAGACCAGTTCGTCTACCGCCACGCGCGCCGCTGCAGGCGACATTTCCTTCGTGACCCATACCTCGAAGTAGTGCTCGGCGCTGTTCCCGTGGCACTCGCGCTTCCATGCCGCGTGGATCCAGAGCGGTCCCTTGCGGTCGCCATCCAGTTCGAACGTCACGGGCCGGACCCGGCCAGCCCCGCGCTGCCGAGCTTCTTCGTTGGCGCTTGCATGGTGGATGGACGACGAGCGCTGCCCCTCCGCGACATACAGAGGCTTTGCCCGCAGGTGATCATCGTGCATAGCGCAACCCGCGCAGGCGGAAAGCGCGATCGCGACGGTCATATGCTGTAGGTTCATCGCGGCGGACTCCGGGTGCGCGGGAAATCCGTCCCGGCGGGCGGCACGAAGTATGGTACTGCTCGGGGTCGGGTGTTCCAATCGCGATTCGGGCCGATGGGAATATGTACACCGAAGGTCGCTAAGTGTCGGGTCTCCGAGACGGGAGTGCTTGTCTGCGAACGCATCGACACTGGGAGCGCGAATGACTATCGTCTCCCCATGCGCACCCCCGACTCCCGCTTCGCCAACCTCCCCGGTTTCCCCTGGTCACCGAGGTACTGGGAGTGGAAGGGCCTGCGCGGGCACTACCTCGACGAGGGCGCGGGCGACAGGACGCTGCTCTGCCTGCACGGCGAGCCGACGTGGAGCTACCTGTACCGCAGGATGATCCCGCCGTTCCTCGCGGCGGGCTGGCGGGTGGTGGCGCCGGATTTCCTCGGCTTCGGCCGCTCGGACAAGCCGGAGGACGAGGGCTTCTACACCTTCGACATGCACCGGGCGTTCCTGCTCGATTTCGTCGAGCGGATGGATCTCGAGCACGTGGCGCTGGCCGTGCAGGACTGGGGCGGGCTGATCGGCCTGACGCTGCCGATGGAGGCCCCCGCGCGCTACGAGCGGCTGCTCATCATGAACACCGCGCTCGGCACGGGCGAATCCCCGCTCACCCCGGGCTTCATCGCGTGGCGCGACTACGTGGCGAAGACGCCGAGCATGGACTGCGGAAAGCTCCTCGCGCGCGCCTGCCCGCATCTAAGCGAGGCCGAGGCGCTCGCCTACGAGGCGCCGTTCCCCGACGCGGCGTCGAAGGCCGGCGTGCGGCGCTTCCCGCAGCTCGTGCCCGACCGGCCCGACGCGCCGGGCGCGGCGGTCTCCCGCCGCGCGCGCGACTGGTGGCGCAGCGCGTGGCAGGGCGAGACCTTCATGGCGATCGGCGCGAAGGACCCGGTGCTCGGCCCGCCGGTGATGCACGCGCTGCGCTCGATCATCCGCGGCTGCCCGGAACCGTGGATCCACCCCGAGGGCGGGCATTTCCTGCAGGAGTGGGGTGGGGAGGTGGCGGGGGAGGTGCTAGGACGGTGGCGCAAGTGTCGAGCGGATTCCTAGAGCGCTTTGACATCACACCGAAACGATCCAAAACTGCGTTCTCGTTGGTGCAAGTGCAGACGCTGCTGCTATAGCATCCGACTTTCACTCTGGTTCTTCTAGATTTAGGCCGTGCTTTGTCAAATCAATGCCTAGATCACGAAGAATTGAGTGTGCGCGACGACGCCCTTTCTTGCTATCACCCGCAGACGAAATCGCCACTTCGACCAGCTTACTTTCGAGATCGCTTGAGCGTGCGCGTTCCGACTCAAGCTCCTTCTCAATCTCCGCAGCTGCATCGACCCAATGTTCTACGCGGCGATCTAGAGAAAAGCCGGCGTCCTTTGCTGTTCTTACAAGATCAAGTACCGCGTCTGCATGAACATCCGGGTCATCCGTGCGCGCGGCCTGCCTAACGCTTGACAGCTTTTCCCGCAGGCTTTCACGAAGATCCCATTCCAACTTGGGCAAGAACTCAGAAGATAGATCGACTCCGTTGGCCGTAAGCTCGGTGATTTCGTGATTCATTAAGTGCGCTGCTGCGGATATTGCTGGATTAAACAGAAGAGAAACGACATCACTATCGTCAATGACTGCGCCGCACGTGAACTCGGCTAATTCCGGAAGCGTATGCGTAAAGACGTGAACCTTCGCTAGCGGAGGCCAATGGGGTGAGTTCTCGGCAATTACGAATGCACGATCCTCGCTGACCAGGTAGCCAACTGGTACCGACTGTCCGCCGTCCTTCGCGGGGTGTGCAAAGTACATCGCCATGCGAATGTCATCGCGCACACGCTGTAGCTTTTGAGCTTCCTCACGAAACTCCGCTTTCATCCTCGATTGCTCTTTCCCTTCAACCAAGTAGGCGCTGAGTTCGTTAAGCTTTTCAGCGGAACTTTCGGGGATTTCGATTTCCGAGATGCGTACGAAATCTAGTTGTCGCGAAAGCAGGTGAAGGATGTAATCGAACGATGAGGTATCTCGATTGTAGCGAGCCCAATAGTTAGACCAATCTCCCTTGAATGCGCCATTCCTTTTCGCAAAATAGAATCCGCGTACGATCGCGCTCCAGACATTGCCGTCCACCATCGCGGGCGACATTCGGAGAAGTGAATTCTCGAAGCGATGAAACGTTCTGTCGGCGCGAGATATGTGGTCGGCGACTTCTAGCAAGACCTTGTCCGTAACGGCGAATTTGACGCCCGCATCATTAATTGCCTTTGCCGAGATTCGCAATGCGCGAGCTTCGGGTAGGTCGTCAACGATGGTATTCAGGACGGCGTCGGTGTCTAGTGCAATCAGTGATCGCTGCATCACTGTTTGCTGCCACCGGCGACCCAGCGGATCAAGATTTCGAATCGCTAACGCACTGTATGTTCGGACAAATGGCGCGAGCTGCTTCCAGTTCTCCGGAATCTCCACAAAACCAGCGACGGCAATTAGGGCGGTAGTGCCGACTTCGGCGGGAAGATCCTTGGCAAGAATTGGGCGAAGGTCCTGTACTGTGCTTGCTGCAGTTGCGGGGATATCTTTGTCCGGCTGAATTGGTCCATACGCCCTTAGTAATGAAAGGACCGCTCGGCGCAAATTTCGTTCCAGGTATCCAGAGAGGGCCCCGGAAATCTGGGCATGGGGATAAGTGGAGCTCTGCTCTAATGGGCGCATAGGCGTCCGAGGAGAGAGAGCGATGAGAAGGCCCCGCCGCAACCACACAGCGGCATTCAAGGCGAAGGTGGCGATCGCCGC
>CAZTXP010000147.1:0-23067 GCA_964617355.1 uncultured Enterobacteriaceae bacterium
GTCTTGCCGTGGATGGTCATGCAGTCGCCGTGCAGGCGCCCGTTCGCGAGCAGGAGCTTCAGCACCTGCGGCACGCCGCCAGCGCGGTGGAAATCGACCGCGACGTAGCGTCCCGAGGGCTTGAGGTCGCAGAGCACCGGCGTCTTCCTGCGCACGCGCTCGAAGTCGTCGATGGTCCACTTCACGCCCGCCGCGCTGGCGATGGCGAGGAAGTGCAGCACCGCGTTCGTCGAGCCGCCGGTCGCCATGATCAGCGACACCGCGTTCTCGATCGACTTGCGCGTGATGATGTCGCGCGGTCGCAGGTTCCTGCGGATCGCCTCGATCAGCACCTTCGCCGACTCGGCCGCGGAATCCGCCTTCTCGGCATCCGGCGAGGCCATCTGCGAGGAGCCGAGCAGGCTCATGCCGAGCGCCTCGAACGACGAGGACATCGTGTTCGCGGTGTACATGCCGCCGCACGCGCCGACCGCCTCGAATGCCGAGACGATGGTCAGGTCCTGCCCCTTCCACTTGCCCGGCTTGATCGTGCCGGCGTAGACGTAGATGCCCGGCACGTTCATGCGCGCGAGCGCCATCATCCCGCCCGGCATGTTCTTGTCGCAGCCGCCGACGACCAGCGCGCCGTCCATCGCCTGCCCGTTCACCGAGGTCTCGATCGCGTCGGCGATCACCTCGCGCGAGACGAGCGAGTACTTCATCGCCTCGGTGCCCATGCCGATGCCGTCGGTGATGGTCGGCACGCCGAACATCTGCGGTTTCGCCCCGCCCTTCTCGAGGGCCGCGATCGCGCGATCCACCAGCGGCTGGATGCCGGCGTTGCAGGGATTCAGCGTCGAGTGGCCGTTCGCGACGCCGACGATCGGCTTGTCGAAGTCGCCGTCCTTGAAACCGACCGCGCGCAGCATGGCGCGGTTCGGGGAGCGCGCGACGCCCTGCGTGATGAGACGGCTGCGGCGGTTGTCCGACATGTCTTGCTCCCGGCAAAAGTTAGAATGCGATTCTACCGTGCTGGTCCATCCCCACTTCGATCCCGTCGCGCTCCAGATCGGCCCGATCGCGGTGCGCTGGTACGGGCTGATGTACCTCGTCGCGTTCGCGGCGTTCTGGTGGCTCGGGCGCGTGCGCGGCGCACGCGGCGACGCGCCAGTGAAGCCGGCTCAGGTCGAGGACCTCCTCTTCCATGGTGTCGTCGGCGTGATCGCCGGCGGCCGGCTCGGCTACGTGCTGTTCTACAAGCCGGCGTACTACCTTTCGCATCCCCTCGAGTCGTTCGCGATCTGGCAGGGCGGGATGTCGTTCCACGGCGGTTTCCTCGGCGTGCTGGTGGCGATGGCGATCTACGCGCGCCGCCACCGCATTGACTGGTGGCGCCTGATGGACTTCGTCGCGCCGCTCGTGCCGCTGGGCCTCGCGGCGGGGCGGCTGGGCAACTTCATCAATGGCGAACTGTGGGGCCGTGGCACCGATGCCGCATGGGGCATGGTGTTCCGCGGCGCCGGGCCCTTGCCACGGCACCCGTCCCAGCTCTACCAATTCGCGCTTGAAGGGCTCGGGCTGTTCGCGCTGCTGTGGTGGTTCTCGTCGAAGCCGAGGCCGCGCGCGCAGGTGTCAGCGGCTTTCCTCGCGGGCTACGGTGCCTTCCGCTTCATCGCCGAGTTCTGGCGCGAGCCCGACGACTTCCTCGGGCTCCTGGCGCTCGGCCTGTCGATGGGGCAATGGCTGTCGCTGCCGATGATCCTCGCCGGAGCGGCGCTGTGGTTCTGGTCGGCGCGCTCAGCGCGCGCGCTCTAGGCCCCGGCTGTACGCCGACATCGCCGCGCAGAACACGAAGTAGACCAGCGACGCGAACAGGTAGGCCTCGACGCCGAAGCCGTTCCACGCCGGCTCCTGCAGCGTCACCTTGATCGAGGTGAGCAGGTCGAACAGGCCGATGATCACCACGAGCGAGGTGTCCTTGAAGAGGCCGATGAACGTGTTCACCAGCGGCGGGATGGCGATGCGCAGCGCCTGCGGGAGGATCACCGTACCCGTCTTGCGCCAGTAGCCGAGGCCGAGCGCGTCGGCGGCGTCGTACTGGCCCTGCGGAATGGCCTGGAGCCCGCCGCGCACCACCTCGGCGAGGTAGGCCGCCGCAAACAGGATGATCGCGAGCTGCGCGCGCAGCAGCTTGTCGATCGTCACGCCGTCCGGCAGGAAGAGCGGCAGCATCACCGAGGCCATGAAGAGCAGGCTGATCAATGGCACGCCGCGCACGAGCTCGATGTAGAGCACGCAGAAGCCCTTCACGACGGGCAACCGGGACCTGCGGCCGAGGGCGAGCAGGATGGCGAGCGGGAAGGACAGCGCAATGCCGAGCGTGGCGAGCAGAAGCGTCAGCATCAGCCCGCCCCAGCGCTCGTTCTCGACGTAGGGCAGGCCGGCGACGCCACCCCACATCAGCAGCGATACCACCCCGAGGCCGGCGGCCCAGGCCGCCGCGAGCGCCGGCCGCCAGCACGCGCGCAAGGCCGACGCGCCGTAGAGCGCGAACAGCACGAGGATGCCGAGGGCCGGCCGCCACTGCTGCTCGAACGGATAGGTGCCGAAGAGGATGAAGCGGTGTTTCTCGACGATGAACGCCCAGCAGGCGCCGACGCCCTTGGCCGCGCGGCAGGACTGCGCGTCGCCGGTCCATATGGCATTCACCACGGCCCATTGCAGGAACGGCGGCACCGCCATCCACGCGCAGGCGAGGATCGCCAGCGTGGCGAGTCCGTTCGGCCAGCTCGAGAACAGGTTGCGTCGCGCCCAGTTCATCGCGACGCGCCACGCAGCGCGATGCGCCGGTTGTAGGCGTTCATCGTCGCCGAGATGCCGAGGCTGATCGTCAGGTAGACCGCCATGATGATCGCGATGCCCTCGATCGCCTGACCGGTCTGGTTCATCGTCGTGTTGGCGATCGACACTAGGTCGGGATAGCCGATCGCCACCGCGAGCGAGCTGTTCTTGGTCAGGTTCAGGTACTGGCTCGTGACCGGCGGCACCACCACGCGCAGGGCCTGCGGCAGCACGATGAAGCGCAGGGTCACGCCATGGCCGAGGCCGAGCGCGGAAGCGGCTTCGCGCTGGCCTCGCGAAACCGAGAGCACCCCCGCGCGCACGATCTCGGCGATGAAGGCCGCCGTGTAGAGGGAGAGTCCCGCGAGCAGCGCGGCGAACTCGGGCGTCAGCACCGCGCCGCCCGTGAAGTTGAAGCCCGCCAGTTGCGGCACGCTGCCGGGCAACGGGAACGCGAGACCGCGATTCGAGAGGAACACGCCCGGCAGCGGATTCAGCGCATCGCGCGGTCCGGGCAGGTTCTCGGAGATGAGCGCGTACCAGAAGAACAGCTGCACGATCAGCGGCACGTTGCGCAACACTTCGACGTAGGCGCCGGCGAGCTTCGAGAGCAGCCAGTTCGGCGAGAGGCGCGCGAGCCCGACCAGCACGCCCAGTGCGGTGGCCAGAAGGATCCCGAGGACCGCGACGCGGAAGGTATTCGCCAATCCGACCAGCAATGCGCGCGCGTAGCTTTCGGCGGCGCTGTACGAGAGAAAGGGCGATTCGCCGATCTCGAATCCGGCCTCGCGCCACAAGAACCCGAAGCCGCTCGCGATGCGGCGGGCCTCGAGGTTGGCGGCGGTGTTGGAAGCGAAGTACCAGCCGAGCAGCGCGACGCCGGCGGCCAGCGCGAGCTGGACGCCGAGGTCGCGCAGCCGCGACCGGCTCACGCGGCGCGGCTCAGCGGATGGGCGGCGCGTACATCAGGCCGCCCTTGTTCCAGAGGTTGTTGAGACCGCGCTCGAATCCCAGCGGCTTCAGGTGGGCGTCGAACGACTCGCCGTAGTTGCCCACCTGCTTGACGATGTTGAACGCCCACTTGTTGTCGATGCCGAGCATCTTGCCGATGTCGCCGGTGGCGCCGATGAAGCGCTGCACCGCGGGATCCTTGTTCGCCGCCGCCTGGTCGATGGTCTTCGCGGAAAGGCCCATTTCCTCGGCCTCGAGCATGGCGAACATCGACCACTTGACGATGTCGAACCAGCGATCGTCGCCGTGGCGCACAACCGGGCCGAGCGGCTCCTTCGATACCACCTCGGGCAGGATCACGTGGTCGCCGACATTCTGTGCGCGCGCCGCGCGTATCGAGACCAGGCCCGAGACGTCGGTGGTGAAGACGTCGCAGCGCCCGGAGAAGTACGCGTTGGTGACTTCCTCCAGCTTCTCGATCACCACCGGCTTGAAGCTCATCTTGTTGGCGCGGAAGTAGTCCGAGAGGTTGAGCTCGGTGGTCGTGCCGGGCTGCACGCAGACGGTGGCGCCGTTCAGCTGCTTCGCGCTCTTCACGTTCAGCTTCTTCGGCACCATGAAGCCCTGGCCGTCGTAGTAGTTCACGCCGACGAAGTTGAGGCCGAGGCTGGTGTCGCGCGTGATCGTCCACGTCGTGTTGCGCGAAAGGATGTCGACTTCCCCGGATTGCAGCGCGGTGAAGCGCTGCTGTGCCGTGAGCGGGGTGTAGCGCACCTTGTTCGAGTCGCCGAACACCGCCGCCGCCACGGCACGGCAGACATCGACATCGATCCCCTTCCACACGCCCTTCGAGTCGGGCTGCGAGAAGCCGGCGAGGCCGGTGTTCACGCCGCACTGCACGAAGCCCTTCTTGGTCACGGATTCGAGGGTGGATTGCGCGTGCACGCAGAGCGGCGCGGCAATGGCGGCGAGCGCCAGGGCGAGGCGGCGGATCATGGGCGTTCCTCCAGCGGGAATGGACGCGCTGGAGTTTATGTCGCGGGTGGTGCGAGCGCCAGTTCGAGCGCGCGGGCGGCATGCACTGCGCCGCGCGCAACGCCGTCGGCGATCTGGTGGCGGCAGCTCGTGCCGTCGGCGACGACGAGGGCATCCGTCGGTGCGCCGCGCAAGGCGGGAAGCAGCGCCGCCTCCGCCATGCGCAGCGAGAGGTCGTAGTGCTCCGCCTCGTAGCCGAAGCTGCCGGCCATCCCGCAGCAGCTGGACTCGACGGTGCGCAGGTCAATTTCGGGGATCAGGCGCAGCGTACGCTCGACTGCGGGCATGGCCCCGAAGGCCTTCTGGTGGCAGTGGCCGTGCAGGACGACCGGCCGGCCGAGCGCGCGTAGGGGCAGGTCGAGCCTGCCGCTGTCGGCTTCTCGAGCGACGAACTCCTCGAACAGCATCGCCTGCTTTGCCAGCGATTCCGCATCCTCGCCCGGCAGCAGCGCCGGGAGTTCGTCGCGGAACGAGAACAGGCACGAGGGCTCCAGCCCGATCACCGGGATGCGCATCGCGACGAAGCGCTTCATCCCTTCGAGCAGGCGGGATGCTTCCTCGCGCGCCTTGTCCGGCATGCCCGCGGCAAGGAAGGTGCGTCCGCAGCACAGGGGGCGCTCATCCTCGAGCGGCTCGGCGATGTGGACGCGGTAGCCCGCCGCTTCCAGCACGCGCAGCGCGGCGCGCGCGTTCTCCGGCTCGAAGTAGCGGTTGAAGGTGTCGATGAAGAGGGCGACCTCGCGCCTTCCGGTGAGCGTGCGGGGGCGGTCGGTGAACGGATGGCGGTGCCAGTCCGGCAGCCGCCTGCGCGCCGAGAGTCCGGCCACGGGTTCGCGCAGCGGAAGGCGCTGCAGGAAGTTCACGATCGGCGCCATCTCCGCAGCCCAGCCGGCATAGCGGGGCAGGTATGCGACCAGGCGGTCGCGCAGCGTATGCCCCCGCCGCGCCTTGTACTGCGCCGTGGCTTCGATCTTCAGGCGAGCCATGTCCACGCCCGTGGGGCATTCCCGCTTGCAGCCCTTGCAGGACACGCACAACTCGAGGGCCTCGTGCACTTCCTCGCTCGCGAGGCCGGCATCGCCCAGCTGGCCCGACAGCGCGAGACGCAGCGTGTTTGCGCGGCCGCGTGTCAGGTGTGCCTCGTCCCCGGTGGCGCGGTACGAAGGGCACATCGTGCCGGCGTCGAACTTGCGGCAGTGGCCGTTGTTGTTGCACATCTCGACGGCCTTCGCGAGTCCCTGCCCCTTGGCCTCGCCGTCGACCTCCCACGGCGACCAGTCGAGCACGGTGATCGGCACGGTGGTGCGATACCCCGGCTTGAAGCGGAACAGCGACGCGTCGTCCATCTTCGTCGGCTGGACGATCTTGCCGGGGTTCATCAGGCCGCGCGGGTCGATCCACGACTTGATCTCGGCAAGGCACGCGGTGAGGCGCGGCCCGAAGAAGGGCTCGATCCACTCCGAGCGGACGAGGCCGTCTCCGTGCTCCCCCGAGTAGGCGCCCTTGTATTCCTTCACCATCGCGCAGGCTTCCTCGGCGATGGCGCGCATCTTCGCGGCGCCGCCTTGTGGACCACCCCGGCGCATGTCGAGGATCGGCCGCACGTGAAGCGTGCCGACCGATGCGTGGGCGTACCAGGTGCCGCGCGTGCCGTGCTTCTCGAACACGGCGGTGAGGCGCGCGGTGTACTCGGCAAGGTGCTCCAGCGGCACCGCGCAGTCCTCGATGAAGGACACCGGCTTGCCGTCGCCCTTCATGGACATCATGATGTTGAGGCCCGCCTTGCGGACTTCCCAGACTTCCTTCTGCAGCTTCGCGTCGGTGATCTCGACCACGCTGCCGGGCAGGCCGAGGTCCCCCATCAGTTGAGACAGCTGCTTCAGCCGTACCACTTGCTCCTCGGCCGAGTCGCCGGCGAACTCGACGAACAGGACCGCGTCGGGCTCGCCCTTCAGGAAGCGCTTCACGATAGGCGCGAACGCGGGGTTGCCGCGCGCGAGGTCGATCATCGTGCGGTCCACGAGCTCGACGGCCGAAGGCCCGAGCTTCACGATGTGCTGCGTGCGGTCCATCGCGTCGTAGAAGCGCGGGAAGTGGCACACGCCTAGGACGCGCGCGGCGGGCAGCGGCGAGAGCTTGAGATGCAGGCGCTCGGAGTAGGCGAGCGTGCCCTCGGAGCCGACCAGCAGGTGCGCGCTGTTCTCGAAGGGCGGGCCGAGGTGGTCGAGGTTGTAGCCGGCGACCTTGCGCAGCACCTTCGGGAAGCGGGCGGCGATCTCGTCCTTCTCCCGCTCGTACAGTGCGCGCAGCTTGCGCGTCAGCGGCGCGTCGTCGGTCATCGGGCCGAAGCGCAGTGCGTGTCCGTCGCTGGTCAGCGCGTCGATCGCGAGCACGTTGTGGACCATGTTGCCGTAGGCAATCGAGCGCGAGCCGCAGGAGTTGTTGCCAGCCATGCCGCCGAGGGTCGCCTGAGCGCTGGTGGACACGTCGACCGGAAACCAGAGCCCGTGCTTGCGCAACAACGCGTTCAGGTGATCGAGGACGATGCCGGGCTGGACCACGGCCGTGCGCGCCTTGGGATCGCACTCGAGCAGCCGGTTGAGGTACTTGGCATCGTCGACGACCAGGGCCGCGCCGACGGTCTGACCGCATTGCGAACTGCCGGCGCCGCGAGGCAGGATCGGCACGCCCTCGGAAGCGGCGACCGCGATCGCGGTGCGCGCGGCCTCCTCGGTGCGCGGGATCACGATGCCGACGGGCTCGATCTGGTAGATCGAGGCATCGGTCGAGTAGCGGCCGCGCGAAGCGGCGTCGAACAGGACCTCGCCGTCGACCTCCTTGCGCAGGCGCCGTTCGAGCGGGCTCATGCGAGCCCGTCCGCGACCGCGCCTAGCTTGTGCGCGAGGTGGTCCGCAAGAAGGGTGCGCAGGCGACTCGCGTCTCGCGCCGCCAGCGCGGCGAGGATGGCCTCGTGCTCGCGTACGGCTGCGTCCCAGCGCTCGCGCGAGAGATTCGCCATGTAGCGCACGCGGCGTACGCTGGTATTCAACTGCCGATAGGTGGCGGCGAGCACCGGGTTGCCGGACGCCTCGACGATCCTGAGGTGGATGAGCTGGTTGTACTTGAAGTAGCCGCCGAGGTCGCCACGCGCGTGAGTGGCCAGCATCTCGAAGTGCAGCGCGCGGATCTCGGCGATGCTCGCGTCGCTGGCGGCCGCGCAGGCCATCTCGCCGGCGAGTCCCTCGAGGGCGCCCATCACCGACAGGGTATGCGAAATGCGTGCTGGGTCCAGCCGGGCGACGATCGCGCCACGGTTCGGCAGCAGTTCGACCAGTCCCTCGAGCGCGAGAAGCTTGAAGGCTTCGCGCAGCGGGGTGCGCGAGATCGCGAACTGCTCGCACAGCACGCGCTCGTTCAATCGGTCGCCCGGGGCCAGCTCGCCGTAGACGATCATCGCCCGGAGCTGCTCGATGGCATCTTCATGCAACGGGCGGCGGGCGATGGTGCGCGAGGCCGGACTCGGTACAGCTGCTTGCACGGTATCCATTTTGCATGCAGAATACAAAAATTCGGCGGCTGTTGCAACATTCAGCCCCTTTGCTGCGCAATATGGGTGATTTTGCATACAACATAGGAGGCCACATGGCTCGCCCCGCCGGACGTCACTTCCTGCAGATTCCCGGACCGACCAACGTCCCCGACCGCGTGCTGCGCGCGATCGACTTCCCCACCATGGACCACCGCGGCCCGGAATTCGCCGACCTCGGCAAGGCCGT
Organism: uncultured Enterobacteriaceae bacterium; assembly: GCA_964617355.1. Lineage (GTDB taxonomy): Bacteria > Pseudomonadota > Gammaproteobacteria > Burkholderiales > SG8-39 > CAZTDU01. The sequence goes on from CAZTXP010000147.1 coordinate 8,583, forward strand.
GCTGGCGGGCATGAAGCGCGTGTTCCGCACTTCGGCCGACGTCGTGATCTACCCGGCTTCGGGCACCGGCGCCTGGGAGGCCGCGCTCGTGAACACGCTGTCGCCCGGGGATACGGTCCTGATGTACGAGACCGGCCAGTTCGCCACGCTGTGGCAGAAGCTCGCGCTGCGGCTCGGCCTGCAGCCCGAGTTCATCGCCGGCGACTGGCGCACCGGCGCCGATCCAGAAGCCATCGGCAAGCGCCTGCGCGAGGACACCGGCCACCGGATCAAGGCGGTCTGCGTGGTGCACAACGAGACCTCGACCGGCGTGACTTCGCGCATTCCCGAAGTGCGCGCCGCGATCGACGCGGCGAAGCATCCGGCGCTCCTCATGGTCGACACCATTTCCTCGCTGGCATCGATCGACTACCGGCACGACGAATGGGGCGTGGACGTCACGGTGGCGGGCTCGCAGAAGGGCCTGATGTTGCCGCCCGGCCTGTCATTCAACGCGATCTCGGCCAAGGGCCTGGCGGCGTCGAAGACGGCGAAGCTCCCGCGTGCCTACTGGAACTGGGAGGAAATGCTCACCTCCGGCAAGAGCGGCTATTTTCCTTACACTCCGGCCACCAACCTGCTGTACGGGCTGCGCGAAGCGCTGACCATGCTGCTGGATGAGGAAGGCCTCGAGAACGTCTTCGCGCGCCACCAGCGACATGCCGAGGCCACCCGCCGCGCGGTGCGCGCCTGGGGCCTGGAGATCCTCGCGACGAATCCGGCCGAATTCAGCGGCGCCCTGACCGCGGTGATGACCCCCACCGGCGTGGACGCCGATCACGTGCGCAAGGTCATCCTGGAGCACTTCGACATGTCGCTCGGCACGGGTCTGGGCAAAGTCGCCGGCAAGGTGTTCCGCATCGGCCACCTCGGTGACTTCAACGACCTGACCCTGATGGGCACGCTCGCCGGGGTGGAGATGGGCCTGGTGCTCGCCGGCGTGAAGATCCGTCCGGAAGGCGTGCGCGCGGCGATGGACTACGTGCGCGAAGCGCACTCGGCGCCGGTCGGCGCGCCGAAGCTCGCCGCCGCGCGATGAGTTCGCGCGAGCCGGTCCTGGTCGAGCGCGACGGCGCGATCGCGACCGTCATCCTCAACCGACCCGAGCGCATGAACGCGCTCGACAAGGCAATGTGGATGCAGCTCGGCGAGGCAATCGGTTCGCTGGACGCGGACGAGAGCCTGCGCTGCATCGTGCTGCGCGGCGCCGGCGGCAAGGCGTTCGCGGCAGGCGCCGACATCGCCGAGTTCGCCCGCGAGCGCGCGAACGCCGCGCAGGCCCGGCACTACGGCAAGGACGGCATCGGCGCGATGCGCACGATCTACGAATGCCGGCACCCGACCGTCGCGCTGATCGAGGGCGCCTGCGTGGGCGGCGGCCTGCTGATCGCCTCGCAGTGCGACCTGCGCATCTGCAACGCATCGGCGCGCTTCGGCGTGCCAGTGAAGAACCTCGGGCTGGTGGAGGCCTACGACGAACTCGACGGCATGATGCGCGTCGTCGGCCGTGCCGCCTCCCTCGAGCTGTTGCTCGAGGGGCGCATCTGGAACGCGCGGGAAGCCTACGAGAAGGGGCTCGTCAATCGCGTCTTGGCGGACGACGCGGTCGTGGACGAGGCCTATGCGACCGCGCGCCGCATCTCGGAGGGCGCGCCGCTCGCCGCGCGCTGGCACAAGAAGTTCGCGCGCCGCCTCGCCGATCCGCGCCCGCTGTCGCCGGAGGAATTCGACGAGAGCTACGCGTGCTTCGACACCGAGGATTTCCGCGAAGGCGTCGCGGCCTTCCTCGCCAAGCGAAAGCCGGTGTTCACGGGGCGGTAACCCGCGCCGCGCTTTTGCTAAGATCGCCGCAGGAGGAAATCCCATGCGCTGGATCGCCAAGGCCCTGGGGGCCGTCGCCCTGCTTTCGCTTGCCGCTGCGTCGCACGCGCAGTCGTGGCCGGCGAAACCCGTCACCATCCTCAACCCCTTCCCGCCCGGCGGCGGCACCGACGTGTTCGCGCGTCCCCTCGCCGCGCGGCTGTCGCAGACGCTCGGCCAGCAGGTCATCATCGAGAACCAGGGCGGCGCCGGTGGCACGCTCGGCGCCGCGAGCGCCGCGAAGCGCGCCCCCGACGGCTACAACTGGTTCATGGGCGCCGTGCACCACACGATCGCCGAGAGTCTCTACAAGACGCTGCCCTACGGCCTCGAGAAGGACTTCGAACCGGTGACCGTCGCCGCGTTCGTGCCAAACGTGATCGTCGTCCACCCGAAGCACGGCGACCGGATCAAGTCGGTGAAGGACCTGGTCGCGTTCGCGCAGGCGAACCCGGGCAGGCTGAACTTCGGCTCGGCCGGCAGCGGCACGACGCACCACCTGGCCGCCGAGCTCTTCAAGATCATGACGAAGACCTTCATGGTCCACATCCCGTACCGCGGCGCCGGCCCGCTGATGCCCGACCTGCTGGCCGGACAGGTGGACCTCGCCTTCGACGGCCTCGGCACCTCCGCGCCGCAGATCAAGGCCGGCAAGCTGATCCCGATCGCGGTGACGACGTCGGTGCGCAACCCGACGCTGCCGAACGTACCGACGGTCGCCGAGGCCGGCGTCGCCGGCTACGAGGTGCGCACGTGGTATGCGCTCTGGGCGATCAAGGGCACGCCGAAGGACATCCGCGACCGGATGTACAAGGAAACCGTCGCTGCGATGAACCACCCCGACCTGAAGAAGATCTGGACGGAACAGGGCGCGGAAGCCGGCGGCATGCCTCCGGAGGAATTCGGCAAGCTGATCCGCAGCGAGATCGTGAAGTGGGCGAAGGTCGTCAAGGAATCCGGCGCGCAGGTTGATAACTGACGCAGACGCCTTTCGCCAAGGCATCCGCGAGGCGGCGGGCGTCCCGGCCGCGACGCTCGCCGCGGGATACCTCGGATTCGGTGCGCTCACAGCCGGCAACGGCTTGCCGATCGCTGGCGCCGTATTTTCGACGCTCACCTTGTGGGCGATGCCCGCGCAGCTGATCCTGATCGAGATGCACGCGGCCGGCGCCGCGATGCTCGCGCTCGTGCTGTCGGTCGTGCTGTCGTCGGCGCGATTCCTGCCGATGACGGTGTCGCTGATGCCATCGCTCCGGCACGAGCGGCACCCCGGATGGCTGTACTACGTCGCGGCGCACCTGCTCTCGATCACCGGCTGGACGATGGCGATGGCGCGCTTCCCGGACATCCCGGTCGCGCGCCGCCTGCCGTGGTTCTTCGGCTTCACGACCGTCTGCCTCGCCTCGGGTACGCTTGCGACGCTCGCGGGATACATCATTGCCGACTCCCTCACCCCGCTCGCGAAGCTCGGCCTCGTGTTCATCGCGCCGATGTACTACCTGCTGGTGATGCTCACCGGCATGCGCGATCGCCTCGCGGCACTGTCGATCATCGCCGGCGCGATCGCCGGCCCGCTGGCGTGGATGCTGTCGCCCGACTGGAGCGTGCTCGCCGCCGGGATCGCGGGCGGCACGCTCGCCTACGCCATCGACCGCAACCTGCGCGACCGAAGGCTGCGCGGTGTCTGAGTTCACCCTCGTCGTGCTGGCGTGCAGCGTGATCACCTACGCCTGGCGCGGCCTCGGCGTCGCGCTGGCGAAGGGGCTCGACGTGAACGGCGAACTCTTTCGCTGGGTATCGTGCGTGGCGTTCGCGATGATCGCGGGACTCCTGTCTCGCATCATCCTGCTGCCGACGGGGGCGCTGGCGTCGACAGGCCTCGCCGAGCGGCTGCTGGCGTCGGCGTGCGCCCTCGCCGCCTACTTCCTCCTGACGCGGCGCAACCTCTTCGTCGGTGTCAGCGCCGGTGCTGGCGCTCTGGTCGCGCTGGAGCTGATGCTGCGCTAGACCGCACCATCGGCGCGCAGCGCCGCAATCTCGGCTTCGCCCATTCCAAGTACCCCGCGCAGGATCTCGTCGGTGTGCTGGCCGAGCGTCGGCGGCGCGAGCTTGTACTCGACCGGCGTGGCCGAGAAGCGCATCGGGCTCGCCACCGTCGGCAGCTTGCCAGCAGCAGGATGGTCGAGTTCCACGCGGATTCCGCGGGCCTTCACCTGCGGCTCTTCGTAGACCTGTGCGACGTTGTTGATCGGACCATTGGGTACGCCCGCGGCCTCAAGCACCTCGACCCATTCCTTCGTCGTGCGGCGGCTGAAGATGTCCTGCAGCAGGCGCGTGAGCTCGACGCGGTTCTCGACGCGCTTGCCGTTGGTGGCGAAGCGTGCATCCGCCACCAGCTCGGGGCAGCCGGCCGCGTCGCACAACTTGCGGTACAGGTTGTCGTTGCCGCACGCGACGATGACGTCGCCATCCTTCGTGCGGAACGGCTGGTAGGGCACGATGTTCGGGTGCAGGTTGCCGATGCGCTTGGGCGGCACGCCGGTGGCGAAGAAGTTGGTGTTCTGGTACGAGAGCAGCGCGATCTGCGAGTCGAGCAGCGCGAGATCGAGGTGCTGGCCGACGCCGGTCTCGGCGCGATGCGCGAGCGCGGCGCAGATCGCGATTGATGCGTACATGCCGGTGATGATGTCGGCCACCGGCACGCCCGCGCGCTGCGGCCCGCCGCCCGGCGCATTGTCGGGTTCGCCGGTGACGCTCATCATGCCGCCCATGCCCTGGATCATGAAGTCGAAGCCCGGGTGCTCGCGCTGCGGCCCGGTCTGGCCGAAGCCCGTGACCGAGCAGTAGATGAGGCGCGGGTTCAGCTTCTTCAGGTCCTCGTAGCCGAGGCCATATCGCGCGAGGTCGCCGAACTTGTAGTTCTCGAGCAGCACGTCGCATTTCTTCGCGAGTTCGCGCACCAGCGCCTGGCCGCGTTCGGAGGCGATGTTCACCGTGATCGACTTCTTGCCGCGGTTCGCGCAGGTGAAGTACGCGGAGTCCTTCGTGTTGTTGCCGTCGCGGTCCTTGACCCACGGCGGGCCGTAGGCGCGCGAGTCGTCGCCGGATTTCGGCCGCTCGACCTTGATGACTTCGGCGCCGAGGTCGGCGAGGTTCTGCCCTGCCCACGGCCCCGCGAGCACGCGGGAAAGGTCGAGGACGCGGATGTGCGAAAGCGGGCCGGCCATGAAGCGCTCCTGCTGCGGAAAAGGCCGGGAGTGTACCCCGCAGGGCCTCAGCGCGGCCGGGGCCGTTCGCGCAGCAGCCGCTCGACGCCGCGCGACACGGCGATCGTCCCGCGGTTCTCGAACTGCTCGTGGTTGCGCTCGATGTCGTCGAGGTCGTATAGGTAGTTCACCATGAAGCCGGCCGCCTCGCGCAGCCCCTTCGCCGACACGTCGCCGAGGAAGTTCACGCGCTCCAGCCGCGCGCCGTTGCCGAGATGGAAGCGCGCCACCGGATCGAGCGGCTTGCCGTTCTTCGACTTCGCCTCGAGGAGGTAGCGCGCGACCGCCCGGCCAAGCACCGGCCGCAGCGCCTCGCGCGAGGCGTCGTCGCGCACCCAGGCGGCCGTGTCGTGCGCCTTGAGGTCGGCACGGTCGTCCTCGGACAGCGTGGGCGACGCGTTGCCCGCGCGCGCGGCCTTCAGCCAGCCGGCGAAGCCCGGCACCGGCGACAGCGTGACGAAGGTCTTCAGCTGCGGAAAATCGCGCCGCAGGTCCTCCACCACCTGCTTGATGAGGAAATTGCCGAACGAGATGCCGCGCAATCCGGGCTGGCAATTGGAGATCGAATAGAACACTGCGGTGGTGGCCTTGCCTGCGGGCAAGGGCTCGCGCGCGTCGTCCAGCAACGGCGCGATCGCATCGGGAATCCCGCGCGTCAGCGCCACCTCGACGAAGATCAGCGGCTCGTCGACGAGCGCCGGATGGAAGAAGCCGAAGCAGCGACGGTCGGGCGGATCGAGGCGCCGCCGCAGGTCAGGCCAGCCGTTGATCTCGTGCACGGCCTCGTAGCGGATGATCTTCTCGAGCACGGCGGCCGGTGTCTGCCAGTCGATGCGCCGCAGGACGAGGAAGCCGCGGTTGAACCATGAGCCGAACAGGTGGACGAAGTCCGCATCGGCCTGCGCGAGCGCCGGATTCGCGCCCATTTGGCGCAGGAGATCCTCGCGCATCCGTACCAGCGCCGCGGTACCGCCTGGAGCGAGGTTCAGCCGCCGCAGCAACTCCTGCCGGCGAGGTTCGGCTGCGTCGTGGAGCACTCGCGCGGAAATATCATCGGGGCGCGAGCGATACTCTTCCACCGCCTCGGCAAGCCGGCGTTCGTCCGGGCCGAAGTCCTCGGCGAGGCAGCGCAGGAACTCGAGCCGTCCCTTGGCATCGAGGCCTGCGTAGCCGCCGAGCACGCCTGCGGCACGAGAGACACCGGAAGCCTCGCCCCGCACGGTCAACAATTCAGCCGCTTCGTCGCCGAGGGCACGGGCCGGCGTGGAAAAGAATTTCTTCAGGAAGCCGGGCATGGGCCCAGCATACCGCGCTACCAGATCCGCGCGAGCATCGCCGCGGCGAGGCCGAACATCATCAGGCCGAAGACCTGCTTCAAGCGCACGACGGGGACCTTCTGCGTGAAGCGCGCGCCGATGGGCGCCGTGAGCACGCTCGTCGCGACGATCAGCGCGAGCGCGGGCAGGTAGATGAAGCCGAGGCTGTAGGCCGGCAATCCCTCGACCCGGCTGCCGGACCAGATGTAGCCGAGCGACGACGCAAGCGCGAGCGGGAAGCCGATCGCCGCCGCCGTGCCGATCGCGCGGCGCATCGGCACGTTGCACCAGGTCATGAAGGGTACGGTCAAGAACGCGGCGCCGGCGGCGAGGAAGCTCGACAGGAACGACACGCCCGCGCCCACGAGCGCGAGGCCGAGTCGCCCGGGCAGGCGACGCGAAGCCTTCGGCTTGGAGTTGCGGAACATGTTGACGCCCGAATACAGCACGAACGCGGTGAAGAACATCGCCAGCGGCCGGCCCGGCACGTGGCCGGCCGTGACCGCCCCGACGAGTGCGCCGGCCGCAAGTCCGGGCAGCATGCCCGTGACGATGCTCCAGTCGACGCCGCCATTGGCATGGTGGGCGCGCACGCTCGAGGCCGATGTGAACGGCACTGTCGCCATCGAAGTCGCGAGGGCCATGTGCACGAGGTGGGCCGAGGGGAACGCCTTGGCGGTAAAGACGAACACCAGCATCGGCACCAGCGTCATGCCGCCGCCGATGCCGAGCATGCCGGCGAGGAATCCGACCAGCGCGCCGATCGCGAGATAGGCAGGCCACCAGTCCATGGTCAGCGTCCCGCGAGGAGATGCGCCGCGAGTTCGGCAAAGCCTGCGCCGGATTCGCCACGGGCGACGAACTTCGGCTCGGCGGCGAGGCGCCCGGCGAAGCGGCGCACGTTCGCCACGCCCACCGAGCGCTCGAAGAAGCCGAACATCGGCGCGTCGTTCGGCGAATCGCCGGCAAATACCAGCGAGGCGTTGTCGCGCTCGAGGTCGAGCCCGAAGCGCTCGCGCACCAGGAGCCTCGTGGTCGCGAGCTTGTCGTAGTCGCCGAACCAGCCGTTGACGTGGATCGAGCTGATCTTGGCCGTGAGCCCGGCCTCGCGCATCAGGTGGGCGATGCGCTCGGCGGCGGCGAGCGGCAGCGCGGGCACGTCTTCGCAGAAATCGATCGCGAGGTCCGCCTCGCGATAGGCCTGGTCGGACGCGAGCGCGCATCCCGGGACCGCCGAAAGGATGCGATCGGCAATCGCACCGAGGCGCGCGCGCTTTGCCGCGCGCGTGGCGTCGTCGTCGACGAATCGCTTGCCAAGTCGCCCGGCCTCGTGCCAGAAATAGAACGCGCCGTTCTCGCCAACGACGGCGTCGACCGGCCACATGCGGGCGATGTGGTCGCACCAGCCCGCGGGCCTTCCTGTAATGGGCACGACGAGCAATTGCGCGTCCTTCAGCGATTCCATCGCGGAATAGGCCTGCGCGGTGAGGCGCCCCTCGGTGGTGAGCGTCTCGTCGATGTCGAAGAGCACGCCGCGCACGCCGCGCGCCGGCAGGTCCGCCAGCGGCTTCACGCGCCGAGTACCTGCGCGACTCGCTTGCGCTGCGCCTCGGACATGTGGAGTCCGCACTTGGTGCGGCGCCAGAGAACATCTTCCGCGGTGCGCGCCCATTCGCGCTCGCGCAGGTAGGCGATCTCGCGCTCGTGCAGGCCGGCGCCGAAATCCTCGCCGAGCTGCCCGTCGCCGACGACCGCGTCGGCCAGCGATCCGTGGCGGCGGAAGATCCCGCGCAGCGTCGCGCGCGCGATGGCGGGATGCCGGGCGAAGAACGCATCGCGCGCGGACTCGCGGCTCGCCGAGCCGAAATCGCTGCCGGGCAGGCAGCGCGACGCGGTCCACGCGGGCTTCAGGCCCGTGAAGTACGGTGCGAGCCGGTCCAACACGTGCTCCGCGAGGCGCCGATAGGTCGTGATCTTGCCACCGTAGATCGACAGCAACGGGGCGTGCCCCGCTTCATCGTAGACGCGCAGAGTGTAGTCGCGCGTCACGGCGGACGGATCGGAAGTGCCGTCGTCGTACAGCGGGCGCACCCCCGAGTATCGCCACGCCACGTCGGCCGGCGTGACCTGCTTGGCGAGGTACCGATTCACGGCACGGCAGAGATACTCGACCTCGGCGTCCGTGGCCTGGGGATGCGCCTCCTCGTCCACCGGCACGTCGGTCGTGCCGACGAGCGTGTACGACTGCTCGTACGGAATCATGAACACGACCCTTCGATCGTCGTTCTGCAGGATGAAGGCGTGCTCGCCGTCGTAGAGGCGCGGCAGCACGATGTGGCTGCCCTTCACCAGCCGCACGGCTTCCTTCGAGGGCTGGCCCATGCGCTCGTTCAGCACGCGCTTCACCCACGGGCCGGCTGCGTTCACCACGGCCCGCCCGCGCACCTCGCGCTCGCCGTCCGGCCCGCGCAGGCGCAGGCGCCACTCGCCTGACTCGCGCCGGCCGGAAACGCACTCGGTCTGCGTGAGGACGGTTGCGCCTGCGTCGCGTGCCGCCATCGCGTTCAGCACCACGAGGCGCGCGTCGTCCACGCGGCAATCCGAGTACGCGAAGCCGTGTATCAGGTTTCCCTTCAGGCCGCTGGCGTAGGGCGCTTCGTCCAGGCGCACCGATTCCGAACCCGGCAGTGGCGTGCGCGATGCGCTCTTCGCCTTCGCGAATGCGCCGAGGTTGTCGTAGAGGAAGAGCCCGGTACGGATCATCCAGCGCGGGCGTAGTTCCGGCACGTGCGGCATGACGAAGCGCGAAGGCCAGACGATGTGCCGCGCGGTGGCGAGCAGTATCTCGCGTTCGGCGAGTGCCTCGGAGACCAGCCGGAATTCGTACAACTCGAGATACCGGAGCCCGCCGTGGATCAGCTTCGAGGACCAGGACGAGGTCGCCGACGCGAGGTCGTCCTTCTCGACCAGCAGCACCTTCAGGCCGCGACCGGCAGCATCGCGCGCGACGCCGGCGCCGTTCACGCCGCCGCCGACGACGATCAAGTCATGCAGCACGTCGCTGCTGGCGCCCTGGGAGTCCAAGCCGCCGATTTTACAGGTCGCGTCGCAGCCGCGCCTCGAAGACGACGCCCATGCCCCCGGGAAGATCCTCGGCCGCAAGGCCGCCGCCGTGGAACTCGGCGATCAGCCGGGCGACGTAGAGGCCGAGGCCGAGGTGCGGCGTCGCGCCAACGCGATCCTTGCGCTGCGACACCATGGACTCGAAGAGCGACTCGCGAATTGCCTCCGGCAGCACGGGACCGTCGTTCTCGACCCGAAGGCGCCCCGCTTCGTCGAGGCGCACGCGGATCGCACTGCCCGGCGCATGGAAGTCGACCGCGTTCTCGACGAGCTTGTCGAGCATCTGCGCGAGCAGGTCGGCGCTGCCCTCGAGCATCACCGGCTGTTCGGGCGTCGCCACCACGAACACGGCCTGCGGATAGACGCTGCGATAGCCCTCGACGCAACCGAGCACGACGGGCACGGCGTCATAGGCTTCGCGGGTCGCGCTCGAGAGCCCCTGCTCGAGGCGGCTCGCCTCGGACATGCGCGACAGGATCGTGGAGAGGCGAGCCAGGCCCTCCTCCGCGCGGGCCGCGTAAGTCCGCGCCTCGTCCTCGCGGCGCGTCGCGCGCAGGTTCTCGAGCGACGAGCGCACCACGGCGATCGGCGTGCGCAGTTCGTGCGACAGGCGCCCGGCCATGCCTTCGAGATAGGCGTTGTAGCGCGCGAGCCGTTGCAGGACCGTGGTAAAGCTGCGCGACAGGTCGCCGATCTCGTCGCGCGCATCCGACGCCGCGAGCAGGCGCGTCACGCGCCCACGCGTGTCGATCGCCGTCTCGGCCTCGTCTCGCAACTGGCGGATGCGGCGCGATATGCGCGTCGCGAACCACAAGAGCACTGCGCCCGCGAGCCCGAACGCCGCCAGCGTGACCACGAGCAGGCGCTCCAGCGCACGGCTGCGTAGCGAAGCGATGCGATTGGTCGTCTCCTCGACCACCACCGCGCCCACGACCTCGTTCTCGACCCAGATCGGTTGCGCAGCGGACACTACGACGGCGCGACCATCCTGCGTGGCGCGCGTGCGCACACCCGCCGCACCCTGCAACGCCGCCACGACGCCGCGGCCGGCGGCGACGGCTTCTGAAGCGATCGAGTCCTCGAACTCTTCCGTCGGCGGCGACACCAGCCAGCCGAGCAAGCGCTGCGACAGGTCGGGGGGCTCGGCATCCGCACGCCGCAGGGATCCCGCGAGCGCCAGCACGCGGTACTCGCGGCTGACGACCCAGATGCGCGAACTGCTGCGCTCCAGCGCCTTCAGGATCGCAGCGATCTCCTCGCTGCCACCGCGCCGCGCGGATGATTCCTGCGCGATCACCGGCGCGGGGCCGGGCGCCAGATCACCGCCTGCGAGCCGGCGCAACTCCTCCTCGGCCTCGCGGCGCAGCGCGGATTCATCTACAGGGCGATAGGCCAGCAGCAGCGGGCGATCATGCAGCGCGGTCGCCACAGCACGTGCAGTCGCGGCGAGCGCTTCCTCTTGCGCGGCGAGCAGGAAGCGCTCCATCTCGCGCACGTAGAGGTAACCCACGGCCGGAAGCACGAGCAGCACGAGCGCGACGAGGACGAGCTTCGCGCGCAGCGTCAGGCGGAGCCCGGACATGGCGACGCCGGGGATGGCTACGCCTTCCAGCGGTAGCCGAGGCCGTAGGCGGTCTCGATCGCGGCGAACGCCGGGTCGCTGGCGACGAACTTGGCCCGCAGGCGCTTCACGTGGGAAGTGATGGTTGCGTCGTCAACGACGAGTTCCGCGTCGCGCATCAGCTGCTCGCGGCTCTTCACGTGGCCCGGATGGCGCGCCAGCGAGTGGACGATCCAGAACTCGGTCAGCGTGAGGTCGATCGCCTGCCCGTTCCACCGCACCTCGAAGCGCTTGAGATCGAGCTCGAGCGGGCCGCGCACGACGCGCTCCTCGACCGGCTGGTCTTCGGACAGCGCCTCCACGCGCCGGAAAAGCGCCGCGATGCGCGCCATCAGGTGCGGCAGGCTCACGCCCTTGGTGAGGTAGTCGTCCGCCCCCAGGCGCAGCCCGGAGACGACGTCGAAGTCGGAGTCCCGCGCGGTCAGGAACACGATCGGCAGGCGGGCCGACATCGCGCGCAGGTCGCGGCACAGCGCGAAGCCGCCCTCGGCCTCGTCGCCGAGCCCGATGTCGATGATCGCGAGGTCGGGCAATCGCGCCTTGAACGCGTCGGTGGCTTCCTTGCGATTCGCGAAGGCCGCGACCTCGTAGCCGTGGCGTTTCAGCGCCTCGGCGTAGTTGGCGCGGATGGCGGGGTCGTCTTCGACGATGGCGACGCGGCGGGGCATGCGGCGGACTATACCGGCTCGCGAATGGATCCGAGACCGGTGCCATTGGATTGCCAGAATTGATTGCCGGACCGCCACAAAGCCTGCCCACCACCTCCCGGCCGGGCGGCTGGAATGACCTCCATGAACGATCGCTCCCTTTCCCGCCTCATCGCCGCGGACCTCGCGGCCCAGGTCTTCCTCGCCCTCTGCATCGGGCTCGCCGCCAGCGTGGTCCTCGGCGCGGCCGCGATGCTGCTCGCGGGGGCGGCATGACCGAGGACGAACTCAACCGGCTCGGCGTGGAGTGCGCGCTCCCGGCCGGGTACCCGTATCCGGCCTCCGGCCGACCCCACCACGGCAGCAGGCGCGCCGGCGACAGAAAGGAGGATGGACCGATCCCCGGCGTCGCCCTGCTGCTTTGGCAATCCCTGCGTCAGCGCCGCGCGCTGACGATCCTGCCGTCCACCAGCTCGATCGCGTGATCGCACCGCGCCGCAAGGCGCGGGTCGTGCGTCACCACGAGGAAGGCCGTGCCGCTCGCACGGTTGACCTCGCGCAGCAGCTCGAAGATGCCGTCGGCCGAATGCGTGTCGAGATTGCCGGTAGGCTCGTCGGCGAGCACGAGCGGCGGCTGCATCGACAGCGCGCGCGCGATCGCGACGCGCTGCTGCTGGCCTCCGGAGAGTTGCGAGGGGCGCTTGCCCTCATGCCCCGACAGGCCGACGCGCGCCAGCAGCATCGAGGCGCGCTCGCGCATCCCGGCGTCCGCGCGGTTGCGCTCCACCATCATCGGCATCATCACGTTCTCGATCGCGGTGAACGCGGGCAGCAGGTGGTGGAAGTGGAACACGAAGCCGATCGAGCGACCGCGCAGCAGTGTCAGGCCCGTGTCGTCCAGCGACAACGTGTCCTCCCCGCAGACGGCGAGCCGCCCCTCGCTCGGACGCTCGAGCAGGCCGATGATGTTGAGCAGCGTGCTCTTGCCCGAGCCGGATGGCCCGATCAGCGCGGCGAACTCGCCGGGCTGCAGCACGAGGTCGATGCCGTGGAGCACCTGCGTACGCACGGAGTCCCCGTCGCCATAGTGCTTGCGGATGCCCGCGAGCTCGAGGATCGGCGTGCTGTCAGCCATAGCGGATGGCGGAGACCGGGTCCATGCGCGCGGCGCGGCGAGCTGGCAGCGCCGCGGCGAGCAAGCCGACCACGGCCGCCAGCAGCACCGCGACGACGTAGGTCAGCGGGTCGTTGTCCGGCGTGAATATGGCGTTGCCCTGGGCGTCGGTGACGAGCCGGGACAACATCTGGATCAGCACCGCGCCGAGCCCGGCGCCGAGCAGCGCGCCGAGGAAGCCGACGAGCCCGCCCTGGATCAGGAAGATCCTCAGGATCTTGCCGCGAGGCGTGCCCATCGCGCGCAGGATGCCGATCTCCTTCTGCTTCTGCACCACCGACACCACCAGCACGCTCGCGATGCCGAGGGCGACGATCAGCGTCACGAAGGTGCGGATGGCGCGCGTGGTCATGGTCTGGTTCTCGAAGGCGGCGAGGAGCTGGGCGTTGGTCTCCATCCAGCTCTCGGCCTTCAAGCCGGTACGCGACGCGATCTCCCGGGCGATGCGCTCGGCCTGGAATATGTCAGTGACCACGAGGTCGATGTTCGACACGCCGCCGGGCAGGTCCAGGAGGTTGCGCGCCGCCGACAGCGTGGTGAACACCCAGCGCCGGTTGAGGTCGCGGTTGCCCATGTCGAAGAGCCCGGCGACGGTGAGCGTGTCATCGCGATTCACCGCGGTCGCGACGCGCAGCTTGTCGCCGATCGAGACCCCGAGGTCGCTCGCGAGGTCGACGCCGATCAGCGCGTTCCCCGGCGTGATGCGGTATTCGCCCGCGACGATGTTCTCCGGCAGCTTGACGATGCGGGCGTAGCGCTCGGGATCCACCCCGATCAGGGCCACGGCCCTGGAGGCGGTGCCGCGCGCGGCGAACGCGGCGCCGGTGACCATCAGCGAACTCGCGGTCACGCCGGGCATCGCGTCGACCTCGGCGTGGATGCGCTGCCACTGGTCGATCGAGCGCAGGCGCTGCGCGCGCTTCTCGACGCGTGCCGCGATCGCCGAGCCGTCGCGCGGCAGCACGGGCGTGGCGACGTCGTCTGGCGGCCGCAGCGCGATGTGCGCTTGGGTGCCGAGGGTCCGGCTGATCAGGCTGCCCTGCAGCCCGGTGATCAGCGCGGTGATGGCGATGATCACGGCGACGCCGATCATGACGCCGGCGAGGATCAGCACCGTCTGCATGCGGCCCTCGCGCAGGAAGCGGATGGCGACGACCCACTCGAAGGGCACGCCGGCCTCAGCGAACGATGTCGAGCGCGCCGGCCTTGGGGCGCTCCGGCGGCGGTGCAGGATCGGCGCGCAGGCGATCGCCGGCCTGCACCGGCGCCCGGGATGGAATGACGAGGTCGCCTTCGGCCAGGCCGCTCGCGACTTCGACCACGCCTTCGCCGCGCAAGCCCAGTTTCACCGGCACGCGTACCGCGCGCCCTTCGCGTACCGCGAGCACCCACGGGGCGGGACCGCCCGAGTCCCGCACCGACGCGGCGGGCAGCGCGGC
>CAZTXP010000148.1:0-4556 GCA_964617355.1 uncultured Enterobacteriaceae bacterium
AACGAGTCGCTGCCGGCGATGTTCGACGGCCAGATCCACGCCATGTTCGACACCATGCCGCTGATGCTGCCGCAGCTGCGCGCGAACAAGATCCGCGCGATCGCGGTGACCACGCCCCAGCGCGTGCCGGCGCTACCCGACGTGCCGACGCTCGCCGAGTCGGGCTACGAGATCGACGTGGTCACGTGGTACGCGGTCATCGTACCCGCCGGCACGCCGAAGGCGATCACCGACCGGCTCTACAAGGAGTACACCGCGGTCGCGCAGCTGCCCGAGGTGCAGAAGTTCCTGTTCGACCAGGGCCTGGTCTACCTGCCGAACGCCCCCGGGCAGTTCGCGCAGCGCATCGACGCCGAATCCGCGCGCTGGGCGCAGATCATCAAGGAACAGAATATTCGCGTGGAGTGATCAGCCCCAGACGAGGCGCGCGGTCTCGCGCATCACGTCGAGTTTTCTCCACTGCTCCTCCTCGGTGAGGAGGTTTCCGCCGATGCCGGAGGCGAAGCCGCACTGCGGGCTCAGGGCCAGCTGTTCCAGCGGCGCGAACTTCGCCGCCTCGTCGATGCGGCGGCGCAGTTCGTCCACGGTCTCGACGCGGCCGGTCTTGGTGGTGATGAGGCCGAGCACGGCGACCGTGCCCTTCTTCAAGTAGCGCAGCGGCTCGAAGCCGCCGGCGCGCTCGGTGTCGTATTCAAGCAGCAGGCGGTCGTAGTCGAGGCCGCCGAACACCAGTTCGGCGATCGGGTCGTACTTGCCCTCGCGGTGCCACATGCTGGCGCGATTGCCGCGGCAGATGTGCAGGCCGAAGACCGCGCGACCCTTGAGGCCAGCGATCACCTTGTTGTCGGCGTCCACGGCGCGGCGCAGGCTCTTCATCGGATCCTCGCCACGCTCCTTCATGCGATCCAGCGTCGCGGGGTCGACGTAGCCGGTGTAGCTCGGCTCGTCGATCTGCACGTAGTCGCAGCCGGCCTCGACCAGCTCGCCGACCATGCGGCGCTGGATCGCGACCACGTCCGCGAGGAACGCGTCGGCACCGGCGTAGTGCGCCTTGGAGCCCTCGATGTCGCACATCTGGTGCACGCGGTCCGCGCCCATCAGGGTGATCTTCACCGGGGCCTTGGCCACCGTCTTCAGGAACTTGAGTTCCGCGAGCGGGAAGTTGCGCACCAGCGCCAGCTTCGCCGTCGCTGGCACTCGGAACGACAGCACTGCGTCGTCGCCCTTGGCATTCGGCGTCTCGTGCGCGGCGCGGTCGCCGGGGTTGGCGAGGAGCTTCTTCCACGAGCCGCTCCAGAGATCCCAGCCCGAGACTTCCGAGAAGCTGACCTGCCAGTTCAGGCGCCGGAACTCGCCATCGGTCACCGCCGCGATGCCATGCTCCTCCTGGGTGCGCACGACGGCGCGGATCGCCTCGTCCTGGGCCGCGGCGAGCGCCGCGTCGTCCAGTTCGCCCAGCGCGCGGCGGCGGAAATCGGCCTTCAGCGATTCCGGGCGCAGCAGGCTGCCAACGTGGTCGGTGCGGGAAACGGCGAGGGATGCGACAGTCATGAGGATAGAATCCACGTTTTGGTTTTCGACCCCCGGGAGCATACACATGAAAGCACGCATCCTCTCCGTCGGCGCAGCGCTTCTGCTGGCGTTCGGCTCGGCGCAGGCGCAGGAGAAGGTCACGCTCGGCATGAGCGGATGGACGGGCTTCCAGCCCCTCAAGCTCGCCGAACTGGCCGGCATCTTCAAGAAGAACGGCGTCGACATGGAAATCCGCTTCATCCCGCCGGTGCAGCGCTCGGCGGCGCTGGCGGCGGGCTCGCTGAACGCGGCGGCCACCACGGTGGACCAGCACATCGTCTGGACCTCGGCCGGCATCAACACCGTGCAGGTGGCCCTGATCGACAAGTCGAACGGCGGCGACGGCCTCGCGGTGCGGAACAACATCGGTTCCATCAAGGAACTGAAGGGCAAGTCGATCAACGTCGACGGTCCCGGCACGGTGCAGCACTTCATGCTGTCCTACATCCTCGAGAAGAACGGCATGTCGATCCAGGACGTGATCCGGGTGACGCTGGGCGCGCAGCCGGCGGCGCAGGCCTTCGTCGCCGGGCAGGGCGACGCCGCGCTGACCTACGAGCCGTACCTGTCGACCGTGCGCGCCAAGCCCGATGCCGGCAAGATCCTCGTCACCAGCAAGGAGTACCCGGTGGTGATCGACGTGCTGGTGTTCAAGAAGGACTTCCTCGACAAGAACCCGAAGGTCGTCAAGGCGACCGTCGACAGCTTCTTCGAGGCCCTCGAGATGATCAAGACGCAGCCCGCCAAGGCCTACGAGATGATGGGCAGCACGGTGAAGCAGTCGGGCGAGAACTTCGGCAAGTCGGCGGCGTTCATCCAGTGGCAGGACCGCGCCATGAACAAGGACTACTACGCCAAGGAACACAAGCAGTTCACCGAGTTCGCGGTGCGCGTGCTGAAGTTCAACCGCGTGATCCAGAAGGAGCCGACCGCGGCGCAGATGATCGACCTGAAATTCCAGTAATTCCAGCAAGAAGCAGTTGGAACCGCTGAAGCCGGTCTCGCGCGGCGCCCGGATCGTCCTGGGCGCCGCGTTCTTCGTGGTGTTCTTCGCCGCGTGGGGCATCGCCACGTTCGGCGGCTTCATCGACGGCATGTTCCTGAAGGACCCGTGGTACACGCTGACCACGGGCTGGAGCCTGTTCGTCGAGTTCGGCTTCATCAAGGACGTCGGCGTCACCATCTGGCGCGTGCTCGGCGGCTTCATCCTCGCCGCCGTGGTCGCCGTGCCGCTGGGCATCGCGATGGGCGCGTTCAAGCCGGTGGAGGCGTTCTTCGAGCCCTTCGTCTCGTTCGCGCGCTACCTGCCGGCCTCGGCCTTCATCCCGCTGCTCATCCTCTGGGCCGGCGTGGGCGAGTCGCAGAAGCTGCTGGTGATCTTCATCGGCTCGGTGTTCCAGGTCGTGCTGATGGTGGCGGTGATCGTCGGTTCGACGCGCACCGACCTCGTCGAGGCGGCGTACACGCTGGGCGCGGACGGCGCCGGCATCGTCAAGCGCGTGATGCTGCCCGGCGCCGCGCCGCAGATCGCCGAGACGCTGCGCCTCGTGCTCGGCTGGGCGTGGACCTACGTGATCGTCGCCGAGCTCGTCGGCTCCGAGAGCGGCATCGGGCACATGATCATGGACAGCCAGCGGCTGCTGGACACCGGGCAGATGATCTTCGGCATCTTCTGCATCGGCGTCATCGGCCTCGTCTCGGACCTGTTCTTCAAGTGGGTCAACCGTCGCATGTATCCGTGGGCGCTGTGAGCCGGGTCGTCATCGAAGGCGTCTCGCGGACTTTCCCCGGCGTGAACGGCGGGCCGCCGACGCGCGCGCTCGAGGAGACCTCGCTCGCGATCGAGGACAACGCCTTCCTCACCATCCTCGGGCCCTCGGGCTGCGGCAAGTCGACGCTGCTGCGCATCGTCGCGGGCCTCGACCAGCCGACCACGGGCAGGGTGACGCTCGATGGCAACCCGGTGTCACGTCCAGGGCCGGACCGTGGCATGGTGTTCCAGTCCTACACGCTCTTCCCGTGGCTCACGGTGCGCCAGAACGTCGAGTTCGGCGCGCGCGCCACGCCCGAGGTGGCGGACGCGCTGATCGCCAAGGTCGGCCTGCGCGGATTCGAGAACCACTATCCCAAGCAGCTCTCGGGCGGCATGCAGCAGCGCACCGCGCTCGCCCGGGCGCTGGCCAACGATCCGCACATCCTCCTGCTGGACGAGCCCTTCGGCGCGCTCGACAACCAGACGCGCGCGCTGATGCAGGAGCTGCTGCTCGGCATCTGGGAGGCCGACCGCAAGACCGTGCTGTTCGTCACGCACGACATCGACGAGGCGATCTTCATGGCCAGCCGGGTGGCGGTGATGTCGGCGCGGCCCGGCCGCATCAAGACGCTGGTGGACATCGACCTGCCGCACCCGCGGCACTACACGATGAAGACCACGCCGGAGTTCTCGCGCTACAAGGCGCAGCTGACCGAGGAAATCCGCGCCGAGGCCATTCGCGCGGCCGAAATGCAGCCTTGACGGGCTCTCCCGACGGGGCTGCGCGTTGAAGGGATGGCCCGGTTCGTGTAGACTCGTACATCCCTACTACCCGGTAGGCCATGACCAAGTACGTGTTCGTTACGGGCGGTGTCGTTTCCAGTCTTGGAAAGGGCATTGCTGCCGCCTCTCTCGCCGCGATCCTCGAATCCCGCGGCCTTCGCGTCACCAACATCAAGCTGGACCCGTACATCAACGTCGATCCCGGGACGATGTCGCCGTTCCAGCACGGCGAGGTGTTCGTCACCGACGACGGGGCCGAGACCGACCTGGACCTCGGCCACTACGAGCGCTTCCAGTCCTCGCGGATGAAGAAGGCGAACAACTTCACCACCGGCCAGATCTACGAGTCGGTGATCCGCAAGGAGCGCCGCGGCGACTACCTCGGCGGCACGGTGCAGGTGATCCCGCACATCACCGACGAGATCAAGGCCTTCGTGCGCCGCGGCGC
>CAZTXP010000149.1:0-12184 GCA_964617355.1 uncultured Enterobacteriaceae bacterium
GAGATGTTCGAGGTCAAGGCGCGCCTGGAGCACCTGCTGTCGCAGCTCGAGACCGAGATCGACATCCTGCAGGTCGAGAAGCGCATCCGCGGGCGCGTCAAGCGCCAGATGGAGAAGAGCCAGCGCGAGTACTACCTGAACGAGCAGGTGAAGGCGATCCAGAAGGAACTCGGCGAGGGCGAGGAGGGCGCGGACCTCGAGGAGATGGACAAGAAGATCAAGCGCGCCCACATGCCCAAGGACGCGCGCAGGAAGGCCGAGTCGGAACTGAAGAAGCTGAAGCTGATGTCGCCGATGTCGGCCGAGGCGACGGTGGTGCGCAACTACATCGACACCCTCGTCAACCTGCCGTGGCGCAAGAAGTCGAAGATCTCCAAGGACATCACCGGCGCGCAGGCGGTGCTCGACAAGGACCACTACGGGCTCGACAAGGTGAAGGAGCGCATCGTCGAGTACCTCGCGGTGCAGAGCCGCGTCGACAAGATGAAGGCGCCGATCCTGTGCCTCGTCGGCCCCCCCGGCGTCGGCAAGACCTCGCTCGGCCAGTCGATCGCCAAGGCGACCAACCGCAAGTTCGTGCGCATGTCGCTCGGCGGCGTGCGCGACGAGGCCGAGATCCGCGGCCATCGCCGCACCTACATCGGCTCGATGCCGGGCAAGGTGCTGCAGAACATGAGCAAGGTCGGCGTGAGGAACCCGCTGTTCCTGCTCGACGAGGTCGACAAGATGGGCATGGACTTCCGCGGCGACCCCTCCTCGGCGCTGCTCGAGGTGCTCGACCCGGAGCAGAACCACACCTTCGTCGACCACTACGTCGAGGTCGAGTACGACCTCTCCGAGGTGATGTTCGTCGCCACCGCGAACACGCTGAACATCCCGGCGCCGCTCGCGGATCGCATGGAGATCATCCGCCTCTCGGGCTACACCGAGGAAGAGAAGCTCAACATCGCGACGCGCTACCTGCTGCCCAAGCAGATCGAGGCCTCGGGCCTGAAGGAAGGCGAGCTGACGGTGAACGAGGCGGCGATCCGCGACGCGATCCGCTACTACACCCGCGAGGCGGGCGTGCGCGGGCTCGAGCGCGAGATGTCGAAGATCTGCCGCAAGGCGGTGAAGCAGCTGGTCACCGACAAGCAGCTCGGCGAGGGCAAGGTGAAGAAGATCGCCGTCACGCCGCGCAACCTCGACAAGTTCCTCGGCGTGCGCAAGTACACCTTCGGCGTGGCCGAGAAGGAGAACCAGGTCGGCCAGGTCACCGGCCTCGCGTGGACCGAGGTCGGCGGCGAGTTGCTGACCATCGAGACCGTGACCATGCCGGGCAAGGGCAAGACGATCATCACCGGCAAGCTGGGCGACGTCATGCAGGAGTCGATCCACGCCGCGCTGTCGGTGGTGCGCAATCGCTCGCGCAAGCTCGGCGTACACGAGGACTTCTACGCCAAGAACGACATCCACATCCACCTGCCTGAAGGCGCGACGCCGAAGGACGGCCCGAGCGCCGGCATCGGCATCTGCACGGCGATGGTGTCGGTGCTGACGGGTATCCCGGTGCGTGCCGATGTCGCGATGACGGGCGAGATCACGCTGCGCGGCGAGGTACTGGCGATCGGCGGCCTGAAGGAGAAGCTGCTCGCGGCGCACCGGGGCTCGATCAAGACGGTCATGATCCCCGAGGAGAACGTCAAGGACCTCGCGGACATCCCGGACAACGTCAAGAACCGCCTCGAGATCATCCCGGTGAAGTGGATCGACAAGGTGCTCGAGATTGCGCTCGAACGCCAGCCGATGCCGCTCCCCGAGGGCGCGCCCGCGGCCGCCGCCGCGCCGATCGCGCCGGCCGCCGCCGAGGACAAGCCGGCGGGCTCCGCGGCCGTGAAGCACTAGGGGGCAGCGTGAACAAGGCCGAGATGATCGAGCACATCGCGCAGTCGGCGGACCTTTCCCGCTCCGCTGCCGAGCGCGCCATCGACGCGCTCGTCGTGGCGGTGAAGGCGAGCCTCAGGAAGGGCGAGGAAGTGACGCTGGTCGGATTCGGCACCTTCCACGCCACCTCGCGTCCCGCGCGCACGGGACGCAATCCGCGCACCGGCGCGTCGATCGAGATCCCGGCCAGCCGCGCGCCGAAGTTCCGCGCTGGCAAGGCCCTCAAGGATGCGATAAACTAGCGGCCCTTTCGAGGGTGCGCGGTCGCGTTGTCCGGGGGTGCTTAGCTCAGCTGGCAGAGCGTCGCCCTTACAAGGCGAATGTCGGCGGTTCGATCCCGTCAGCACCCACCAAGGATGCGCAGCAAGCAATTCGGAGCGGTAGTTCAGTCGGTTAGAATACCGGCCTGTCACGCCGGGGGTCGCGGGTTCGAGTCCCGTCCGCTCCGCCACATTGAAGAAGGACAGCCAAGGGCCCGCAAGGGCCCTTCGTTTATCTAGGGCCGTCGAACATGTTCGATTTCGTCGAGCGCAACAAACGCGTCATCCAGATCCTCCTCGCGGTGATCGCGCTCACGTTCATGACGTGGGGCATCGAGTCCTACACGCGCTTTCGCGGCGGCGCCGACACGCTCGCCACGGTGAACGAGGGCCGCATCAGCGAGCGCGAGTTCACCGAGGAACTGCGCCGCCAGCAGGATCGCCTGCGCCAGCTCTTCGGCCGCAACTTCGATGCCTCGGCCATGGACACGCCGGAGACGCGCAACCTGCTGCTCGACCAGATGATCTCGCAGCGCCTCGTGGCGACCGAGGCGGTGCGCTCCCACCTCGTGGTGGGCGACGACACGCTGCGCGAGACCATCCTGTCGATCCCGGCGTTCCAGGCCGGCGGGCAGTTCTCCAAGGACCATTACGAAGCGGTGCTGCGCGCGCAGGGCCAGACGCCCGCCAGCTTCGAGGCGAGCCTGCGCTACGACCTCTCGGTCGGCCAGCTTTCGCGTGCCATCGGCGAGACGGCGATCCAGCCGCGCGCGGTCGCCGAGCGCCGCGCGGCGCTCGAGAACCAGAAGCGCGAGGTGCAGGAGACCCTGGTGCCGGCGGCCCAGTTCGCGGCACAGGTGAAGATCGACGACGCGGCGCTGAAGGCCTACTACGACGCCAACCAGCCCGAGTTTCGCGTGCCCGAGCGCATCCGCGCGGAGTACGTGGTGCTGTCGGCCGAGCAGCTGGCTGCGGCGGAGCCGCCCAGCGAGGACGAGATCAAGCAGGCCTACGAGGCGCGCTCGGCGAAGTTCCGCGTCGAGGAGCAGCGCCGCGCGAGCCACATCCTGGTGCAGGCCGGCGCCGACGCGAAGCCGGCCGACAAGGAGGCCGCGAAGGCGAAGGCGGCCGAACTCGCCGCCGAGGCGAGGAAGTCGCCGGCGAAATTCGCCGACCTCGCGAAGAAGAACTCGCAGGATCCCGGTTCGGCCGAGAAGGGCGGCGACCTCGGCTTCTTCGGCCGCGGCATGATGGTCAAGGCCTTCGAGGACGCCGTGTTCGCCGGCAAGGAAGGCGACATCCTGGGGCCGGTGGAAAGCGAATTCGGGTTCCACGTCATTCGCGTGACCGGCGTGCAGGCGCCCAAGGCGCGGCCGCTCGACGACGTACGCAAGGAACTGGTGACCGAACTTTCCCGCGCCAAGGCGCAGAAGAAGTTCGCGGACAGCGCCGAAGGCTTCGGCAACCTCGTCTACGAACAGGCAGACAGCCTGAAGCCCGTGGCGGAGAAGTACGGCCTCAAGGTGCAGACCAGCGACTGGATCGCGCGCACCCCCGGCCCCGAGGCCGGCGTGCTCGGCAACGCCAAGCTGCTCGCGGCCCTGTTCTCCAGCGACGCGCTCGCGAACAAGCGCAATACCGACGCGGTCGAGGTGGCGCCGAACACGCTGGTCTCGGCACGCGTGCTCGAGCACCAGCCCTCCACGGTGCGTGCGTTCGACGCGGCGAAGGCCGACATCGAGGTGAAGCTGCGCGCGAAGGAGGCAGCGGCGCTGGCGCAGAAGGACGGCGAGGCGAAGCTCGCGGAACTCGCGAAGGGCGGCGACGCGGGCCTGAAATGGACCGCGGCCCGTGCCGTGTCACGCCGCGCGCCGGAGAAGCTGCCGGCCGACGCACTCGCCAAGGTGCTCGCGGTCGATGCGGCGAAGCTGCCGGCCCACGTCGGCCTGTCTCGGCCCGACGGCTACGCGCTGTACCGCGTGACTCGCGTGCTGCCGCTCGAGGCGCGCACCGACGACGAGAAGAAGGCAGACCTCGCCGGCGCAGAACGCGCGGCGGGCGCCGAGCAGTACAACGCCTACGTCGAGGCGCTGCGCGCGCGCGCGAAGATCGAGATCGACAAGGCCAAGCTCGAGAAGAAGGGGCAGTAGCCCGGGAAGGAAGGGGCGATCGCCCCCTGGCTCAGCCGCCCGCGGGCGGGTCGTCGGCGGTCAGTCCGCCGGCGACGTTGTGGAATCCCGAATCCACGTAGAGCACGTCGCCGGTGACGCCGGAGGCGAGGTCCGAGAGCAGGAAGCCCACCGCATTGCCGACCTCGTCGATGGTGACGTTGCGGTGCATCGGCGAGTGCGTCTCGACGAACTTCAGGAGCTTCGAGAAGCCGGCGATGCCCGAGGCCGCCAGGGTCTTGATCGGCCCGGCCGACACTGCGTTCACGCGGATGCCGTGGTTGCCGAGGCTGACCGAGAGGTAGCGCACCGAGGCTTCCAGCGCCGCCTTGGCGAGGCCCATCGTGTTGTAGCTCGGCAGCGCCCGCACCGCGCCCAGGTAGCTCAGCGTCACGATCGAGGCCTTGCGTCCCTGCATGACCGGCAGCAGCGCCTTGGCGAGCGCCGGGAAGCTGTAGGCGGAGATGTCCATCGCCTGCCGGAATCCCTCGCGGGAGAGGCCGTCGAGGAAGTCGCCGGCGATCGCCTCTCGCGGGGCGAAGGCGATCGCGTGGACCGCTCCGTCGACGCCACCCCAGCGCTCGCGCAGCGCCGGGGCGAGGGCGGCCAGCTGCTCGTCGCTCCCCACGTCCAGGGGCAGCACGATGTCCGAGCCGAACTCGGCCGCGAACTCCGTGACGCGGTCCTTGAACCGGTCGCCGACGTAGGTAAAGGCCAGTTCGGCGCCCTCGCGGTGCGCGGCGCGCGCCACGCCGTAGGCGATCGAGCGGTTGGAGAGCAGTCCCGTGACGAGGATCTTCTTGCCGGCTAGGAATCCCATGGCGCGCATTATACTTTCCCGCAGATGCGCCTCCTCTTCGCCGCCGCGCTTCTCCTCGCCGGTTGCGGCGACGCCTGGAACGACCCGTATCCTGCCGCCGATCGCGGGCGGAGCATCCTCTACACCTCGTTCGTCGACCGTCCCAAGCACCTCGACCCGGCCTCGACGATCACCGAGGACGAGTCCAAGTTCACGCGGCAGGTCTACGAGCCGCCGATCCAGTACCACTACCTGAAGCGCCCCTACGAGCTGGCGCCGCTGGTGGCGACCGAGGTGCCCTCGGCGAAGGAGACGCCCGACGGCACGGTGATCTACGAGGTGCGCCTGCGGCCCGGCGTGCGCTTCCAGCCGCACCCGGCCTTCCACGCGCCGAATCGGCAGCTTGCGCCGGAGGCCATCGCGCGCCTGCGCACGCCCTACGACCTGCCGACGCACGCCGACCGCGAACTGGTGGCCGACGACTACATCTACCAGGTCAAGCGCCTTGCGCACCCGCGCCTCAATTCACCGGTGTTCGGCCTGATGGCCGACAACATCGTGGGCATGAAGGATCTCGGCGAGCGCCTGAAGGCCGCGGCGAAGGCGCCGGGCTGGATCGACCTGCGCCAGCATGAACTGGCCGGCGTCGAGCGCATCGACGCGCACGCGTTCCGCATCCGCCTGAAGGAGCGCTATCCGCAGTTCCTCTACTGGCTGGCGATGCCGTACTTCGCGCCGATGCCGTGGGAAGCCGAAGCCTTCTTCTCGCAGGCCGGAATGGCCGCGAAGAACTTCAACCTGGACTGGTGGCCGGTGGGCACCGGGCCGTACATGCTGGTCGAGAACGACCCGAACGCGGTGATGGTGCTGAAGCGCAATCCCAATTTCCGCGGCGAGCCGTATCCCTCCGAAGGGGCGCCGGGCGACCGCGAGGAGGGCCTGCTCGCCGACGCGGGCAAGCCGATGCCCTTCGTCGACGAGGTGCGCTTCGTGCGCGAGCGCGAGGCGATCCCGTTCTGGAACAAGTTCCTGCAGGGCTACTACGACCAGTCGGGCATCCCGGCCGACAGCTTCGACAACGCGGTGCGCGTCTCGGTGGAGGGAGACACGAACCTCACGCCCGAGATGGAAGCGAAAGGAATCCGGTTGCGCACTTCGGTCGCCGCCTCGGTGTTCTACCTCGGCTTCAACATGGAGGACCCGGTGGTCGGCATGCCGAAGTCCGGCGGCGAGGCGGCCGAGCGTGCGAGGAAGCTGCGGCAGGCGATTTCGGCGGCCGTCGACTGGGAGGAGTACATCTCGATCTTCCTTTCGGGTCGCGGCATCGCGGCGCAGGGCCCGATCCCGCCGGGCATCTTCGGCTGGGAGGAAGGCCCGGCCAGCGTCAATCCGGTGACGCACGAGTGGCGCGACGGCCGCCCGGTGCGCCGGTCGATCGAGCACGCGAGGAAGCTGCTGGCCGAAGCCGGCTACCCGGACGGGCGCGACGCCAAGACCGGCGCGCCGCTGGTGCTCTACCTCGACACCGTGGCGCGCGGCCCGGGCGACAAGCCGCGCTTCGACTGGTGGCGAAGGCAGTTCTCCAAGCTTGCGATCCAGCTCGAGATCCGCGACACCGACTGGAACCGCCTGCAGGACAAGATCCGCAAGGGCTCGCAGCAGCTCTACATCCTCGGCTGGAACGGCGACTATCCGGATCCGGAGAACTTCCTGTTCCTCCTGCACGGCGCGCAGGCGCGCATGAAGGGCGACGGCGTGAACTCGAGCAACTACGCGAGCCCGGCCTACGACGCGCTGTTCCCGCGCATGAAGGACCTGCCGAACGGCCCGGAGCGCGCCGAGGCCATTCGCCGCATGGTGCAGGTGGCGCGCCAGGACGCGCCGTGGGCGTTCGGCTTCTATCCGAAGGACTACGGCCTCTCGCACGGCTGGCTCTCCAACGGCAAGCCGAACGACATGGCCGGGAACACGGTGAAGTACCTGCGCGTCGATGCGGCGAAGCGCGCCGCGCTGCGCCGAGAGTGGAACCAGCCGGTGCTGTGGCCGGCACTCGTGCTGCTGGGGGCGGTGCTCGCGAGCGCGATCCCCGCGATCGTCGGGTATCGCCGCCGCGAACGACGCGCGGCGAGGGCGGGGGCCTGATGTTCGCCTACGTCCTGCGCCGCGTGCTGTACGCGATCCCGGTGCTCATCGGCGTCAACCTCGTCACCTTCGCGCTGTTCTTCTTCGTCAACACCCCGGACGACATGGCGCGCATGCACCTGGGCGCCAAGCGCGTCACGCCCGAGGCGATCGAGAAGTGGAAGGTCGAGCGCGGCTACGACAAGCCGATGCTGTGGAACGAGCGCGCCGAGGGCCTCGCGAAGGCGACCGACACCGTCTTCTGGCAGAAATCGGCGCGGCTCTTCGTGCTCGACTTCGGCGCCGCCGAGGATCGCCGCGACATCGGCGCCGAGATCCGCGCGCGCATGGGGCCGAGCCTGGCGCTCGCGGTGCCGATCTTCCTCGTCGGCCTGCTGGTGAACGTCACGTTCGCGCTCGGCATGGCCTTCTTCCGCGCGAGCGCCCTCGACTTCTGGGGCGTCGTGGCGTGCGTGGCGATGATGTCGATCAGCACGCTCTTCTACATCATCGGCGGTCAGTACGTGGCCTCGAAGCTCTGGCACCTGGTGCCGATCTCGGGCTACGGCGAGGGGCTGTCCGCGATCCGCTTCCTCGTCCTGCCGGTGCTGATCGGCGTGGTGTCGGGCATCGGCTCCGGCAGCCGCTGGTACCGGACGCTGTTCCTCGAGGAGATGTCGCGCGACTACGTGCGCACCGCGCGCGCGAAGGGCCTCGCCGAGCGCGCGGTGCTGTTCCGCCACGTGCTGAAGAACGCGATGATCCCGATCCTCACCGGCGCGGTGGTGGTGATCCCGCTGCTCTTCATGGGGAGCCTGCTCACCGAATCGTTCTTCGGCATCCCGGGCCTGGGCAGCTATACCATCGAGGCGATCCAGTCGCAGGACTTCGCCGTGGTGCGCGCGATGGTGTTCATCGGATCCGGGCTGTACATCGTCGGGCTGCTGCTTACGGATCTTTCGTACACGCTGGTCGACCCGAGGATCCGCTTCCAGTGAGCGCGCTGCCCGTCCTGCTGTGGACCGACGCGCTGGCGTGGCTGCTGGTGGCGCTGGTGGCCGGCTATGGCGCGTACTGCTCGCGCCATCCCCACCTCGCGGCGCCGTGGCGGCGAGTGTTCCAGGCGCCCGCGGCGATGATGTCGGCGGTGGTGCTCGTCGCCTTCGCCGGCGTCGGCCTGCTCGACTCGGTGCACGTGCGCCCGGCCCTCGAAGGCGGCAAGGGCGGGCATTCGGTCGAGGCGCTGTCGCTGCTCGACCTCGCGCTCTCCGGCTTGCGCACCCGGCAGGAGAAGACGTACTCCGCGCCGCTGGCGACGCGCCTCTACCAGAAGGAGACGGTGGAACTTCCCGGCGGCCGGCAGACGCGCGATTTCCCGCGGCTGAGGCATGGCGGCGCGCACCTCGAGGACGAAGCGCAGGCCGCGAGCGACATCCTGTGGCGCGCCGTGGCGGGCCTCGCGGTCGCGCTCGTCATCTGGTTCGTGGCGGGCGGCTACCTGAAGCGGCGACTGATTCGGCGACATCCCGACCTCGCATGGACGCACGCCTGGCTGGCGCTCGGTGCGCTGATGGTGGTCGCGGGCCCGATCGTGGCGCTCTCGGCGGGCGGGTGGCACGTGCTCGGCACCGACAAGGTCGGGCAGGACGTGCTGTTCCAGGCGCTGAAGTCGGTGCGCACCAGCCTCGTGATCGGCATGCTCACCACGCTCGTGCTGCTGCCGCTCGGCGTGTTCCTCGGCATCGCGGCGGGCTACTTCCGCGGCTGGGTGGACGACCTCATCCAGTATCTCTACACGACGCTGAATTCGATCCCCTCGGTCCTGCTGATCGCGGCGGCGGTGCTGATGATGCAGGTGTACATCGATACCCATCCTGGGCTCTTCCCGACCGCGGCACATCGCGCGGACTTCCGCCTGCTGCTGCTGTGCGTGATCCTCGGCCTCACCAGCTGGACGGGGCTGGCGCGACTGCTGCGCGGCGAATCGCTGAAGCTCTCGGAACTCGAGTACGTGCAGGCGGCGCACGCGTTCGGAGTCTCGCACGGCCGCATCCTCGGGCGGCATCTGCTGCCGAACGTGGCGCACATCGTGATCGTCGCACTGGTGATGGACTTCTCCAGCCTCGTGCTGGCCGAGGCGGTCCTGTCGTACGTCGGCGTCGGCGTCGATCCGTCGACCACCAGCTTCGGCACCATGATCAACAGCGCGCGCCTCGAGATGTCGCGCGACCCGGTGGTGTGGTGGTCGCTCGCGGCGGCGTTCGCGTTCATGTTCGTGCTGGTGCTGGCGGCCAACCTGTTCGCGGACGCGGTGCGCGACGGCTTCGACCCGCGCGTGCGCATCGGTACCCGTCCCGTGGAGGCAAAGGCGTGAGCGAGTCGGTGCTCTCGGTCACGGGGCTGCGCACGTGGATCGACACGGCGCAGGGTCCGTTGCGCGCGGTCGACGCCGTGGACCTCGAGCTGCGCGCGGGGGAGTGCTTCGCGCTGGTCGGCGAGTCCGGCTGCGGCAAGTCCATCACCGCGCTGTCGCTGCTGCGGCTGCTGCCGGAGGCGGCCACCATCGTCGACGGCCGCGCGGTGCTGGGTGGCGAGGATCTCTTCGCGCTGCCCGAGTCCGCAATGCGCGAGGTGCGCGGGCGGCGCGTGTCGATGATCTTCCAGGAGCCCTCGACCGCGCTGAATCCGGTGCTCACGGTCGGCCGGCAGGTCACCGAGGTACTGGAGCGTCATCGCGGCCTGCGCGGCGAGGCGGCGCGACGCCGGGCGCTCGAGTTGCTCGAAGCGGTCGGAATCCCCGATGGCGAGCGAAGGCTGGACGAATACCCGTTCCAGCTCTCGGGTGGATTGCGCCAGCGCGTCATGATCGCCGGCGCGCTCGCCGCCGACCCGGATGTCCTCGTCGCCGACGAGCCGACGACCGCGCTGGACGTCACCATCCAGTCGCAGATCCTCGAACTCCTGTCGCGGCTGCAGCGCGAGCGCGGCATGACGATCCTGCTGATCACGCACGACCTCGGCGTGGTCGCGCAGATGGCCGATCGGGTCGCGGTGGCGTACGCGGGCGAGATCGTCGAGGTCGCCGATCGCGCGTCGTTCTTCCGCGCGCCGCAGCATCCGTACGCGCGCAAGCTGTTCGCGGCGCTGCCGGGCGCGGGAAAGCGCGCGGGCGCGCTGGAGGTGATCGAGGGGCAGGTGCCGCCGCTCACGCGCGCGTTCGCCGGCTGCCGGTTCGTCGAGCGCTGCACGTCGGCCATCGAGCGCTGCCGTGGCGAGGTGCCGAACTTGATCCGGCTCTCCGACGAAGCTTCGGTGCGCTGCCACCTGCGCGAGCAGGGCGAGGCACCCGCGCTGGAGGTCGGTGCCGCGCAGGATCCATCAACGGCGCGAGCGGACCCGGACGCGGGTGCACCGCTGCTCGAGGTGGAAGGCCTGCAGGTCCATTTCCCGATCCGGCGCGGCTTGTTGAAGCGCGTCGTCGGCCACGTGAAGGCGGTGGATGGCGTTTCGTTCGCGATCCGCGAGGGACGCACGCTCGCGCTGGTGGGGGAATCGGGTTGCGGCAAGACCACTGCAGGCAAGGCGCTGCTGCGCCTCATCGAGCCGACCGCCGGGCGCGTCGTGTTCGCGGGCAGGGAACTCGGTGCGCTCGCGCGCGGCGAGATGCGCAGCCTGCGGCGCGAGATGCAGATCATCTTCCAGGATCCCTATGCGTCGCTCAATCCGCGCATGCGGATCGCCGACGTGCTGGCCGAGGGCATGCGCAGCCTCAGCGTCGGGCGCGACGAGGCCGAGCGGGCGCGCCGCATGGAGGATCTCCTCGACCAGGTGGGCCTGCCGCGCGAGGCGCTCGGCCGCTACCCGCACGAGTTCTCCGGCGGCCAGCGGCAGCGGATCGCGATCGCGCGGGCGCTGGCGGTCGAACCGCGGCTCATCGTCTGCGACGAGCCGACCAGCGCGCTGGACGTCTCGGTGCAGGCGCAGATCCTCAACCTGCTGAAGGACCTGCAGGTCCGCCACGGGATCGCCTACCTCTTCATCACCCACAACATCTCGATCGTCGAGTACCTCGCGCACGAGGTCGCGGTGATGTACCTGGGGCGGATCGTCGAGCGCGGGCCGGCGCCCGAGGTGCTGGCCGACCCGAAGCATCCCTATACGCAGGCGCTTCTGTCGGCGGTCCCGACGCTGGACGGCCGGGCGCAGGCGGTGCGGCTGGGCGGAGAATTGCCCTCCGCGGCGAATCCGCCCAGCGGATGCCATTTCCATCCGCGCTGCCCGCGGGCGATGCCGGAATGCCGGGGGACCGATCCCGCACCGGTCGACCTGGGCGGCGGGCGCTCGGCGGCCTGCCTGCTCTACCGCGAGTCGAAGGCGGCCAGCAGCAGCTGATTCAGGTCGGTGGGAACGGGCAGGAGTCCGCTGCGCAGCAGTTCGCCCAGTTGCGCCTGGTCCTCGGCGGAAAGGCGCGCGATGTCGGCCTTGAATTCCCGCGCGACGCGCTCTTTCTCCTGCCAGGGCATCCTGGCCAACTGGAGCTGGGCGGCCCGGATGGTCAGGGCTTTCTCGGCGAAGTACTCGATCATGGCGCCGCGCACGGCCGCATTGCGCGGATTCATGAGCGCTGCGTGCAGGGCGTCAAAGATCTCCCGACGCTGGCCTTCGCTGAGGTAGAGGAAGCTGTCGTCGATCAGGCGCCGAAGGGTCTCGGGCTCGACCGAGGTGCCGGGGTACACCTTGGTGATGTCGGGGAGGGGGAGCTCCTCGCGGGCGGCGCGGGGGGCGGTTCCATGGTTGATCACCATTTCCCGCGCGACGCCGATCAGGAACATCAGGATCGGGTCGGCGGAGGCGGGCGCGACAAGGCCCGCGAAAAGCACGGTGAAAAGGAGAGCGCTCCGGAGGTGCCGGCC
>CAZTXP010000150.1:0-25084 GCA_964617355.1 uncultured Enterobacteriaceae bacterium
GAGGAAGCCCCACGCGGTCGCCCAGCCGAGCGCCGGCGTGAAGCCGATGACGAGGAACAGGATGCCGCCGACGATGCCGATCGTCTTGTACTGGCGCCAGAGATACGCGGTGGCGCCCTGCTGCACGGCCGCGGCGATCTCGCGCATGCGGTCGTTGCCGGTCGGCTTGGCCATGATCCACTGGATCGACCAGACACCGTAGATGATCGCGAGAGCCGCGCAGCCCAGCGCGAGCCCGAGCACCATAGTTGCGGACATGCCGTTCTCCCCTCAAGAACAGGCGAGCCGGACCGGCTGCCTGAAAAGCCCGTTATTTTAGCAGCTTACCCGAGCGCTGCGAATGCGCGGTCGCGGATCTCGTCGACCGTGCCGGTGCCCGAGATGCGGCAATGCCGGGGCGCCACCGGGTCCCCCGTGCTGCCCCACTGGCGGTAGTACGCGACCAGCGGCTCGGTCTGCGAGTGGTAGACCTTGAGGCGGTTGCGCACCGTGTCCTCGCGATCGTCCTGGCGCTGGATCAGCGGCTCGCCGGTGGCGTCGTCCTTGCCCTCGACCTTCGGCGGATTGAAGCGCACGTGGTAGGTGCGGCCGGAGGACAGGTGCACGCGGCGCCCCGCCATGCGCGCGACGATCTCCTCGTCGGGCACGTCGATCTCGAGCACGTAGTCGATCTTCACGCCGGCGGCGCGCATCGCCTCGGCCTGCGGGATGGTGCGCGGGAAGCCGTCGAACAGGTAGCCCCGCGCGCAATCGGGCTGCTTCAGCCGCTCGGTGACCAGGCCGATCACGACCTCGTCGGGCACCAGCTGGCCGGCGTCCATGCGCTTCTTGGCTTCGAGGCCGAGGGGCGTGCCGGCCGCGGTGGCCGAGCGCAGCATGTCGCCGGTCGACAGCTGCGGGATGCCATAGCGCTGCGTGACGAACGCGGCTTGCGTGCCCTTGCCCGCGCCCGGCGGGCCAAGGAGGATCAGGCGCATGAATGGTCTCGATAAAGGATCACGGCAGTTTCGCAATCCTACCTTACTGCAATCTTTCGGACCGCCTCGAGATCTTGCGGGGAGTCAACCCCGGGCGCGACCGGCAGGGTGCTGACGGCCACCGCGATGCGAAAGCCATGCCAGAGCACGCGCAGTTGCTCGAGGGACTCGGCGCGCTCGAGCGGCGATGGCGCGAGGCTCGCATACCGCTCGAGGAACGAGGCCCGATAGGCGTAGAGGCCGATGTGGCGGTACGTCTCCGCCGCACCCTCGCGCGGATACGGAATCCGCGAGCGGCTGAAGTACAGCGCGCCGCCCTGCGCATCCATCACCACCTTCACCACGTTCGGGTTGTCGAGCGACGCCGCGTCGTGGATCGCGTGGCAGGCGGTGGCGACGCTCGCGCGCGCGTCGCCCTCGAGCGTGCGCGCGACCTGGGCGACCAGCGCCGGATCGATCAAGGGCTCGTCGCCCTGCACGTTCACCACGATGTCGTCGCCCGCGAGGCCGAGCTGCGCCGCCGCCTCGGCGATGCGATCGGTGCCCGACGGATGGTCGGCGCGCGTCATCAGCGCGCGGTGGCCCGCGACCTCGACGGCAGCGCGAATGCGCTCGTCGTCGGTCGCGACGGCGACCAGGCGCGCGCCGCTTAGCTGCGCGCGCCGGCACACGTGGACCACCATCGGGATGCCGCCGATGTCGGCGAGCGGCTTGCCCGGGAAGCGCGTCGAGCCGTAGCGCGCCGGGATGACGACCGCGAAGCTCAGGCGATGTCCTCGTCGGCGGCGAGCCTGCGCGCCTCGTCCTCGAGCATCACCGGGATGCCGTCGCGCACCGGGTACGCCAGCCGGTCGCCCTTGCAGACGAGTTCTCCTGCCTCGCGGAGATAGGCGAGCGGCCCCTTGCACAGGGGGCACACGAGGATCTCCAGCAGCTTCGGGTCTACGGCGCTCATCGCCCCCTCACGAACGTTTGCCCCGCGCCGCCTCGGGCCTCGCGGCGAGCCTCTCGAGCCTGGAGGCGAGCCACTCGGCGAACGCGGGGTCCATCTGCACGTGCACCGGAACGATCCACCACCGCGGATCGCCGGCGCCGCGCAATTTTACCGCGTCCTTCTCGGTCATCAGCACCGGCGCGTCGTCGCCGAAGGCGAGGTCGGCGGGCCGGAAGGGATGGTGATCGGGGAACGGATGCTCGACGACGTCGATGCCCTGCGCGGCCAGCATCGCGAAGAAGCGCCGGGGATCGCCTATCCCCGCCACGGCATGCACCCGCTGCCCGCGAAAGGCCTCCAGCGGGCGACGGTCGCTCGAATCCGTGGCGCGGCGCGCGAGCGAGCCCTCGACGCGCATCGCGTAGCCCGCCACTGCGTCGGTCCCGTTGGTCACCACGGCATCTACCGAACGGAGCCGCGACGGCGGCTCGCGCAGCGGGCCCGCCGGGATCATCCAGCCATTGCCGAAGAGGCGCGCGTCCACCACCGCGATCTCCACGTCGCGCCGCAGCCGGTAATGCTGCAGGCCGTCGTCGAGCACCACGACATCCACGTCGGGGTTGGCGGTGCGCATCGCCGCGATGGTCGCCACGCGGTCCGGGCCGACCCACACCGGGCAACCGGCGCGCCGCGCGAGCAGCGCAGGCTCGTCGCCGACCTCGGCGGCCTCGGAAACGATCGTGGCGGCGCGCGGCGACTCGACCCTCGCACCGTAGCCGCGCGACACGATCCCGGGCTTCCAGCCGCGGCGCGCGAGGAACTCGACGATCCACAGCACCAGCGGCGTCTTGCCGCTGCCGCCCGCGACCAGGTTGCCGACCACGACCACGGGAATGCCCGCGCGATGGCTGGAGAGGATCCGCAGGCGATAGCCCCAGCGGCGCAGCGCGGCGACGAGGCGGAACAGGAGGCTCGCCGGCCACAGCAGCCGGGCGACGAGGGTGCGGCGCTGCCAGTGCGAGGCGAGGGACGCCAGGCGCGCGGGCCTACTTGGTGGACTGCGTGGTGAAGGTGATCTGCGTCAGCCCGACCATGCGCGAGGCCTCCATCACCTGCACCACGGACTGGAAGTCGGCCTTCTTGTCGGCGCTGATGATGACGATCGGGTCCTTCAGGCCGTCGCCGGCGCGCTTCAGCTCGGCGCCGAGCTGCTCGACGTTGGTGAACTGCACGCGCGTCTTGTTGATCACGTACTGGCCCTCGGCGTTGACCAGCACGTTGACCTCGTTCGGGCGTTCGAGCTGCTTGTCGGCGTCGGCCGACGGCAGGTTGATCTGCAACTCGGTGTACTTCGAGTACGTGGTGGTGACCATGAGGAAGATCAGGATCACCATCATCACGTCGATCAGCGGAACCAGGTTGATCTCCGGCTCCTCCTTGCCCTTGCCGCGGCGGAAATTCACGCGCGCGACCTCAGCCCTGGCGCGGCGAGGCGCCCGGCTTCTGGAAGTCGAAACGCTCGCCGTGGGCGATGTCCACCAGCTTGGCGGCGGCCTGCTCCATCTGCACGACGAAGCCCTCGACCTTGTTCTTGAAGTGGCGGTAGAAGATCAGCGACGGGATCGAGATCGCGATGCCGAACGCGGTGTTGTAGAGCGCGACCGAGATGCCGTGCGCGAGTTGCTGCGGGTTGGTGCCGCCCGGCGACTGCGAGCCGAAGATCTCGATCATGCCGATCACCGTGCCGAAGAGACCCAGCAGCGGCGACGCCGTGGCGATGGTGCCCAGCGTGGTGAGGAAGCGCTCGAGGCCGTGCGCCACCGCGCGCCCCGCCTCCTCGATCGCGTCCTTCATGACGTAGCGCGAGCCCTTGTAGTTGCGCAGGCCGGCAGCCAGCACCTGCCCGAGCGGCGAATCCTGCGCCAGCTTGTTCAGCACGTCCTCGGTCACGCCCTGCGACTCGAAGACCTTCAGCACCTGGTCGAGCAGCGACGGGGGCACGATCTTGGCGTCGCGCAGCGTGATGAAGCGCTCGATGATCAGCGCCACCGAGATGATGGACGCGAGGATCAGCGGATAGATCGGCCAGCCGGCGGCCTGGATGATGGCGAGCAAGGTGCTTCCCCGCGTGTATTTTTTGTGCCCGGCACTGTATCAGAATCGCGATGTCGCAGTGCACCGGCGCGCTTATCCACAAAAGCTGTGGATAAGTTTGTGGATTGTCGCTGGACGAGTGGCCAGTGCCGGGGCATGGGACCTCCGGGGACTGGGACGATCAAAAAAATGGCACCGGAAACCTGCGGTGAAACATTGGCTTACGGATAAGAATCGGCATCCGTGCAGATCCGCGACCTGCCGCGCGCGAGGCTGGCGCCGGGTGTGGATAGGTCAATCCGCATGCCGGCCTGAGACAATCCGCCCGTGAGCCGCGACAACGCCCCCATCGTGACCGTTTCCCAGCTCGTGCGCAGCGTACGCGACGTGGTCGAGACGCGCTTCCCGCTGATGTGGGTGTCGGGCGAGATCTCCGGTTGGCGCCCGGCCGCCTCGGGCCACGTCTACTTCTCGCTGAAGGACGAGTCGGCGCAGGTCGACTGCGTGATGTGGCGCAACCGCGCCGCCTACCTCGACTGGCAGCCGCGCGACGGCACCAAGGTCGACGTGCGGGCGCTCGCGACCTTCTACGAGCCGCGCGGCCGCTTCCAGCTGAACGTCGAGACCATGCGCCGCGCCGGCATCGGACCGCTCTACGAGCGCTTCCTGCGGCTGAAGGAGAAGCTCGCCGCCGAAGGCGTGTTCGACCCCGCGGCGAAGCGTCCCGTGCCCGACCACCCGCGCGCGATCGGCATCGTGACCTCGCTCGCCGCGGCCGCGCTGCGCGACGTGCTGGCGACGCTTGCGCGCCGCAACCCGTCGATCCCTGTCGTCGTCTATCCGGTGCCAGTGCAGGGCGAGGATGCGGCCCCGCGCATCGCGGCCATGCTGGGCAACGCCGGCCGGCGCGCCGAGGTGGACGTGCTGCTGCTCGTGCGCGGTGGCGGCTCGATCGAGGACCTGTGGGCCTTCAACGAGGAAGCGGTGGCACGCGCGATCCGCGCCTGCCCGATCCCGGTGGTCGCGGGCGTCGGGCACGAGACCGACTTCACCATCGCCGACTTCGCGGCCGACGAGCGCGCGCCGACCCCGACCGCGGCCGCGGAGCGCGTCAGCCCGCCGCGCGACGCGCTGCTCGCGCGCGCCGCCGAGCTCGCGTGGCGCTCCTCGCGCCTGATGGCGCGCACGCTGGAATCGGGCTGGCAGCGCTCGGACGCGCTCGCGCGCAGGCTGGTGCATCCCCGCGAGCGCCTGCGCGCCTCGCGCGAGCGGGTCGGGCAGTTCGAGTCGCGGATTTCGTCGGCGATGCGCCACGCACTGGCCGCCGCGCGGCTGGAAGTGCGCGGCGCACCCTCGCGCCTGTCGAATGCGCTCGCATTGCGGCTCGCCGGCGCGCGCGAGGACCTGGTGCGGCTGCGCACCGGCCTAGCCGGTCTCGACCCGACCGCCGTGCTCGCGCGCGGCTACAGCGTGACGCGCGACGCGCAGGGCCGCGTCGTGCGCGATGCAGCCCGCGTCGCCGAAGGCGAGCGCCTCGTCACCACGCTGGCGAAGGGGTGGGTCGAGGCCGAGGTCCGGCGCAAGGGCTGAACCCCGGGGAGGCCCTCGCGACCCGCGGCGCCTATAATCGCCGCCATCCCATGGGACACCGCCTCTCGAAGATCGCGACCCGCACCGGCGACGGCGGCGACACCGGCCTCGGCGATGGCACGCGCGTGCCGAAGGAAAGCCCGCGCATCCGCGCGCTGGGCGACATCGACGAACTGAACTCGCTCCTCGGCGTGCTGCTGGCCGAGGAACTGCCCGGCGACGCCCGCCTCGCGCTCGACGCCATCCAGCACGACCTCTTCGACCTCGGCGGCGAGACCTGCATCCCCGGCCACCGCATGCTCACCGAGGCGCATGTCGAGCGCCTCGACCGCCTGTTGGAGGACGCGAACGCGCACCTGCCGCCGCTGAAGGAATTCATCCTGCCCGGTGGCACGCGCGCCGCGGCCCTGGCGCACCTCGCGCGCACGGTATGCCGTCGCGCCGAGCGCGCGCTCGCGGCGCTCGCGCGCGCCGAAGGCGTCTCGCCGCTCGCGCTGCAATACCTCAACCGCCTGTCCGACCTTCTCTTCGTGCTGGGCCGCGCGCTCAACCGCCACGGCGGCCGCGGCGACGTGCTGTGGCGGCGCGACCGCGGCTGAGCGCGATGCCCGACAAGGCCCCCGTCGTCCGCCACCGCGTGCTGATCGTCGACGACGAGGAATCGACGCGGCTGCTGCTCGCCAAGCTGCTGACGCGCGACGCGGGCGTCGAGGCCGTGCTCGCGGGCACCTGCGAACAGGCGCTTCGGCTCGCCGGCAACTACGCCTACGACTGCATCCTCCTCGACCTGATGATGCCGGGCGTCGGCGGCGTCGAGGTCCTCAAGCGCATCCGCGCCTCGTCGCCGAACGAATCCACCCCGGTGGTCGTGGTGTCGGTGCTCTCCGACAAGGCCACCGTCGACCGGTGCATGGCCGAGGGCGCCTCGGCCTACCTCGTGAAGCCCGTCGAGCGGCACTCGCTCGCGAGCACCGTGCGCGCGCAGATCGCCGCGCGCCGCAAGCCCCGCAAGACGAACCGAAAGGACGATTGAGCATGGCGGACATCCGCATCCAGAACGTCGAGGCCCTCGGCACGCCCCTCGGGCAGTACTCGCACATGACGCGCGTCCGGAACGTCTCCGAGACGCTCTACATCGCCGGCATGCTCTCGCCCGGCGACAGCTTCGACGCGCAGTGCACGGGCGTGTTCTCGATGATCGAGACCGCGCTCAAGTCGGCCGGCGCGGGCTGGGGCAACGTGGCCCAGTTCACCACCTACCTCGTGCACTCGCAGGACATCCCGCGCTTCATGCAGTGGCGCCTGCGCGAGTTCCCGCGGATGTTCCCCGACGGCAAGTACCCGCCGAACACGCTCCTGATCGTCGACCGGCTCGTGCAGGAGCCGTTCCTCGTCGAGGTGCAGACGATCGCGGTGCTCTAGGCGCCCGACGGTGTTGCAGCAGGTTCTTCTTGCGGGGGGTGCACGAGGGGGAGCGCAGCGCCCCCTCGTTCCCTAGTCCGGTTTTGCGCCGGAGATGCGGACGAGCTTCGCATAGAGCTGCCGCTCGGCATCCACGAAGGCAGTAAACGCCTCGGGCGTGCGCACGCTGCTCGCGTCCGACCCTAGCGACCGCAGGCGCTCGCGCACGTCCGGCGCCTCGAGTGCCTTCTGCAACT
The DNA here is from genome assembly GCA_964617355.1 of uncultured Enterobacteriaceae bacterium. Classification (GTDB taxonomy): domain Bacteria; phylum Pseudomonadota; class Gammaproteobacteria; order Burkholderiales; family SG8-39; genus CAZTDU01. Next base: position 7,254 of record CAZTXP010000150.1, read on the forward strand.
CCGCCGAGAGTCGCGCGACGATGTCGGCCGGCACTCTTGCCGGCGCCATCACGCCCCACCAGGTGCTCATGTCGAAGCCCTTCAGGCCCGACTCGTCCAGCGTCGGCAGCTCGGGCTGCATCTCGGAGCGCTTCGCCGTCGTCACCGCCAGCGCGCGCACCTTGCCCGCCTTGATATTCGGCGTCGCGCTGGCGAGGTTGTCGAACATCAGGTGCAGGCGCCCGGCCAGCAGGTCGGCGACCGCCGGCGCGGAACTCTTGTACGGGATATGCACCATGAACGTCCCGGTCATCTGCTTGAACATCTCGCCTGCGAGGTGGCCGGTCGAGCCCGTGGAACCCGAGCCGAAGTCGAGCTTGCCCGGCCGTGCCTTCGCCAGCGCCACGAGGTCGGCGACCGACTTCGCCGGCAGGTCGAGGTTCACCACCAGCACGTTGGGCACCTTGACCACCAGCGCGACGTGGCGGAAGTCGCGCATCGGGTCGTAGGGCAGCGAAGGCATCAGCGAGGGGTTGATCGCGTGCGTCGCGATCGCGCCCATCAGGAAGGTGTAGCCGTCCGGCGCGCTCTTGGCCACCGCGTCGGCCGCGATCACGCCGCCGGCGCCCGGCTTGAGTTCCACCACCACCGGCTGCCCGAGGCTCTCCTGCAGCTTCGCGGCCACCACGCGGGAGGACAGGTCCACGGGGCCGCCCGGATAGGGCACGACGAGGCGCACCGGCTTCGTCGGCCAGGCCTGCGCCCCCGCAGAAAGCACGACGGCCGCTGAAGCGGCCGCCGCGAGCATGCGCAAGGCGCGCACGCTAGTCCTCCTGGAACGCCTCTTCGCGCTTCTTGCGGATCGCCGGCAGCGCGATGATCACCAGCAGGATGATCGAGATGGTGAGGAAGGTCGCCGAGATCGGCTTCGTGAAGAAGACGATCGGGTCGCCCCGCGAGAGCAGCATCGCCCGGCGCAGGTTCTCCTCCATCAGGGGCCCGAGGATGAAGCCCAGGATCATCGGCGCCGGCTCGCACTCGAGCTTCACGCACACCCAGCCGAGGATGCCGAAGATCGCCATCAGCAGCACGTCGAAGGGGTTGTTCGAGAGGCTGAACACGCCCACCGCCATGAACACCAGGATCGACGGGAAGAGGATCCGGTAGGGCACCGTCAGCAGCTTGATCCACAACCCGATCATCGGCAGGTTGAGGACCACGAGCATCAGGTTGCCGATCCACATCGAGGCGATCATCCCCCAGAAGAGCTGCGGCTTCTCGTTCATCACCTGCGGCCCCGGGGCGATGCCCTGGATCATCATCGCGCCGATCATCAGCGCCATCACCGCGTTGGACGGGATGCCGAGGGTGAGCAGCGGGATGAAGGAGGTCTGCGCGCCGGCGTTGTTCGCCGCCTCCGGAGCAGCCACCCCCTCGATCGCGCCCTTGCCGAACTCGTGGCTGTTCTTCGAGATCTTCTACTCCAGCCTGTACGCACCGAACGAGGCGAGCAGCGCGCCGCCGCCCGGCAGGATGCCGAGCGCCGAGCCGAGCACCGTGCCGCGCAGGATGGGCGCGACGACGCGCTTCAGATCGTCCTTGGACGGCATCAGGCTGCCGACCTTGCTGGTGAAGACCTCGCGGTGCTCCTTCAGCTCGAGGTTCATGACGATCTCGGCGATGCCGAACATGCCCATCGCCACCGTCACGAAGCCGATGCCGTCGGCGAGCTCGGAAATGCCGAACGCGAAGCGCAGCACGCCGGAGTTGACGTCGGTGCCGACCAGGCCCAGCAGCAGCCCCAGCACGACCATCGCCACCGCCTTGACCACCGAGCCGTGCGCCAGCACGACCGCGGCGACCAGGCCGAGCACCATCAGCGAGAAGTACTCGGCGGGGCCGAACTTCAGCGCCACCTCGGCGAGCGGCGGCGCGAACAGCGCGACCACCAGCGTCGAGATGCAGCCGGCGAAGAACGAGCCGATCGCTGCCGTGGCGAGCGCGGGGCCCGCGCGGCCCTTGCGCGCCATCTGGTAGCCGTCGAGGCAGGTTACGACCGACGAGGACTCGCCGGGCAGGTTCACCAGGATCGCCGAGGTCGAGCCGCCGTACTGCGCGCCGTAGTAGATGCCGGCGAGCATGATCAGCGCCGTCACCGGCGTCATGTTGAAGGTGATCGGCAGCAGCATCGCGATGGTCGCGACCGGGCCGATGCCCGGCAGCACGCCGATCAGCGTGCCGAGGATGACGCCGACCAGGCACATCAGCAGGTTGAACGGCGCGATCGCTACGCCGAATCCCAGGAGGAGGTTGTTGAATACGGCTTCCATGTCGTTCCCCCCGCTCAGCTCATGAACGCCGGCCAGATCGGGAAGGGCAGCGTAAGGCCCTTCACGAACACGAACACGCCGAACACCGCCAGCACGACGGCAACGATGGCGACTTCCTTGAACTTGAACTCATGCCCGCCGAACGCGCTGATGAACACCAGCGCGACGATCGAGACGATGAAGCCCGCCGGCTTCAGGATGTAGGCGAACACGAGGCAGCCCAGCAGCACGAAGAACATCGGGCGGAAGTGGAACTTCGGCACCTTCGGCCCGTCCATGACGAACGACTCGATCAGCACCAGCACGCCGAGGAAGACCATCATCCCGCCCAGCACCGTCGGGAAATAGCCCGGGCCCATGCGCACGGCCGTGCCCATCTGGTAGTTCATCAGGGCCCCGATCATGAACGCCGCGCCGAACGCGATGAACATGAGACCCGCCCAGAAATCCTTGGGCGCCTTGATCTTCATTCGACCTCCTCCTAGAGCTGCGGGTCCGCTACCAGAGAGGGTCCGGTGCGGCTCAGGTTTCGACTGCGCTAGAGTGTAGCATGCGTGAATTTGTCACACTCTTCGTGGCGCTGGCCCTTTTCACAGCGTCAGGGTGCGGAAAGCATGCTGCACTGCCGAAGTTGCCGCAGGACGCGACCGTGCTGGCCTTCGGCGACAGCCTGACCTTCGGCACCGGCGCGCGCGACGACGAGAGCTATCCGTCCCAACTCGGTGCGCTGATCGGCCGCAAGGTGGTGCGTGCCGGCGTGCCCGGAGAGACCAGCGAGGCGGGACTGGAGCGCCTGCCCGGCGCGCTCGACGAGCATGCACCACGACTGCTCATCCTCTGCCACGGCGGCAACGACTTCCTGCGCAAGCTGCCGAAGGACAAGGCCGCCGAGAACGTGCGCGCAATGATTCGCATGGCGAAAGCTCGCGGCATCGAGGTCGTGCTCCTCGGCACGCCGGAGCCGGGCTTCACGATCACGCCGCCGTCGTTCTACGCCGAGATCGCGAAGGAGTACGCGATTCCCTACGAGGGCGAGGCGCTCGGCAAGGTCCTCTCGGACAAGTCGCTGAAATCCGACCTCGTGCATCCGAACGCGCAGGGCTACCGCCGCATCGCCGAGCGCGTCGCCGACCTGCTCAGGAAAGCCGGCGCCGTCTGAACGCGAGCCCCGGGGGCGCGTCCTGTACGTCGTTCCTACAAGCGCGGCCCGAACGCCGCATCACCGTAGAACGCCTCCACCGTCTCGCCGGTGTTGTCGGTGTCGGTCGACACGATCACGCCGTTCACCGCGGGGGCCGGCAGGCCGAACGCACGCTGGAAATCCGCGGCAACGTCGCGCTGGTGCGCGACCCAGCGCCCGAGGTTCGCGGCGCCCGAGTCGACCACGACCATGCGCACGCGATCGGTGTACGCATTGGGCGCAACGGTGCCGACCGGCGCCGCGCGGTCCCAGACGTAGCACAGCACCGCGACCGGCACGTCGGGCCCGTACAGCATGCGCGCGAGGCCGATCTTCATGCGGTCGCCGGCGGGCAGGCTCGCCGGATCGAGGTCGAAGCTGACGTAGAAGCGCGCGGCGAAGTCGTCGCCCTGCTTCGTCGCGAGATCGCCCTTCTGCACCAGGCCCGACACCTTCCAGCGCCACGACACGACCGGATGCGTGGCGGGATCGACGCGCAGCGCGCGCGTGATGCCCGAGGTCGAGGCCGACGCGCGCGCGCGCAGCACCGTGCGGCCGCCATCGTCGACGAGCGCGTATTCGGTGCGCCGGGGCTGGTTGTCGAAAGCGTACACGCGGTAGTCGGGCGGCAGCGCGCTCCCCGGCGACAAGGCCGAGAATCGCAAGGCGTCCATCGACGCCTGCGCGCCTGCGTGCCGCGCAAACGGCGCCGCAAGCGCGGCAGCGAGGAACCGGCGGCGACCGATCACGGTGCACGCTCCAGCAGCCGCGACCGACGCAGCCTCGCCAGATCCTCCGGGCGATCCACGTCCCAGACCACCGGCAGCTCGGTCCAGCGCCAGCGAAGGCGGCGCAGCCGCGTTCGCGTACGGGCCATGACCTCGCCCGTCCCCCAGGGCACGTCCCGGAACAGCTCGGCCGGTGCGTGCGACACGCCCACCAGCGCATAGCCGCCATCCTCGGCCGGCGCGAACACCGCGTCCGCGCCCTCCCGCAAGTCCGCCACCGCGCGCCGCAACCGGCGCGCGTCGAGCGACGGGCAGTCGGATCCCATCAGCAGCGCGTGGCCGTAGCGCTGCAGCCCGCGCTCGAGCGAGCGACGCATGCGTTCGCCGAGATCGCCGCGCCCCTGCGCGACGAGGGCGACGCCGTGCCTGCGCGCGGCGCGCTCGAAGTACGGATGGCGCATCGCCGGCGCGCAGGCGAGCACCACGTCCGCGCAAGCCGCGCGGCGCGCGGTCGCCAGCGCACGGTCGATCAGTCGCGCCTGCAGGTGCGCTGCGCGCACCGGCCCGATCGCCGGCCACAGGCGCGACTTCACGCGGCCGGGGTCGGGCGCCTTGGCGTACACGATCAGCACCGCGTCGCGTTCAGGCGTGGCGCGCATAGCGCTCCGAGAGGTGCGCCGGATCCGCGCCCAACGCATAGGCGGCGCGCAGGCGCCACATCAGCAGGATCGTGCGCCAGACGCCGTGGCGCTCCCAGCGGCGCGCCGAGGTGCTCGCGCGCGCCGAAAGACACGCCGGCGGCGCGAGCGCGCGCGCGCGCGCGCTGAATTCGATGTCTTCCATCAGCGCGATGTCGGCGAAGCCGCCGAGCGCGCGAAACGCCTCGGCGCGCACGAAGATCGCCTGGTCGCCGGTGGCGATGCCGGTGCGCCGCGAGCGCCAGTTCATCATCGCCGAGACCACGCGCAGCATCGGCCGCGCCGAGTCGATCGCGACGTCGAAGCGTCCCCACGGCGCGGCGTCGAGCGCCTGCTCGACGAGGCGCCATCCTTCCGGCGGCAAGCGGGTATCGGCATGCAGGAACACGATCCCTTCGCCCGCGGCCAGCGCCGCGCCCGCATTCATCTGCCGCGCGCGGCCGCGCGGGGCCTCGATCACGCGATCGCACAGCGGGCGGGCGCGCTCGACGGTGGCGTCGCGGCTGCCGCCGTCGGCGAGGAGCACCTCGTGCCCAGCGGAGCGCCAGGCCTGCAGCGGCTCGAGCGCGGCCCGGATGCCCTCGGCCTCGTCCAGCGCGGGAATGACGACCGAGAGGCGCACGCTACTTCCGCGCGTCGTTCAGCGTCCAGTCGTAGTCGAGGTGCGAGATCGACGCCTTGCCCTCGGCCACCAGCTTCTGCTGCGCCGGGTCGTCCGACAGCAGCCTGGCGTACTTCGCGAAGTACTGCTCGCGCGAGCGGATGCCGGCGTAGCCGCTCTCCCAGTCGACCTTGAACCAGTCGAAGATCTTCGACACCTCGAGCTTGCCGTCGACGGCGCGATTGCGGCTGCGGTCCGACAGGAAACGCGCGGCCTGCTCCTCCAGCTGCCGGTCGAGGCGCTCGGCGACGTAGGCCTCCTCGCGCAGCATCGGGCAGCCGATCGACGCGCAGTTCACCGCGAAGTGCACGCGCACCTCGTCGTAGGCGCCGGGCTTTCGCAGCGTGTCGTGCTCGATGCCGTCGAGCGTGAACTCGCGCCCGAGCAGCGTGAAGAACCTGTCCTTGAACGGATTGCCGAACACCTTGCCGAAGTCCCAGATCGACTTGATGTCCGGATATCGGGTGAGGATCTTCTCGGCGGTGAACGCGTTGTACGCGTTGATGAGGAACGCCATGCGCTGCGGCTTCGACCAGCCGTTGAACTCGGCCTCGGTCACCTTGGACAGCGATTCCAGATAGGCCTTGAGGGCCGTGCGCTCCTTCGCGAGTTCCGCATAGCGCAGCTTCGACGCCTTGCCGCCGTCGACCAGCACGACGTGCTTCTTCAGGAGCGCATCCCACGCCTTGTGCGAGTGGTCGAACTGCGCCAGCGCCGGGCCTGCCAGCGCGAGGAGAAACACCGCGATCCAGCCTTTCATGATCACCCTCTCATCCAGCCGTGGAACTGCTCGACCCGGCGCAGCACGCCCGCCGGCGCGTGCGCCTTCTTCCAGACGCCGGCGGCGTACTTGTTCGCCTCCGCCAGCGTCGGGTAGATATGGATCGTGCCGAGCACCTTGTTCAGCCCGAAGCCGTGGCGCATCGCGGCCACGAACTCGGCGATCAGGTCGCCGGCGTGGTCGCCGACGATGGTCACGCCGAGGATGCGGTCCTTGCCCGGCACGGTCAGCACCTTCACGAAGCCGTGCGCCTCCTCGTCCGCGATCGCGCGGTCGAGGTCGTCGATGCCGTAGACCGCGACTTCGTACGGAATGTTCCGCTCCTTCGCCTCGGTCTCGTTCAGGCCGACGCGCGCGACCTCGGGATCTGTGAAGGTCGCCCACGGGATCACCGAGTAGTCGGCACGGAAGCGCCGGAAGGTGCCGAAGAGCGCGTTCACCGAGGCGTACCAGGCCTGGTGCGCCGCGGTGTGCGTGAACTGGTACGGGCCGGCGACGTCGCCGCAGGCGTAGATGTTCGGGTACTTCGTCTGCAGGAACTCGTTGGTCTCGACGGTGCGCGCCTTGGTCACCGGGATGCCGAGTTCCTCGAGGCCGTAGCCCGTGGTGTTGGCGACGCGGCCGACGGCGCAGAGCACCGCGTCGAACGCGATGCGCACTTCGCGGCCCTCGTGCTCGCAGACGAGGATCTTCTCGCCGCCCTCGACGAGGAACTGCTTCGCCTTGTGGCCGGTGAGCACGTCGATGCCGTCGGCGCGGAACCTGGCCGCGACCATCTCCGAGACCTCGGGGTCTTCGCGCACCAGGATGCGCGGCAGCATCTCGACCTGGGTCACCTTCGAGCCGAGCCGCGCGAAGGCCTGCGCGAGTTCCGAGCCGATCGGCCCGCCGCCGAGGACCACGAGGCGCCGGGGCTGCAATCGCAGGTCCCACACCGTGTCGGACGTCAGGCAGCCGACCGCGTCGATGCCGGGGATGGGAGGCACGAAGGGCCGCGCGCCGGCCGCGACCGCGATCGAGCGCGTGGTGAGGCGCCGGGTTTCCCCGGACGCGAGCTTCACCTCGACTTCCCAAGGCGTCAGGATTCTCGCCTCGCCCTGCAGGCATTCGACGCCGAGCCCGGTGTAGCGCTCGACGGAATCGTGCGGCTCGATGGTCTTCACCACGCGCTGCACGCGTTCCATCACCTCGGCGAAGTCGAACTCGGCGTTCGCCACCTTCAGGCCGTAGTCCTTCGCGCGGCGGATCGTCGCCAGCACGCGCGCGGTCTTGATCAGCGCCTTGGAGGGCACGCACCCGGTATTCAGGCAGTCGCCGCCCATCCGGTGCTTCTCGACCAGCGTCACCTTCGCCTTCACCGCCGCGGCGATGTACGCGGTGACCAGCCCCGCCGAACCGCCGCCGATGACGACGAGGTTGCGATCGAAGCGCGCCGGCTTGCGCGAGCGCCACGGTCCATACACGCGCCGCGCCTTGGCCGCGTCGACCAGTTTCTTCGCCACGAGGGGGAAGATGCCAAGAAACGCGAAAGCCGCAACAAGTCCGGCGGACACCTTGAACTCGCCAAGTTTGGTACCGGCGTAGACGTACACAACCGTACCGGCAAGCATTCCAAGCTGGCTAACCCAATAAAACGTCGCGGCGCGAATCGGCGTCAGACCCATGACGAGATTAACCGCAACGAACGGAATCGCGGGCACCAGGCGTAAAGCGAAGAGATAGAACGCGCCTTCCTTCTCGATTCCTTCGTTAATCGGCCGAAGCCGGTTCGCGAATTTTGCTTGGACCCAATCGCGAAGAACGAAGCGTGACGCAAGAAAGGCCAGTGTGGCACCGATGGATGACGCGAATGAGACGATCAGAGTGCCGGCCCCTAGTCCGAAGATGGCGCCACCGGCCAAGGTCATGACCCCGGCACCCGGTACTGACAAGCCAGCAATTGCAACGTATGCGGCAAAGTAGATGCCGGCAGTAGTGAGCGGATGTTCAGCGTAGTACGCCGTGATTGCTGCCCGCTGCGCCTTCAGATAGTCGATCGACGCATACTGCGCCAAGTCGAACACGAAGAACGCGCCGACGGCGAGCGCGAGAACGACGACGACGGCGAGCTTCGCGCGGCTCATGCCGCCACCGGAAGCGCAGTGCGCAGGGCCTGCGTCACCGTGAAGCCCGGTCCGTTGCGGATGCGATCGAAGTACGAGACGTGCGCGTCCGAACCTTCAGGCCACTGCGCGAGGAAGCGCGCCTCCCAGCGTGCCCTATCGTAGTCGAGGGCGATCGCGTCCACGCAAAGGCGACCCGCACGAGCGCCATAAAGCGCCGACCGCGCCGGACGGACCGAAATGCGCGTCGCGACGCCGGCGGGTTCTCCACGGAAATTCGGCATCCCTGCCGCGCCGTTGTTCGCCAGCAGCCGCCCGCCGCCGAATACCTGCAGCACCGGCAGGCAGGAATGGCTCGACGCGAACACGCGCACGTTCGCGGCGTCGAACGCGATCGACGCGCTGGCGACACCTTCACGCGTTGCGAGCGCCTCCTGCGAGAATCCCCAGCCGGCCAGCGAATCCGCGTCTCCATGAACGATGCCGACGCGCTCGCCCCCGACCTCGGCCACGAGGTGCATCGGCAGCGCCGCCATGCGCTCGCACAGCGCCGGGAAGCGCACCGCAGTGTCGCGCAGGCGCGCGAGGATGCGGTTCGAACGCTCGACCACGCCGTCGTCGACCCATTCGGGATACCCGCAGCCGCAGCCTGCGCCTTCGTGCGCGTCGGCGATCTCGGTCTCGACGTTGCCGCGAGTCGCCCGATGCGCCAGCGCGGCGAGGGTCACGCGCTCGAAGTCCGCCGGGTCGACGTCGAACCAGTGGAAATCGCCGTTGAACAGCAGCGCCTTGTCGCCCGGCTCGGACGCGAAGAGCTCGAGCAGGCGCTCGAGCGCCTCGACGTTGCCGTAGAGTCCGCCGGCGACGTAGAGCGTATCGGTCGCGAAGGCCGCGGGAACACGCAGCGCGCGTGCGCCGTAGCCGTAGGCAGCCGGGCACGCGCGACCCGGCCCCTCGGTGCCAAGGCGCGGCGCCGCTGCGCGCCCGTCAGCCACCCAGCGCCCCGCCGCACGAAGACCCCTGGCCCGCCGTGCAGCCGTAGCAGTGGTCGCGCACGGCGATCGGATTGCCGCGCAGGTCGCGGCCGATCAGCTCGGACAGCTGCACCCGAGAGCGCCCGTCGACGGCGAGCGGCAGGCCGAGCATCTGGTTGAAGTCGCAGTCGTAGACATTGCCTTGCCAGTCGACCGAGACGAGCGAGCGGCACATCACCGAGTCGAGGTTCTCGTCGCGGTGCGCACCGCGCAGCAGCGCCATGTACTCGTTGAACTGGCCCTTGGTGACCAGCGTCGAGCCGAAGCGCTGGATCGGCATGTTCGCGAGCGTGTACAGCGCGGTGAAGCGCACGCCGTGCTCCTCGCCGAGGCGCTTGCGGTAATCCGCCTCGAGCGCCACCTGCGGCGGCGGCAGCGACGGCCCCTGCGGGTTGTAGACGAGGTTCAGCGCGAGGCGCCCGCCGGGCGCGCCGTAGCCGAGCGCGTTCAGGGTGCGCAGGCCGCGCACGCTGCGCTCGAACACGCCCTTGCCGCGCTGGCGATCCACGTTGTCCTCGAGGTAGCACGGCAGCGAGGCGACGATCTCGACCTCGTGTGCGGCGAGGAACGCGGCGAGATCTTCCTGCCCCGGCTCCTCGAGCACCGTGAGGTTGCAGCGGTCCATCACGTGCACGCCAAGTTCCCGCGCGCGGGTGACGAGTTCGCGGAAATGCGGATTCAGTTCCGGCGCGCCCCCTGTGAGGTCCAGCCGCTTCACGCCGGCCACGCCGAGGAAGGCCAGCACGTCGGTCACGGTCTCGCGCGACATCACCTCGGTGCGCGTCGGGCCGGCATTCACGTGGCAGTGCAGGCAACTCTGGTTGCAGCGGTAGCCGAGGTTGACCTGCAGGGTCTCGAGCGCGCCGCGGCGCAGGGCCGGGAAGCCGTGCTGGCGGAGCAGCGGGAGCGTGGCGTGCATGCGGATTCCTCTTCTCGTGGGCCCCCGGTCCCGCGCGCCGCGGGCCCGACCGACGGCCAATGGGTCGTGCGCCGGACGAAAAGCTTACACCGCCGGAGACCCCGGCTACGGGAACGGACGGCGATCGAGACCGCTGTCCGAATGCGCCTTCTCGTCCAGCGCCTCGACGAGGCGCGCGCTCGTCGTGCGCAAGCGCTGCGACAGCATGAGGACGAGTTCCATCAGGATCTTGGCGCCCAGCATCGGCTGCTCGACGATGATGCGCGCGAGCGATTCGCGGTCGAGGACCGAGATCACCGCAGGCTCGACCGCGACGCAGCTCGCGAAGCGCGGCTCGCCGTCGATCATGGACATTTCGCCGAGCGTCTTGCCGGGATCGACCACCGCGATCGCCTGCGGCGTGCCCCAGCGGTCCCGCCGGCGCACCTCGACCGTGCCTTCGAGGATCATGAACATGAAGTCGCCGGGGTCGCCCTCGCGCAGGATCTCGACGCCGGCGCCGGCGCGATAGACGTTCATGAAGTGCGCGAGCAGGCGCACCTCCGCCGGCGAGAAGTTCTCGAGCAGCGAGCACTTCGGGATCAGGGCGTGGATCTGCCCCGAGAAGCGGGTCGCATCGCCCAGCGCTTCGAGGTGGGCGAGAAGGTTCGGTCGGTCGGCCATGGCGCGCCGGACATTATGCCCAATGCCGGCGCGCTGGTGCGCTACCTGCCCTTGCCGCCCTTGCGCCGCCGCTTGACCGCGTCGGCCAGCACGCCCAGCAGGGCCGTGGAGTCGTCCCAGCCCAGGCACGCGTCGGTGACGCTCTGGCCGTAGCAGAGGTCCTTGCCGTCGCCGAGGTCCTGCCGGCCGGCGACCAGGTTCGACTCCACCATCACGCCGACCACGCCGCGCTCGCCCGCCGCGATCTGCCCGGCGACGTCGCGCGCCACGTCCATCTGCTTCTGGTACTGCTTGGAGGAGTTGGCATGGGAGAAATCGACCATCAACCGCCCGGGCAGCTTCGCCTTGGCGAGTTCCTCGCAGGCCGCGCGCACGCTGGCCGAGTCGTAGTTCGGCGACTTGCCGCCGCGCAGGATGATGTGGCAGTCGCCGTTGCCGCGCGTCTGCACGATCGACACCTGCCCGCTCTTGTGCACCGACAGGAAGCAGTGCTTCTGCTGCGCGGCAAGGATGGCATCCACTGCGATGCGCACGTTGCCGTCGGTGCCGTTCTTGAAACCGACCGGCGCCGACAGGCCCGAGGCGAGCTCGCGGTGCACCTGCGACTCGGTAGTGCGCGCGCCGATCGCGCCCCACGACACGAGGTCGCCGATGTACTGCGGCGAGATCACGTCGAGGAACTCGCAGCCCGCCGGCACGCCCGACTGGTTGATGCGCACGAGCAGGTCCCTCGCGATGCGCAGCCCCTCGTTGATGCGGAAGCTGCCGTTCAGGTACGGGTCGTTGATCAGGCCCTTCCAGCCCACGGTGGTGCGCGGTTTCTCGAAGTAGACGCGCATCAGCACCTCGAGTTCGCCGGCGTGGCGCTTGCGCTCCTCGGCGAGGCGCCGCGCGTAGTCCACCGCCGCCGCCGGGTCGTGGATCGAGCAGGGTCCGATCACCACCAGCAGGCGATCGGACTTGCCGTGCAGGATCTCGCGCAGCTTCGCGCGCGTCTGCGTGATGAGGTGCTCGGCCGGCGTGCCCTGGATCGGGAAGAACTTGATCAGGCTCTCCGGCGGCGGCAGCGGCACGATCTTCTCGATGCGCTCGTCGTCGGTGAGCGAGGTGCGATCGGCGGGGGGCGGGGCCTGGTACGGGGCGGCGGTCTTGGTCATGGAAGTCCTCTGGAAAACAAAAAACCGCCAGGCATCTCTGCTCTGGCGGTTCGTCGGGGTCCGTTGGTGCGCGGCTAGCCGAGTCCCTCCGCCAGGTGGCGCGGGAAGTAAAAGTGGAAGCCGAAGGACCAGCGAAGCATGCTGCATTGAACCACGAACGCGCAGCCCCGGCAAATCGCCAGGGCGCGCGCCACGGCTAGAGCTTCGCCGACACCCAGTCCTTCACCGAGCCTAGCGCCGCCGGCAGCTTCGAGCCGTCGGTGCCGCCGGCCTGCGCCATGTCGGCGCGTCCGCCACCCTTGCCGCCCACTTGCTGGGCGACGAAGTTGACGAGTTCTCCGGCCTTCACCTTGCCGGTCAGCTCCGCCGTCACGCCGGCCACGAGCGTGACCTTGCCGTCGGCCACCGCGCCCAGCACGATCGCCGCGGGCTTCAGCTTCTCCTTCAGCTGGTCGAGCGTCTCCCGCAGCGTCTTCACGTCCGCGCCCTCGAGCGCCGCCGCGAGCACCTTCGCGCCCTTCACTTCGGCCGCTTGCCCGGCGAGATCGTCGCCCTGCGAGGACGCGAGCTTCGACTTCAGCTTGCCGAGCTCGCGCTCGAGCGCCTTCACGTTATCCATCACCTGCCCGATGCGCTGCGCCACCTCGGGCACCGGCGCCTTGAGGACGGCGGCAGCCTCCGCGAGGCGCGTCTCCTGCTCGTGCACCCACGCAAGCGCGCCCTCGCCGGTCACCGCCTCGATGCGGCGGATACCCGCGGCCACGCCCGACTCGCCCACGATCTTGAAGAAGCCGATGTCGCCGGTGCGGCGCACGTGCGTGCCGCCGCAGAGTTCGGTGGAGAACTCGCCCATCTTCAGCACGCGCACCTCGTCGCCGTACTTGTCGCCGAAGAACGCGAGCGCGCCCGCCTTGATGGCGTCGTCGAACTTCATCACGCGCGCGCTGACCTCGTCGTTGGTGCGGATCTCGGCATTCACCAGCGCCTCGATCTCGCGCAGCTCCGCCTCGCTCACCGGCTGCGTGTGCGAGAAATCGAAGCGCGTGCGCTGGGCGTCGACGTGCGAGCCCTTCTGCTGCACGTGCTTGCCGAGCACGGTGCGAAGCGCCGCGTGCATCAGGTGCGTGGCGGAGTGGTTGCCCATCGCGCGGTGCCGCGTGGCGCGATCGACCTGTGCGCCGACCTCGTCGCCGACGCGCAGCTTCCCCGTCATCTGCTTGCCGTGGTGGCCGAAGACGTCGGCCTGGATCTTCTGGGTGTCCTCGACCGCGAAGGTGCCGGCCGGGCCGGACATCTCGCCGCGGTCGCCGACCTGGCCGCCGGACTCGGCGTAGAACGGCGTGGCATCGAGCACGACCACGCCGGACTCGCCCGCGTTCAGCTCCTGCACCTGCGTGCCTTCGCGGTAGAGCGCCTGCACGCGCGCGCGCAGCTCGAGCGCGTCGTAGCCGCGGAACTCGGTCTTGCCGCCGGCGTACTCGAGGCCGGCGTGCATCGAGAACTTGCTCGCCGAGCGTGCGCGCTCGCGCTGCGCCTCCATCGCGGCCTCGAAACCCGCCATGTCGATGCGGATGTCGCGCTCCCGGCAGATGTCCGCCGTGAGGTCGACCGGGAAGCCGTAGGTGTCGTAGAGCTTGAACACGGTGTCGCCGTCGAGCAGCTTCTCGCCCGAGGCGAGCGCGGACTCGAGCACGCCCATGCCGTGCTCCAGCGTCTCGGCGAAGCGCTCCTCTTCCTGCTTCAGCACCTGCGCGACGCGGAACTTGTCGGCAGTGAGTTCCGGGTACGCCGCGCCCATCGCGCGGTCGAGGTCGGCCACCAGCTTGTGGAAGAACGGCTGCTTCTGGCCGAGCTTGTAGCCGTGGCGGATCGCGCGCCGCACGATGCGGCGCAGCACGTAGCCGCGGCCCTCGTTGCCCGGGATCACGCCGTCGACGATCAGGAACGCGCAGGCGCGGATGTGGTCCGCGATCACGTTCAGCGAAGGGTTCTTGTGCACGGTGACACCGGTTTCCCGCGCCGCCGCCTTGATGAGGTCCTGGAAGAGGTCGATCTCGTAGTTCGAATGCACGTGCTGCAGCACCGCCGCGATGCGCTCCAGGCCCATGCCGGTGTCCACCGAGGGCTTGGGCAGCGGATGCATCACGCCCGCCTCGTCGCGGTTGAACTGCATGAAGACGAGGTTCCAGATCTCGATGTAGCGGTCGCCGTCGGCGTCGGGCGATCCGGGCGGGCCGCCCTCGATGCCGGGACCGTGGTCGTAGAAGATTTCGCTGCACGGCCCGCAGGGGCCGGTGTCGGCCATCTGCCAGAAATTGTCGGACTGGAATTTCTGCCCGCCCGGCTTGTCGCCGATGCGCACGCAGCGCTCGGGCGGCACGCCGATCTCCTTGGTCCAGAGGTCGTAGGCCTCGTCGTCGGTATGGTAGACCGTGGTCCACAGGCGTTCCTTGGGGAGCTTGTAGACGGTGGTCAGCAGTTCCCACGCGAAGTGGATCGCGTCGCGCTTGAAGTAGTCGCCGAACGAGAAGTTGCCCAGCATCTCGAAGAACGTGTGGTGGCGCGCGGTGTAGCCCACGTTCTCGAGGTCGTTGTGCTTGCCGCCGGCGCGCACGCTGCGCTGCGAGGTCGTGGCGCGACTGTAGGCACGCTTCTCCTTGCCAAGGAAGACGTCCTTGAACTGCACCATGCCGGAGTTGACGAAGAGCAGCGTCGGGTCGGCGGCCGGCACGAGCGAGCTGGACGAGACGATGGTGTGGCCCTTCGAGCGGAAGTACTCGAGGAAGCTGGAGCGGATGTCGGCGGATTTCATGCCGCAATTCTACGGGAAGGCGTCAGGGCCGGGCCCGGCCCCGACGCCCTGCCTACGCCGCGAGTCGACCGTACTTGACCAGCCTCGCCCGCACGCCGGCCTGCGTGCGCGAGTGCGCGCCGGCGATCTCGGCGAGGCCGCGCCCCGCGTCGAACGCCGCGAGCAGCCGCCGGTCTTCGTCTTCCGTCCACGGCTGCCCGGTGTTCGTGGGCAGCTCGGTACGCCGGCGCGCCGAGCGCTCCGCCTTCTCGAGCGCCTGCGCGGCCGCGTACAGCGCGCGCACGGTGTCGGCCCGCTGGTACGGACTTTCCGCAGGGAACACTTCGCCGGTGGACGGGTCGACGCCGTTCGCGAGCGAACGCACGACCGCCAATGCTTCGGTTTCGTTCATGTCATCACCTCCTTTCCGAGGTGATGAACGCGCGGGGACGCGGCCTCGCCGACCGTGAATATCAACCGCCGTCGCGCTGCGGCGGCAGGTCCTCGTACTTCGGCGTCTCGCCCTTGCGCGAGGCCACGGCCGCGGCGCGCACCGCGTCGATGTCGAAGAGGCCGGGCTGGCGCGCATTCAGGTAGGCGTAGGACTCGGCCACCGAGTGGTCGCGCGTGTAGGAGATCATCTCCTTGGTCGCGGCGATCGCCACCGGGTTCTTGTCGGCGATCTTGCGCGCCACGGCCATCACCGCCTCGAGCATTTCCGCCTGCGAGTCGAACGTGCCGTTCACCCAGCCGAGGCGCTCGGCGCGCTCGGCCGGCAGGCGGTCACCCGTATAGGCGAGTTCGCGTACGACTGCCTCCGGCATCGCCTTCGGCATGCGATTAAGCGTGCCGACGTCGGCCATCATCGCGAGGTGGATCTCCTGGATGGAGAAGAACGCGTCCTTGGTCGCGTAGCGCAGGCAGCAGGCGGACACCATGTCGACGCCGCCGCCGATGCAGCCGCCATGGATCGCCGCGATCACGGGGAAGCGCGCGTTCGCGAGCGCGAGGAAGGTCTGCTGCAGTTCCACGAGCTTGAGGCGGAATTTCTCGCGATCGATCGCGGTGGCAGTACCCGCCACCTCGCTGCCTGAGAACACCGAGAGGTCCATCCCCGCGGTGAAGTGCTTGCCCGTGGACGACAGCACGGCGACGCGCGTGCCGCCCTCGGACTCCAGATGGCGCACGACCTGCGGCAGCTCGCGCCAGAACGCGAGGTTCATGGCGTTCATCGCCGCCGGACGATTCAGGATCACGTTCGCGATGCCGCCCTCGCGCTTCACGTCGAAGCATTCCCACGCCATCGCCTACTCCTCGTCTCCGCCGGTCAGGCTGCGGATGATCGCATGGGAGAAGCCGCGTCCCTGCAGGAAGCGCATGCGCTTCGCGCGCTCGGCGGCGTCGGCGGGCGGCACGCGGTAGCGGCGCGCATAGATCGCCTTGGCGCGCTCGAAATCGGTGACCGCGGCCTCGGCCGCCGCGCGCGCGGCGGTGGCGTCGTCCACGCCGCGAGACTTGAGATCCTGCCGGATGCGCGAAGCGCCGTAGCGCCGGGAGAGGACGTGCACCCTCTCGCCGGCGTAGCGTTCGTCGGACACCTGCTTCTTCGCGACCAGCTCTTCGATCAGCTGGTCCAGCGCCTCGGCGGATTCGGCGCGCGGCGAGAGCTTGCGCCGCAGTTCCGCCTGGGTGTGCTCCCGTCGCGCGAGCAGCCGTAATGCCCGCGCGCGGAGCTCCTGCGGGCTGTCGGGCCCGCGAGAGCCTTCAGTCTCGCGCGGCACCGCGCTTGCGCGTGGGCAACTGCTCGACCTTGTTGTCCGCCTCGGGGGCCGCCTCGCCGCCCTCCTGCGCGGGCGTCGGCGCGAGCACGCCCGCGGCCTGCCGGATCTTGGTCTCGATCTCCTGGGCGAGGGCCTTGTTCTCGCGCAGGAACTCGCGGCAGTTGTCCTTGCCCTGCCCGAGCCGGTCGCCGTTGTAGATGTACCAGGCGCCCGATTTCTCGACCACGCCGTGGATCACGCCCAGTTCCAGCATTTCGCCATGCCGCGAGATGCCCTCGCCATACAGAATGTCGAACTCGGCGTTGCGGAACGGAGGCGCGACCTTGTTCTTCACCACCTTGACGCGGGTCTCCGAGCCGATCACTTCGTCGCCTTTCTTGATGGCGCCGATGCGGCGGATGTCCATGCGCACCGAGGCGTAGAACTTGAGCGCGTTGCCGCCCGTCGTGGTCTCCGGGTTGCCGAACATGACGCCGATCTTCATGCGGATCTGGTTGATGAAGATCACCAGCGTGTTGGTGCGCTTGATGTTGGCGGTGAGCTTGCGCAGCGCCTGGCTCATGAGGCGCGCCTGCAGGCCCATCTGCGGCTCGCCCATCTCGCCTTCGATTTCGGCCTTGGGCGTGAGGGCCGCGACCGAATCAACTACGATGACGTCCACCGCGCCCGAGCGCACCAGCATGTCGGCGATCTCGAGGGCCTGCTCGCCGGTGTCCGGCTGGCTGATCAGCAGCTCGTCGATGTTGACACCGAGCTTTTGGGCGTACTGCGGGTCCAGCGCGTTTTCCGCGTCGATGAAGGCCGCGGCGCCGCCGAGCTTTTGCATCTCGGCGATCACCTGCAGCGTGAGCGTGGTCTTGCCCGAGGATTCCGGGCCGTAGATCTCGACCACGCGGCCGCGCGGCAGGCCGCCGACGCCGAGCGCCAGGTCGAGCCCGAGCGAGCCGGTGGACACCACCTGGATGTCCTGCATCGCGGTGGCGTCCATGCGCATGATGGAGCCCTTGCCGAACTGCTTTTCGATCTG
>CAZTXP010000151.1:0-2545 GCA_964617355.1 uncultured Enterobacteriaceae bacterium
GGAGGTTGCCGTCAAGGGAGGAACGGTGGTCTCGCAGGTGGTATCGACGATGTCGTCGATCACGGAAAGCTCGAAGAAGATCGTCGACATCATCAGCGTGATCGACGGCATCGCGTTCCAGACCAACATCCTCGCGCTGAACGCGGCGGTGGAGGCCGCGCGTGCCGGTGAGCAGGGTCGCGGGTTCGCGGTGGTGGCGAGCGAAGTGCGCAACCTCGCGCAGCGCAGCGCCGCGGCGGCGAAGGAGATCAAGACGCTGATCGGCGACTCGGTGGAGAAGGTCGAGTCGGGCTCGAAGCTGGTGCAGCAGGCCGGCGAGACGATGGGCGAGATCGTGGGCTCGGTGAAGCGGGTGTCGGACATCATCGCGGAGATCACGGCGGCGAGCCAGGAGCAGAGCTCCGGGATCGAGCAGGTGAACCAGGCCATCATGCAGATGGACAAGGTGACCCAGCAGAACGCCGCGCTCGTCGAGCAGGCGGCCGCTGCCGCCGAGTCGATGAAGGACCAGGCCGGCGAGCTGAACCAGTCGGTCAGCATCTTCCGGGTCTGAGCCGTGCGCATTGCCAATCTCCGCATCGGCGTGCGCCTCGGGCTGGGGTTCGCCGCGGTACTCGCCGCGGTGGCCGCGGCCGCGGCCTTCGTCCTGGTCGCCCTGCAGCACAGTCGCGAGGCGGCCTCCGCCGGCCTGAAGTACAACGAGATCCTGCAGTTGCAGCAGGCCGTCGGCGACGCGGGGCAGGAGAACATGGCGATCGTCGGCACGCTCTTCGCGTCCAGCGACCCCGGGATCCGGGACTCGGTGGCGGCGAAGCTCGAGGAGAACCGCAAGCGCAACGAGAAGGCCCTGCCGCGCCTGGAGGAACTGGTGCGCAGCGACGAGGGCCGTCGGCTCCTCGGCGCGGTCAAGGAAAAGCGCGCCGCGTTCATCAAGAAGCGTGGCGAGGTGCTGCAGCTCTTCGGCCAGGGCAAGCGGGCCGAGGCCGCGGAGGTCTTCAACGGGCCGCTGGCGGTCGCGGTCCAGGACTATCGCGTGGCGCTCGGTGAATTCGCGCGCGTGCAGCGCGAGCACGCCGCGGCGAAGTCGAAGGCGATCCTCGCCGAGGTCGATGGCGCGCGCAACGCGCTCGCCGCCAGCCTGGGCGCCGCGCTGCTGCTCGGCCTCGTCGTCGCCTGGCGGACCACGCGCTCGATCACCCGGCCGCTCGCGAGCGCGCTGTCGGTGGCGGGCGGAATTGCCGGCGGCCGGCTGGACAATGCCATCCCCGAGGGCGGCCGCGACGAATGCGGCCAGCTGCTGCAGGCGCTCGCGCGCATGCAGGCCAACCTGCTCGGGCGTGCCGAAGCGGACGCGCGGACGATTGCCGAGAACCGGCGCATCCGCCAGGCGCTCGACGTGGCCGCGACCAACGTCATGGTGGCCGACGCCGAGAACCGCATCGTCTACCTGAACGAATCCGTGCTTCGCATGCTGCGCGCCGCGCAGGAGTCGCTGCGCAAGGAACTGCCGGCCTTCGACGCCGAGCGCGTGCTCGGCTCGAGCATCGACGATTTCCATCGCGACCCTTCGCGCCAGCGCGGGCTGCTGTCGCGGCTCGAAAGCACGCATTCCGCAAGCCTGGAGATCGGCGGTCGCAACTTCGACCTCGTCGTCAACCCGATCCGCGCCGACGGACAGCGACTGGGCAGCGTGGTCGAGTGGCGCGACACGACCGAGAGTCGCGCCGCGCGCGAACGCGAACTGCGCGCCGCGGCCGAGAACGCCCGCATCAAGCAGGCGCTCGACGCCGCCGCGATGCCGGTGCGGGTTGCCGACGCCGAAGGCACGATCGTCTACGTCAACGAGGCGATGCGCCGCGTGCTGGCGCGCGACGAGGCGGCCTTCCGCGCCCGCAATCCGGCGTTCGACGCCGCGCGCGTCGTGGGTAGCTCGATCGGCATCTTCTACGACGACCCGGTCGCCGCGGTGCAGCGGCTGCGCAGCCTGTCGGCGACGACGTCCACCAGCATGGTGCTCGGCGGCCGTACCTACGAGGTGACGACCGCGCCGATCGATTCCGAAGACGGCCAGCGCCTCGGCACGGTCGGCCAGTGGCTCGACCGTACCGAGCAGATCGCCGCCGAGGCCGATTTGTCGGCCGTGATCGAGGCGGCGCGCGCGGGCGACCTCGGGCGGCGCGTGCCGCTGGAGGGCAAGACCGGGTTCTTCCGCAATGCCGCCGAGGGGCTGAACGGCGTGCTGCAGGTGTGCGACGCGGCGATGGCCGATCTCGCGCAGACGCTGCGCGCGCTGTCCAGGGGCGACCTGACCGAGAAGATGACGCGCGACTACGCCGGCACCTTCGGCCAGCTGAAGGCGGACTCCAACCTGACGGTGGAGAACCTGTCGGGGATCGTGGCGCAAATCCGCGGCGCCGCCGAGGCGATCGCCACCGCCTCCAAGGAGATCGCGCAGGGCAACGCCGACCTCTCGCAGAGGACGGAAGAACAGGCCTCGAGCCTGCAGGAAACGGCCTCGTCGATGGAGCAGCTCACGCAGACGGTG
>CAZTXP010000152.1:0-24181 GCA_964617355.1 uncultured Enterobacteriaceae bacterium
TCGAGCAGCTCGGGCATCGACACCGAGCCGCGCTTCTCGCCGGATGGGCAATCGATCTACTTCACCTCCGACCGCGGCGGCAGCCCGCAGATCTACCGCATGGGCGCCAACGGCGGCGACGCGCAGCGCGTGACCTTCGACGGCACCTACAACGTTTCGCCTCGGCCCTCGCCCGACGGCAAGCGCCTCGCGTACGTGACGCGCAACAGCGGCAAGTTCCAGGTCGCGGTGCTCGACCTCGCCACGAGGCAGGTGCAGGTGATCACCGACAGCGACCGCGACGAGTCGCCGAGCTTCTCGCCCAATGGCCGCATGATCCTGCTCGCCACCGTGACCGGCGGGCGCGGCGTTCTGTCCGCGGTGTCCGCCGACGGCGCGGTGAAGCAGCGCCTGTCGATCGCGGCGGGCGACGTGCGGGAGCCCGCCTGGGGCCCGTTCACTCAATAGAGAACAAGAAGACTTCCGAGGAGATGCCAATGCCCATCCGAATCCCGAGTGTCCTGCTGCTTGCGGCCGCGGTCGCCGTGCTCGCCGCGTGTTCCAGCGCACCGACGACGGAACAGGAGCCCGCCGCCGTCGAGGAGCGCAAGCCCGCGCCCGGCGCCGATTCGCAGCCGGTCGGCAAGGGCGGCGTCGCATCGGTCGACCTGACCGCCGGCAAGAAGCCGGCAAGTTCGCTGCTCACAGACCCGAACTCGCCGCTCTCGAAGCGTTCGATCTTCTACGACCTCGACAAGTACGACGTGAAGGACGACTACAAGGCGCTCGTCGAGGCGCACGCCCGCTTCCTGCGCGACAACCCGAAGATGAAGATGCTGATCCAGGGCAACACCGACGAGCGCGGCAGCCGCGAGTACAACCTCGCGCTCGGCCAGAAGCGCTCGGATGGCGTGAAGCGCATGCTGATGCTGCTCGGCGCCAAGGAAGACCAGGTCGAGTCGGTGAGCCTCGGCGAGGAGAAGCCGCGCGCGCAGGGCTCGTCCGAGGACGCGTGGTCGCAGAACCGCCGCTCCGACATGCTGTACTCGGGCGAGTTCTGATGCACGTCGGTCGCGCGCTGGTCGCGTTGTCGCTCGCCGCCGCGTCGCTGCCGGCGCTCGCGCTGTTCGGCGACGACGAGGCGCGCGCGCGCATCGACGCGGTGAGGAAGCAGGTGCAGGCCCTGGAGGATCGAGTCGCGAAGACCGAGGACCGGCGCGCGGTGCTCGAGCTCGCCAGCCAGATCGAGGCGCTGAAGGGCGACATCGCGAAGCTGCGCGGGCAGGTCGAGGTGCTGGTCAACCTCGCCGAGCAGAACGAGAAGCGCCAGAAGGACCTGTACCTCGACATCGACACGCGCCTGCGCAAGCTCGAGAAGGCGCAGGAAGGCAATGGCGACAAGCCCGCCGCCGAGGGCGTGACGCCCGCCGAGACCAAGGCCTACGAGGCGGCGCTGAACCAGTTCAAGCTCGGCAACTACCCGCTCTCCATCTCGGCGTTCCAGGGCTTCATGGTCACCTACCCGCAGAGCAAGCTCGCGCCCTCGGCGCAGTACTGGATCGGCAATGCGCACTATGCGCAGCGTGACTTCAAGCAGGCGATCGCCGCGCAGCAGCGCGTGCTCGCGCAGTGGCCCGAGGACGCGAAGGCGCCCGACGCTCTGCTCAACATCGCCTCGGCGCAGGAGGCCTCCGGCGACCGCCGCGGCGCGCAGAAGTCGCTCGAGGCGCTCCTCGCGAAGTACCCGCAGAGCCCGGCCGCCGCGAGCGCGAAGCAGCGCCTCGCCCCCGCGCCGGCCGCCCCCGCCGCCAAGAAGTAGTCGATGGCCGGCGCCGAACGCGCGCCGCGCGCCGTCGTGCTCCTCTCGGGCGGGCTCGATTCCGCCACCACGCTAGCGTGGGCTCGCGCCCAGGGCCATGCGTGCCACGCGCTGTCGGTGGACTACGGGCAGCGCCACGCCGCCGAACTCGAATGCGCGCGTCGCGTCGCGCAGCGGCTCGGCGCGGTTGAGCATCGCGTCGTGCGCCTCGACCTCGCGCAGTTCGGCGGCTCGGCGCTGACAGACCGCGCGATCGCCGTCCCCGACTCCGGCGTGCAGCCCGGCATCCCGGTCACCTACGTGCCGGCGCGGAACACGATCCTGCTGTCGGTCGCGCTTGGCTGGGCCGAGGTGCTCGATGCCCGCGCGATCTTCGTCGGCGCGAACGCGGTCGACTACTCCGGCTATCCCGATTGCCGTCCGGAATACCTGAAGGCCTTCGAGGCGATGGCGAACCTTGCCACCAAGGCCGGGGTCGAGGGTCGGCGCATCGAGGTGCGCGGCCCGCTCGTCGACCTGCCCAAGGCCGCGATCGTGAAGCTCGCGATCGAGCTGGGCGTCGACCCCGCCGAGACGCTGTCCTGCTACCAGCCCGACGGCGAGGGCCGCGCCTGCGGGCGCTGCGATTCCTGCCGTATCCGTCGCGCCGGATTCGCGGCCGCTGGCGTGGCCGACACGACGCGCTATAGTCCGGGCACGCCATGAACGAAGGCACCCGATGAGCGAAGCCACCTGATGAACGAGGCCACCCGATGAACGAGGCCACTCCGGCCCAGCTCGCCCCGCTCGTCGCCGGCGGCGCGTTCGTCCTCGCCTTCATCTTCGGCGCGGTCGGCCAGAAGACCAACTTCTGCACCATGGGCGCGGTATCCGACTGGGTGAACATGGGCGACACCGGGCGCATGCGCATGTGGGTGCTCGCGATCGCGGTGGCGATCCTGGGCGCCAACGGGCTCGCGCTCGCGGGCGTGGTGGACCTCTCCAAGTCGCTCTACCAGGGCCCGACCTTCGCGTGGCTCGCCTATCTGGTCGGTGGCTTCCTGTTCGGCGTCGGCATGACGCTCGGCTCCGGCTGCGGCTCGAAGACGCTGATCCGCATCGGTGGCGGCAACCTGAAGTCGGTGATCGTGTTCGTGTTCATCGGCCTGTCGGCGTACATGACGCTGCGCGGCCTCTTCGGCGCGCTGCGCGTGTCCTGGCTCGAGGCCGCGAACATCACGCTCGCCTTCAACCAGGACCTGCCGACGATCTTCCATAAGCTCACGGGCATGAAGCGCGAGGCCTGGGTCGCGATCCTCGCGCTCGGCATCGCCGGCGGGATGATCGCGTGGGCCTACGCGTCCAAGGACTTCCGCGAGAACCTCGACTACACCTTGGGCGGCGTCGTCACCGGGCTGGTGGTCACTGGCGGCTGGTATGTATCGGGCAAGCTCGGCTACCTCGCCGAGGACCCGCAGACCCTGCAGGAGGCCTTCGTCGCCACCAACAGCGGGCGCATGGAGTCGTTCTCCTTCGTCGCGCCGATGGCGTACACGCTCGACTACCTGATGCTGTGGACGGACAAGTCGAAGATCGTCACCTACGGTATCGCGTCGGCGGCCGGCGTGGTGGCCGGGTCGGCGGCCTGGGCGCTGGCGACGAAGTCCTTCCGCTGGGAAGGCTTCCGCGACGCCGAGGACACGGCGAGCCACATGATCGGCGGCATCCTGATGGGCTTTGGCGGCGTGTCGGCGGTGGGCTGCACCGTCGGGCAGGGGATTTCGGGGTTCTCGACGCTCGCGCTGGGCTCCATCCTGACCTTCGGCGCGATCATCGCCGGGTCCGCTGCGACCATGAAGTGGCAGTACTGGCGCATGATGCGCGAAGCCTGATAAAATCTCGGGTTTTCGGCAGTACCCTCACAACAACATCAACAAACAACGGGTCGTTAGCTCAGCTGGTAGAGCAGCGGACTTTTAATCCGTTGGTCGGCGGTTCGAATCCGCCACGACCTACCAAGAACTCCAAGGGCCCCGGCGCAATGCCGGGGCCTTTTTGTTTCAGGAGGCGGCGCGTTTTCGCGCCTCGGCCGGCTTCACCGGCAGCTTCTCCGGCTTCTGCGGCCCCCACACGCGGCTGAAGTAGGTGTCCGCGAGATGCAGGGCGCCCACCGGGTTGTGCGCGAGTACGCGGTCCTTGGTGACCAGCGTGGTGACCAGCCCCTTCGACTCGCGGATGAAGAGGCTGTCGTGGCCGACGCACAGGCCCATGATCACGTTCAGCTCGCAGCCCGCGCGATTGAGCAGTTCCGCCTGCGAGATCGGGTTGCAGATCGCTTCGTAGGTGCCGGGGCGGATCTTCTCCGAGTCCTTCAGGCCGACCGATTCCTTGGCCACGCCGCCGTTCTTGCAGGCGACCGAGGCGACCTCGAGCCCGTGGCTCTCGAGGATCGCGCTGAACACGCGCGCAAGGTCGACGAAGCTGATGCAGGTCGCGATGCCGACGCGCTTGAAGCCCATCTTCTTCGCGAACTGGCAGATCTCCTCGACGCGCGTCCACTTGCAGTAGCCCTCCGACTCCACGAGCGCCGACACCTTCGTCACCTGCTCGACGAACGGGTCCCGCAGGTAGTCCTCGGCCTGCGCAATGCCCTCGGCATCCATCTTCGAGGGGCAGAAGCCCGGCCCGCGCTCGTCGCTCTCGCCCTTGCGGCAGGCGCGCACGGTGCTCGGGCAGTAGGCGCAACCGGGGGATTCGTACGTGGTCATGGTCCTCGTCCTCGCTCGTCGTGATCTGCGGGCGAGAGTACGCGAGGTGCCCCGTTCGTCAACCGCGTTGCGCAAACGATCGGGCCAATGCGGCGCCAATGAGAAGCGTTCCGCGGCAACGGTTCGCAGACCGGGCAGAATGAGGGCTTCCAAGCGGAGGATTCGATGCGCGAAGCCCTGATCATCGACGCGGTGCGTTCCCCGATGGGACGCGGCAAGGCCGGCGGCTCGCTGTCGGAGGTGCATCCGGTGGACCTGCTCGCGCAGGTGCTGCGCGCGCTCGTGGCGCGCAACCGGCTCGATCCCGGGATGATCGACGACGTGATGGTCGGCTGCGTGTCGCAGGGCGGCGAGCAGTCGGGCACGCCCGGGCGCATGGCGGTGCTGGCCGCGGGATTCCCCGAGCACGTTCCGTCGACCACCATCGACCGCAAGTGCGGCTCCAGCCAGCAGGCGGTGCACTTCGCGGCTCAGGCGATCATGGCCGGCGCCGCGGACATCGTCATCGCGGCGGGCGTCGAGTCGATGAGCCGGGTGCCGATGGGCAGCGCGCGCATGGACAAGGACGCCACCGGCCCGATGCTGCGCCAGCGCTACGCGCCGGGGCTGGTCGGGCAGGGCATCTCGGCGGAACTCGTCGCCGCGCGCTGGAAGTTGCCCAGGGAAACGCTCGACGAGTACTCGGTGCAGTCGCACGCGCGCGCCGCGAAGGCGCGCGACGCCGGCGCGTTCGACGCCGAGATCGTGCCGGTGGAAGCGCCTGCCGGCACCGTGCGCGCGGACGAGACCATCCGCCCGGCGACCACCGCGCAATCGCTCGCGACGCTGAAGACCTCGTTCGCGAACGACGAGATGCACCGGCGCTTTCCCGAGATCGCGTGGTCGATCACGGCGGGCAACTCCTCGCAGATCACCGACGGCGCGGCGGCCATGCTGGTGGTCAGCGACGCGGCCGCGCAGCGCCTGGGCCTCAAGCCGCGAGGCCGCTTCGTCGCCTTCGACGTGGTCGGCGCCGACCCGCTGCTGATGCTCACCGCGCCGATCCCGGCCACTGCCCGCGTGCTGAGGAAGGCCGGCCTCGCCATCGACGACATCGACCACTTCGAGATCAACGAGGCCTTCGCGCCCGTGCCGCTCGCGTGGCAGAAGGACCTCGGCGCCGATCCCGCGAAGCTCAACCCGCGCGGCGGCGCGATCGCCCTGGGCCATCCCCTCGGCGCCACCGGCGTGCGCCTGATGACGACGATGCTGAACGCGCTGGAGCAGACGGGCGGGCGATATGGCTTGCAGTCGATGTGCGAGGCGGGGGGGATGGCGAACGCGACGGTCATCGAGCGCATCGGCGCGCAGGCCTGATTCGCTAGACTTCGCCGATGGCTGCCCCGACGCCCCCGCGCCGCATCGCGCTGCTGGTACCGGACCTGCCGGACCGCAAGGCGCTCGAGCCCTACCTCGAGCGCATCGATGCGAGCCACTGGTACAGCAACTTCGGGCCGCTGGTGCGCGAGCTGGAAGCCCGCATGGCGGATTTGTTCTCCGCCGATGTGCCGGCGCGCCAGCACGTGGTGTCGGTCAACAACGCCACCCTCGGCCTCGAGCTCGCGATCCTCGCGCTCGACCTGCCGCCGGGCAGCCGCGTGCTCGTTCCGGCGCTCACATTCGTCGCTTCGGCCGTGGCAGTGATGCGCGCCGGCTGCGTACCGGTGTTCTGCGACGTCGAGCCCGACACGTGGCTGCTTTCGCCGCGCATCGCCGAAGACTCGCTGCGGCGCGTGCGCTTCGACGCGGTGATGCCGGTCTCGACCTACGGCTGCCCGCAGGACATGAAGGCGTGGGACGCGTTCCACGCGCGCACCAATATCCCGGTGGTGGTGGATGCCGCGGGCGCCTACGGCAACCAGGGCGCGTCAGAGCGTTGCGCGCTGGTCTACAGCTTGCACGCCACTAAGTCGCTGGCCGCGGCGGAAGGCGGGCTCGTCGTCAGCGCCGATCGCGCCTATGTCGAGCGCGTGAAGGTGCTGGCGAACTTTGGCATCGACCTTTCCACGGTCTCGGACGCCACGGCCGGTTCGACCGGCCTCGTGTTCCACGCCGGCACCAACGGCAAGCTCTCCGAATACCACGCCGCGCTCGGCCTCGCTGCCCTCGAGCGCTGGAACGAGACCTCGACGCGCCGCGTCGCCCTGCACCAGCGCTATCTCGGGCTGCTCGCCGAGCGCTGTCCGGCGCTCACGCTGCAGGCGCGCGATCCTCGGGGCGTGTATTCGATCTTCCCGGTGCTCGTGCCGCGCGGCGCGAAGGCGGCCGACGCCTGGCGCGAGCTTGGTGCGAAGGGCATCGAGACGCGGCGCTGGTACTGCCCGGCGCTGACCGAGCACCCGGCGTTCGCGCGCATGCCCTTCGCGGGCGAGTTGCGCGTCGCGAGCGACCTCGGCGAGCGGCTCCTCGCGCTGCCCTTCCACCTGCTGCTGGCCGACGAGGACCTCGTGCGCGTGGTCGAGGCCGTCGCCGGATTCGCCGACCGCTTCCGCTAGACTGCCGCGCGTGACCGAAGCCCCGAAGAAGATCGCGCCGCCGACCGTCACGGTCGAGAACGTCCCGCTGGAGCAGTTCGAGGCGCTGGTGTACTCGCGCCAGCACGAGGAGGCCGGGCGCGAGCTGCTGCGCAACCTGAAGCGCCTCAAGGTCGGCGGCGAGTTCGCCGGCCACGCGATGACCGAAGAGTCGAGGCCGCGGCTCTACACGCGCTTCGCCGCCGCCGTGACCGCGCTGATGGCCGATCCGGCGTTCCAGCTGTCGCAGGAGGGCTTCGACCTGCTGGCGGTCGAGCACGCGACATTCCACGCGGTGTTCGCGGCCAGCGCTTTCGGCAACGCGGACCACCTGCTGCGGCAGTTCGGCACGCTCGACCCGAACGACGGCGCGAAGCTGCATTTCACGAGTCCGCAGAACGTCGTCAAGCTGCTGCTCGCGTATTCGCTCGATTCCGACCTCGACCTCGATTTCGAGGCGGTGTTCCGCACGGCGCCACGGCTGGCGTTGCCTGCCTTCCTCGGCATGCTGGCGCACATCGTCGTGCTCTCGCCACGCGCGCACACTCGGCGCGAGAAGCTGCTCACGCTGGGGCCGCTCTTCGAGCAGGTCGAACTGAAGGAGCACATGCTCGCGGCGATGTCCGACGCGTACATGTACTCCAGCTACGCTACCTCCGAGACCAAGCACGCGATCAAGCGTTCCTTCAACGCGATGATGCGGCGGCTGGTCGAGTCGCAGATCCAGTTGCCGGAGATGCCGGCGAAGCGGCCGTCGCGCAAGCGCCCGACGATCCTGGTGCCGATCGAGTGGTTCACGTCGCTGCACGCGATGTACCGCTGCTATGCGCCGTCGATCCGCCAGCTGCGCGAAAAGTTCCGCATCGTCATGATCGGCCGCTCGTCCGAGATGGACGAAGTGTCGAAGGAACTCTTCGACGAAACCATCGAGCTCTCGGGCGCGAACGTGGCACTTGCCGACGTCGTCGGACGCATCCGCGAAGTGGCGCCGGACGTGATCTTCTACCCCAGCGTCGGCATGGCGACGTGGTGGGTCACGCTCGCCTCGGTGCGGCTCGCGCCGGTGCAGGTCGCGACCGTCGGCCATCCCGCGACCACGCAGTCGCCCGAGATGGACTACGTGCTCGTCGACGGCCTGTGGCCCGGCGACCCGAGCTGCTTCAGCGAGACGGTGGTCGTGCAGCGCCCGGGCAGCACGGCGTTCATCATGCGGCAGGACGCCGAGTTCCCCGAGCCGCAGCTGCGAGAGCGTCCGGTGGTGCTCCGCGTGGCGGTGCCGTCCATGGCGTGCAAGATCAACGCGCCGTTCCTGCAGGTGTGCCAGTCGATCGCTCGCAAGGCGCAGCGGCCGATCGAGTTCCATTTCTTCCCGAACATGGTCGGGCTGACGCACGCGCAGATCACGCGCGAGATCCGCAAGTGGATCCCGAACGCGGTGGTGCATCCGCGCGGCGACTACAACGGCTACCTGCGCGTCATGGCGCAATGCGACGTGCATCTGTCGACCTTCCCGTTCGGCGGCACGAACAGCAACATCGACTCTATGCGCCTCGGCATCCCCATGCTGACACTCGAGGGGCTCGAGGTCCACAGCCAGACCGACTCGGGGATGATGCGTCGCGTAGGCCTGCCGGAGTGGCTCATCACCTACCACCCGTCGGAGTACGAGCGCGCGGCCCTGAGGCTCATCGCGAGCGACGCGGAGCGCGTCGGCATCGCCCGCCAGCTCATGAATACCGACGTCTTCGACCACTTCATGCGCGTCGCAGAGCAGGTGCCGAAGACCGAGTTCCTCGACGTCATGTGGTTCATCTACCGCCACCACGAGGCGATCCGCGGCACCGGGCGCCGCTACTGGCCGGTCGGCGAGCGCGAGGCCTATCTCGCCGCGACCCGCGAGCCGGTGACCGCGAAGGACGGCTGAGGTTTCGATGGCGACGAAGCTCGTGGTGGTCGGCACATCGGGACATGCCGGCGTAGCCGTCGACGCCATCGAGCGGGTCGGCGGGTTCGAGGTCGCGGGACTGTTGGATTCGTTCCGCTCGCCCGGCGAGTCGGCCTTCGGCTATCCCGTGATCGGCCCCGAGGACCGCTTGCCGGCGTTCCTGCGCGAGCGCGGCGAGTGCGAGTTCGTGATCGCGATCGGCGACAACTTCCAGCGCCGGCGCATGGCGATGCGGTTGCGCGAACGCGTGCCCGGGCTCCGTATGCGGATCATCGTCCATCCGGCAGCCTGCGTCAGTCCCCGCGCGACGCTCGCGGAAGGCGTGCTCGTCCTCGCTGGCGCAATCGTCTGCGCCGGCGCCCGCATCGGCGAAGGCGCGCTGCTCAACACGGCGAGTTCGCTCGACCACGACTGCGAGATGGACGCGTGGTCCAGCCTCGGCCCACGCGCGACGGTCGGCGGCAACGTGCACATAGGGGAGTGCAGCGCGGTCGCGATCGGCGCGACGGTGCTCCACGGCAGGTCGATCGGCGAGCATGCGGTCGTCGGCGCGGGCGCCGTGGTCCTGGGCGACGTCCCGGACCGCGCGGTGGTGGTGGGGATCCCGGCGCATCGCATTCGCGAGCGCCGCGAAGGCGACGCCTACCTCTGACCGGTCTCGCCATGGCGCTCGTCAGCATCTGCATTCCGACCTACAACCGCGCGGCGCTGCTGACGCGGCACCTCGAGCATCTCGCCGCGTTCAAGCTCGACATTGAAGTCGTGGTATCGGACAACCATTCGAGCGACGACACTCCGGGCGTGGCGGCCGCGTTCGAGAGGCGCTTCGCGGCGTTCCGCTACCTGCGGTTACCGGGCAGGATGCACCCGCATCGCTGCTGGGATTCGGCCTTGCGCGGCGCGACCGGGGACTACGTATACGCGCTCGGCGACGACGACCTCGTGGTCGAGGCCGGTCTCGTCGAATTGCTCGGCCTGATGCGGTCGCGGCCGAGCGTGCTCGCCGCCTTCGGCGCGCAGCAGCTGCACGACCTCGAGACCGGCCGCATGCTCGGGTTCACCCGACGCGCGGAGACCACCGAACTCTACGGTCCCGCGGACCGGCTGCGCTTGTTCTCGCGCCACTGGACGCTCGAATTTCCACTGATGCGTCGCGACGTCTACCAGCGGGCGGTGCTGTTCGACCCCTTCCACCGCTTTTTCCTGTGGTCGTGGGTGGATGCGATCCTGCGCCACGGGGAGCTGGTCGTCACGCCAGTGGTGATGTTCGAGCACTATCTCCACGACAAGCGCCTGACGCACGAGCAGGCGGTCGATACCGAATGGATGTTCAAGGTCGTGAGCGAGATCGAGTCGTTCGCGGGAACGCTCGATTGCGATCCGGCGACTCGCGCACGCCTCGTTTCGTGGCAGCTGGCTCAGTGGTACGGATTCCATGCGGGCCTGACGGGCGCGGGCGGCAATCCCTGCGGCTTGCGTCTGTTCATCCGCAAGGGCCTGGGGCACGATCCCGCGGCGTTCCAGCCGCTGGCGCGGGAGTGGGAGCGCCGCTTCATGATGGCCGCCCTCGTCGACGTCCTCAAGGCACGCATAGAGCAGTGGGGCGAGGGCAGGCAGGTGGTGGTGGAGGATTGCGATATCGCCCCCTGGATCGCCGGGCAGTTTGGCGAGGGCGGGCTTGGCGTTCGCGTGGCACCGGCCAATGCCATCCTCGCCGGGGACGCCGCCGAGGATGAATACGTGATCTTCAAGACCCTGCCGCCGGATCCGGATGGATCGCTCGGTCGATATGCGGCCCGTTGCTCCGCATGCCTGGACATCCTCGGGTCGCTGCGCCTCACGAACGACGAACTCAACCTGACCGTATGAACCGGAATCGCCTGCTAGTCGTCCTTGCCGCCGCCGCCCTGTTCTCGAGCTTCGCGCTCGCGCAAGCCGCCCTCCCCGCCCTCGCCACCCGCGACGGTATCCCAACCCTCGCCCCCGTCCTGTCCCGCGTCACGCCGGCCGTCGTCAACATCGCCGTCCTGCAGCAGGCACCGGAAGCGCAGAACCCGCTCCTCCGCGACCCGTTCTTCCGCCGCTTCTTCGGACTGCCCGAGCAGCAGAAGCCGCAGATCTCTGCCGGGTCGGGCGTGATCGTGGACGCCAGGAGCGGCTACGTTCTGACGAACCACCACGTGATCAAGGATGCGCGCGAGGTGCAGGTCACGCTGAAGGACAATCGGCGCCTTCCCGCTAAGGTCGTCGGTTCCGACGCGGGCACCGACATCGCCGTGCTGCGCATCGAAGCCGCGGACCTGGTCGAGGTGAAGTTCGGCGATTCGGATGCGCTCGAGGTCGGCGACTTCGTGGTCGCGATCGGCAATCCCTTCGGCATCGGGCAGACGGTGACCTCGGGCATCGTCTCGGCGCTCGGGC
Source organism: uncultured Enterobacteriaceae bacterium (assembly GCA_964617355.1). Taxonomy (GTDB): domain Bacteria; phylum Pseudomonadota; class Gammaproteobacteria; order Burkholderiales; family SG8-39; genus CAZTDU01. The sequence goes on from CAZTXP010000152.1 coordinate 11,464, forward strand.
GCTCCGGCCTGATGCCCGAGGGCTACGAGGACTTCATCCAGACCGACGCGCCGATCAATCCGGGCAACTCGGGCGGCGCGCTGATCAACCTGCGCGGCGAGCTGGTCGGCATCAACACCGCGATCATCGGCCCCTCGGGCGGCAACGTCGGCATCGGCTTCGCGGTGCCGACCAACATGGCGCGCGCCGTGATGCAGCAGATCATCCGCTTCGGCGAGGTGCGCCGCGGGCGTCTCGGCGTGGTGATGCAGGACCTCACGCCGGATCTTGCGAAGACGCTCGCCGCCACCGTGCGCACGGGCGTGGTGCTCTCGAGCGTGGTGCCGGATTCGCCGGCGGCGCAGGCGGGCTTGAAGGTGGGTGACATCGTCACGGCCATCAACGGGCGACCGGTGCGCGGCTCGGCGGAACTGCGCGCGCAACTCGGCGTGATCCCGGCAGGCGAATCGGTGGACCTGCGCGTGCAGCGCGGCCCCGAGTCGCGGCAGGTGCGGCTGCAGATCGCCCAGGTCGAGTCGCGCGCCGCGGGCAGCGGCGAGGCGCTGCAACAGCTCGCGGGCGCCTCGGTGACCAATGCCGAGCGCACCACGAACCAAGGCAAGGAGCCGGTGGTCTACGTCACCAAGGTCGATCCCGGCAGCGCCGCGTTCAGGAACGGCCTTCGCACCGGGGACGTGATCTTGGGCGTGAACCGCAAGCGGGTGGCGAACACCACCGAGCTCGTGGACGCCTTGCGCGGTGCCGATCGCATTGCGTTGAACATTCTGCGTGGGGATTTCCAGTTGACGATCGTGGTGCGCTGATTGGGGCTCACGCCCGCGCGGCCTCGGGGATCGATTGCCGGATCATCTCGCGGTCGCCAGGGGCGAAGTGGGAAGGTACGATGAATCGGCGCCTTTGCACGGGAGGCGACGAGTAGGCGTCGGCGTTGACCTTGTGCATCGCCCAGGTGCCGTTCTCTTCCCAGATTCGCGTCCCGAAAAACTCGCGAACCGCGGTCGCGACTCCCGGATGGAACATGCGCCCGGTTCTGGGATCCGCGACGAAGTCCGTTCGCGGATGCCGGCGAGCGAATTCGGCGTCGCAATCGTCCTCCTGCAGTTCGAGATCGTCACCGCAAAGGATGCCGCCGGTCCGGAGCAGTCGATGCCCGATGCGAAGGTCGCTCAGTACGTCGGCGTGGTAGTGGCTGCCATCCACGTAGACGATGTCGAAGGATTCGTCACGGAGGAACTCTGCGAAGTCCGCGAGCCCCCCCCTGAGGTGCCGAATCTCGACCCCGAGCGCGCAAAACCGGGTGTTGTGCAGGAATAGGTCGTACGCCAATCCGCCGTGCGCGAGGCTCTCCATCTGGACATACGGACCGCTGCCGCCGACGTCGCCAGATTCGAAGTAGGGCCTCCAGGGGTCGACGCAGACCAGCGTGCCCTTCCCCGGACAGAACGCGGCGATCGCCTCGCTCCAGGTCAGAGCGCTATGCCCCGTCCAGGAGCCGATTTCGAGAATGCTTACCCTTGGAACGTCCAGCATCGAGACGAACGAGGCGAACTCCGCATGCCGCGCGATCACGCTCTGGCGACCCGCGGTGCCCCCCTCGAAGTAGGGCCGGTCGGGAAACAGCCTGGACAGGATCGTGTTCATCTTCGCTACTCCCGCACCCGCACGATCTTCTTCACGTCCGCCAGCCGGTGCAGGGCGCGCATCACGCGCGCGAGGTGGTCGCGGTTGGCGACGTCGAGCACGAACATCATCGTCGTGAAGACCGCGCGGTCTTCCTGCATGCTGATCGAGTCGATGTTGGCGCCGGCGTCCGCGATTTCGGACGCGACCTTGCCGAGCACGCCGCGCTGGTTCGCCACCGTCACCGCGATCGCGGCCTGGAACTGGCGCTTGGGCGCGCGGTCCCACTCGACGTCGATCCACTGGTCGGGCTCGTTCTTGCGCGAGCGCGCGGCGGCGCGGCAATCGGCCATGTGCACCACCAGTCCCTGCCCTTTCTTGATCGAGCCGACGATATCGTCGCCCGGGATCGGCCGGCAGCAACTCGCGAGCTGCACCGCCATGCCCTCGGTGCCGCGGATCACGACGCTGCCCAGGGGCTTCTGCGGCGCGGGTTTCGCGTCGCCGGCCGGCTCGGGGCGACGCAAGAGGCGCCGCGCGACGACCGCGGGCAGGCGCTTGCCGAGGCCGATGTCGGCCAGCACTTCCTCGCGCGTGCGCGCGCCGCTGTCCCGCACGGTGCGTTCCCAGGTGCCGGCGTCGATCTCGGCCGACGAGGTGCCGAGCGCCTTCAGCGCCTGCTCCAGCAGCCGTTCGCCGAGCGAGGCCGATTCCTCGTACTGCATGGTCTTCAGGAAGTGGCGGATGTTCGAGCGCGCCTTGGCGGTGCGCACGTACTGCAGCCAGTTCGGGTTCGGCTTCGCGTGGCTCGCGGTGATGATCTCGACGCGGTCGCCGTTGCGCAGTTCGGTCCTCAGCGGCGCGAGCTCGCCATTGACCTTGGCCGCCACGCAGCGGTTGCCGATGTCGGTGTGCACGAGGTAGGCGAAGTCCACCGCGGTGGCGCCGCGCGGCAGCGAAAGGATGCGCCCCTTGGGCGTGAACACGTAGACCTCGTCCGGGAAGAGGTCCACCTTCACGTTCTCGAGGAACTCGTGCGGGTCGCCGGACTGGTTCTGGATCTCGAGCAGCGACTGCAGCCACTGGTGGGTCTTCTTCTGCAGGTCGGAGAGCGATTCCGCGTTGTCCTTGTACATCCAGTGCGAGGCGACACCCGCGTCGGCGATGCGGTGCATCGCCTCGGTGCGGATCTGCGCCTCGACCGGCAGTCCGTACGGGCCGATCAGCGCGGTGTGCAGCGACTGGTAGCCGTTCGCCTTCGGGATCGCGATGTAGTCCTTGAACTTGCCCGGCACCGGCTTGTAGAGGCCGTGCAGCGCGCCGAGCGCGAGGTAGCACGCGCCCGCGTCCTTCACCACGACCCGGAAGCCGTAGATGTCGTGCACCTCCGAGAAGGACAGGTGCTTCTCCACCATCTTGCGGTAGATCGAGTAGATGTGCTTCTCGCGCCCGCTGACGCTCGCCTCGATGCCGCGCTCGGCGAGCCGCTGCTTGATCTGCTCGAGCATCTTGCCGATCACCTCGCGCCGGTTGCCGCGCGCTGCGCGCGTCGCGCGCGACAGCACCGCGTAGCGCAGCGGATTGGTGTTGGCGAAGGCCAGCTCCTGCAGCTCGTGGAAGAGGGCGTTCAGGCCGAGGCGATTGGCGATCGGCGCGTAGATCTCCATGGTCTCGCGCGCGACGCGGCGGCGCTTCTGCGGCGACACCGCGCCGAGCGTGCGCATGTTGTGCAGGCGGTCGGCGAGCTTGATCAGGATGACGCGCACGTCGCGCGCCATTGCGAGCAGCATCTTGCGGAAGTTCTCGGCCTGCGCGTCCTCGGCGGACTGGAACTCGATCTTGTCGAGCTTCGACAGGCCGTCGACGAGGTCCGCGACCGGCTTGCCGAAGGTGTCGGAGATCTCGGCCTTGGTGACAGAGGTGTCCTCCATCACGTCGTGCAGCAGCGCGGCGACCAGCGCCTGGCCGTCGAGCCGCCAGTCGGCGAGGATCTCGGCCACCGCCACGGGGTGCGAGATGTAGGGTTCGCCGGACTGGCGCAGCTGCCCGGCGTGGGCGGCTTCGGAGAAGCGGTAGGCGTCGGCGAGGCGCGCGACGTCCGCGGCCTTCAGGTAGGCGAAGCGTTTCTCGTCGAGCGCATGGACCGCGGCCATGCGTCGAGGCTAGCGCAGAACGCGGTCTAGAGCATCGGCGCCGGCGTCGGCGCCGCGGGGTTCTTCTTCAGCACCTCGGTGCCGATCTTGCCCAGCGCGATCTCGCGCAGCGCGATCACGGTGGGCTTGTCCTTGTTCGGCTCGACCAGCGGGGTCGCGCCCGTGCCCAGCGACCGCGCGCGATAGGTCGCGGCGAGCGTGAGCTGGAAGCGGTTCGGGATGCGCTTGAGGCAGTCGTCGACGGTGATGCGGGCCATGGTCAGTTTCCCTTGAAGAGTTCGGGGTGGCGGGCCAGTTGCAGGGGCGTTCGCGCCCGGGCCGCCCGGATGACCGCGGCCAGGTCCTGGCGCGCGGCATCGAAGTCCTTGTTAATTATAGCGTAATCGAACTCCGGTGCGTGCGAGACTTCTTCGCGCGCATTGGCCATGCGGCGCTGGATCACGGCGTCGGCATCCAGCCCCCGGGCGCGCATGCGGCGCTCGAGCTCGGCCAGCGACGGCGGCAGGATGAAGATGCCGAGTGCGTCCGGATAGAGCTTGCGCACCTGCTGCGCGCCTTGCCAGTCGATTTCCAGCAGCAGGTCCTGCCCGCGGTCGAGCGTGCCCTGGATCACGCGCTGCGAGGTGCCGTAGCGAAAGCCGTGCACCTCGGCTGACTCCAGGAACTCGGCGCGGCCGAGCATCGCGAGGAAGGTGGCATCGTCCACGAAGTGGTATTCGCGACCGTTCTCCTCGCCCGCGCGCGGCGCGCGCGTGGTGTACGACACCGATAGCCGCAGGTCCGGGATCTCGCGCAGCACCGCGGCGATCAGCGAGCTCTTCCCGGCCCCGGAGGGCGCGGTGATGATGAACAGTTGCCCCTTCATCGCGGCCTCATTCGATGTTCTGGACCTGCTCGCGAATCTGCTCGACGAGCAGCTTCAGTTCCAGCGCGGCGTCGGCAAGGCTGGCGGACGCGGCCTTCGAGGCCAGGGTGTTGGCCTCGCGGTTGAGTTCCTGCGCGAGGAAGTCCAGGCGCTTGCCGGCGACGCCGCCCTTGGCGAGCACGCGCGTCACCTCGTCGAGGTGAGTGCGAAAGCGCGTCAGTTCCTCGTCCACGTCGGCCTTCAGCGCGAGGAGCGCCACTTCCTGCCGGAGGCGTTCGTCGTCGGCGGCGCCCAGCGCCTCGCGCAGGCGCTCGGCCATGCGCGCCGCCTGTGCCGCCACGGCCTCGGGCACCATCGGCGCGGCCTGGTCGGCGCGGCGGCGCATCTCGGCCACGCGATCGAGCAGCGCGGCCTTCAGCTTCTCGCCTTCGCGCGCGCGCGAGGCACAGAGTTCGTCCACGGCGCGACGAGCGGCGTCGGCCGCGGCGGCGCGCAGGCGCTCCTCGTCGACGCGGTCCTCGGCCACGACGCCGGGCCAGCGCAACACGTCGCCGACGCCGAGTGCGCGCGCATCCGGGAAGCTCGCACGCACCTCGTCGGACAGCCGCTTCAGGCCGGCCAGCGCGGCGCCGTCGAGCGCCACGCGCCGCTCGCCCGCATGCTGGCTCGCCCATTGCACGCGGCAGTCCACCTTGCCGCGCGACACGCGCGCCTGCACGAGCTCGCGCAGCACGGGCTCGAGCGCGCGCAGCTCCTCGGGGATGCGGAACTGCAGGTCGAGGAAGCGCGAGTTCACCGAGCGCAGCTCGACCTGCAGGCTGCCCTGGGGCAGGTCCGCCGCCGCGGTCGCGTAGCCGGTCATGCTCTGGATCACGGGAATCGCTCGGCGTGTGAAAAAGTGCGCACTTGGGTCGCGACGCGCCTCTGCAGGCGGAGGTCGCGATAACGGAGCCGCGTATCATACGGGGAGATGGCGCACCAAGCCAATCAGCCGCTGCCCGAAGGCACGCCCCTGCAGAACTACCGGATCCTTCGCGTGCTCGCGTCCGGCGGGTTTTCGTTCGTCTATCTCGCGCACGACGAGAACGACCAGCCGGTGGCGGTGAAGGAGTACCTGCCGGCGAACCTCGCGCTGCGCAGCGAGGGCGCGGCGCCGAAGATCCCCGAGCAGAACCTCGGCGTCTACCGCTACGGCCTGAAGTGCTTCTTCGAGGAGGGGCGCGCGCTGGCGGGCCTGTCGCACCCGAACGTGGTGCGCGTGCTGAACTTCTTCCGGGCCAACGACACCGTGTACATGGTCATGCGCTACGAGCGCGGCCGCACGCTGCAGGAGCACATCCACCATCGCCGCGGGCAGCTGAAGGAGGAGTGGATCCGCACCACCTTCGCCTCGTTGCTCAACGGCCTGCGCGAGGTGCATTCGAACAAGCTGCTGCACCTGGACATCAAGCCCGGCAACATCTACGTGAGGAACGACGGCGCGCCGGTGCTGATCGACTTCGGCGCCGCGCGCCAGACGCTGGGCGAGGACGGCACCAAGCTGCCGCCGATGTATACGCCGGGCTTCGCCTCGCCCGAGCATCACCGCGACCGCGAGAAGCTGGGGCCCTGGAGCGACATCTACTCGATCGGCGCGAGCATGTATGCGTGCCTCGGCGGCTCGGCGCCGCCGCCCGCCGACCAGCGGCTCGAGAAGGACAAGCTGGTGCCGGCGCGCAAGGCGTGGTCCGGCAAGTACTCCAGCGAGCTGCTCGACACCGTGGACTGGTGCATGCGCCTCGACCACCTCGAGCGCCCGCAGAGCGTGTTCGCGCTGCAGAAGGCGCTGCAGGGCGAGAAGAAGCCCGAGCACCGCGGCGAGGCGCCGATGCTCGACCAGCTGAAGGGCGCGCTGATGCGCCTCGCGGGGCGCGGCTCGTGAAGTTCGACGTCTTCCAGGAGACGCGCGTCGGTGCGCGGCCCTACAACCAGGACCGCCTCGGCCACTGGAGCACGAGCGAGGCGCTGCTGCTGGTGCTGGCCGACGGCATGGGCGGCCACCTGCATGGAGAAGTCGCGGCGCAACTGGCCGTGGACGCGGTCGCCTCCGCCTTTCGCACCGACGCCAAGCCTCGGCTCGCGAACCCGGATCTCTTCATCTTCCGGGCGATCGGCCACGCGCACACGCGCATCCTCGAGCAGGCGGTGAAGCTCGGCCTGCCCGAGACGCCGCGCACCACGATCGTGGTCTGCGTGGTGCAGGAGGGCTTCGCGTACTGGGGGCACGTCGGCGATTCGAGGCTCTACCTGATCCGCAACGGCCGCATCGTCACGCGCACGCGCGACCACACGCGCGTGCAGCAGCTAATCGACAACGGGCGCATCCGCGAGGAAGCGGCCGCGACGCACCCGGACCGCAACAAGCTGCTGCAGTGCCTCGGCAGCGACGCGCCGCCGAAGCTCGAGCCCACCGCAACGGCGCGGCTGGCGAGGAACGACATCCTGCTGCTGTGTTCGGACGGGCTGTGGGGTCCGCTCACGCAGCGCCAGTTGCTGCACGCCTACATGACCGCCGAACTGCCGCGCGCGACACGCGACCTGATGACGCTCGCCGAAACGCGCTCCGGACCCCAGTGCGATAATGTCTCCGCGCTCGCGATGTGCTGGGGCGAGGACGAGATCCCCGCCGCCGAGTCGCCGCGCACGCTGCCCTACGACGAGCTGCCCACCGACGTGCAGGACTTCACCGCCACCGACCCCGATTTCCTTCGCATGAGCGATGCCGAGATCGACCGCGCGATCGAGGAGATCCGCGCGGCCCTGAAGAAGAACCAGGCCCTGAAATGAGCAACGCCAAGCGACCCTCCGGACGACGCGCCGACGAACTGCGGCGAGTGACCATCGAACGCGGCTACACGCGCCACGCCGAAGGCTCGGTGCTGGTGGCCTTCGGCGACACGCGCGTGCTGTGCACTGCGAGCGTCGAGGACCGCGTGCCCGGTTTCCTGAAGGGCAAGGGCCGCGGCTGGCTCACGGCCGAATACGGCATGCTGCCGCGCGCCACGCACACGCGCGGCGACCGCGAGGCGGCTCGCGGCAAGCAGTCCGGGCGCACGCAGGAGATCCAGCGCCTGATCGGGCGCGCCCTGCGCTCGGTGGTGGACCTCGAGAAGCTCGGCGAGCGCACGGTGCAGATCGACTGCGACGTGCTGCAGGCCGACGGCGGCACGCGCACCGCGTCGATCACCGGCGCCTTCGTTGCCGCGCACGACGCCTTCGACTGGATGATCGCGAAGGGCATGATCACCGCGCTGCCGATCCGCGACTTCGTCGCCGCGGTGTCGGTCGGCCTCTACGAGGGCCGGCCTGTGCTTGACCTCGACTACCCCGAGGATTCCGCCTGCGATACCGACATGAACGTCGTCATGACTGGCGCCGGCCGCTTCGTGGAAGTGCAAGGGACCGCCGAGGGCGAGCCGTTCTCGCGCGAGCAGATGGATGCGCTGCTCGGCCTCGCCGGCAAGGGCATCGCCGAACTGGTCGCGAAGCAGAGGGCCTGTCTTGGACAGTGAACTCGTCGCCTACTACCGGCGACGGGCGCGAGAGTACGAGGCGATCTACGCCAAGCCGGAGCGGCAGGCGGATCTCGCCGTGTTGCGTGAACGAATCCCGGCGCTCATGGCCGGCCGCCGCGTGCTCGAGGTGGCCTGCGGTACCGGGTACTGGACCGAGTGCATGGCGCCGCGCGCGACCGGGGTCGTCGCGGTGGACCTCGCCGAGGAGGCGATGGCGATCGCGCGCGCCAAGGCCTACCCTCCCGGACGCGTCCATTTCGAGACGGCCGACGCCTATGCGCTGCCGGGCACGCTGGGCACGTTCGGCGGCGCATTCGCGGGTTTCTGGTGGTCCCACGTGCCGCGCGGGCGCATCGCGGAGTTCCTCGACTCGCTGCACGCGCGCCTCGAGCCGGGCGCGACCGTCGCGCTGCTCGACAATCGCTACGTGGAAGGCTCGAGCACGCCGATCGCCGGCTTCGACGTCGACGGCAACACCTTCCAGGTCCGCCGCATGGCGGATGGCACCCCGGTGCGCGTGATGAAGAACTTCCCGTCCGAGGAGGAGTTGCGTCGCGACCTCGCGCCGCGCGCGACCGCGATCGAATACACAGCACTGGCGTACTACTGGCTGGCGTCCTACCGGATCGCATGAGGCGGCTGGTCCTTGCTTCCGGCAACCCGGGGAAGCTGCGCGAGATGCGCGCGCTGCTTGCGCCGCTCGCGCTGGAGGTCGTGCCGCAGGACGCGCTCGACATCGCCGAGGCGGAGGAGCCGCACCACACCTTCCTCGAGAACGCGCTGGCCAAGGCGCGGCACGCGAGCCGCGCGAGCGGACTACCCGCGCTCGCGGACGATTCCGGGCTCTGCGTCGCGGCGCTCGGCGGCGAGCCGGGCGTGCAGTCGGCCTACTTTGCCGGGCACGAGGGCGACCGCGAGGCGCGCGATGCGCGCAACAACGCGAAGCTGGTGCGGGCGCTCGAGGGACGCGCGGACCGCCGCGGCGAATACGTCTGCGTGATGGTGCTCGTGCGCCATGCGGCCGATCCGCGGCCGATCGTGGTCGAGGGCGCGTGGCGCGGCGAGATCGTGGCCGTGCCGCGCGGTGCAAATGGCTTTGGCTACGACCCGCATTTCCTCGTCGAGTCGCTAGGGCGCACCGCCGCGGAACTCGATGCGGAGACCAAGAACCGTCTGAGCCACCGCGGCCTCGCCGCGGCACGGCTCATCGAGCGCTTGCGTGGCGAGCAAGGCTGAATTGCCCGGCGCGGTGCGGCTGGCCGCGTTGCCGCCGCTTTCGCTCTACGTGCACTTGCCATGGTGCGTGCGCAAGTGCCCGTACTGCGACTTCAACAGTCACGAGCAGGCGGGCGCAGGCAACGAGCACGCCGGCGTGCTGCCTGAAGACGATTACGTCGCCGCGCTGGTCGCGGACCTCGAGGGCCTGCTGCCCTCCGTGTGGGGCCGGCGCGTGTCGACGATCTTCATCGGCGGCGGAACGCCGAGCCTGTTTTCGGCGAGGGCGATCGATACGCTGCTCTCGGCGGTGCGCGCCCGGATCGCCGTGGAGCCCGACGCCGAGGTGACGATGGAGGCGAATCCCGGCACGGTGGAGGCGGCGCGCTTTCGCGGCTATCGCGAGGCCGGCGTGAACCGCGTGTCGCTCGGCGTCCAGAGCTTCGACGCCGGCATGCTGCGCGCGCTCGGCCGCATACACGGCCCGGACGAGGCGCGCCGCGCGATCGAGATCGCGCTCGCCACGTTCGACAACGTGAATCTCGACCTGATGTACGCCCTGCCCGGGCAGACACTGCCGATGGCGCGCGCGGACATGGAGGAGGCCGCGCGCTTCGGCACGCCGCACCTCTCGGCCTACCAGCTCACGATCGAGCCCAACACCGAGTTCTTCAGCCGGCCGCCCGCGTTGCCCGACCACGACGCGGCGGCCGACATGCAGCGCATGGTCGAGGAGACGCTCGCCACGGCCGGCTTCGGCCACTACGAGACCTCCGCATTCGCGCGCCCGGGGCGGCAGTGCCGGCACAACCTGAACTACTGGAGCTTCGGCGACTACCTCGGCATCGGCGCCGGCGCGCACGGCAAGGTCAGCTTTCCCGACCGCATTACGCGACATTCGCGCGTGAAGCATCCGCGCGACTATCTCGCCGCGGCCCCCGAGGGGCGCTCGCTCGCCGAGGACCGGGTCGTGCCGGCCGCGGAACTGCCCTTCGAGTTCATGATGAACGCGCTGCGCCTCGTCGACGGCTTCCCGGTCGCGCTTTTCGGCGAGCGCACCGGGCAGGCGATCACCGCCATCGAGCGCGCCCTATCCACGGCCGAGGCGAAGGGGCTGCTCCAGCGCGACTGGCAGCGCATCCGTCCGACCGTGCGCGGGCGGCACTTCCTGAACGACCTGCTGGGAGAGTTTCTCGGGTCCTGAGGACGGCAACTGCGACCCGGCCACCTGCAGTGGCGCGGTTCCTTGCGCTACGGAGAACCAGCCACTCGCAGTGGCGCGGTTCCTTGCGCTACTGCGAACCAGCCAGTGTGCGGATCTGGAACTTGCCGTCCTCGCGGAAGAGCCACGTCTCCGTGAACGTCACGGTGCCACCGCCGCCCGTGACCGAGCCCGTGGGGCGAGGAAGGGCCGCCGCGCGCACCGACTGCATCGCGCGCGCCTCGAGGTCGGTGTAGCCGTTCGAGCGGAACATGCGCACCTGGAACGGAAAGCCGTTGCGGTCGATGGTGATCTGCAGCACGACGACCGATTTCAGGATCTCGGGCAGCTTGCCGATGAACGTCGACGACGCGTTCGCGTGCAGGATCGCGTGCGCGACCTCGGCCTTGTACTCCTCCAGCGAGCGCGCGTTCGATACCGCGAGCGGCGGGGACGGCGCGGTCGTGCCCGGTCCCGGCCCGGGCGCGGGGGTCGTGCCGGGATCCACCGGCGCCGGTTCCCGCGTCGGCTCAATCATCGAGCAGCCTGCCGCGAGCAGCGCGACGATGCATGACGCGCGCCTCAATGGTTGTCCCTCGGCACGAAGGCCCCGCTCTTGCCTACGAGGAAGTCGAGGTCCGCGCCCTGGTCGGCCTGCAGCACGTGGTCGTGGTAGAGCTTCCAGTAGCCGCGGTCGAGCGGCGGCTTGGGCGCCTTCCACTTCGCGCGCCGCCGCGCGATCTCGGCCTCCGGCACCAGCAGGTCGAGCCGGCGCTTCGCCACGTCGAGTTCGATCCAGTCGCCGTCCTGCACCAGCGCGAGGAGGCCGCCGGCCGCCGCCTCGGGCACCATGTGCAGGATCACCGTGCCGTACGCGGTACCGCTCATGCGCGCATCCGAGATCCGCACCATGTCGGTGATGCCGCGCTTCAAGAGGCGCGGCGGCAGCGGCATGTTGCCGACCTCCGCCATGCCGGGGTAGCCCTTCGGGCCGCAGTTCTTCAGCACCATCACGCTCGAGGCGTCGATCTTCAACTTCGGATCGTCGATGCGCTTGTGGAAGTCCTCGATGTTCTCGAACACCACCGCACGGCCCTTGTGCTTCATCAGCTTCGGCGTTGCCGCCGAGGGCTTGATGATCGCGCCGCCCGGGCAGAGGTTGCCGCGCAGTACCGCGATGCCGGTGTTCTTCTTGAATGGCTTCTTCATCGGCGTGATCACGTCACGATCGTGGCAGGGCGCGTCCTTCACGTTCTGCCACATCGTGCTGCCGTTCACCGTCATCACGTCCTTGTGGAGCTTGCCGGCCGCGCCGAGTTCCCGCAGCACCGCGGGCAGGCCGCCCGCGTAGCAGAAATCCTCCATCAGGTACTTGCCGTTCGGCATCAGGTTGACGAGCGTGTGCACCCCGCGGCCGAGGCGGTCCCAGTCGTCGAGGTCCAGGTCCACGCCCAGCCGCCGCGCGATCGCGATCAGGTGGATCACCGCGTTGGTCGAGCCGCCGATCGCGGCGTTGGCGCGGATCGCGTTCTCGAAGGCCTTCTTGGTGAGGATCTTCGAGATGGTGGTCTTTTCCTTGACCAGCTCGACGATGCGGCGGCCGGCCGAGCGCGCGAGCACGTTGCGGCGCGCATCCACCGCGGGCCAGGCCGCGTTGCCAGGCATGCCGATGCCGAGCGCCTCGACCATCGACGCCATGGTCGACGCCGTGCCCATGGTCATGCAGTGGCCGTGCGAGCGGTGCATGCACGACTCGGCCTCGTGGAACTCGTCGAGCGTGATCTTGCCGGCGCGCAAGTCCTCGGACATCGACCACACGTTGGTGCCCGAGCCGATGTCGGTGCCGCGGTACTTGCCCGAGAGCATCGGGCCGCCCGACACGGCGATCGTCGGCAGGTCGACGCTCGAGGCGCCCATGAGCAGCGAGGGCGTGGTCTTGTCGCATCCGACCAGCAGCACCACGCCATCCAGCGGGTTCGCTCGCAGCGACTCCTCGACGTCCATGGACGCGAGGTTGCGGTAGAGCATCGCCGTGGGCCGCAGCAGCGTCTCGCCGAGCGACATCACCGGGAACTCCAGCGGGAATCCGCCCGCCTCGAGGATGCCGTGC
>CAZTXP010000153.1:0-6189 GCA_964617355.1 uncultured Enterobacteriaceae bacterium
TCCGAGGGCGAGGTCGCGGGCATCAAGAGCGCGACGCTGAAGGTCATCGGCGACTACGCCTACGGCCACCTGCGCTCGGAAGTCGGCGTGCACCGGCTGGTGCGGAAGTCGCCGTTCGACTCCAACGCGCGCCGCCACACCTCGTTCGCGAGCGTGTTCGTGTACCCGGAGATCGACGACACCATCGAGGTCGAGATCAACCCGGCCGACCTGAGGATCGACGTCTACCGCGCCTCGGGCGCGGGCGGCCAGCACGTCAACAAGACCGAGTCCGCGGTGCGCATCACGCACCTGCCGACCAACATCGTGGTGCAGAGCCAGAACGACCGCTCGCAGCACCGCAACCGCGCCGAGTGCATGGCGATGCTGAAGTCGCGCCTCTACGAGCTGGAGCTTCGCAAGCGCACCGCGCAGCAGGCCAAGCTCGAGGACGCCAAGACCGACATCGCCTGGGGTCACCAGATCCGTTCCTACGTGCTCGACCAGTCCCGCATCAAGGACCTGCGCACGGGCGTCGAGATCGGCAACACGCAGTCGGTGCTCGACGGCGACCTCGACGAATTCATCACCGCGAGCCTGAAGCAGGGAGTCTGACCATGAGCGACGCGCAGGATCAGCAGGGGGGCGAAGCCCCGCTCGACGAGAACAAGATCATGGCCGAGCGCCGCGCCAAGCTCGCGGCGCTGCGCGCCGAGGGCGCCCCGGCGTTCCCGAACGACTTCTACCGCACGCACATGTCGGTGAAGCTCGACGAGGAATTCGGCGAGACGCCGAACGAGGAACTCGAGGCCAAGCAGGTGCTGGTCACCGTCGCCGGGCGCCTGATGTTCAAGCGCGTGATGGGCAAGGCGAGCTTCGGCGTGCTGCAGGACGGGCAGGGCCGCATCCAGGTCTACGTCACCGACGACCACAGCGGCAAGGCGAGCCACGCCGCCTTCAAGCACTGGGACGCGGGCGACATCGTCGGCGCGAAGGGCTTCCTCTTCCGCACCAAGAAGGGCGAGCTGACGGTGCGCGTGCACGAGCTGCGGCTGCTGGTGAAGTCGATCCGGCCGCTGCCGGAGAAGTTCCACGGCCTCGCCGACCAGGAGCTGCGCTACCGACAGCGCTACGTGGACCTGATCGTCAACGAGCACTCGCGCTGGGTGTTCGCGGTGCGCTCGCGCGTGATCCAGGCGATCCGCAACCGCATGGTCGGCACGAACTACCTCGAGGTCGAGACACCGATGCTTCAGCCGATCCCCGGCGGCGCGGCGGCGCGACCCTTCAAGACGCACCACCACGCGCTCGACCTCGACATGTACCTGCGCATCGCCCCGGAGCTGTATCTCAAGCGCCTCGTGGTCGGCGGCATGGACAAGGTGTTCGAGATCAACCGCAACTTCCGGAACGAGGGCATGTCCACGCGGCACAACCCCGAGTTCACGATGATGGAGGTGTACAGCGCGTACACCAACCATCACTACATGATGGGGCTGCTCGAGAACGTGATCCGCGGCGCCGCGCAGGACGCGCTCGGCACGATGAAGGTGTCCTACCAGGGCCGCGAGATCGACTTCGAGAAGCCGTTCACCCGCGTCTCGATCACGCAGGCGATCCAGCACTTCGCGCCCGAGCACTGGACCGGCCCGCAGCTGCGCGACGGCACGTTCCTCGGCAAGATCCTCGACGGCATGGGCATCGCCTACACGCCCGAGGAGGACTGGGGCGCGCGGCAGCTGAAGCTCTTCGAGGCCATCGCCGAGAAGCGCCTGATCGCCCCGACCTTCATCACCGACTACCCGACCGAGGTGTCGCCGCTCGCGCGCCGCAAGGACAACGACTCGCAGGTCACGGAGCGCTTCGAGCTCTTCATCGACGGCAAGGAAATCGCCAACGGCTTCTCGGAGCTGAACGACCCCGAGGACCAGGCCGAGCGCTTCCGCGAGCAGGCGAAGAGGAAGGACGCCGGCGACCACGAGGCGATGTACTACGACGCCGACTACATTCGCGCGATGGAATACGGCCTGCCGCCGACCGCGGGCGCGGGCCTGGGCATCGACCGCCTGGTGATGCTGCTCACCGACAGCCCGTCGATCCGCGACGTGATCCTGTTCCCGCACATGCGGCCGGAGTAGCCCGGGCTTGGGCGACGAGCTAAAGCCGCCTCCGCCCGCCCGGGCGCCCCGCCCGCCCGTCCTGCGCGGCATCGCGCTGATCATGTTCGCCGTCGCGATCTTCGCGACGATGGACACCACGGCGAAGTACCTGTCTCGCTACTACCCGATGCCCGGCATCGTGTGGTCGCGCTACGCCGGCAACCTCGTCCTGCTGGTCGCGCTCTTCGGCGTCACCGGCCGCTGGCGCCTGATGCGCACCGCGCGCCCCGGCATCCAGGTGCTGCGCGGCATCCTGCTCGGCTCGGCGACGATGCTGTTCTTCCTGTCGCTGGTGAAGCTGCCGATCGCCGACGCTACCGCCATCGGCTTCGTGATGCCGCTCTTCATCGCGCTGCTCGCGGTGCCGATGCTGAAGGAGCGCATGGACGCGCCGCGGATGATCGCGATCCTCGCGGGCCTCGCCGGCGCGCTGATCATCGTGCGCCCGGGCGCGAGCGTGTTCACGCCCTACGCGCTCCTGCCGCTCGCGATGGCGGTGGTGAACTCGCTGTACCACATCCTCACGCGCCGCATCGCCGGGCTCGAGCCGCCGATGACCTCGCTCTTCTATGGCGCGCTGGTCGGCGCGGTCATGTTCTCGCCGGTGGTGCCGTTCCAGTTCCAGGCGCCCGAGACCGCCTTCCATTGGCTGCTGCTCGGCATGCTGGGCGTGCTGGCGACCATCGGCCACCTCGCGCTGATCCGCGCCTACGACTACGGCCCCGCCACCGTGCTCGCGCCCTACCAGTACTCGATCCTCGTCTGGGTGATGCTGTACGGGTACCTGATCTTCGGCGACTTCCCCGATCGCTGGTCGATCGTCGGCATGGCGATCATCGTCGCCGCCGGCCTCTACCTCGCGAACCGGCAGCGGCTGACGATGAAGCGGGGCTAGGGCGTGCCCGACCGGCCTCCTCAATCGACGATGAAGAGCTTCGCGCCTGTCGTCGTGAAGGATCGGTGCGGCTCGGCGCCGTCGGCGACCTGGTAGCTCATGCCCGGCTTCAGCACGCTGGTGCGGCCGTCGGCGAGCTCGGTGTGCAGCTCGCCCTCCATGCAGAGCAGGATGTGCCCCTTCGAACACCAGTGGTCGGCCTTGTAGCCGGGCGTGTACTCGACCATGCGCACGCGGATGGCGCCGAACTGGCGCGTGCGCCAGTACGCCTTGCCGGTCTCGCCGGGGTGCTCGGTGCGCTCGACGCCGGACCAGTCGGTGGTGCCGAACGGGATGTCGTGCATGTTCATCGCGGATTCTCCTGCGTGACGGCCACGCACGCGGCCTCGATGTCGTAGCCGTAGAGCCACGCACTCGCCTTCAGCGGATCGCCGCTCGCGAACGCGGCATCGCGCGCTTGCTGCTCCGGGCCGTCCGGGAAGTGGTTCGCCACCTCGCGCCCGCGGCTCATCAACTGCACTTCGCTCGCCCTCGGGCGGCGGATCGCCTCGTAGCGCGCGAGTGCGGCGGGCACGCCGTCGCGGTCGACGCCTCGCAGGCACGCCGCGATCGCCACCGCATCCTCGATCGCCTGCGCCGCGCCCTGCGCGAAGAACGGCAGCATCGCGTGCGCCGCGTCGCCGAGCAGCGCGACGCGGCCGCGGTGCCAGCGCGCGAGCGGCTCGCGGTCGAACATCGCCCAGCGGCGCGTGTGGGTCGCGGCGCGGACGAGTTGCAGGAGGCGCCCGTCCCAGCCCTCGAACTCGCGCTCGAGGTCGGCGACCTGCCCGGCAGCGGTCCAGGACTCGATGCGCCAGCCGCCCGCGGGCGCGAAGGCGACCACGTTGACGAAGCGCCCCGCGGAAATCGGGTAGTGCACGAAGTGACGGCCCGGCCCGAGCCAGATCGCCTGCACCGGGCGGCGCGCAATGTCCGGCGCCGCGTCCGCCGGGACGAGGCAGCGGAACGCGCACAGGCCCGAGAAGCGCGGGGGCGCCTCGTCGACGACCCACGGGCGCACCGCCGAGTGGATGCCATCGGCGCCGATCACGACATCGGCCTGCACGCGGCGCGTGCCGCCCTCGCGATCGGCGAGGACGAGTTCGACGTGCCCGCCCGCCTCGCGCACCTCGACGCAACGCTGGTCGAGCCAGAGCCGCTCGCGCGGCCAGGCGCGCTGCAGGTGCGCGAGCAGGTCGCCGCGATGCGCGACGTAGCAGGGCACCCCGTACATCCGTACGCAGGCGTCGCCCATCTCCTGGGATGAGAGCACGCGCCCGTCGGCCCAGCGGCGGAACTCCCACGCGGTCTCTAGGCGCACGGCGAACTCGGGCAGGCCATCGGCGAGACCGAGGCGCGCGAGCGCGCGCACGAGGTTCGGCGCGAGCACGAGGCCGGCGCCGAACTCGCGCACCTCGCTCGCCTGCTCGTAGACCGAGGCCTCGAGGCCCGCCTCGCGCAGGAAGAGCGCGGCGGCGAGCCCGCCGATGCCGCCGCCGACGATGGCGATGCGCAGCGTCACGCCGACCCCGGGATCACGACGCCCTCAGGCGCCGACGCCGGCCACCGGCACGTAGTGCTCGACCACCGGGAACGGATCGTAGAAATGGTGCAGCAGCGCCTTCCACTGCTGGTACTGCGGCGAACCGCGAAAGCCCTGCGTGTGCGCTTCTAGCGTGTCCCAGCGCACCAGCAGCACGTAGCGGCTCCCGCGCTCGACGCAGCGCTGCAGCTCGTGCGAGCGATAGCCCGGCATCGAGGCGAGGATCGCCTGCGCCTCGCCGAAGGCGGCCTCGAAGGCGGGTTCCTGCCCGGAGCGCACGTCGAGCAAGGCAACCTCGAGGACCGGTTCCGCCATCAGGTGCGCTCGAAGATCGCGGCGATGCCCTGCCCGCCGCCGATGCACATGGTGACGAGCGCGTAGCGCTTCTTCTGCCGCTCGAGCTCGTAGAGCGCCTTCACGGTGAGGATCGCGCCGGTGGCGCCGATCGGGTGGCCGAGCGCCACCGCGCCGCCGTTGATGTTGACCTTCGCCGGGTCGAGGCCGAGGTCCTTCGTGACCGCCATCGCCTGCACGGCGAAGGCTTCGTTCGACTCGATGACGTCCATGTCGGCGGGCTTCAGGCCCGCCTTCTCGAACACGCGCTTCACCGCCGGGATCGGGCCGAGGCCCATCACCTGCGGCTCGACGCCCGCGTGCGCGTAGGCGACGAGGCGCGCCATCGGCTTCGCGCCGGCCTTCGCGGCGGCGCCCGCCTCCATCATCACGATCGCGGCACCGGCGTCGTTCAGGCCCGAGGCGTTGCCCGCGGTGACGGTGCCGTCCTTCTTGAACACCGCCTTCAGCTTGGCGAAGTCCTCGGCCTTGGCGCCCTTCCTGACGTGCTCGTCGTTGACGTAGTTCTCCACGCCCTTCTTCGACTTCAGCTCGATCGGCGCGACCTGGCCCTTGAAGCGGCCTTCCTCGAGCGCGACGGTCGCGCGGCGGTGCGACTCGAGCGCGAAGGCGTCCTGCTCGTCGCGAGTGAAGCCGTACTTCGCCGCGATGTTCTCGGCGGTGATGCCCATGTGGCCGTGGCCGAACGGGTCGTGCAGCGCGCCGGTCATCGCGTCGACCACCGCCCCGTCGCCCATGCGCTGGCCCCAGCGGCCCGCGGGCAGGAAGTAGGCCGCGCGGCTCATGCTCTCCGCGCCGCCCGCGACCACCGTGTCCGTGTCGCCGAGCAGGATGTGCTGCGCGGCCGAGACCACGGCCTGCAGGCCGGAGCCGCAGAGCCGGTTGACCGTGAGGCAGGGCGTGCCGACCGCGAGGCCGGCGTCGATCGCGGCGACGCGCGACAGGTACATGTCGCGCGCCTCGCCGTGGATCACGCTCCCCATGACGACGTGGCCGATGGACGCGGGATCGAGCTTCGCGCGCGCCACCGCCTCCTTGATCGCGATCGCGCCAAGCTTCGTCGCGGGGAAGTCCTTCAAGGACCCGCCGTAGTCGCCGATGCCGGTGCGCGCGCCCGAAACCACCACCACTTCGCGATTGCTCATGCCCGTCTCCCGTAGAGGTCGTGCTCGTCCGATTTCTCGATCACCACGTCGACGAACTCGCCGACGCGAAGCCTG
>CAZTXP010000154.1:0-3801 GCA_964617355.1 uncultured Enterobacteriaceae bacterium
GACATGATCAAGGGCAAGGGCGGCCGCTTCCGCCAGAACCTGCTCGGCAAGCGCGTCGACTACTCCGGCCGCTCGGTGATCGTCGTCGGCCCGCAGCTGAAGCTGCACCAGTGCGGCCTGCCGAAGAAGATGGCGCTCGAGCTCTTCAAGCCGTTCATCTTCAACAAGCTCGAGCTCCTCGGCCTCGCCACCACGATCAAGGCCGCCAAGCGCCTCGTCGAGCAGGAGGTCCCCGAGGTCTGGGACATCCTCGAGGAGGTGATCCGCGAGCACCCGATCATGCTGAACCGGGCGCCGACGCTGCACCGCCTCGGCATCCAGGCCTTCGAGCCCGTGCTGATCGAGGGCAAGGCGATCCAGCTGCACCCGCTGGTCTGCGCGGCGTTCAACGCCGACTTCGACGGCGACCAGATGGCCGTGCACGTGCCGCTGTCGCTCGAGGCGCAGATGGAAGCGCGCACGCTGATGCTCGCGTCGAACAACGTGCTGTCGCCGGCCAACGGCGAGCCGATCATCGTCCCCTCGCAGGACATCGTGCTCGGCCTGTACTACGCCACGCGCCAGCGCCTCGGCGCCAAGGGCGAGGGCATGTCGTTCTCCGACCTCGCCGAGGTGTCGCGCGCCTACGAGGCGCGCCACGTCGACCTGCACGCCCGCGTCTGGGTGCGCATCCGCGAAGTCGAGGTGTCCGAGTCGGGTGAGCGCAAGGACAAGGTCACCCGCTACGAGACCACCATCGGCCGCGCGCTGCTGTCGGAAGTGCTGCCCGCGGGGCTGCCGTTCGAACTGCTGAACCGGCCGCTGAAGAAGAAGGAGATCTCGCGCCTCATCAACGCGTGCTTCCGCCGTTGCGGGCTGCGCGAGACGGTGATCTTCGCCGACAAGCTGATGCAGGCGGGCTTCGGCTTCGCCACGCGCGGTGGCGTGTCGTTCGGCGTGAACGACATGCACATCCCGGCCGCGAAGAAGGAACTGATCGCCGCCGCCGAAGCCGAGGTCAAGGAGATCGAGTCGCAGTACACCTCGGGCCTCGTGACCGTCGGCGAGCGCTACAACAAGGTGGTCGACATCTGGTCGCGCTGCGGCGAGCAGGTCGGCAAGGTCATGATGGAGCAGCTCGGCGTCGAGGACGCCGTGGACCGCCACGGCAAGAAGGTGAAGCAGGAGGCCTTCAACTCGATCTACATGATGGCCGACTCCGGCGCCCGCGGGTCCGCGGCGCAGATCCGCCAGCTCGCCGGCATGCGTGGCCTGATGGCCAAGCCCGACGGCTCGATCATCGAGACGCCGATCACCGCGAACTTCCGCGAGGGCCTGAACGTCCTGCAGTACTTCATCTCGACGCACGGTGCGCGCAAGGGCCTTGCCGACACCGCGCTGAAGACCGCCAACTCCGGCTACCTGACCCGGCGCCTGGTCGACGTGACGCAGGACCTGGTGGTGACCGAGGACGATTGCGGCACTACCGACGGCGTGGCGATGAAGGCGCTGGTCGAGGGCGGCGAGGTGGTCGAGGCGCTGCGCGAGCGCATCCTCGGCCGCGTGGTCGCGATCGACCTGCCGCACCCGGACACGCAGGACGTGCTGTACGCGGCCGGCAAGCTGCTCGACGAGGAAGCGGTCGACATGATCGACAACCTCGGCATCGACGAGGTCAAGGTCCGCACCGCGCTCACCTGCGGCACCCGCTGGGGCGTGTGCGCCAAGTGCTACGGCCGCGACCTCGGCCGCGGCAGCATCGTGAACGTCGGCGAGGCGATCGGCGTGATCGCCGCGCAGTCCATCGGCGAGCCGGGCACGCAGCTGACGATGCGCACCTTCCACATCGGCGGCGCGGCCTCTCGTACCGCGGTGCAGAGCCACGTCGAGGCCAAGTCGGCCGGCACGGTGCGCTTCACCTCCACCATGCGCTACGTCACCAGCGCCAAGGGCGACAAGGTGGTGATCTCCCGTTCCGGCGAGGTCATCATCGCCGACGACAACAACCGCGAGCGCGAGCGCCACAAGGTGCCGTACGGCGCCACGCTCCTGGTCGTCGACGGCAAGCCGGTCAAGGCCGGCGCGCAGCTCGCCACCTGGGATCCGCACCACCGGCCGATCATCACCGAGTACGCCGGCACGGTGAAGTTCGAGCACGTCGAGGAAGGCGTGACCGTCGCCAAGCAGATCGACGACGTCACGGGCCTGTCGACCCTCGTCGTCATCGACCCGAAGCGCCGCGGCAGCGCGGCCAAGGGCGTGCGCCCGTCGGTCAAGCTGATCAACGAGCAGGGCGAGGAAGTGCGCATCGCCGGCACGGACCACGCGGTGAACATCAGCTTCGCGATCGGCGCCGTGATCGCGGTGCGCGACGGCCAGCAGGTGGCCGTCGGCGACGTGCTGGCCCGCATCCCGCAGGAGTCCTCCAAGACCCGCGACATCACCGGGGGTCTTCCGCGCGTGGCCGAGCTGTTCGAGGCGCGCGCGCCGAAGGACAAGGCGATCCTCGCCGAGTACACCGGCACGGTCTCGTTCGGCAAGGACACCAAGGGCAAGCAGCGCCTGGTGATCACCGAGCCGGACGGCACCCAGCACGAGGAACTGATCTCCAAGGAAAAGCACGTGCTGGTGCACGACGGCCAGGTGGTGAACCGCGGCGAGATGATCGTCGACGGCTCGGTCGACCCGCACGACCTGCTGCGCCTGCTCGGCGTGGAGGCCCTCGCGCGCTACATCATCGACGAGGTGCAGGACGTGTACCGCCTGCAGGGCGTGAAGATCAACGACAAGCACATCGAGGTGATCGTGCGCCAGATGCTGCGCCGCGTGCAGATCGAGGAGCCGGGCGACACCTCGTTCATCACGGGCGAGCAGGCCGAGCGCGCCGAGGTGCTCGAGGAGAACGAAGCCGCGCAGAAGCAGGGCAAGAAGCCGGCGACCTACTCCTACATGCTGCTGGGCATCACCAAGGCGTCGCTGTCGACCGACTCGTTCATCTCCGCGGCCTCCTTCCAGGAGACCACGCGCGTGCTGACCGAGGCGGCGATCATGGGCAAGCGCGACGGCCTGCGCGGCCTCAAGGAGAACGTGATCGTCGGGCGCCTCATCCCGGCGGGTACGGGCATGGCGTACCACAAGGTCCGCAAGGACCAGGCGGCCGAGGCTCCGGTGCTGGACCTGCCGGTGGCGGAGACCGCGGCGCCTGCCGCGGAGGCGACGGCGAGCGGCGCGTAATCGCCGGCAGCCGGAGGGGCAGGGAAGGGGCGCCGCAGGGCGCCCCTTCTTTTTTCAGATCTGCTCGGGCTCCATGCGGATTGCGCCGCAGGGGCACTCGGTGGCGCAAAGGCCGCAGCCCTTGCAGTAGTCGTAGTTGAAACGGAACCGGTTGCCCGGGCCGAGCTTGATCACCGCGTTGTCCGGGCAGACCCCGTAGCAGTTGTCGCACTCGAAGCAGTTGCCGCAGGACAGGCAGCGGCGGGCCTCGTAGAGCGCCGTTCGCTCGTCCAGGCCACCCTGCACTTCCTCGAAGGTGGACTGCCGCCGCGCCAGGTCGAGCATGGGCCGGACGCTCTTCGGCGCATCCGAGTAGTACCAGGGATTCAGCTTGTCGGCCGACGCGAGCTCGTGCTGCGCCGGCTTCTCGTACCGGCCGCCGCGAAGCCAGGCGTCGATGTGCCTCGCCGCTTTCTTCCCATGGCCGACCGCCACGGTCACCGTCCGGTCCGCCGGCACCATGTCGCCGCCGGCGTAGACGCCGCGGTGCCCGGTCATCATGTCCGGCCCCACCTCCACCACGCCGTCCTTGATCTTCAGCCCCGACAC
>CAZTXP010000155.1:0-19847 GCA_964617355.1 uncultured Enterobacteriaceae bacterium
GCGGTGGCGCTCGGCGACCTTCTTCTCGTCGTACTTCTCGTTCTGCTTCATGCCGACGACCTGCGCGGTGCCGGTCTTGCCGCCGCTGGTGTACTGCGCGCCGGCGAACACGCGCGCGCCGGTGCCTTCCCTGTTCACGCCTGCCATCGCGTTCTTTACGAACTCGACGTGCTCCGGCTTGAGCGCGATCTGCCGCACCAGCTGCGGCTCGTAGTGGCGGCGTTCGCCGGTGCGCAGGTTGTCCACGTGCGCAACCAGGCGCGGGCGGTACAGCGCGCCATTCGCCGCCAGCGTCGCCATGGCCTGCGCGAGCTGGATCGGCGTGTAGGCGTTGTAGCCCTGGCCGATGCCGATCGAGATGGTCTCGCCGGCGTACCACTTCTGCTGCTCGGGCCGGCGGAAGCGCTCGCGCTTCCACTGCGGCGAAGGCAGCACGCCCCTGGCCTCGCCGTCGAGGTCGACGCCGGTCGGGGCGCCGAACCCGAACGGACCCATGAACGCCGCGATCGCGTCGATCCCCATGTCGTTGGCGAGCTGGTAGTAGTACGTGTCGGAGGACACGACGATGGACTTGTAGAGGTCCACCGAGCCATGGCCGCCGGGCCGCGAGTCGCGGAAGCGGCGCTCGCCGAAGAGGAAGTAGCCCGGGTCGCTGATGGTGGACTTCGGCGTGCGCTTGCCGCTCTCGAGCGCGGCGAGCGCCATGAACGGCTTGAAGGTCGAGCCCGGCGGGTAGACGCCGGCGATGGCGCGGTTGTTGAGGGGCCGGTCGGGCGAGTTGTTCAGCTCTCCCCAGCTCTGTGCGTCGATGCCCTCGACGAAGAGGTTGGGGTCGAAGCCCGGCCGCGAGACCAGCGCAAGGATGGCGCCGGTCTGCGGCTCGATCGCGATCAGCGCGCCGCGGCGCTCGCCGAAGGCCTTCTCGACCACCTGCTGCAGCCGGATGTCGATCGTCAGCGTGATGTTGTTGCCGGCCTGCGCCGGCGCGCGCGAGAGCGTGCGGATGCCGCGGCCGCCGGCGTCGATCTCGACCTGCTCCATGCCGGTGCTGCCGTGCAGCTCCTGCTGGTAGCTCGACTCGATGCCGGTCTTGCCGATGAAGTCGGTGCCGCGGTAGTTGGCTTCCACCCCGAGTTCCTCGAGGCGCTCGGCGTCGCGGTCGTTGATGCGCCCGATGTAGCCGATGACGTGCGAGGCCGTGTCGCCGAGCGGGTACTGGCGAAAGAGGCGCGCGCGGATCTCGACGCCGGGGAAGCGGTAGCGGTTGGCGGCGAAGCGTGCCACTTCCTCGTCCGCGAGGCGCGTGCGGATCGGCAGGCTCTCGGCGTTGCGCGTCTCGGCGAGCAGCTTCTTGAAGCGCGCGCGGTCCTTCGGCTGGATGTCGACGATTCCCGACAGCTCGCCGATCGTCGCCTCGAGGTCGCGCACCTTGCCCGGCGCGATCTCGAGCGTGTAGGCCGAGTAGTTGCGCGCGAGCACCACGCCGTTGCGGTCGAGGATCAGGCCGCGGTTCGGCGGGATCGGCACCAGCGAGATGCGGTTGTCCTCGGCCTTGGCGTTGTAGGCCTCGTGCTGCACCACCTGCAGGTAGACGAAGCGCGCGAACAGCACCAGGAACGCGAGCAGCACCAGCGCGCCGGCGACGCCGATGCGCAGCTGGAAGTAGTACAGCTCCCGCTGGTGGTTCTTCAGCTCGGCGAGGTGCGCGGCGGTGGAGCTCATAGCGGGCGCGCCGGATCGGGCTCGGCCGCGCGGCGCTGCGGCGCGAGCAGGACGAAGGTGGCCACGGGCCAGAGCGCGGCGCCGATCGCCGGCCCGACGAGGATGGACCAGCCGGGGAACTCTGCCCCGGCGACGAGCCGCACCAGCAGCACCACGAGCTCGGCGGCGACGAGCAGCGCGGCGACGTGAAGCGACTGCTGCGCCACCGGGAACCACAGGATGCGCCGCGACAGCGTCAGGCCGCCGAACGCGAGCAGCGAATACGCGAGCGCGTGCTGCCCGAGCAGCACGCCGTTGCCGGCATCGATCAGCAGGCCCAGCGTCCACGCCGCGCCCAGGCCCACCAGGCGCGGCTGGCGCACGCACCAGAAGGCGAGCACCAGCGCGACGAAGTCCGGCACCAGCGCGATGTCGCGCCACGGCAGGAAGTCGAGCAGCAGCGCCACCGCGAACGACGCGGCGATGGTGCTCAGGCGCACCGGCAGCAGGATGCGCTGGGACCTAGCGGCCGCTTCCATCGCCTTCCTTCCGGGCGCGCGGCTTGCGCGTCTTGCCGGCGCGCTTGCCCGGCGTCTCCGCGGCCTCGGGATACGGCGCCTGCTTCACCTGGTTCGCGAGCACGAGCACGAAGCGGTGCCGGTCGACGCCGGCCGCGGGCTCGCAGACGATGCGCGCGAACGACTGCGCCGCGTCGCGCTCGATGCGCGTCACCGTGCCCACGGGAAGCCCCGGCGGATAGGTGCCGTCGATTCCCGAGGTGACGAGCGTGTCGCCGTTCTGGATCTCCGCGTTCGAGGCCATGAAGCGGATCTCGAGCGCGCCGGAGAGGCCGGCGCCGAAGGCCACCGCGCGCAGGCCGTTCCTCACCACCTGCACCGGGATCGCCTGGTCCTTGTCGGTGAGCAGCGTGACTTCCGACACGAGCGGGTGCGCTCGCGTCACCTGCCCGAGCACGCCGCGATCGTCCACCACCGGCTGCCCCGCGACGACGCCGTGCTGCACGCCCTTGTCGATGATCACCCGGCGCGCGTACGGATCGCGCCCGGTGTAGAGGATCTCGGCTGGCGTGGTCTGGTACTCGAGCCGCTCCGCGGCGCCGACGAGCGTGCGCAGCTGCGCGGCCTCCGAGGCGGCGGCGGCAAGCCGCTGTGCCTCCTGCGACTGCGCGAGCAGCCGCGCGCGCAGCGTGGCGTTCTCGTCCTTCAGCTGCGACTGGCTGGAGAAGTATCCGGCGATGCGCTCGGCGAACTGCACCGGCGCGGTGGCCGCCACCTGCAGCGGGTAGGCGACGACGGCGACGGCGGCCCGGATCGCCTCCGCGTAGCGAAAGCGCGCGTCGAGCACGAGCAGCGCGAGCGACAGCGAGGCGAAGAACGCGAGCCGGACGAGCGGGGCGGGGCCCCGGTGGAAGAAGGGTGGGGGGCTGTGGTCCATGCCCCCCTCAGTCAGTCATTCGTGAAGATCGGGCCGAACAGTTCCATCTTCTCGAGCGCCTTGCCCGAGCCGCGCACCACGCAGGTCAGCGGGTCCTCGGCGACGATCACGGGGAGCCCCGTCTCTTCCATCAGCAGGCGGTCGAGGTCGCGCAGCAGCGCGCCGCCGCCGGTGAGCACCATGCCCTTCTCGGCGATGTCGGCACCGAGTTCGGGCGGGGTCTGCTCGAGCGCGTTCTTCACCGCGCTGACGATCTGGTTCAGCGGTTCGGTGAGCGCCTCGAGGATCTCGTTCGAGCTGATGGTGAAGCTGCGCGGGATGCCCTCGGCGAGGTTGCGGCCCTTCACTTCCATCTCGCGCACCTCGGAGCCCGGGAACGCGGACCCGATGGTCTTCTTCACCATCTCGGCCGTCGGGTCGCCGATCAGCATGCCGTAGTTGCGGCGGATGTAGTTGATGATCGCCTCGTCGAACTTGTCGCCGCCGACGCGCACCGAGCCGGCGTACACCATGCCGCCCAGCGAGATCACGCCCACCTCGGTGGTGCCGCCGCCGATGTCCACCACCATCGAGCCCGTCGCCTCGGCGACCGGCAGCTCCGCGCCGATCGCGGCGGCCATCGGCTCCTCGATCAGGTACACCTGCCCCGCGCCGGCGCCGAGCGCGGCATCGCGGATCGCGCGCTTCTCGACCTGCGTCGAGCCGCAGGGCACGCAGATGATGATGCGCGGCGACGGCGAGAACAGCTTGTTGTCGTGCACGCGCTTGATGAACTGCTTGATCATCTGCTCGGTGATGATGAAGTCGGCGATCACGCCGTCCTTCATCGGCCGGATGGCGACGATGTTGCCCGGCGTCTTGCCGAGCATCTGCTTGGCCTCGCGGCCCACCGCGGCGATGGTCTTCTTCGCGTTCGGCCCGCCTTCCTGCCGGATCGCCACTACCGACGGCTCGTCGAGGACGATCCCCTTGCCGCGCACGTAGATCAGCGTGTTCGCGGTGCCGAGGTCGATCGCGAGGTCGTTGGAGAAGTAGCTGCGCAGGAAGCCGAACATTCGCGGGACGCGGTCCTATTCTCGGTGAGGCCACGGAGGGGCGCGAAGGCGCCGTCCATAGAGGGCATATAATACCCGAAGCCGACTGCGAGACGGCTCCCAAAGCCCCGTTTCCAGAGGCAAAACCCGCGCTCCATCCTCTTGCCGACGCCTCGACCATGTCGCTCACGCCCGACCAGATCCACCGCATCGCGCGCCTCGCGCGGCTTGCCGTCGGCGAGGACGAGGCCGACGCGGTGCGCGAGCGGCTGAATCGCGTCCTCGGCCTGATCGACCAGATGCAGAAGGTCGACACCCGCGGCGTGGAGCCGATGGCGCACGCGCTCGAGGCCTACGTGCCGGGCGGGCAGCGCCTGCGCGCCGACGAGGTGACGGAGACGGATCGCCACGACGCCTTCCAGGCCGTCGCGCCGGCGGTCGAACGCGGGCTGTACCTCGTCCCCAAGGTCATCGAGTAGGGCCGCGCGGTGCTGAACGCCACGCTCCGGGAGCTGTCGGACGCGCTCGCCACCCGCAAGGTGTCCAGCGTCGAGCTGACGCGGCTCTTCCTCGCGCGCATCGGGCAGCTGAACGGGGAGCTGAACGCCTTCATCACGGTCGACGAGCCGCGCAGCCTCGAGGGCGCACGGCAGGCCGACGCGCGCCTCGCCCGTGGCGAGGCCGGGCCGCTCACCGGCATCCCGGTGGCGCACAAGGACATCTTCTGCACGAAGGGGCTGCGCACCACCTGCGGCTCCCGGATGCTGGCGAACTTCGCCAGCCCCTACGACGCCAAGGTGATCGAGAACTTCAACGCCGCGGGCGCGGTGATGCTCGGCAAGTGCAACATGGACGAGTTCGCGATGGGCTCGTCGAACGAGACCTCGCACTTCGGCCCGGTGAAGAACCCCTGGGACACGACCCTCGTGCCCGGCGGCTCCTCGGGCGGCTCGGCCGCGGCGGTGGCCGCGCGGCTCGCGCCGGCCGCCACCGGCACCGACACAGGCGGCTCGATCCGCCAGCCGGCGTCGCTGTGCGGCGTGTCGGGCTTGAAGCCCACCTACGGCGTGGTGTCGCGCTACGGCATGATCGCCTTCGCCTCGTCGCTCGACCAGGGCGGTCCGCTCGGCAAGTCGGCGGAAGACCTCGCGCTGCTGATGAACGCGATGGCCGGCTTCGACCCGCGCGACTCGACCAGCCTCGAGCGCCCGCCGGAGGACTACGCGCGCGAGCTCGGGTTGTCGCTGAAGGGCCTGCGCATCGGCCTGCCGAAGGAGTACTTCGGCGACGGCGTGGAGCCCGGCGTGCGCGCGCGCGTCGAGGAGGCCATCGCCTGGTATCGCGCGCAGGGCGCCACCACGGTCGAGGTCGCGCTGCCGAACACCGCGCTCGCGGTGCCGGTGTACTACGTCATCGCGCCGGCCGAGGCCTCATCGAACCTGTCGCGCTTCGACGGCGTGCGCTACGGCCACCGCGCGGCCGAGTACGCCGACCTCGCGGACCTGTACTGCCGCAGCCGCGCCGAGGGCTTCGGCGCCGAGGTGAAGCGCCGCATCCTGATCGGCACCTACGTGCTGTCTCACGGCTACTACGATGCCTACTACCTGCAGGCACAGAAGATCCGTCGCCTGATCGCCAACGACTTCGCCGAGGCCTTCAGGGCCTGCGACGTCATCATGGGGCCGACCGCGCCCAGCACCGCGTTCGCGCTCGGCGCCAAGGGCGACGACCCGGTGAAGATGTACCTGAACGACATCTTCACCATCCCCGCGCCGCTGGCCGGCCTGCCCGGCATGTCGATTCCCTGCGGCTTCGACGAGGCGGGGCTGCCCGTCGGGCTGCAGATGATGGGCGACCATTTCTCGGAAGCGCGCCTGCTCGGCATCGCGCACCGCTACCAGCAGGCCACCGACTGGCACCTGCGCGTGCCGAAGGGGACGCCGCTGTGAGGCGCGTCGCCCTCCTCGCGCTCGCGGCCCTCGCGTCGCTCGCCGCCACGGCGCAGGAAACCTCGGAAACGCGCGAGCTCCTCGGCCGCATGGGGCGCAGCACCGCGGTGCTGGTGCTCACCTCCCAGCCGCGCGCCGATGGCGACTGGCGCGTGACCGGCGAGTACCTGCTACTGCCCTCGCTCGTGCGCCGCTACCTCGAGGGCGAGCGCAGCCCGCAGCTCGGCGTCACCACGCTGCGCGAGGGCACCACGCCGATCTTCTTCGGCCGCGCGCCGACCGGGACCCTGCAGGGCACCTGGCGCGAAGGCCGCTTCCAGGGCGCGCGCTTCGCGCCCGGCGGGCAGGAGCGCGAGCGCTTCGAATTCGCCGAGGAGTTCCCGCCGATGGACGCCTATTCCGCGAGCGTGCGCTGCGAGGCGGGCGACGCGCGCTACGCGTCGACGCTCGCGTTCGTCGTCGAGGGCGGGCGGCTGAAGCCGCGATCCCTCGAGTGGCGCTCGTCCCTCGCGTCGAGCGGCCACAGTTGCAGCATCGGCGCGGGCGACGCGTTCTCGCAGGCACCGGCGCAGGGCGCACAGACGAGCGCACACGGTGCGCTGCGCTTCACGTCGGGCAAGTGCACGGTGACGCTGCGCGACCTCGGCGACTACGTGCGCGCCACGGCGGACGATTGCGCTGCGTTCTGCGGGTCGCAGGCCTACTTCGAGCCGGTGCTGGTCGACAAGCGTGGCGGCTGCCTGCTGACCACGCCGCGGGAGCGCTGAGCATGAAGGGCTGGGAAATCGTCGTCGGCATCGAGACGCACGCGCAGCTCGCCACGAAGAGCAAGATCTTCTCCGGTGCGTCGACCGCGTTCGGCGCGCCGCCCAACGCGCAGGCCTCCGCGGTGGACGTCGCGCTGCCGGGCGTGCTGCCGGTGCTCAACCGCCACGCGGTGGAGCTCGCGATCCGCTTCGGCCTCGCGGTCGGCGCCACCGTCAGCCGGCGCTCGGTGTTCGCGCGCAAGAACTACTTCTATCCCGACCTGCCCAAGGGCTACCAGATCAGCCAGTTCGAGCTGCCGGTGGTGCAGGGCGGCGGGCTCGCGATCGCGACGTCCGGCGGCGAGAAGTTCGTGCGCCTGGTGCGCGCGCACCTCGAGGAAGACGCGGGCAAGTCGCTGCACGAGGACTTCCACGGCATGTCCGGCATCGACCTCAACCGCGCCGGCACGCCGCTGCTGGAGATCGTCACCGAGCCCGACCTGCGCGGCGCGCAGGAGGCGGTGGCCTATGCGCGCGCGCTGCACGCGCTGGTGCGCTGGATCGGCATCTGCGACGGCAACATGCAGGAAGGCTCGTTCCGCTGCGATGCCAACGTCTCGGTGCGCCGCATCGGCGACGACAAGCTCGGCACGCGTTGCGAGATCAAGAACCTGAACTCGTTCCGCTTCATGGAGCGCGCCATAGAGCACGAGGCGCGCCGGCAGGTGGAGCTGATCGAGGATGGCGGCACGGTCCAGCAGGAAACGCGACTCTACGACCCTGATCGCGACGAGACGCGCGCGATGCGCTCGAAGGAGGACGCGCAGGACTACCGCTACTTCCCCGACCCCGACCTGCTGCCGCTCGTCGTGACCGACGCCGATCTCGAGCGCGCGCGCGCCGCGCTGCCCGAGCTGCCGGAGGCGAAGCGCGCGCGCTTCGCGTCGCAATACGGGCTCTCCGCGCAGGACGCCGCGACGATCGCCGCGACGCGCGAGGGCGCCGACTACTTCGAAGCGCTGGTGAAGTCCTCCGGCGCACCGGCGAAGCTGTGCGCGAACTGGCAATCGGGCGAACTCGCCGCCGCGCTCAACCGCTCGGAGCTCGACGTCGCGGCTTCACCGGTCGGGCCGCAAGCGCTCGGCGGCCTGCTCGCGCGCGTCGCGGACGGCACCCTGTCGGGCAAGATGGCGAAGGAGGTCTTCGACGCGATGTGGGCCGGCGAGGGCGCGGCCGACGAGATCATCGCCAAGCGAGGGCTGAAGCAAATCTCCGATTCCGGCGAGATCGAGCGCCTCGTGGACGAGGTGCTCGCCGCGAACGCCAGGCAGGTAGAGGACTACCGTGCCGGCAAGGAAAAGGCCTTCAACTCCCTCGTCGGCCAGGTGATGAAGGCGACCAAGGGCAAGGCCAACCCGGCGCAGGTCAACGAGGTCCTGCGCCGGAAACTGGCGGGCTGAGCTACTTCTTCTTTTCCGCGGCCTTCGGCGCCGCGGCAGGCGCGGCCGCCGGCACCACGCCGCCGGCCTTCTGCAGTTCCTGGAAGCGGCGCTTGTCGTCGTCGTACTTGGCGTTGATCGCCGACACGTCGCGCTTCTTCGCGAGCAGGGCTTCCTGCTCCTTGATGCTTGCCTGCGTCTCCTTGATGTCCTCGACCAGCTTCGCGGGCGGCTTGTTCTTGCCCTGGTAGAACTCCATTTCCTTGTTGAAGGCGTCGAGCTTTTTCTTGTTCTGCTCGATGCGCGCCACGATCTCGCCGGCGCCCTTCTCGTTCTCCTCCAGCGCGCGCTTGCGCGCGGCCTCGATGTCCGCCTCGCTCTGGTAGGCGGCGAGCAGCGCGCGGCTGCGGCGCGCTTCTTCCTTCGCCTGGTCCTCGCGCTCGGCGGCGGCCTTCGCCTCGGCTTCGCGCTTTGCCTTCTCCTCGGGCGACATCTGCCCCTCGATGCGCCGCACGACGACGCCCTGCGGGCTGATCTGCTCGACCGTGACGCCGATGCACTGCGGCGGGATGGTCGCGCCGTAGTACTTCTTGCCGTCCTTGCCGGTGCAGCGGTAGGTCTGCGCCTCGGCCGCGAAGGGCAGCGCGAGGGCGGCGACGGCCGCGAGGCCGATGATGCGTTTCATGGGATCCCCTGAGTCCACGATGGCATGGCTATTCTAACGTGGGGTCGGCCGCGGGGTTGACGCGGACCCCCCCCTGCTAGAATCCGCCGCTCGCCGTGGAGAACCCGACATGAACTTCGCCGACCGGACCCTCGTCTCCGACATCACCGCCCGCATGCTGCTCGAGGTCAAGGCGGTGCTGTTCTCCGAGGACAAGCCGTTCATCTTCACGTCCGGCTGGGCGAGCCCGGTGTACATCGACTGCCGCAAGCTCATCTCGTACCCGCGCATCCGCGACCAGCTGATGGACTTCGCCGCGGGCACCATCCTGCGCGACGCCGGCTTCGAGCAGTTCGACATGGTTGCCGGCGGCGAAACCGCCGGCATCCCGTACGCCGCGTGGATGGCGGATCGCCTCGGGCTGCCGATGCAGTACGTGAGGAAGAAGCCCAAGGGCTTCGGCCGCAACGCGCAGATCGAGGGCGACGTGCGCGAGGGCGCGCGCACGCTGCTGGTCGAGGACCTGACGACGGATGGCCGCTCCAAGATCAACTTCTGCCAGGCGCTGCGCGACGCGGGCGCGATCGTCGAGCACGTCTACGTCAACTTCTACTACGACATCTTCCCCGAGTCGAAGAAGATCCTCTCGGACCTCAACGTGCGCCTGCACTACCTCGCCACGTGGTGGGACGTGCTGCGCGTCGTGAAGCAGGGCGGGTACCTGCAGGCCGCGCAGGTCGACGAGGTCGAGAAGTTCCTGAATGCGCCGGCCGAGTGGTCCGCGGCGCACGGCGGCGTGTCGAGCTTCCCCTCGGCCTGAGGCGCGCTTGCGGGTCGTCAGCGCCAACGTCAACGGCATCCGCTCCGCGGCCCGCAAGGGCTTCTTCGGCTGGCTCGGCAAGCACAAGCCAGACGTCGCCTGCCTGCAGGAGATCAAGGCCCAGGAAGCCGACCTCGACGACGACATTCGCGCGCCCAAGGGCTGGCATGCGTACTTCCTGCCCGCCGAGAAGAAGGGCTACAGCGGCGTCGCGCTCTACGCGCGGCGCGAGCCGGACGACGTCCTGCGCGGGTTCGGCAGCCGGGAGTTCGATGCCGAGGGGCGCTACCTAGAGGCGCGGTTCGGCAAGCTGTCGGTGGTCTCGCTCTACCTGCCCTCGGGTGCCTCGAGCGAGGACCGGCAGGCGGCGAAGTTCCGCTTCCTCGGGGAATTCCTGCCGCACCTCGCGAAGCTGCGCCGCGCGAAGCGCGAGGTGCTGCTGTGCGGCGACTGGAACATCGCGCACCGCGAGATCGACCTGAAGAACTGGCGCTCCAACCAGAAGAACTCCGGCTTCCTGCCCGAGGAGCGCGCGTGGCTCACGCGCGTGTTCGACGAGGTCGGATTCGTGGACGTGTTCCGTCGTGTGAACGACCAGCCGGAGCAGTACACGTGGTGGTCGAACCGGGGGCAGGCGTGGGCGAAGAACGTCGGGTGGCGCATCGACTACCACGTCGCCACGCCAGCGCTCGCCGAGACGGCCCACAAGGACGCGATCTACAAGGCGGAGCGCTTCAGCGACCACGCGCCGTTGACGATCGACTACCGCTGGGAGTTCTAGCTCAGGCCGGCTTGGGGCGGTTCTGGCGGCGGCGGTCGAGCCACCATGCGAGCACCGGCAGCATCGCGAAGCCGCCGGGCATCACGATCACCACGAGGTAGGGCGACAGGTGCGACAGGCGCCGCAGGTGCGCCTTCAGCTCGTCCTTGTCCTCGCGGGACCATTCCATCTTGTTGCGCGGCTTCATGAGCAGCGGCATCAGGCCCTTGACCTGCACCATCTCGGCGAGCAGGGCCTTGCGCTCGCGCTCGGCGAGTTCGAACGCCCGCGCCACCGGCGCCGGCGCGCGCAGCTTCGGCAGGTTCATGCGTTTCGCAGGCCGGCGAGGACCACGGGGCCGAACCGGTCCCATAGCTGGCGTCCCCTGCGGTAGATCTGGAACAGTGACCAGCCCCGCAGCGCGAGCGAGAACGCTCGCCGGGGCCGCAATGCGACGAAGAAGGCGAGCGCGCCGATGACCCACGCAGGGTGGCGGCGTGCCTCCGCGGCGAAGCGCTGCGCCATCGCGACCCACGGCTCGATTGCCGAGGCGCCCTGGACGACGGTTGCGAGGCGCTCGCGTTCACCGGCCGCACGGTCCACGAGGCGCGCGCGGCGCTCGCGCAGCACGATCAGGCGCTCACGCACCGGCATCGCGCTTGCCGTTGCCAGCGATCCCATCGGGGCCGCCGATCCTTTCACGATCCTTGGCGAGCTCGGCCACGGTGGCTTCGAGCAGCTTGGGGCGTTCGCGCAGGCGCATGCGGACCATCATCGCACCGCCGAAGCCGGCGGCGAAGAAAACAAGTGCAATGAGACCGGCGGCGAGCTCGGGATTGGTGTCCCAGAAGAGCAGCACCGCGAGCACGGCGACGAACACCAGCCCCGCGCCGAAGAAGAAGAACGCCACCGCCACCCAGATCGCGATCTCGGCGAAGCGGAGCGCCTGCTCCTCGAGTTCGTTGGCGGCGAGGCGCGCGCGCGTCTCGGTGAACGCGAGCAGCGTGCGCGCGAGGTCGCGGACGCCCAGCATGGGAGCTTGGCCGCTCGCGCCCTTGGCGGGCGGCTAGCGGCGGCCGATCAGCAGGCCGAGCAGGAAGCCCACGCCGGCGGCGATGCCGACGGCCTGCCACGGATTGTCGTGCACGTAGTCGTCGGTCGCGCGCGCGGCCTGCTTGGTCTTCTCCAGCACGGCGCGCTCGGCCTCGATCAGCTTGGCCTTGGTGTTCGAGAGCGTGGCCTGGATGCGCTCGCGCGCGGCGGACGCCTTTTCACCGGCCTGGCCGGCGGTCGCGCGCAGCAGTTCCTCGGTATCGGCCACGAGGACCTTCATGTCGGAGACGAGTCGTTCCTTGCTGGCTTCGGTGCTCATGGCGGGGTGTCCCGGAGGGGAAGGTTGTTGCGGAAGGACTTGAAAGATTACCGATTTCTGCGTTTTCCAGCAACCATTTAGACTGCACGGCGATGGCGCTCGCCACCTACGCAACCGTGTTCCGCAGCCGCCGCATCGGTCTCCTGCTGCTGCTCGGATTCGCCTCTGGCCTGCCGCTCGCGCTCACCGCCGGCACGCTGCAGGCGTGGCTCGCGGCCGAGCGCGTCGACCTCGTCGCCATCGGCTGGTTCGCGCTCGTCGGCCAGCCCTATACCTACAAGTTCCTCTGGTCGCCGCTGATGGACCGCTACGCGCTGCCCTTCCTCGGCCGGCGCCGCGGCTGGCTGCTCGCGACGCAGCTCGCGCTGGCGGCGGCCATCGCGTTCATGGGGACGCTGACGCCGGCGGATTCCGCGTGGCTGCTCGGCGGCGTGGCCCTGCTGGTCGCCTTCCTGTCGGCCTCGCAGGACATCGTGTTCGACGCGTTGCGCACCGACATGCTGTCGCGCGAGGAGCGCGGCGCCGGCGCGGCGGTTTCGGTGCTCGGGTATCGCGTCGCCATGCTGGTCTCCGGGGCTGGCGCGCTGATCCTCGCCGACCAGTGGCTCGGCTGGCAGGGCACGTACTGGCTGATGGCGGCGCTGATGATCGTGGGCATGGCGGCGACGTGGTTCGTGGTCGAGCCCGAGGTGCAGGGCGGCGCGCCCCGCACGCTCGACGCCGCCGTCGTGCAGCCTTTCCGCGAGTTCTTCTCGCGCGAATCCGCGCTCGCCTTCCTGCTGCTGGTCGTGCTCTACAAGCTCGGCGACGCCTTCGCCGGCAGCTTCACCACCACGTTCCTGCTGCGCGGGCCGGGCTTCTCGCTCACCGAGGTCGGAGCGCTGAACAAGGGCTTCGGCCTCGCGGCGACCATCGTCGGCGCGCTCGCGGGCGGCGCGCTGATGGCGAAGCTGCGCCTCTATCGCGCGCTGCTCGCCTTCGGCCTGCTGCAGGCGGTGACGAATCTCGGCTTCATGCTGCTCGCGATGGCCGGCAAGAGCTACCCGCTGATGGTCGTCGTGGTCGGGCTCGAGAACCTCTGCGGCGGGATGGGCACGGCGGCGTACGTCGCGCTGCTGATGGCGCTCTGCGACCGGCGCTTCTCGGCCACGCAGTACGCGCTGCTGTCGGCGCTGTCGGCGGTGGGCCGCGTGTACGTCGGCCCAGCGGCCGGCTACCTTGTGAAGGCGCTCGACTGGGCGCCGTTCTTCTTCCTCACGTTCCTGATCGCGCTGCCCGGGCTCGCGCTGCTCGTCACGATGCGCGCGCGCGTCGACGCGCTCGATCAGCCCGCCGCGCAGCGGTAGAGCGCCACCGCGCCGAGCAGGTTCGGCAGCGTCGCCACAGGCTCGCCGCCCGTGAGCACCACGCGCTCCTCGATGCGGATGCCGAGCGACGCGGCCAGCGCCTCGAAGTCGGCGAGCGTGCAGTGGTGCACGTTCGGCGTGTCGTACCACTGGTACGGCAGTTCGTTCGATACCGGCATGCGGCCGCCCAGGGCGATCTGCAGTCGCGCA
Organism: uncultured Enterobacteriaceae bacterium; assembly: GCA_964617355.1. Lineage (GTDB taxonomy): Bacteria > Pseudomonadota > Gammaproteobacteria > Burkholderiales > SG8-39 > CAZTDU01. Next base: position 13,497 of record CAZTXP010000155.1, read on the forward strand.
CGCCAGTAGCCGAAGTTCGGGAACGAGACGATCGCCGTGCGCCCGACGCGCAGCATCTCGCGCAGCAGCGCCTCCTGGTGGTGGATCGCCTGCAGCGTCTCGGAGAGGATCACGCAGTCGAACGAGCGGTCGGCGAACGCCGCGAGGCCGTCCTCGAGGTCGAGCTGCAGCACGTTGACGTCGTTCTCGAGGCAGGCGAGCACGTGCGCGTCCTGGATCTCGATGCCGTAGCCGGGGGCGCGCTTCTCCTCCCACAGCCGGCGCAGCAGGCGCCCGTCGCCGCAGCCGAGGTCGAGCACGCGCGCGCCTTCCGGCACCCAGCGGACGATGGCGTCGGATTCGGTCACAGCGCGATGTTCCGGAAGTAGGCGCGCAGCGCGCCGTGGTAGCGCGCGTCGTCGAGCAGGAACGCGTCGTGGCCCTGCGGCGCGTCGTTCTCGACGTACGAGACGATGCGGCGGTTGTCGAGCAGCGCGCGCACGATCTCGCGCGAGCGGGCGGGCGAGAAGCGCCAGTCGGAGGTAAACGAGACCACGAGGAAGTCGGCCTTCGCGCGCGCGAACGCGGCCGAGAGGTCGTCGCCGTAGTCGCCCGCGGGGTCGAAGTAGTCGAGCGCCTTGGTGATCCGCAGGTACGTGTTGGCGTCGAAGTAGGTCGAGAACTTGTCGCCCTGGTAGCGCAGGTAGGACTCGACCTCGAAGTCGACGTCGAAATTGAACCCGACCTCGGTCTTGCCGCGCAGCACGCGCCCGAACTTGGCCATCATCGCCTCGTCCGACAGGTAGGTGATGTGGCCGATCATGCGCGCGATGCGCAGGCCGCGCTTGGGGACCACGCCGTGCTCGTAGTAGTGGCCGCCGTGGAAGTCCGGGTCGGTGATGATCGCCGAGCGCGCGACCTCGTTGAAGGCGATGTTCTGCGCCGAGAGCTTCGGCGTCGCGGCGATGACGATGGCGTGGCGCACGCGGTCCGGGTGCGACAGCGTCCACTGCAGCGCCTGCATCGCGCCGAGGCTGCCGCCGATCACGGCGGCGAAGCGGTCGATGCCCAGGCGATCGGCGAGGCGGGCCTGCGCCTCGACCCAGTCCTCGACCGTCACCACCGGGAAGTCCGCGCCCCAGGGCTTGCCGGTCGCGGGGTTGGTCGACGCGGGGCCGGTGGAGCCGAAGCAGGAGCCGAGGTAGTTCGAGCCGACGACGAAGAAGCGGTTCGTGTCCAGCGGCTTGCCGGGCCCGACGAGGTTGTCCCACCAGCCTTCGTTCTCCGGGTCGTCCGCGTAGGTGCCGGCGACGTGGTGGGAGGCGTTCAGCGCGTGGCACACCAGCACCGCGTTCGAGCCCGACGCGTTCAGCGTGCCGTAGGTCTCGTACGCGAGCTCGTACTCGGGCAGCACCGCGCCTCCCTTCAGCTTCAGGGGTTCGGTGAACTTCGCGAGCTTCGCCTCGACGATCACGTGGCCTGCGATCCCGGAAAAGAAAAAGCCCGTTCAGCTTTCGCGAAACGGGCCCTTCGGGTGCCGTCTCTTTAGCGGTATTTGTAGAGCGCCCGCAAGCTGAACATCAAATCGGCGCTGTGGCGGGATTCTACCTCATCCAGTGATGCCGATGGGCCAGGGGACGAACTCGTGGTCGCCGAGGCCGAGCAGCTCGGACTTGGTCTTCTCGCCGGATGCGGTGCGCAGGATCTGCTCGAAGATCTTCCGCCCCATCGTCTGTACGGTCTCCGTGCCGTCGAGGATGCCGCCGCAGTTGATGTCCATGTCTTCCTCGAGCTTCGTGTACATGGGCGTGTTGGTGGCGAGCTTCAGCGACGGCGAGGGCTTGCAGCCATAGGCCGAGCCGCGGCCGGTCGTGAAGCAGATCACGTTCGCGCCGCCGGCCACCTGCCCGGTGGCCGACACCGGGTCGAAGCCCGGCGTGTCCATGAACACGAAGCCCTTCGTGGTCACGGGCTCGGCGTACTTGTAGACCTCGACGAGCGGCGTGGTGCCGCCCTTCATCGCCGAGCCGAGCGACTTCTCGAAGATGTTCGCGAGCCCGCCGTCCTGGTTGCCCGGGCTGACCACGCCGTTGATCTGCACGTCACGGCCCTTCGAATACTCCTTCCACCAGCGGATGCGCTCGACCAGCTTCTCGCCGACCTCGCGCGTCACCGCGCGGCGCGTCAGCGTGTGCTCGACGCCGTAGATCTCGGGGGTTTCGGAGAGGATCGCGGTGCCGCCGTGCCGCACCAGGATGTCCATCGCCTCGCCGAGCGCGGGATTGGCCGAAATCGAAGAGAAGGCGTCCGAGCCGCCGCACTGCAGGCCGACCGCGATGTGGCTGGCCGGCACGCGCGTGCGCGAGACGCGGTTCGCCTCGGGCAGCATCTCCTTGACTGCGGCGATGCCGGCCTCGATGGTCTTTCGCGTGCCGCCGGTGTCCTGCATGACGAACGTGCGCAGCCGCTCGTTCGCCTGCATGCCCTGCGCGTCCATCATCCGGTTCAGCTGGTTGCGCTCGCAACCGAGGCCGACGATCAGCGCGCCGGCGAGGTTGGCGTGGCGCGCGTAGCCGCCGAGCGTCCGGCGCAGCAGGTCGATCGGTTCGCCCGAGAGCTCCATGCCGCAGCCGGTCGCGTGCGCGAACGCGACCACGCCGTCGACGTTCGGGTACTCCGCGAGGCGTTCCGGCGTGAACCATTCGGCAATGCGGTGAACGACGGTGGCCGAACAGTTCACGGTGGCGACGATGCCGATGTAGTTGCGCGTGCCGACCTGTCCGTTGGCGCGCACGATGCCCATGAACGAGGCGCGCTCGGCCTCGGGCACCATCGCCACCGGCTTCGCGTCCGCGCAGAACGCATAGTCGCGCTCGAACTCGCGGAACTCCATGTTGAGGCGGTGGAGCAATGTGCCGGGGCGGATGTCCTGCGCGGCGAAGCCGATGATGGTGTTGTACTTGACGATCGGCTCGCCCTTGGAGATCGCACGGGTGGCCATCTTGTGGCCCGCGGGCACGCGGTTGAGGCAGGCGATCCCTTCGGCGGTGCTGCCTTGCGGCAGGTCGATGCGCGCGATGACCACGTTGTCGGCCGCGTGCATGCGGATGACTGGCGACGCGGCCGGCGAAGCGACGATGTCGTTCATGACTTCAGCAACTCCTTCAGTTTCAGGCGCTCGATGAGCACCGTCTCGCGCTTGTAGGTCTCGATCACGTAGCGCTCGTACTCCGGGCCGTCTAGGTAGAGCACGGGCGCGTCGATCTTGTCGCACGCCTGCCGGAACTCGTCGCTCGCCACGCCCGCGCGGAAGGCGTCGCGCAGCCGGCGCACCACCTGCGGGTCCATGCCCTTCGGGCCGCCGACGCCGTTCGGCGCGTCCACGACCACGTTGTAGCCCGCGTCCTTCAGCGTCGGCACCGCCTTGAAGCGCGCGGTGCGCGCCTCGCCCCAGGTGGCGAGCAGCCGCAGCTTTCCCTGCTCGACGTGCGGCGCCCACGAACTCGAATCGGCGAGCGCGTCCACGTGCCCGCCGAGGAGCGCGGTCAGCGCATCCGCGCCGCCCTTGAACGGGATGTGGTTCAGCTGGATGCCCGCCGCGATCGCGAACTCCTCCATGCCGACGTGCGTCTGCCCGCCGATGCCGGAGTGCCCGTACGTCACCTTTCCGGGCTGGGCCTTCGCCTGCGCGACGAACTCGGCCAGCGACTTCCACGGCGCGTCGGCACGTACCGCGATGCCGAACGTCTGCCCGGAAGTGCGCGCGAGGTAGGTGAGGTCCTTCATCGGGTCTACCGCCACCGAACCGAGCTGCGAGAAGCGCGTCACCGACAGCGGGATCTGGCCGATCACGTGGCCATCGGGCGTCGCGGACGCGATCGCCTTCAGGCCGATCATGCCGGCGGCGCCCGGGCGGTTCTCGACGACGATGGGTCCGCCGAGCGCGCGTGACGCGGCCGAGCACAGCGCACGCATGGTCTGGTCCGCGGTGCCGCCCGCGGGCCAAGGGCAGATGAAGAGCACGGGCTTCGACGGATAGGCCGGCTGCGCGAACGCCCTTGCGCCGGCGAGGGGCGCGGCGAGCGAGGCGAGGACGAGCCTCCGGCGCCGGCGGTCAGGGGTGATCGGGTCCATTCGTATCCTCCGGGTCAGGCGTTCAGGCGCGCGAGGATCTCGCGCGTCTTCGCGGGATCGGTCTGGCGCAGCACGCGCTGCGCCACCGGCTGCGCGTCGGCGAGGCTGGTGCGCAGCACGCGCTCCTTCACAGGGAGGAGCTGCGCGGGGTGCATCGAGAAGTTGCGCAGGCCGAAGCCGAGCAGCAGCCGCGTGAGCGAGGTGTCGCCCGCCATCTCGCCGCACACCGCCACGGGCGTGCCGGCGCGAGTCGCGGTCTGGATCACGTGGGACACGAGGTGCAGCACCGCGGGGTGCAGCGGGTCGTATAGGTGCGCGACCTGGTCGTCGCCGCGGTCGATGGCGAGCGTGTACTGGATCAGGTCGTTGGTGCCGATCGAGAGGAAGTCCAGGCGCCGCATCAGCATCGGCAGCGCGAGCGCGGCCGCGGGCACCTCGACCATGCCGCCGACGGCGATCTCGCGGTCGTAGGGCACCTTGGCGTCGTCGAGCTGCTGCTTGGCCTGCCGCAGCAGCGCGAGCGCCTGCTCGATCTCGTGCGCATGCGCGAGCATCGGCAGCAGGATGCGGATCTTGCCGTAGTGCGAGGCGCGCAGGATCGCGCGCAGCTGCGCGAGGAACATCTGCGGCTCGGCGAGGCAGAAGCGGATCGCGCGCAGGCCGAGCGCCGGGTTCGGCATCGAGTGCTGCGTGCCCGCGAGCGCCTTGTCGGCGCCGACGTCGAGCGTGCGGATCACCGCGGGCTTGCCGCCCATCGCCTGCGCGACGCGCCGGTAGGCCTCGAACTGCTCGTCCTCGTCCGGCAGCGCGGAGCGGTTGAGGAACAGGAACTCGGTGCGAAAAAGGCCGACGCCGAGCGCGCCGGAATCGAGCGCCTCGTCGATGTCGTCGGGCAGCTCGATGTTGGCGAAGAGCTCCACCGCGGTGCCGTCGAGCGTGGCCGCCGGCGTGGTCTTCAGGCGCCGCAGCTTCTGGCGCTCGAGCTCGTGCTGCGTCTGGCGCAGCCGGTACTCGGCGAGCACCACCGGGTCCGGGTCCACCACCAGCACGCCCTGAAGACCGTCGACGATCAGCAGGTCGTCCTCGCGGATCAGGTTCCTCGCGTGGTGCAGGCCCACGACCGCCGGGATGTTCAGGCTGCGCGCGAGGATCGCGGTGTGCGAGGTGACGCCGCCCAGGTCGGTGACGAAGCCGCCGAACTGGTGCTGCTTGAAGAGGATCATGTCCGCCGGGGACAGGTCGTGCGCCACCACGATGTAGTCGTGCTCGTCGCTCGCCGCCGGCGCGGGCGAGGCGTGCGCGCCGATCAGCGCCTTCAGCACGCGCTCGACCACCTGCTCGATGTCGGCGCGGCGCTCGCGCAGGTAGGCGTCCTCCATCTGCTCGAACTGCTCGGCAAGGTGCTGCATCTGCAGCACCAGCGCCCACTCGGCATTGCAGCGGCGCTCGCGGATGATGTCGCGCGGCGCGTGCGACAGCGTCGAGTCCTCGAGGATCAGGCGGTGCAGGTTGAGGAACGCGCCGAACTCGGCCGGCGCATCCGCATCCACGTGCGATTCGAGGGTGGCGAGTTCCTGCTTCGCGCGCGCCAGCGCGGCGTCGAAGCGGAACACCTCGGCCTGGACCTGCTCGGGCGCGATCTCGTAGTGCGCGACCTCCAGCCGCGCAGTCGAGACGAGGTGCGCGCGGCCGATGGTGATGCCGGCCGAGACCGCCGCCCCGTGCAGCGCGAAGTTCATTGCGCCTCGCCGAAGCGCTCCGCGATCAGCTGCCGGAGCGCGTCGAGCGCGGCCTGCGCATCCTCGCCCTCGGCTTCCAGCGTCACCACGGAGCCCTTGCCGGCGGCGAGCATCATCACCCCCATGATGCTCTTCGCGTTCACGCGCCGCCCGTTGCGCGCGAGCCAGATCTCCGAGGCGAAGCGCGCCGCGGTCTGCGTGAGCTTGGCCGCGGCCCGCGCGTGCAGTCCCAGCTGGTTGACGATCTCAGCGTCTAGCGACGGCATTGCAGCAATCGACGGTCATGTGGACCACGCCTTCCCGCCCGCCGGAAAGGGCCTTGTCGACGACCGCGGCGAGCGGGCGGTCGCGATAGGTGAGCGCCCGCACCAGCATCGGCAGGCTGACTCCGGAGAGGCCTTCCACGTGCCCGGGCTCGAGCAGTTTCAGCGCGATGTTGCCCGGTGTGGCGCCATAGATGTCGGTGAGCACCAGCACGCCCGAGCCGTCGTCGAGCTGG
>CAZTXP010000156.1:0-14063 GCA_964617355.1 uncultured Enterobacteriaceae bacterium
ACCGAGCGCGTCGGCCCCGACACCTGCTTCATCCCGTTCCACTTCTCCGGCTGGTGGATGGGCGAGGACATGCTCGCCTACTACCCGGACGGGGCGGCCCCGATCGTGCGCGGCGAGGCGGTGAACACCGCCACCACGTACGGCTACGACCGCGTGACGATGATGCAGGAAACCAAGACGACGCTTTGCCCGGTCGAGAAGTGGGCATAAGGAGACCGCGATGGCCCGGATGAAATTCCTCTGCGACGCCGAGCGCTGCATCGAGTGCAACGGCTGCGTCACCGCCTGCAAGAACGAGAACGAGGTGCCGTGGGGCGTGAACCGCCGCCGCGTCGTCACGATCAACGACGGCGTGGTCGGTGCCGAGAAGTCGATCTCGGTGGCGTGCATGCACTGCTCCGACGCGCCGTGCATGGCGGTCTGCCCGGTGGACTGCTTCTACCGCACGGACGACGGCGTCGTGCTGCACGACAAGGACCTGTGCATCGGCTGCGGCTACTGCTTCTACGCCTGCCCGTTCGGCGCGCCCCAGTTCCCGCAGGCGGGCGCCTTCGGCATGCGCGGCAAGATGGACAAGTGCACGTTCTGCAACGGCGGCCCGGAAGTCGACCGCTCGGAGGCCGAGTTCAAGAAATACGGCCGAAACCGCCTCGCCGAGGGCAAGCTCCCGGCCTGCGCGGAGATGTGCTCCACCAAGGCACTGCTCGGCGGCGACGGCGACGTCGTGGCCGACATCTTCCGCGAGCGCGTTGCGCGCCGCGGCACCAAGGGCGCCGAGGCCTGGGGCTGGGGTTCGGCCTACGGCCAGCCGTCCAAGGGAGGAACGGCGGGCGGCGCCGCGCCGGCGGCGGGAGGCAAGTCGTGAGCCGCGCCGCGCTCGTCGCGGCCGTCGCTGCTGCTTTCCTCGCGGGCTGCATGGAGGTCGAGCAGGCCTCCAACCCCGGCGTGAAGCAGGCCGGGCAGACGGTGAAGCGAGATACCAAGCCGTGGGACAACACGCCGCTCGCGAAGGACCAGGGCCCGCAATGGACCAAGGGCGACAAGACGACCTGGGAGACGCAACTCAAGAACCGCCAGCTCAGCCAGCACGAGCACAAGCGGATCTACCAGTAAGTCGCCGCGCCAGCCGGAGACCGAGATGAATCGATGGATCCAGGGTGTCCTGCTCGCGGCGACGCTGACGGCCGCGGGCGCGGCGTTCGCGCAGGCGCAGCCGGCCGCGCCGGCGCCTGCCGGAGACAGCGCCCAGCAGCAGCGCCAGCGCACGGTCGAGCAACCCGGCAACAACGCGCCGGTGTGGCGCGAGGTGCGCTCAGGGCAGGAGAACTACACCAGCATTCCCGGACGCGAGACCGGCGTGCTGGTGCAGCCGCAGGCCCGCTTCCCGGGCCAGGAAACCATGTCCACCGCGGGCGAGGCCTGGCGGAAGTTCCGTAACGGCCCGGTCACCTTCGCGGGCGGCTGGATCCTCGTGCTCGCGCTGCTCGGCATCGCCGGCTTCTACCTCCTGAAGGGCCCGCTCAAGCTGCACGAGCCGCTTACCGGCCGCCTGATGCAGCGCTTCTCGCTCGCCGAGCGCTGGGCGCACTGGACCATGGCAATCAGCTTCTGCACGCTGGCGGTCACGGGCCTCACGATCCTCTTCGGCAAGCACCTGCTGCTGCCGATCCTCGGGCACCAGCTGTTCGCGTGGTTCACGCAGCTGTCGAAGAGCCTGCACAACTTCCTCGCGCCGCTGTTCATCGCGAGCCTCGTGGTGTTCATCGCGATGTACGTGAAGGACAACATGCCCGAGAAGGGCGACCTCGCGTGGTTCAAGGGCGCGGTCGCGATGTTCCTGAAGGGCCAGCACGTGCCCTCCGGGCGCTTCAACGCGGGCGAGAAGGCCTACTTCTGGATCGGCGTGGTGGCGCTGTGCTGCGTGCTGAGCGTCTCGGGGCTGGTGATGCTGTTCCCGAACTTCGAGCAGCTGCGCACCACCATGCAGCAGGTGAACGTGGTGCACTCGGTGGCCGCCATCTGCATGTGCCTGCTCGCGTTCGGACACATCTACGTCGGCACGATCGGCGTCGAGGGCGCATACCGCAACATGCGCGACGGCGTCACCGACGAGACCTGGGCCAAGGAGCACCACGAGCTCTGGTACAACCAAGAGAAGGCCAAGGGCGGCGCCGCGCCGGCCGCCTCGGGCGGCGGGGCCGCGCCGGTTCCCAGCGCGCCTCGCGCGCTCCAATAGTGCCCCGCGTGCACGCGACTGACGGAGGAAGGATCATGAGACAGATCGGAATCGCGCTCGCCATCGCCGGCGGGCTGCTCGTCGGCACGCTCGCCGCGCATGCCAAGCTGCCGGCTGCGCCGGCCAAGACGGATGCCGAGAAGGCCGCGGATGCCGAGAAGGCCGCCGCGGCGAAGGCCAAGGAAGCGGAGCTGAACGCGAAGGCAGTCGACAAGGCCGTCGCGAACTACAAGAAGAACAAGGGCATCGCCGACCCGGCCCCGCAGGCCGTGGCGAAGAAGAAGTAACGGCATGCGCCGCCTTGCGCTGCTGGCCGTCGCCGCTGCGCTCGCCGCCTGCCAGACCGTCCCGGACAACGCGCCGCGCGCCAGCGCGAACCTGCAGCCCACCAAGGGCAGCACCGTGAAGGGCACCGTCACGTTCGTCGAGGCGGGCGGCAAGGTGCGCGTCTCTGCCAGCGTCTCGGGCCTGAAGCCGAACGCGCAGTTCGGATTCCACATCCACGAGGCCGGCGATTGCAGTTCCGGCGACGGGATGAGCGCCAAGGGGCACTTCAATCCCTACGGCAAGCCGCACGGCCACCACGGCACCGCCGAGCGCCACGCCGGCGACATGCCGAACCTGCAGTCGGACGCGAACGGCAACGCCAGCCTCACGGCCGAGCTCGATGTGATTACCGTGCAGGCCGGCCCGGCCAGCATCGTTGGTCGCGGCCTGATCGTGCACGTGCAGCCGGACGACTACACCTCGCAGCCGGTGGGCAACGCAGGCGCGCGCAGCGCCTGCGCGGTGATCCACAGAAGCTAGGTCAGGCGCCTTCGACGAGCACCAGCTTCGCGTTCGCGGCCTTCAGCCGGATCGCGAGCGCGGGCGCGTATTCGGGCGACGCGTACCACGCCTGCGCGCGCTCCATCGACGGGAACTCCAGCACGACCAGGCGCGCCGGCTTCCAGTCGCCTTCCTTCACGTCCGTGGCGCCGCCGCGCACGAGGAAGCGTCCGCCGTACTTTTCCAGCGTGGCGGGCACGAGCTTGCGGTAGTCGTCGTAGGCCTTCGGGTCGGTGACGTTCACTTCGACGACGGCATAGGCGGGCATGCGGTTCTCCTGGGTTTCGACGCGTCAGGGTACGAGGCCCGCGGCCCCGAGCGCAAGCCCCGCGACCGCCGCGCCGGCCACCGTCTCCATGATGCCGCGCTTGAAGCGGAAGAGAGCCAGCGCCGCGACGAGGCCGACGACCGCCGCCGGCCACTCGAAGCGGCCGCCCCAGCCCTGCGGCCACAGCACGTGCCACGCGAAGAACAGGGCGAGATTCAGTATCACGCCCACCACGGCCGCGGTGATGCCGGCGAGCGGCGCAGTGACCCGCAGGTCGCCGTGCGTGGATTCCACGAGCGGCCCTCCCGCGAGGATGAAGACAAAGGACGGCAGGAAGGTGAACCACGTCACCACGCACGCGGCCGCCGCACCGGCCATGAAGCGCGCCTCGGGACCGAACAGCGCCTGCGTCCAGCCGCCGACGAAGCCGACGAAGGCCACCACCATGATGAGCGGCCCCGGCGTGGTCTCGCCGAGCGCGAGGCCGTCGATCATCTGCAGCGCGGTCAGCCACTGGTAGTGCTCGACCGCGCCCTGGTAGACGTAGGGCAGCACCGCGTACGCGCCGCCGAAGGTGAGCAGCGCCGCCTTGGTGAAGAACCAGCCCATGCGCGCGAGCGTCGAGTCCCATCCCCCTGCGGCGACGAGCGCCGCCATCGGCAGGGCCCACAGCAGCAGCCCAGCGGCGACCACGGCGGTGAGCTTCCCGGGCGAGAAGCGCGCGTGCGGCGGCGTCGGGGTCGCGTCGTCGATGATCGCCGGGCCGTAGTCCTTCTTCGAGGCTGCGTGGCCGCCGCCTGCCGCGAACTTTGCCGGCGCCACGCGGCCACCGATGTAGCCGACGAGCGCCGCGGCGAGCACGATCAGCGGGAACGGCACGTCGAGCGCGAAGATCGCCACGAAGGCCGCGGCCGCGATCGCCCAGTGCCAACCGTTCTTCAGGGCTCGCGAGCCGATGCGCCACGCGGCGTGCAGCACGATCGCGGTGACCGCCGGCTTGATGCCATAGAACACCGCCGCCACCCAGCGGATCTCGCCGAAGGCCAGGTAGACCCACGTCAGCGCGATCAGGATGAAGAGCGAGGGCAGCACGAACAGCCCGCCCGCGACGATGCCGCCCCAGGTCCGGTGCATCAGCCAGCCGATGTAGGTCGCGAGCTGCTGCGCCTCCGGGCCGGGCAGCACCATGCAGTAGTTGAGCGCGTGCAGGAAGCGGTTCTCGCTGATCCAGCGCCGGCGCTCGACCAGCTCCTGGTGCATCACCGCGATCTGGCCCGCCGGGCCGCCGAAGCTGATGAAGCCGAGCTTCAGCCAGAAGCGGAAGGCCTCGGCGAAGGAGATGCCGTGGTTCCCGGGCGCGTTCATCGGGCCTGTCCCTCGCACGTGCGGTAGAGCGCGTCGTACATCACCTTGCCGTGCCGGAGCATCTCGTGGTCGTCGCCGATGTTCGCCGACAGTCCCCGGGAGAGCGCGAGCAGGCCCGCGCTCTCGGGCGCGAGGTCGAGGCGACCGGTATCGGCGCCGCGCACGATGGTCGCCAGCCGGTCGAGCGCCGGGTCTCGGAGACGGTGGAAGGCGACGAAGGCGTCGAAGCTGCAGCGCTCGCCGTCGTGCGTGAACTCGACGCCGTCGACGTCGTAGGGAACGGCATCGCGCTCCGCTGCGATGCGCCGCACGTCCTTCGCCGGCACGTAGAGGAATTCCGCTTGCGGATCGATGAAGCGCGCGACCAGCCATGGGCACGCAATGCGGTCCACCTTCGGCCGCTCGCGCGTGATCCAGCGTGTCGAGGCGCCCGCGGGCTTGCCGAAGAGCGCGCCGCCGACGGCGCGCCAGCCCTCGATGCCGCCGTCGAGGTAGCGCGCCTCGCGCCCGGCGCTGCGCAGCGCCGCGGCGGCGCCTTGGCTCACCTCGTGTCCATGTACGCAGTAGACGACCACGAGCGAAGCACCGGGGAGCGACGATGCCCATTCGGATGCGCGCTCGGGATCGCGCCGCAGCGCGCCGCGCACGAGGTCGCTCGCCTCGAGGAAGCGCGCATTGCGCCGCACGTCGACGACGATCGGCGGATCGGTGGATTCGAGGGCTTGCCGCAACTCGGCGGCGGAAATGCTGGACGCGTCCATGCGCTCTCCCGTATGAGGTTCGGAGCAATGCCGCAGAACTTGGACGCGTCCGCGTCGAACCCGCCGGGTGGCGGGACGGGGAGCCTGCATCCCCGGGAGCCGCGAGGATGCGCGTCCCCGCCCGAGCGTGTCAAGCACGCAGCCAGGAGAGCGCGTCGCCGATCGCCTCGCGCTCGCCGGCGGCAGCGGCGTCGTAGCCAGGAAGTCGCGAGATCGCGCCGGCGAAGGCCTTGCCGCGCAACACCTCGCGCATCGCGAGGAAACCGGCGCCGCGTAGCGTCGCGCGCGTCGCGGCGAGGAAGTAGCGCTCGGTGGACAGCGGCACGAAGCCGAGCCGGTAGCGCGCTGCGGCGGCGCGCAGCCCGAAGGCGGCGTCGGCGCGTTCCTCGGCGACCTCCGCGGCGGCGAGCAGGTCGGCGTTCGATTCGCTGCGGCCCGAGTGCGCCGGGCGGCTGGCGAAGCGAACGCCCGGTCGCGCGAGGTCGTGCACGCCCTTGATGCGGGAGCCGGGGCGCACGATCAGTCCCTGCTCGCGGGTCACGAAGTGCACCAGCTGGTGCTTGTTCGGGTCGAGCCAGCGCCCGAGCGCGGCCGCGGCGGCGGCCGCGCGGGGCAGGGCGTCGGCGACGTGGAAGCCGGCGAGGTCGCAGTCGCCGCGCGCCAGCGCCGCGAGGCTGTCGTCCGCGCCGTGGAAGCCGATCTCGAGGTCGAGCCGCGGTTCGCAGAGGCGTGCGAGTTCGCCGAGCGCGAGGTCCTGGCTGGCGCGCAACCGCACGCGTGGGCGCTTCGGCAGCGCCTCGGCGAGGATGCCGCGCAGTTCGTCCTGCAGGCGTTCCAGCGCGGGCGCCAGTACGGTGCGCACGTGCGCCTCGGCATCGAGTACCCGGCGCCCGAGCGCGGTGAGGCGCGCGCCACGACCGCGCGACATGTCGACGAGCGGGCCGCCGAGCGCGGTCGCGCCCTGGCCGAGCAGGCCCCACGCGTGCCGGTACGACATGCCCGCCGCGTCGGCGGCGACGCGCAGCGACGGCGCGCGTTCCAGTTGCCCGAGGAGGCGCACCAGCGTGCGGCCCTGCTCGCGCGGCAGGCCCTCGGCCTCGAGCCACGTGGCGTCCAGCGACAACGGCGGCGACTTATGCAAGCGGATGCCTATGGAATGCCCTGCAAGGGTCCGATTATAGTCTGGCGTGAACCTTGTTATGCACGAAGAAGCATAAGTGGACGGCATCCTGCAGGCGCTCGGCGGGGCCGCGAGGCTGATCGCCTCCGGCGATCGCGTGCTCGGCAGCATCGTCCTGTTGAGCCTCGAGGTCAGCCTTTCCGCGGTCGCGCTGGCGACGCTGTTCGCGCTCCCGCTCGGCGCGGCGCTCGCGGTCGGCCGCTTCCCGGGCCGCAAGGCGATCGTGGTCATGCTGAACGCGCTGATGGGCCTGCCGCCGGTGGTCGCGGGGCTCGTCGTGTACCTGATGCTGTCGCGCGCCGGCCCGCTCGGCAGCCTGGGGCTTCTCTTCACGCCGCCGGCAATGGTTGTCGCGCAGGCGATCCTCGTGCTGCCGATCATCGCGGCGCTCTGCAGGCAGGCGGTCGAGGATGCGTGGATCGAGTACGAGGAGCAGTTGCGTTCGCTCGGGGCGCACGGATTGCGCGCCGCGCTGACGCTCGTCTGGGACATCCGCTTCTCGCTCGTCACCGCGATCCTCGCCGGCCTCGGGCGCGCGTCGGCCGAGGTCGGCGCGGTGATGATCGTCGGCGGCAACATCGACGGCGTGACGCGCGTGATGACCACGACCATCGCCCTCGAGACCTCGAAGGGCGACCTGCCGCTCGCGCTGTCGCTCGGCCTCGTGCTGATCGCCCTGGTGCTCGCGATCAACGCGGTCGCGTTCTGGGTGAAGGAAGCCGCGGAGCGCCGCCATGGCTGAGGCGCCGCGCAGCATCCTGCCGCTCGCGCTCGAGGACCTGCGCTTCGAGGCCGGCGGGCGCGAGATCCTGAAGGGCATCTCGGCGCGGCTCGAGGCCGGGCCGGCGACGATCATCGTCGGCGCGAACGGCGCCGGGAAGAGCGTGCTGATGCGCCTGATGCACGGCCTCGTCGCGCCCAGCGGCGGGCGCATCTCGTGGCAGGACACCGACCCCGAGCGCCTGCGCCGCCGGCAGGCGATGGTGTTCCAGCGCCCGGTGATGCTGCGCCGCTCGGCGATCGCCAACATCACCTACGCGCTCGAGCTTGCCGGGGTGCGGCGCGCGGAGCGCGAGCCGCTCGCGCGCGAGGCGCTCGAGAGCGTCGGGCTGGCGCACCTCGCGAACCGGCCCGCAAGGGTGCTCTCGGGCGGAGAGCAGCAGCGGCTGGCGCTCGCGCGCGCCTGGGCGCTGCATCCCGAGGTCCTGTTCCTCGACGAACCGACGGCCAGCCTCGACCCGGGCGCGACACGCGAGATCGAGCGCGTGATCCGGGCGTTCGACGCGGCCGGCACCAAGATCGTTATGGCGACGCACAACCTCGGGCAGGCGCGACGCCTCGGCGACGAGGTGCTGTTCGTGCACGAGGGGCGCGTACTGGAGCACTCGCCGATCGACCGTTTCTTCGCAACGCCCGCGACCCCGGAGGCCGCGGCGTTCATCAAGGGGGAATTGCCTTGGTAGCGATCCGCAGCCTCGCCGCCATCCTGTTGTCGCTCACGCTGCCCGCGGCCGCACAGGCGCAGAAGTTCATCACCGTCGCCTCGACCACGTCGACCGAGCAGTCCGGGCTCTTCAAGCACCTGCTGCCGCTTTTCGAGAAGAAGACCGGCATCCAGGTGCGCGTGGTGGCGCTGGGCACCGGGCAGGCGCTCGACATGGGCAGGCGCGGCGACGCCGACGTGGTGTTCGTGCACGCAAAGGAACTCGAGGAGAGGTTCCACGCCGACGGCTTCGGCCTGCAGCGCCACGAGGTGATGTACAACGACTTCGTGGTCGTGGGACCGAAGTCGGATCCGGCGAAGGTCAACGGGACGAAGGACATCGTCGCCGCGCTGCAGAAGATCAAGGCCGCCGCTGCGCCCTTCGCCTCCCGCGGCGACAAGAGCGGCACGCACTTCGCGGAGCTGCAGCTCTGGAAGGCTGCGGGCGTGGATCTCGAGCGGGACAAGGGCCCGTGGTATCGCGAGACCGGCTCCGGCATGGGTCCGACGCTGAACACCGCCTCGGGCATGAACGCGTACGCGCTGGCCGACCGCGGCACGTGGCTGTCGTTCAGGAACCGCGGGGAACTCGCGATCGTGGTCGAAGGCGACCAACGCCTCTTCAACCAGTACGGCGTGATGCTGGTGAACCCGATCCGGCACCCGCACGTGAAGAAGGACATGGGCCAGGCATTCGTCGACTGGCTGGTGTCCGCCGAGGGGCAGAAGGCGATCGCGGACTACCGGATCGGTGGCGAGCAACTCTTCTTCCCGAACGCGCGGCGGTAGGATCCGGGGAATGAAGCGCTATCCGGGGCTGACGCTGCGCATCCTCGCCGACGGCAAGGCCGCGATCGGCCCCGGGAAGGCGCGCCTCCTCGAGGCGATCGCGCAGACCGGCTCCATCTCCGCGGCGGCCCGCGAGATGGGGATGTCGTATCGGCGGGCCTGGCTGCTCGTGGAGGAGGTCAACGCGAGCTTCGCAGAGCCACTCGTGGTCGCCGCGGCGGGCGGCAAGCGCGGCGGAGGGGCGGAAGTGACCGCCGCGGGCCTCGAGATCGTCCGCCGCTTCCTCGAGATGGAATCGAAGGCCTCGACCGCGATCGCGGCGGACCTGCGCCGGTTCGAAAAGCTGCTGCGTCGCTAGGCCCGGGGGGGCGGGCGATCGCGCCCCTGAGGGACCGTCGTTGCGTTATATTCAAGCGAATATAGCGAATGACCGCATGACCCTCGACCCATCATGGATGCTGCTCACCGCCGGCATGGCGCTGGCGGCGTTCGTCTACGCGTCGGTCGGGCATGGGGGCGCGTCGGCCTACCTCGCCGCGATGGCGCTCGCCGGCATTGCGTCCGTCGAGATGCGTCCCGCGGCGCTGGCGCTGAACGTGCTCGTCTCGGCCATGGCGACGGTGAAGTTCTGGCGCGCCGGCCACTTCCGCTGGCGGCTCTTCTGGCCGTTCGCGGCGACCTCGATCCCGCTCGCCTACGTCGGCGGCGCGCTGACGCTGCCGGGAACCGCCTACAAGGTGCTGGTCGGGCTGGTGTTGCTGTACGCCGGCGTGCAACTCTGGCGCAGCGGACGCGGCGGCGAGGAACTGCGCGAAGTGCGCGAAGTGCCGCTCTTGCGGGCGATGCCGGCGGGCGCGGCGCTGGGCCTGCTCTCCGGGCTCACGGGGGTGGGCGGCGGCATCTTCCTCAGTCCGCTGCTGCTGATGCTCGGCTGGGCGGGGACCAAGCAGACCTCGGCGGTCGCGGCGCCGTTCATCCTGGTCAACTCGCTGTCCGCGCTCGCCGCGGGCGTGTTCGCGAAGGGTTTCGCCTTCCCCGGCTGGCTGCCGCTGCTCGCGGCCGCGGTCCTGGTCGGCGGCTGGTTCGGGGCGGAATACGGGTCGCGCCGCTTCGCGAACCCGGTCGTGCGGCGATTCCTGGGCGTCGTGCTGCTCGTCGCGGGCGGCAAGATGGTGCTCGTCTAGAATTTCGAACCATGAAGACCATCGGATTCGCCGGCTGGTCCGGCAGCGGCAAGACGACGCTGATCGAGAAGCTGATCCCGCGCTTCGTCGCGAAGGGGCTGAAGGTGTCGCTGATCAAGCACGCGCACCACACCTTCGATGTCGACCAGGAGGGCAAGGACTCTTATCGCCACCGCCACGCCGGCGCCACCGAGGTGCTGGTCACGTCGTCGCGGCGCTGGGTGCTGATGCACGAGCTGCGCGGCGAGCGCGAGCCGACCTTCGAGGAGCAGGTGCGGCACTTCTCGCCCTGCGACCTGCTGATCGTCGAGGGCTTCAAGTTCGCGCGCATCCCGAAGGTCGAGGTCTGGCGCGCGCAGACCGGCGAGCCGCTGCTGCACCCGAAGGATCCGGACATCGTCGCCGTCGCCACCGACTCGAAGGTCGACACGGCGCTCCCCGTGCTCGACCTGAACGACCCGGACGCGATCTCGGCGTTCGTGCTGAAGCACGTGGGGATCGCATGAACAAGGGGCTGCTGTCGGTCGACGAGGCGCTCGCGCAACTGCTCGCGGGCGCGCGGCCGGTGACCGAGGTCGAGGACGTGCCGACGATGGACGCGCACGGCCGCGTGCTCGCGCGCGCGCAGGTCTCGACCATGGACGTGCCGCCGATGGACAACAGCGCGATGGACGGCTACGCGGTGCGCCGCGCCGACGTGCCCGCGCCGGGCACGAAGCTGCGCGTCGCGCAGCGCGTGATGGCCGGTTCGGTGGGCACGGCGCTCGCCACGGGCACCGCGGCGCGCATCTTCACCGGCGCGCCGATCCCCGACGGCACCGACGCGATCGTGATGCAGGAGCAGGCCGCGGCAGAGGGCGACGCGGTCACGATCAATGTCGTGCCGGCGAAGGACGAGTGGATCCGCCGCCGTGGCTTCGACGTTCGCGCCGGCGCCGAGATCCTCGCTGCCGGCCGCCGGCTGCAGCCGCAGGACACCGGCCTCGCGGCCTCGGTCGGCATCAAGGCCCTTCCGGTGGCCCGGCGCGTGCGGCTCGGCCTCTTTTTCACCGGCGACGAGCTCGTCATGCCCGGCGACCCGTTGCCGCCGGGCCGGATCTACAACTCGAACCGCTTCACGCTGGTGGCGCTCGCGCGCGCGCTCGACTGCGAGGTGCGCGACTACGGCATCGTGCCGGATTCGCTCGAGGCGACGCGCGACGTGCTGCGCCGCGCGGCGGCCGAGTGCGACGTGATCGTCACCTCGGGCGGCGTGTCGGTCGGCGACGCGGACTTCGTGAAGCCCGCGGTCGAGGCCGAGGGGCAGCTGCTGATGTGGCGGATCGCGATGAAGCCCGGTCGCCCGCTCGCCTTCGGCCGGGTGAAGGACGCGGCCTTCATCGGCCTGCCCGGCAACCCGGTGTCGAGCTTCGTCACGTTCCTGGTCTTCGTGCGGCCGTTCATCCGGCGCACCCAGGGCGTGTCCGACGTCGCGCCGCGCACGATCCTGGCGCGCGCGGACTTCGACTGGCCCCAGCCGGACGCGCGGCGCGAGTTCCTGCGCGCGCGCTGGAACGCGCAGGGCGGGCTCGACCTCTACCCGACCCAGGATTCGGCGGTGATGACCTCCACCGCGTGGGCCGACGGCCTCGTCGACAACCCGGCGAAGCACGCGATCGCGAAAGGCGACACCGTGAGCTTCCTGCCGTACGCGGAGCTGCTGCGATGAAGGTGCGCGTGCTCTACTTCGCCAGCCTGCGCGAGCAGGTCGGGCGCTCGAAGGAGGAGCTGGAGCTGCCGGGCGATGCGTCCACGGTCGGCGCGCTGCGCGCGCTGCTGCAGGCGCGCGGCGGCGCGTGGGCGACGGCGCTCGCCGAGGGCAAGCTGCTGCGCATGGCGGTGAACATGGACATGGTGCAGGCCGACGCGGCGATCAAGGCGGGCGACGAAGTCGCGTTCTTCCCGCCGGTGACGGGCGGCTGATGAAGGTCGTCGTCCAGGAAGCGGACTTCGACGCCGGCGCCGAGGCGCGCGCGCTGTCGAAGGCGAACCCGAAGGTCGGCGCGGTCGCCACCTTCGTGGGGCTGGTGCGCGACAACAACGAAGGCTCCGGCGTCGCCACCATGACGCTGGAGCACTACCCGGGCATGACCGAGCAGTCGATCGCGAAGATCATCGACGAGGCGAAGGGCCGCTGGGAGGTGCTCGACTGCACCGTGATCCATCGCGTCGGCGAACTTCGGCCGACCGACCAGATCGTGCTCGTCTGCGTGGCGAGCGGGCATCGCGGCGACGCCTTCGCGGCCTGCGAGTTCATCATGGACTACCTGAAGACGCGCGCGCCGTTCTGGAAGAAGGAAGCGACGCCGCAGGGCGCGCGCTGGGTCGAGGCGCGCGCCAGCGACGACGCGGCCGCGGAGCGCTGGACGAAATGAGCGGCGCAGCGCTCCTCGCGGTCGGCATCGGCGGGGCGCTGGGCTGCTGGCTGAGATGGGCGCTCGGAACGGCGTGGAACGCCACGCTGCCGTCCCTGCCGCTCGGTACGCTGGCGGCGAACCTCGTCGGCGGCTACCTGATCGGGATCGCGGTCGCCTTCTTCGGCGCGCACGCGTCGCTGGCGCCCGAGTGGCGCCTCTTCTGCATCACCGGCTTCCTCGGCGGGCTGACGACGTTCTCGACGTTCTCGGCCGAGAACGTGCAGCTGATGCTCGCCGGGCGCTACGCCGAGGCGGGGCTGCACGCCGCCGTCCACCTCGCGGGGTCGCTGCTGCTGACCGCCGCAGGCATCGCCAGTTATCGCTCCCTGCCTTGAAACCCCCCGGGTCGCCCCCACATCCCCGGCATGCGACTCGACAAGTTCACCACCAAGCTGCAGGAAGCCCTGGCCGAGGCCCAGAGCATGGCGCTCGGCCGCGACCAGCAGCAGATCGAACCCCAGCACCTGCTGGCGGCCATGCTCGCGCAGGACGATGGCGGGGTGGCCTCGCTGCTGCAGCGCGCCGGCGGCAACCCGTCGGCGCTGAAAACCGCTCTCAACGAGGCCATCGGCCGGCTGCCGAAGGTCGAGGGCGGCACGCCCGGCGAGGTACACGTCTCGCGCGACCTCGGGTTGCTGCTGAACGTCGCCGACAAGGAGGCGCAGAAGCGCGGCGACCAGTTCATCGCCTCCGAGATGTTCCTGCTCGCGGCCAGCGCGGACAAGGGCGAGGTGGGGCGGCTCCTGAAGCAGGCCGGCGTGGACAGGAAGGCGCTCGAGAAGGCGATCGAGCAGGTGCGCGGCGGATCGAACGTCGGCTCGCAGGCCGATGAATCGCAGCGCCAGGCGCTCGCCAAGTACACGCTCGACCTCACCGACCGCGCGCGCAAGGGCAAGCTCGACCCGGTGATCGGGCGCGACGACGAGATCCGCCGCACGATCCAGATCCTGCAGCGGCGCACGAAGAACAATCCCGTGCTGATCGGCGAGCCGGGCGTCGGCAAGACCGCGATCGTCGAAGGCCTGGCGCAGCGGATCATCAACGGCGAAGTGCCGGAGACGCTCAAGAACAAGCGCGTGCTGTCGCTCGACATGGCGGCGCTGCTCGCAGGCACCAAGTACCGCGGCGAGTTCGAGGAGCGGCTCAAGGCCGTGCTGACGGACCTCGCGGCCGACGAAGGCCGCACGATCGTCTTCATCGACGAACTGCACACGATGGTCGGCGCGGGCAAGGCCGAGGGCGCGATGGACGCAGGCAACATGCTCAAGCCCGCGCTCGCGCGAGGCGAGCTGCACTGCGTCGGCGCGACGACGCTCGACGAGTACCGCAAGTACGTCGAGAAGGACGCCGCGCTCGAACGCCGCTTCCAGCCGGTCAAGGTCGAAGCCCCGTCCATTGAGGATGCCATCGAGATTTTGCGCGGCTTGAAGCCCAAATACGAAGAGCATCACAAGGCCGTATTCACCGATGACGCCGTCACCGCGGCGGTCAAGCTCTCTGACCGTTACATCAC
>CAZTXP010000157.1:0-24443 GCA_964617355.1 uncultured Enterobacteriaceae bacterium
TCCTATCCCGGCGGCGAGAACGTCGGGCGCTGCTGGCAGTGCGGCTCGTGCACCAACTCGTGCACCATGTACGCGATCAACGCGGACTTCAACCCGCGCTACTGGATCTACTGCACCAACCTCGGCCTGCAGTCCGAGATCGTCAAGGACAAGGACATCCTCTGGCAGTGCGTGTCGTGCAACAAGTGCACGCACATCTGCCCCAAGGACGTGAAGCCCGAGGGCGTGATGAAGGCGCTGCAGCACTGGCTGGAAGACCAGGGCCACGTGCCGCCGTCGGCCTCGACGAAGTTCGACGCCGAATTCACGCGCCAGTGCCTGGAGCGCGGCCGCATCGAGGACACCGAAGTGATGTTCAATTTCTTCCGCGCCACGGGCGTGGACGTGAAGGCGATGATGCTCGCCGGCTGGCTGCGGACCATGATCGAGCGGATGAACAACGTGCCGCTCCTGCGCGAGGGCCGCATCGGCGCCTTCCTCGCGCGGCTGCCGATCGTGCAGCCGCTGCGCATGGGCTGGGCGATGATCTTCAAGCCGCGCGTGTCGAACTGGGACCGGACCGGCGCGGTGCTGAAGGACTACCTCGCCGAGCAGGCCGCGAAGAGGAAAGCCGCGCATGGCTGATCAAAAGTCCAAGGTCGCGTACTACCCCGGCTGCGCGCTGGAAGGCTCGGGCAGCCCCTACGACCGCTCGACGCGCGCGGTGGTGAAGGACTTCGGCCTCGAGATGAAGGACCTCGAGGACTGGAACTGCTGCGGGGCGATGGAAGTGAAGAACGTCGACCCGATGCTGCAGACCTACCTCTCCTCGCGCAACCTCGCGATCGCCGCCGAGAAGATGGGCTTCGACACCGTGATGGCGCCGTGCAACGGCTGCTACCACAACCTGAAGAAGGCCGAGTACGAGACCAAGGCGGCCGAGACGCTAGAGACCGTGCAGGGCCTGGCGAAGAAGGCGGGCGACCCGGTCTACCAGGGCAACGTGCGCACGCTGCACCTCCTCGAGTGGCTGATGGAGGAGCTCGGCCCCGAGGGCGTGAAGGCGCGCGTGAAGAACTCGTTGAAGGGCATCAAGATCGCCAACTACTACGGCTGCATGTACACGCGGCCGCGGCAGATCTTCCCCGAGAAGGACCAGGGCCCGGGCTCGGAGTCCACGCACAAGCCGCACTTCATGGACGACCTGCTGGAAGCCGCCGGCGCCGAGAACGTCGACTACCCGCTCAAGACCGCCTGCTGCGGCGGCGCGCACACGCTGTCGGATTCCGACACCTCCACGCAGCTCGTGCTGAAGCTTCTGCAGGCCGCGGAAGACAGCGGCGCGGACGTCATCGCCACCGAGTGCCCGACCTGCCACTCCGGGCTCGAGATGCACCAGGTGCGCGCCGAGGAGAAGTTCGGCATCACCACCAAGCCGAAGATCCTCTACTTCACGCAGCTGCTCGGCCTCGCCGCGGGGCTGTCGCCGAGGAAGCTCGGCATCCACGAGAACGTGAGCGATTCGATAGACTTCCTCGCAGACAAAGGCATCTTGAAGTAGACGAACGAGGGGCGCTGCGCCCCCTCGTGCACCCCTGCAAGAAGAATCTGAAGCCAACCAGAACACGCATCACGGAGGAGCGGATGGCGATCGTAAAGAACTGCAACCTGCCCGAAGACCTGCTCTACAACGTCGAGAACAACGTCTGGGCGAAGAAGGAAGCCGACGGCACCGTGACCATCGGCATGACCGCCTACGCGTGCGCGCTCGCGGGCGAGGTCGTGGCCTACACGCCGAAGAAGGTCGGCAAGACGGTGGACCTCAACAAGTCCGCCGCCACGATCGAATCCGGCAAATGGGTCGGCCCGGTGAAGGCGCCGATCGCGGGCGAGGTGGTGGCGATCAACGACGCCGTCGCCGGCAGCCCGAAGGCGATCAACGCCGACCCTTACGGGCAGGGCTGGCTGGTGCGCATCAAGCCGGCGAACTGGGACGCCGAGTCCGCGTCGCTCGTCACCGGCGCCGGGGTGGCGGCGGCGTTCGAGCAGAAGATGAGCGCAGACGGCTTCGCCGGCTGCCCCTGATCCCCCGGGAGCGCCGCGTGCGCGACCTGATCGACGGCATCGAGGCCCTCGAGCCCGGCGCGTTCGACGCCGCGCTGCTCGAGCGCCTCGCCGCGCGCGGCGTGCCGCGCCGCCCGATCCGCTTCCACACGCCGTCGTTCAAGGCCTACGCGACCAGCGAGCTCGCCGGCCGCCGCGGCAGCTGGCCCGCGGTATCGATCACCGGCGGCGAGTGCAAGCTGCAGTGCGACCACTGCCGCGCGAAGATCCTCGAGCCGATGATCCCCGCGACCACGCCCGAGGCGCTGTGGCGCGTGGCGAACGATGCCATCGCCTCCGGCGCGCAGGGCATGCTGCTCTCGGGCGGCTCGAACCACCGGGACGAGGTCGAGTACGGCCCGTTCCTGCCGACGGTGCGGCGGATCAAGGACGCGAATCCCGATTTCCGCATCGCGATCCACACCGCGCTGGTGGACGACGCGATGGCGCGCGACATCGCCGCCGCGGGCGTGGACGTCGCGATGCTCGACATCATCGGCGCGCAGGACACTGTGCAGCAGGTCTACCACCTGCGCCGCCCGGTGGCGGACTTCGAGACGTCGCTCGCGAACCTCGTCTCGGCGGGGCTCGAGGTGGTGCCGCACATCGTCATCGGCCTGCACTACGGCCGGCTGCTTGGCGAGTGGAACGCGCTCGAGATGGTGGCGCGGCACAAGGTGCGCGCGCTGGTGCTGGTGGCCGCGATGCCGATCTACGCCGACCCGAAGCGCCCCTTCGTCGCGCCCGACCCGGCCGAGGTCGGCGCGTTCTTCATGGATGCGCGCGATGCGATGGGCGACGCGCCCGTGCTGCTCGGCTGCGCGCGCCCCGCGGGCCGCGCCAAGATCGAGGTGGACGCCTACGCGGTGCTCGCGGGGCTCGACGGCATCGCGCACCCGGCCGACGGCATCGTCGCCCTTGCGGTGAAGGCAGGGCGCGAGGCCTCGGTGATGTCGGCGTGCTGCTCGATCGGGCTGGACGACGAGGCCGTGCCGGCGATGGATGCGCGCGCGTATGTCGAGCAGGATGCCCGCCCGCGCCGCCACGCGCTGCGCATCCCGGTGGTGGCGGCGTGAGGTTCGCGCCCGTCGCGCTCGCGCTGGCGTTCGCCGCGTCGGCGCACGCGCAGGAGGCGGTGCAGTTCCCCACGCCTGCGCGCGACAACCCGGTGGCCACGATCGAGGGCAAGGTTTACCGTCCCGCGGGCGATGGTCCGTTCCCCGCGGTGGTGCTGATGCACGGCTGCAGCGGCCCGACCGCCACGGTGGCGAGCTGGGGCGATTTCTTCAAGGCCAACGGCTACGTCGCGCTCGAGGTGTTCGGCTTCCGGCCGCGCGGCATCGACGAGGTCTGCACCAAGGTCGCGTCGCAATCCGGCATTACGTTGCGCGACCGCGCGAACGACGCGCACGGCGGCTTCGCGTGGCTGCGCCAGCAGCCGTGGGTGGATCCGCGGCGCGTCGTCGTAATGGGCTTCTCGCACGGCGGCTCGACCACGCTGACCGCGGCCTCGCTCGGCTTCCCGCGGCCGCATCCCGGCCAGCCGGACTTCGCCGCCGCGATTCCGTTCTATCCCGGCTGCTACGACTTCGACCTCGACACGTCCATGCCGATGCGCGTCATCGGCGGCGAGGCCGACGACTGGACGCCGGTCGCGCCGTGCGTGAGGAAGGGCGAGCGCGCGCGCGCCTCGGGCTACGAGGTCGAGGTCTCGGTGATGCCGAACGCGCACCACGCGTTCGACTCGCCGGTGGTGCGTGGCACGTGGATGGCGAACGTGCGGAACGGCTCCAAGCCCGGCGGCTGCTGCGGCGCCACCGTGGCCGGCAACACGGCCGCGCGCGCACGCTCGGAGCGCGAAGTGCTCGAGTTCCTGAAGGCGAAGCTGCGGCCCGCGGCGGACCAGCCCGCGCGTCCCTCGCGGCCCGCGCTGCTCGCCGACGAGGTCGTGACGAAGATGGTGCAGGAGGCCGCCGCGCTCGCGCCCGACGCGATGCTCGCCGCGGTGAACGACCCCGGCGGCCGCTTCGAGGGCAACCGCTTCCACGTCTTCGTGCTCGGGCCCGGGCAGAAGATCGTCGCGCACGCGCGCTACCCCTACCTCATCGGCGCCGACTACACGCTCGGCCGCGACGACACTGGCCAGCCGCTCGCCGAGCGCGTGCGCGCCGCGCTCGACGCCAACGGCTGGGGCGGCTATCGCATCAACCGCACCGAGGTGCGACTGTACGCGGTGCGCGCGGGCGACCGCGTCGTCGCCGGGGTGAGGTACTAGCGATGCGCGAGTGCGACGTCCTCGTCGTCGGCCTCGGCCCCGCGGGCGCGCGCGCGGCCACCGAGGCAGCGCGTGCCGGCCGGCGCGTGATCGCGCTCGAGCGGAAGAAGACCGTCGGCATCCCGGTGCAGTGCGCCGAGTTCATCCCGATGCCGCTCGGCGGGCTCGCGAAGGGCGAGGCGCGGGCGCAGGGCGTATCCGCCATGGCGACCTTCCTGCCCTCGGGCGCGAAGGCCGAGCGCGGCTTCGGCGGCGTGATGATCCGCCGCGACAAGTTCGACCAGGCGCTCGCGCGCGAGGCGGGCGAGGCGGGCGCGGTGCTGTGGACCGACGCGTCGCTGCGCGCCATCGACCCGGTGCGGCGCGTGGTGATGGCGAGCACCGCGGGCGGCCTGCGCGAAGTGCGCTACCGCGCGCTGGTTGCCGCCGACGGCCCGCTGTCTCAGGTGGCGGCGTGCCTCGGGCTGCCGCGGCTGCCGGTGGTGACGACGCGGCAGTACACCGTGCCCCTGAAGCGCGCGCACCGCGACACCGACATCTGGCTCTCGCCCGACTACCCGGGCGGCTACGCGTGGCTGTTCCCGAAGGGCGAGTTCGCCAACCTCGGCCTCGGCCTCGACCCGCGCTTCGAGACCGACATGAAGGCGCCGCTAGACGCGTTGCACGCGGCGCTGGTCGCCGAGGGCCGCGTCGGCGACGAGGTGCTGCTGCGCACCGGCGGGCCGATCCCGGTCGGCGGGCTGCGCGAGCACCTCGTGGTCGGCGACGTCGCCTTCGCGGGCGACGCCGCGGGCTTCACGCACCCGGTGTCGGGCGCGGGCATCGCGCCGGCGGTGGCCTCGGGCGAGCGCCTCGGCCGCGCCGCCGCCGACTACGTGCGCGGCGAGCTCGACGCGCTGCGCCACTACGAAGACGAGATGCGCGAGCAGTTCGAGCCCTCGCTCGCGCGCGGGCTGGCGGCGCGCGCCCGCATGGAATCCGCATGGCGCGACCGCAGCCACGACGACGCCGCGCACCGCGGCGGATGGATCGCGTTCGACGAGTACTACACCGCACCCCAGGGAGGCCGGGCATGAAACGCAAGGCAGCGATGGTTCTTCTCCTCGCGGCGGCGGCGGGCGGCGCGCACGCGCAGCCGGCCGACCCGACCTACGCGGTCCGCATGCTCACGCCCGATGCGGCGCTGAAGGCCGCGCAGGCGGCGCTCGCGCACTGCCGCGCCGCCGGCTACCAGGCCGCGGTGGCGGTGGTCGACCGCATGGGCGTGGCGCAGGTGATGCTGCGCGACCGCTTCGCCGGCCCGCATACGCCGCGCATGGCCGTGGACAAGGCGTGGACCGCGGTCAGCTTCCGCACCAACACCACGCAGCTGGTCGAGGTCACGCAGCCCGGCATGCCGCAGAGCGGGCTGCGCAACCGGCCGCGCGTCGCGATTATCGGCGGCGGCCTGATGGTGGAGGCGGGCGGCTCGATCCTCGGCGCGATCGGCGTCTCGGGCGCGCCCGGCGGCAAGGAAGACGACGCCTGCGCCGCGGCCGGCCTCGCCGCGATCCGCGACGACCTGGAGCTGCGCTGAGCCCATGGACGCCCGACTCGACACGCCGCAGCCGGTCACCTTCTACCGGCCCGACTACCGGGTGAAGACGCCCGAGATGCGCTCGCCCGACTACGTGCAGATGAGCACCGCGGCGGCGATCACGCTCGGCCTCGTGCCCGGCAAGATGCACCGCACCTCGTGCACGCACTGCCTGAACCTGCTGGTCACGTACCCGGAAGGCTGCCGCGCGAACTGCGCGTACTGCGGCCTCGCGCGGCACCGCGAAGAGGCGCGCGACTACGCCGACCGCAACTTCATCCGCGTGGACTGGCCGACCTGCCGGTACGACGAGGTCATCGCGCGCATGAAGGCGGGCGGCGACAAGGGCCGGTTCCAGCGCATGTGCATCTCGATGATCACGCACCCGGACTCGAACGCCGATACCTTCACGCTGCTCGAGCGCTGGACGCGCGAGGTGCCGCAGGTGCCGGTGTCGATCCTGTCGAACCCGACGACGCTGGAGCGCGACGACCTGGTGCGGCTGAAGAAGCTGGGCGCCGACATCTTCACGGTGGCGCTGGACGCGGTGACGCCCGCGGTCTTCGAGCGCACGCGCGGCAAGGGCGTGGATTCGCCGCACCGCTATGAGAAGTACTGGCAGGTGCTGGAGGAGTCCGCCGAGGTCTTCGGCCCCGAGAAGTTCGGCGCGCACCTGATCTGCGGCATGGGCGAGACGGAACACGAAATCCTCACCGTGGCGCAGAAGATCCGCGACCTCGGCGGCCACAACCACATGTTCGCCTTCTTCCCCGAGCGCGGCTCGCTGATGGAGGACTGGCCGGCGGTGGACCGCGGCCAGTGGCGCCGCGTGCAGCTCGCGCGGTACCTGATCGACTACCGCGGCGTGCGCGTCGAGGCGATGGCGTTCGACGATTCGGGGCGCGTCACCGGCTTCGGCGTGGATGACGCGACGCTGGAAGGGGTGATCGCCTCCGGCACGCCGTTCCGCACCTCGGGCTGCCCGGGCAAGGAAGACGACGTCTCGGCCTGCAACCGGCCCTACGGCGACTCGTCGCCGACCGACATCCTGTCGTTCCCGTTCGCGCTGGCGAAGCGCGACCTTGCGAAGGTGCGCCGCCAGATGGACGGAGAGGACGTGCGCGCCGGCCTATAATCGGCCGATGAACCCTCCGCTGCACCGTCGCTCGTGAGCTGGCCCGCGCGCTGGATGCGCGTCGCGCCGGTCGCCGAGGACGCCGGGCGCTGGGCGATCTACGCCGCCCTTGCGGCAGCGCAGCGCGAGACGGACCCGCCGATCGCGGTGTGGGTCGAAGGGTCCCGCCGCCACGATTTCGCGTTCATCGTCCCGCGGCGCTTCGCGCCGGGGAAACCGTCCCGCTGGGCGGCCTGGGCGCTCGCGCCCGCGATCGCGCTGTGCCGGCAGTTCGGCGTCGCCGCCTACTTCGAGGACGACGGCCTGTGGCTGGGCGGCGAGCCGTTCGCCGACTGCCGCGTCGAGGCGGTGGGCGAGTGCCTCGTCGCCGCGTCGTGGATGACGATCCCGTTCCCGGTCGAGCGCCACCTCGAGGACCAGTTCCGCCTGCGCGTCGAGGCGCAGTACGACTGGTGCTTCGAGACCTCGTGGCCGAATCCGGCCGAATCGAACGCCGTCGCCGAGGCGAGGAGCGAATACGCATGGTGAGCCGTCGCGGTTTCCTGGTCGGGGCGTCGCTCGTGCTGGCGGCGCGGGACCTGCTCGCCGCGGGCAACGTCGAGAAGGGCGTGGCGCGCGTCTCGGGCGATGCGCGCGTGAACGGCCAGCCGGCGAAGGTCGGGCAGGACGTGAAGGCCGGCGACGTGGTGCAGACCTTCGCGGGCGGCGAGATCGTGTTCGTGGTCAACAAGGACGCGTTCCTCGTGCGCGCGAACTCGCGCGTCGAGGTCGAGGGCACGGTGGGTGCCGTGGTGCTGACCGGCCTTCGCGTGGTGACCGGGGCGCTGCTGTCGGTGCTCGCGTCGGGCGAACGCAAGACGCTTCGCGCCAGCACTGCCACCATCGGCATTCGCGGCACCGGGGTTTACATCGAGTCGTATCCGCAGAAATCGTATGTCTGCACCTGCTACGGCGAGGTCGAGATCGTGCCGGTGGACGATCCGGCTGCGCGCGAGGTGGTGAAGACCACGTACCACGACGCGCCGCGCTACGTGATGGCGCGCGGCATGCCGCAGATGATCATGGGCGCGCCTGTCGAGAACCACACCGATGCGGAGCTGATCATGCTCGAGGCGCTGGTGGGGCGGGTGCCGCCGTTCGGGGCGGCGACGATCCGGTACTGATTTTCTTCGCGGGGGTTTCGCTCCCGCGCTGCGCGCTTCGCGACGCGGGGCTCGGCGCCCCGCACCCGCCGCACCTTTCTTTGCTCGTGCAAAGAAAGGTGCCAAAGAAAGCACGCCCCTGCGCCCCCGTCGTCCCGCCTACCGGCGGGACGCATCCCGCGCGCGCCCGCGCCGCGCCGGGGGCCTGCGGAACTCGCCCCTCGCAACTGCCGCTCAGGGCTCGGACAATCCTCGGCCACCTTCCCGTCGCGCCGCGTCGCGCGCGGCGGGGGCGAAGGGGAAAATCGGTGCGCTAACGCACCTTGCGCTGGCGCGACTCCACCGTCGCGGGTGTAGAACGCTGATTCGGCGAATGAATTCCTGGGGGCACTATTGAAGAGGATTGGCCGGTTCGGGCGGGTGGCCGTTTGGACTTGATTCCAATGAGGAATTCGCCAGACTCGTCGGACCAGTCGGAATGCATTCCGACTTTTCGGCAACCTATACAACGTTAGCCCTCAATCGGAGGTGAAGCGAATGTGGGAAGCAATCGTTGCAGCACTCCTTTCGAGCGCCATCACGATTACGGTTGTCGGGCTACTGGGCAAGTCGTGGCTTGAGGCTCGCTTGAAAGCATCCATTGACCACGAGTACAAGAAGCAGTTCGAAATATTTACTCGCGAGCTCAACCGCAAAGAGAAAGTGGAACTGGTCGCTGAGCTGGTTGCCGAGTACATGAAGACTCCTTACGGTGAAAAGCTCGACCGAGAGCAACGACTACTCCTCAACAAACTCTCCTTCAAAGCCAATCTCTGGCTCCCGGGCGAGCTTGCTAAAGAGCTTGGCAAGCGTCTTCAAAACAAGAAGGATGCCAAGAGCCCTTTCGAACTGATCCTTGTCGCAAGGAAGCTTCTCATTGGTGAGGAGGGAATTACCCAGGACGACATCACTTGGTGGGAACCGGGCCAAGAAACACGACCACCACCTATAGTTGCAAGATGACTACCTTGAGGGCTAACAGCACGTTCGAGCGGACCGCGGACCGCATTTGCCTCAGCAAATCTCATCGCGCGGCCGCTCAACGCGAACGTTAGGCAGCATGAAAGTCGTCTCGTCATCAGCCGCCGTAGATGCGCGAACGACACCGCACGGCTTTTGGCGCTTCGCGGCCGATTACCTACTCGCCGCCAGAGCGGTGGATGTGAAGATCCACGAGCACCGACTGCTCTTCCCCGCTCTTCAGTTGTACGCCACGTCGATAGAGCTTAGCTTGAAGGCGTTCCTCCTCAAACGAGGGCACACCTTAGCCGAGGTGAAGTCGTTGTCTCACAACCTCACAAAGATTCTGGAGCTCGCACGGAGGAGAAAGCTTGGCCGCTCCGTGAAACTCGATCGCCGCGAGGTTGCGGCGATCCATATTCTTAACCTCACTTACTCGACCCATCAGTTGCGCTACATCGTCACGGGTGCGACAAAGGTGCCGCAGTTGGTGTACATAGCGCGCGCCGCTAAGGAGCTAGTGCTCGGACTCGAACCACTTTGCACCGGGCAGCGCGGAAGATTGGACCATGCTGTCTAACAGCGCGTTGTTGACCGACGCCTTCAGCGCGCTACGCTGTGCATGCGGCGCGGCAAAGCGCGAACGTTAGCCACTGCAAGACATCCATCGACAAGCTGTGATCCATCATCTTCCCAAGTCGGACTAGACTCGCCGCCATGGGAATCCTGACCTTCGGCATCAACGTGACCCTCGACGGTTGCGTCGACCATCGCGAGGGCATCGCCGACGACGAGACGCACG
This sequence comes from uncultured Enterobacteriaceae bacterium, assembly GCA_964617355.1. Classification (GTDB taxonomy): domain Bacteria; phylum Pseudomonadota; class Gammaproteobacteria; order Burkholderiales; family SG8-39; genus CAZTDU01. Next base: position 10,012 of record CAZTXP010000157.1, read on the forward strand.
CCTTCTTCACGCGCCTGATGGACGAGGGCGGGGCGAGGTTGTGGGGCCGGGTTACCTACGAGATGATGGAGAACTACTGGCCGGCGGTTGCGCGCGGCGACGTGGACGCGCCGCCGGCGATCCGCGAGTGGGCGCTCAAGCTGGAAGCGAAGCCGAAGTACGTGGTGTCGTCGACGCGAATGAATTTCCCGTGGACCAACAGCCACCACGTCGCCGGCGACCTGCGCGCGGGCGTGCAGGGGCTGAAGGATGCGACCCCGGCCGGGGTGCTCCTCGGCAGCGGCAAGCTTGCGACCGCGCTGGACCGGCTGGACCTGATCGACGAGGACCGGTTCCTCGTCCACCCGAGGATCGCGGGCCACGGCCCGGTGCTCTATCAGGGCGGGTTGCCCGGCACGCGGCGGCTCGAGCTGGTCTCGGCGAAGCCGCTTCGCAACGGTGCCGTCTCCCTGCATTACCGGCGTACGCGCGGCTAGCGGCCGGAGCGTCCAAATTGGTGTCAGAGTCGTGTTTCGTGCCGCCCGACGGGTGGTGCTTGGCGGTTCATTCAGGGGGGGTGTGAACGTGGGTCTTCTGGACGGTGTTCTCGGCAATGCATCGAAGATCGACGCGTCGAAGATCCAGGCGGAGTTCAGCCAGATCCTTGCGCCCGGCGAGAAGGTGGAGCATGCGTACCAGCTGATCCGCGACTACTTCGTGTTCACGGACAAGCGCTTCGTGCTGGTGGACAAGCAGGGGCTCACGGGCAGCAAGGTGGAGTACCACTCGATCCCGTACCGGAGCATCACGCACTTCAGCGTCGAGACGGCGGGCACGTTCGACCTCGATGCCGAGCTGAAGATCTGGATCACCGGCGGCGGGATGCTGCAGAAGCAGTTCAACAAGCGGCTGAGCATCTACGAGGTGCAGGCCGTGCTCGCCTCGTACGTGCTGCGGTAGCGGCGGATGAAGGGTCGCGCGCTCGCGGCCGTGCTGCTGCTCGCGGCGGCGGTGTCGCGCGCTGATGCGCAGGGGGCGGAGCGGCCCGAGGTGCGGGTCGGCGACCAGTGGCGCTTCGCGGTCTACTACACCGTGCCGACGGCGGTGCCGAGCCGCACCTGGCGGGTGACGGCGGTATCCGACGAGGGCATCGAGATCGACGAGGGCGGCGAGCCGGTCCGCCTGACGCGCGAGCTGAACGTCCTCGATTCGCCGCGCACGCGCGAGGCGAACCCGAGGCTGCTGTCGTTCCCGCTCGCCGTCGGCCAGCGCTGGCGCTACGCGACCGAGTGGCTGTTCAAGCCAAAGGCATCCCGCGGGCGCGCCGAGGTCGAGGTGGTCGTGGTGGCGCACGAGAAGGTGCGGGTGCCGGCGGGCGAGTTCGAAGCGTTCCGCCTTACGTCCACCGAGACGCTCGGCGGCACGTCGCCGATCGGCAGCGTCTACGCCGGGCAGGCGACGCGCACGTACTGGTATGCGCCGTCGGCGCGCGCGGTGGTGAAGATGGTGGCGCACAGCCCGTACATCGGCTCCTCCACCGTGGAACTCGTCGAGCTGCAGCTGCAGCACTGACCGGCGCGGTAATACGCACACTTCGGCGCATTGCGGGCTGCCGAGGGGATCGGCACAGGGATCCATCCGGTAGGCTTTGGACTTCCCAACCTCCCGGATTCCAGACCTCCATGATCACGCGCACCCTCGCCGCCCTTTGCGTCGTTGCCTGCTCCGGTCTCGGCTGCTCGACCATCACGCAAAGCGAGCTGCAAACGCTGTCCCTCACGACGACCCACGAAGGCAAGCCCGTGGAGGCCGACTGCAAGCTCACCAACGACAGGGGCAGCTGGGACGCGCGCAGCCCCGCCAATGTCTCGGTGCGCAAGTCCGGCGAGGACCTCGAGGTCACGTGCAAGAAGGACGGGCTGCCCACCGGGCTGCTCAAGGCGATCTCGCGCGCGGCGGGATCGATGTTCGGCAACATCATCTTCGGCGGCGGGATCGGCGCGCTCATCGACCACAACAAGGGCACCGGATACGACTATCCGCAGCGCCTGCCGGTGAAGATGGGCGAATCCGTGGTCGTCGACAAGAACGTCGAGGACAAGCAGGCGGCGCAGTAGGCCCGTCCCGGGGTCGCCGCTACAGGTTGGTCGCGATCAGCATCGTCCCCGAGAAGCAGAGCAGCGCCAGGATCACCTGCCGGAAGCGCTGGTCGCTGGCGCGGGCGTAGGCCTTGCCGCCGAGGTAGCCGCCGAGGGCGGTGCCGGGGAGCGCCGCGAGCGTGGCCCAGCCGACCGCCGGCGTGAGGAAGCCCGCGATCGCGTGCGCGACGAGCGCCGCGGAGAGGACGGCGAGGTTGAAGGCCTGCAGCACGCTGCGGGTCTCGTCCTTCGGCCAGCCGCGGAAGGCCGTCCACACCGTGGGCAGCGGGCCCGAGAGGCCGGCGAGGCCGCCGAGGATGCCGCCGCCGAACCCCACCGTGGCGTCGGCGGCGCGGCCGCCCCAGCGCACGCGGCGCTGCGGGTTCAGCAGCAGGTGGATCGAGAAGCCGAGCACGATCGCGCCGACACCCAGCTTCAGCGCGCGCACGTCGAGGTGCGCGAGCAGCAGCACGCCGAGCGGCACGCCCATGAGGCCCGGCACGATGAAGGGCAGCACGCGGCGCGGCTCGATGCGCTTCCAGACGAGCGGAATCGTCTGCACCTGCGTCACCACCGAGCAGATGATCACCAGCGAGGCCGCGGTCGCGGGCGAGAGCGCGTAGAGCCAGATGCCGAGCGCGGTGATGCCGGTGCCGAAGCCCGCGAAGCCGGCGACGAAGCCGCCGGCGAGGGCGCCGGCGAGGACGACGAGGATCTGCTCCAGGCCCATGCCCTCGTCAGGCCTTGGCCGCCGGGATGCCGAGCTTCTCGTAGACGGGGCGGATCTCGCGCCGGATCGCGGGCAGCGCGAGCCAGAAGGCCGCGGCGGCGACGAGCGCGAGGCCGCCGCCGATGCCGAGCGCGAGCGGCGCGCCGATGCGCTCGGCGGCCCAGCCGGCGAGCAGCGCGCCGATCGGCGTCATGCCGAGGAATGACAACATGTAGATCGCCGCCACGCGCGCGCGCAGGCGGTCCTCGACGATGGTCTGCAGGATGGTGTTGGTGGCGGTGGCGTTGATCATCGAGCCCATGCCGACGACGTAGATGCACGCGGCGCCGATCCACAGCGTGTGCGTGAAGGTGAAGCCGATCACCGCGAGCGCGGACACCGCGGCGGTGAAGAACATCAGCGACAGCAGCCCGCGCACGCTCGGGCGCAGCGCGAGGTAGACCACGCCGCTCACCGCGCCCAGGCCGCCGGCGCCGATCAGCACGCCGAGCGTGCTCGAGTCGCCGTGGAAGACTTCCTTCGCGAAGTACGGCGCGAGCGCCTGGTAGGGCGACACCGTCAGCGTGACCGCGGCCACCAGCAGCAGCGCCGAGCGCGTCGGCAGGAAGCCGAGCGCCCAGCGGAAGCCGGCCGAGAACTGCGTCAGCCAGCGCTCGCGGCTGGTCTCGGCCTTGCGCGGGCTCGGGCGGATGACGATGAGCGCGCCGAGCACCGCGCAGTAGAGCAGCGCGTTGAGGCCGAAGCCCCAGGTCTCGCCGAACGCGGCGATCACCGCGCCGCCGATCATCGGGCCCACGAACCTCGCGCTGTTCATCAGCGCAGAGCTGAAGGCGATCGCGTTGGGCAGGTCCTCGCGGCCGCCGACCAGCTCGATGATCATCGACTGCCGCGCCGGGCCGTCGAAGGCGTTGACCACGCCGATGCAGAGGTTGGCCGCGACGAGGTGCCAGGGCTGCACGAGGCCGGTGGCGACCAGCGCCACCATCACCAGCGCCTGCAGGAGGCCCACCGACTGCGCGACCAGCAGCACCTTGCGCTTGGGCATGCGGTCCACCCACACCGCCGCGACAGGCGCGAGCAGCGTGATCGGGATGTACATCGCGAAGGTCGCGACGCCGAGCAGCAGCGTCGAGTTGGTGAGCTTGTAGATCAGCCAGCTGGTGGCGATGTTCTGCAGCCAGATGCCGATCTGCGACAGCCCCTTGCCGGCGAAGTAGTAGCGGTAATCGCGGTGTCGGAATGCGCGCAGGCCGTGCGGCAGGCGCATCGGCCGCTCAGGCCTTGGAGAGCTTGTCGAGCTGCGGGCGCAGGCTGGCGAGCTTGGCTTCGTGCTCGGCGAGGCGCGCCTTCTCCTGGTCGACCACGCTGGCCGGCGCGCGCGCGACGAACGACTCGTTGCCGAGCTTCGCCTTGCTGCGCGCGATATCGCCCTCGAGGCGCGCGATCTCCTTGCCGAGGCGCTCGCGCTCCGCGGCCGGGTCCACCTGCACGTGCAGCATCAGGCGCAGCTTGCCGGCGAGCGCGACGGGCGCGTCGGCCTGCGGCAGCGCCGCCATCGATTGCACGGATTCGAGGCGGCAGAGGAATTGCACGTACGGGCTCAGGGACCCGAGGTCGCCTTCGACGTACAGCGGCACCTTGGCGCCGGGCTGCAGGCCCATCTCGCCGCGCAGATTGCGGCAGGCATCCACCACCTGCTTCAGCAGCGCCATCTCGGCCTCGGCGGCCTCGTCGATCTTCTCGGGCTGCGAGACGGGGTAAGGCGCGAGCATGATCGTGCTGCCCGCCGAGTGGGCACCACTCGTGGTGCGGCCGGCGAGCGGCGCGACCTTCTGCCACAGCTCCTCGGTGATGAACGGGATCAGCGGGTGCGCGAGGCGCAGCGTGGCTTCCAGCACGCGCACCAGCGTGCGGCGCGTTCCCCTCTGCACGGCCTCGTCGCCGGATTGCAGCTGCACCTTGGCGAGCTCGACGTACCAGTCGCAGTACTCGTCCCAGACGAAGCGATACAGCGCGGCGGCGGCGTTGTCGAAGCGGTACTCGTCGAAGCCCCTGGCCATCTCGGCCTCGGTCTTCTGCAGCAGGCTGACGATCCAGCGGTCCACGGCCGAGAGCGTCACGGGCTTCGACTCGTCCTGCCCGCAGTCGTGACCCTCGGTGTTCATCAGCACGAAGCGAGTGGCGTTCCACAGCTTGTTGCAGAAGTTGCGGTAGCCCTCGCAGCGGTTGAGGTCGAAGTTCAGCGTGCGCGCGAACGTGGCGAGCGACGCGAAGGTGAAGCGCAGCGCGTCCACGCCGAAGGCCGGGATGCCCTTGGCGAAGTTGCGCTTCACGTACTTGGTGATCTTCTCCTTGTGGTCGGCGCGCATCAGGCCGACAGTGGACTTCGCCACCAGCGCATCGAGCGTGATGCCGTCGATCAGGTCCAGCGGGTCGAGCGTGTTGCCCTTCGACTTCGACATCTTCTGGCCCTCGGCGTCGCGCACCAGGGCGTTGATGTAGACGTGGCGGAACGGCACCTTGCCGGTGAAGTGCCGCGTCATCATCACCATCCGGGCGACCCAGAAGAAGATGATGTCGAAGCCGGTGACCAGCACCGAGGAGGGCAGGTACTTCTCGAGGTCCGGCGTCTTCTCCGGCCAGCCGAGCGACGTGAACGGCACGAGCGCGGACGAGAACCAGGTGTCCAGCACGTCGTCGTCGCGCTTCAGCGGCTTGCCGCCGGCCTTGGCGCGGGCTTCTTCCTCGGTGCGGGCGACGTACACGTTCCCCGCGTCGTCGTACCACGCCGGGATCTGGTGGCCCCACCACAGCTGACGCGAGATGCACCAGTCCTGGATGTTCTCCAGCCAGTGGTTGTAGGTGGTGGTCCAGTGCTCGGGGTAGAACTTCACCTCGCCAGAGGCGACGGCGTCGAGGCCCTGCTTCGCGAGCCCGTCCATCTTCACGAACCACTGGTCGGTGAGCATCGGCTCGACGATCTCGCCGGTGCGCCCGGAGCGCGGCACGCGCAGCTTGTACGGCTTCTCGGAGACCAGCAGCCCCTGCGCCTCGAGGTCGGCGAGCACCTTCTTGCGCGCGGCGAAGCGATCCAGCCCACGATAGGCCTCGGGCGCGTGGTCGTTGATCTTCGCCTCGAGCGTCAGCACGCTGACCTGCGCGAGGCCGTGCCGCTGGCCGACCTGCCAGTCGTTGAAGTCGTGCGCCGGCGTGATCTTCACGCAGCCGGTGCCGAACTCGCGGTCGACGTAGTCGTCGGCGATCACGGGGATGGTGCGGCCCGTCAATGGTAGGACTACCTGCTGTCCGACCAGCGCGGCGTAGCGCTCGTCCTTCGGGTTCACCGCGACGGCGCTATCGCCGAGCATGGTCTCGGGTCGCGTGGTGGCGACCACCAGCGAGCCGCTGCCGTCCGCCAGCGGGTAGCGCAGCTCCCAGATCTTGCCGTCCTCTTCCTCGCTGTCGACCTCGAGGTCCGATACCGCGGTGCCGAGCTTCGGATCCCAGTTCACGAGGCGCTTGCCGCGGTAGATCAGCCCTTCCTCGTGCAGGCGCACGAAGACCTCGGCCACGGCCTTGGACATCTTCGCGTCCATGGTGAAGTAGCCGCCGCGATGGCCCTCGGTGTCGGCGTAGCCCCAGTTGGCGGACGTGCCGAGCCTTCGCATCTGGCGCGTGATCGTGGAGCCGGACTCCTGCTTCCATTCCCAGACGCGCTCGATGAACTTCTCGCGGCCGAGGTCGTGGCGCGTCTTGCCGGCCTCCGACAGCTGGCGCTCGACGACGATCTGCGTGGCGATGCCCGCGTGGTCGGTGCCGACCACCCAGTTGGTGTCGTGGCCGCGCATGCGGTGGTAGCGGATCAGCGCGTCCATCAGCGTCTGCTGGAACGCGTGGCCCATGTGCAGCGTGCCGGTGACGTTCGGCGGTGGCAGCTGGATGCAGTACGACGGCGAACCCGCCTTCGCCTTGGGCTCGAACAGGCCCTCGGCCTCCCAGTGCGCGTACCAGCGCTTCTCGACGTCTGGGGGGTCGTAGCTCTTCGCGAGGGACATGGGAAACCGGAGGCGAAACCGCAGGAGGGGAAGCGACGAATTATATCAACCGGGCCCCAAGCGGCCCTTGGGCCGCGCCCCTCTCGGCGGCCCTTGGGCCGCGCTCCCTCTCGGTTGGGCCGAGGGTGCGGCTACTTCTGGAAGGGTGCCAACGCCTCGCGCACCGCGCGCCGGATCGCCTCGGAGACCTCGCGCTTCAGCGCCGCGTGCTCGGCTTCCAGCGCCGCGCGCGCGCTGGCCTCGACACGCGCGATCTCGGGCTCGATCGTCTCGAGCACCAGCGATTCGACCTTGGCGGCGAGCGCCTCGAGTTCCTCGGGCGAGGCGCGCAGCGGGCCCGCGGGCGCGTCCTCGACGATCTCGGTGAGCGTGGGCACTTCCTCGTCGCCGGGCAGCTGGCGGCGCGCGAGTTCCTCGACGCGGCGGATCAGCGCCTTGCGGTCGGTCGCCGCAGCGGCCTTGGCGTCGTCGGGCGGGGCGTCGTCACTCATCGCCGCCGCCCTTGGCCGCGAGGTCGTGGTTCGCGATCTGGAAGCCGCGGTCGCGGTAGAACTTGTAGCGCGCGCGGCCGGCGAGGCGCGCGTCGCCGTCGGCCGGCACGATCTCGAGCAGGCGCTCGTAGCGCTCGAAGCGCGCGGGCGCTTCGTCGCCGAGGTTGAGCAGGATCTCGCAGGCCGGTTCGTCCTCGGGCGCGGTGGCGATCAGCACCGGGGTCTCGGCCGCGAGCGGGTCGTGCGCGAAGCAGTGCGGCACGAAGCCGGTGGCGGGCCAGGTCCACAGCAGCTTGTCCATGCGCTGCGCGAGTTCGGCGTCGGGCGCGAGCACCAGCAGCTTCTTGCCGCGCGCCGCGGCCTTGCCGGCGAGGCGGCAGGCGACCTGAAGACGGTCGCCTGCGTTGAAGTAGAAATCGATGCTGGTCACGCCCGCCCGGCAGATTGCAGCAAGTAGCGCACGAGCAGCGGCACCGGGCGGCCGGTGGAGCCCTTCTCGCGCCCGCTCTTCCACGCGGTGCCGGCGATGTCGAGGTGCGCCCAGCGCAGGCCCTCGGTGAACTTCGCGAGGTAGCACGCGGCGGTGATGCTGCCCGCGGGCCGGCCGCCGATGTTGGCGAAGTCGGCGAAGTTGGAGCGCAGCTGCTCGGCGTAGTCGGTCCACAGCGGCAGTTCCCAGACGCGGTCCCAGGCGTCGTCGCCGGCCGCCGTGATCGCCTTCGCGAGCCGCGCGTCGTTGGCGAAGAGGCCCGTGGCGACGTGGCCGAGCGCGATCACGCAGGCGCCGGTGAGGGTGGCGATGTCGACCACCGCCGCGGGCTCGAAGCGCCGCGCGTAGGTGAGCGCGTCGCAGAGGATGAGGCGTCCCTCGGCGTCGGTGTTCAGGATCTCGACCGTCTGGCCCGACATCGTGGTGACCACGTCGCCGGGCTTGGTGGCGTTGCCGCCGGGCATGTTCTCGCAGGCGGCGACGAGGCCGATCGCGTTCACCGGCGCCTTCATGCCGGCGAGCGCGCGCATCGTGCCGAGCACGCTGCCGGCGCCGGACATGTCGAACTTCATCTCGTCCATCTCGCCGGCGGGCTTGAGCGAGATGCCGCCGGTGTCGAAGGTGATGCCCTTGCCGACCAGCACCACGGGCTTGGCCTTCTTCGGCCCGCCCGAGTGGCGCAGCACGATGAGGCGCGGTTCTTCCTTCGAGCCCTTGGTGACCGACAGGAACGAGCCCATGCCGAGCTTGGCGATCTCCTTCGGGCCGAGCACCTCGCAGCCGAGCTTCCACTGCGCGGCGAGCTTCTTCGCTTCTTCCGCGAGGTAGGTCGGCGTGCAGATGTTCGAGGGCAGGTTGCCCAGGCGCCGCGCGAGGTCGGCGCCATCGGCGGTGGCCACCGCCTCGGCGACGGCGCGCGCGAGCGCGGGCACCGGGCCGTCTGCGGCGAGCGTCACCGACGCGAGCGCGGGCGCGGCGGGCTTCTTGCCGGTCTTCAGTTCGTCGAAGCGGTAGAAGGCCTCGCGCATCGCGAGTACCGCGTGACGCGCGGCCCACGCGGGCGAGCGCTTCGCGACGCGCGCGTCGAGCGCGAGCACCGCGTCCTTCGCGCCGAGGTCCTTGAGCGCGTTCGCCACGGCGCGCACCGCGCCGAGGTAGGCGGCTTCGCTGAACGCCGCCTTGTCGCCGAGGTTCACCACCAGTACGCGCTCGGCCGCGAGGCCGGCGACGTTGCGCAGGAGCAGCGTGGCGCCGGCGCGCGGCGCGAGGTCGCCCGCGGCGATCGCCTTGCGCAGCGCGCCCGCGGCGGCCTTGTCGGCGGCCTGCGCGAGGCGCGTGAACTGCGCGTCGCCGCCGGCCGCGGAAAGGTGCGCGCCGAGCACCAGGCAGCCGGTCTTCGCGCGCGCGACGTCGAGCGATCGTGTGCTAAATTGCAAGCCGTTCTCCCCTGCGAAGAGCGGTCTTTCGACCGACGGATGAAAGTATCGCACGATCCCCCGCCGGGTCCCGCATGATCTTCCAGCGCGCGCTGCTCAGGGAACTCGCCGGCCTCGCCGCCGCGGTGTTCATGACGCTGTTCCTGATCGCGCTCACCACGCGGCTGATCCGCCTGCTCGGCCAGGCCGCCGGCGGCAAGTTCCCCTCGGAGTCGGTGGTCGCGTTCCTCGGCTTCTTCGCGCTGCACTCGCTGCCGGTGCTGCTGACGCTGACGCTCTTCATCACGGTGCTGCTGACGCTGACGCGCAGCTACCGCGACTCCGAGATGGTCATCTGGTTCGGCGCCGGCCAGTCGCTCACCGCGTGGATCAAGCCGGTGCTGACCTTCGCCGCGCCGCTGGTGGCGGTGATCACGGCGCTGTCGCTGTTCGGCTCGCCGTGGGCGTTCCGCGCGAGCGAGGAGTACCAGAGCAAGATCGACGCGCGCGACGACGTCTCGCGCGTCAGCCCGGGCGTGTTCGGCGAGTCGCGCAACAAGAACCGCGTGTTCTTCGTCGAGTCCGTGGCCGGCGACGCGAGCACGGTGCAGAACGTGTTCGTCAGCACGCGCCAGCACCAGCGCGACGGCGTCATGGTCGCCAACCGCGGGGTCACCGAGGTGATGCCCAACGGCGACCGCTTCCTCGTGCTGCTGAACGGCCGGCGCTACGAGGGCACGCCGGGCGAGGCCGAGTACCGCGTGATGGAGTTCGAGCGCTACGCGGTGCGCATCGAGGCGAAGGAGGGCGACGAGCCGCCCGAGACGCACAAGGGCCTCACCACGCTGTCGCTGCTGGAGCTGCCGACCAACGCCAACCGCGGCGAGCTGCTGTGGCGCATCGGCGTACCGATCTCCGCGCTGGTGCTTGCGCTGCTCGCGATCCCGCTGTCGTTCGTCAATCCCCGGGCCGGCCGCAGCGTGAACCTGCTGTTCGCGCTGCTGATCTACATGACCTACTCGAACCTGCTGTCGGTGAGCCAGGCGCGCGTCGCGCAGGGGCGCATCCCGTTCTCGACCGGCTGGTGGGTGGTGCACGGCGCGATGGCGACCATCATGCTGCTGCTCTTCCTGTGGCGCCTGCGGCCGATGCGGCCGCTCGGCCTGCGGCTCGGTCGCCGCCCGTGAACAGCCGCACGCTCGAGCGCTACGTCGGGCGCCAGGTCTACGGCGCGGTGACGTTCGTGCTGGCGGGCTTCCTCGCGCTGTTCGCGTTCTTCGACCTGATCGGGCAGATGCGCGACCTCGGCGTCGGCGACTACCACCTGCGCCAGATCGCGACCTTCGTGCTGCTGTCGATGCCGACGCACGCCTACGAGCTGTTCCCGGTGTCGGTGCTGATCGGCACGCTGTACGTGCTCGCGCACCTCGCAAACAACTCGGAGTTCACGGTGATGCGCGCCGCCGGCATGTCGCCGGTGCAGGCGGGGCGCATGCTGGTGAAGGTCGGGCTGGTGCTGGCGGCGACGGCGTTCGCCATCGGCGAGTGGGTCGCGCCGCACGCCGAGCAGGCCGCGCAGGACCTGCGCCGCCGGGCGATGAGCTCGCTGATCGGCCAGGACCTCGAGTCGGGGCTGTGGTTCAAGGACGAGCGCTCGTTCATCAACATCGCCGAGGCGCGCGACGCCGAGGCGCTGTCGCAGGTGAAGATCTACGAGTTCGACGCCGCGTACCGGCTGCGCATGATCAGCGCGGCGAAGACCGCGAAGTACGCCGGCGAGGGCCTCTGGATGCTGCGCGAGGTGGCGCAGACCCGCTTCACCGCGCAGGGCCCGCGCACCGAGCGGTTTGCGGAAGCCGAGTGGCGCTCGGCGGTGAGCCCGGACCTGGTGAACGTGCTGATCGTGGTGCCCGAGCGCATGTCGGTGTGGAAGCTCTATCGCTTCATGCAGCACCTCTCGGGCAACCGGCAGAAGACCGAGCGCTACGAGATCGCGATGTGGAAGAAGCTCTTCTACCCGGTGGCGACGCTGGTGATGATCGCGCTCGCGCTGCCGTTCGCCTACCTGCAGGCGCGCGCCGGGATGGTCGGCGTCAAGGTGTTCGCAGGCATCATGCTCGGCATCTTCTTCTACATGCTGAACGGGCTCTTCGGCCACGTCGGCCTGCTGCAGGGCTGGCCGCCGGTCGCGGCGGCGGCGGTGCCGAGCGCGGCGTTCTTCCTGCTCGCGATCTCGATGATGTGGCTCGTGGAGCGAAGGTAACGAGGGGACGCTGCGCTTCCCCGCGTGCTCCCCTCGCAAGAAAGGTCTACGGCAAGACCGTCGCTAGTCTTTCGGTATTTGGACGAGGCGGGTGCCGGCGAGGCGGTCGTGCAGGAACTGGCGGTCGCGGTCGAAGAAGGCCCAGCCCGGTCCGAGGCCGGCGAGGCCCAGGGTGAGGAAGGCAATCCACGGGTCGCGGTGCTTGAAGGCCCACGCCACGGCGAGCAGGAACAGGCCGACGAAGAGCGTCGCCCACAGGAAGCGCACCAGCGCCACGCCGGGCGGCACGCGCGCGTGGCCGGGCGCGACGAGCCGGATGCGCCACGCCTTCATCGCCAGCGTCTGTCCGCCGCGCAGCCAGCACCACAGGAAGTACGTCGCGAAGAGCGCGAGCAGGTAGGCCTGCTGCGCGATGCGCAGCCAACCCTCGGCCGGCTGGCCGCCGCTGACGAACAGGAACAGCACGCCGCCGAAGAAGGCGATCGCGGCGAGCAGCACCGATTCGTAGACCATCGCGGCGACGCGTCGCCCGAGCGACGGCGTCGGCAGCGCCGCGGGCGCGGCGTCGTCGGGGCTCACGGCTGCGGGAAGGTCTGCGGGGACGGCGGCTGGGGCGCCGGCGCCGGCTTCGCGCGGCGCTTGCGCGTGTCGGGCTTCGGCGCGGGCTGCAACTGGCTGCGCTCGGCCGGCGTGAGCGACTGGTACTCGGCCCACTTCTCGCGCAGGTCCTGCTTCTGGTCGGGCGGCAGGCGCGACAGGTCGAGGTAGGTCTCGCGCGCCTTGCGCCGGTCGTCGGGCGAGAGCTTCGCCCAGGTCTCCATGCGCCGCTGCACGCGCTGCTGCTCGGTGGGCGACATCGACGGATAGCGGCCGGCGACGCCGATCCACTTCTTCTTGCGCGTGGCGTCGAGCTCGTCCCAGTGCGGGCGCAGCGGCGCGAGCACCTGCTGCTGCTCGACGGTGAGCGCGGCCCACGGCGTGCCTTCCGCTTTGCGGGGGGCGGCCTTTTCCTTCTTCGCCGTGTCGGCGGCGAACGCGGCGGCCGAGAACGCGACGAGGAAGGTGGCGAGGAGCAGCCGCAGGCGCATCGCGGCGGTGTCCGGCGTCATTGCCCCGAGGCGTTCTGTTTCTTCAGCCAGGCCTGGAAGCCCTTGTCGAGGTAGGCGTCGATCGGCAACTCGTCGGTGAGGAGGCGAGTGTCGACCTCCTCGACTTCCGCGACGCGGAAGCCTTGCTGCCAGACGTAGATCGCCGAGAGGCCGGCGACCAGCACCGCCGCGGGCACCAGCCAGCGCAGCGAGAAGCCGCCCCAGCCGCGCACATTGCCTACGGCGGCGAGCGCGAGCGCCGGCTGCTCGGCCTTGCGGGCGGCGAGCGCCTGCTCGCGCGCGGCGCGCAGGCGCTCGAGCGTCGCGGGCGGCAGTTCGGCCGCGCTGCGGTTGAGCGCCTGCCGGATGCGGTTGCCGAATCGAAGTTCGTTCTTCATGTGCGTTCTCCCCGACGGGTCGATGGCGGTCGCTGTCAGAGGCTGATGCCGCGTTTCTTCAGCGCCTCGGAAAGCGTCCGGGCCGCACGGGAGCAGTGCGTCTTCACGCTCCCCTCCGAGCAGCCCATGGCTTTGGCCGTCTCGGCCACGTCGAGTTCCTCCCAGTAACGCATCAGGAAGGCCTCGCGTTGACGCGACGGTAGTTTCGATACCTCTTCCTCAATGATTTCAACGACCTGCGAGCGCTCGAGCAGCCCGGCCGGGGTGTCGTCCGGGGCGTCCTCGCGGCCCGAGGGCTCGATCCCCTCCAGCGGGTCGTGGTCCTCGTCGGCGTCGGCCGGGCCGAGCGACGAGAACAGGGTCACCCACAGCGACCGCACCTTCTGGCGCCGGTACCAGTCGCGGATCGCGTTCTGCAGGATCCTCTGGAAGAGGGGCGGCAGTTCGCCTGCCGCGCGGTCGCCGTAGCTCTCGGCGAGTCGCAGCATCGCGTCCTGCACGATGTCGAGCGCCGCCTGCTCGTCGCGCACCGCGAACACCGCCTGCTTGAAGGCGCGTCGTTCGACGTCCGCGAGGAAGGTCGACAGCTCGCTGCGTGATGCCAGGTTTCGTCCCTCTGGAATGGGGTCGGTTTGGTGTTTGTCCGATGGTAGCAAAAGGCCTCGCGGAACGCAGGGCCGTTTGCTTGACCGCATCGCAGCAAGTCTTTAATCTTCAACGTTTTCGCTGCATTTCCGCGCAGCCCCGGAGGGGGGGTGCGCGGCCTCGAACCGGAGCTGCCATGGACCGCGTGAAAGGCGCCACCTTGTCGGGCGCAGAAATCGTCATCCGCTGCCTTCAGGAAGAGGGCGTGGAGTGCGTATTCGGCTACCCCGGCGGGTCGGTGCTGTACATCTACGACGAACTCTTCAAGCAGGACAAGGTGCGCCACGTGCTGGTGCGCCACGAGCAGGGCGCGGCGCACGCCGCGGACGCCTACTCGCGCTCCTCGAACAAGGTCGGCGTCTGCCTCGTCACCTCCGGCCCGGGCGTCACCAACGCGGTCACCGGCATCGCGACCGCGTACATGGACTCGATCCCGATGGTGATCATCACCGGGCAGGTCCCCACCGCCGCGATCGGCCTCGACGCCTTCCAGGAAGTCGACACCGTCGGCATCACGCGCCCGTGCGTGAAGCACAACTTCCTCGTCAAGGACGTGAAGGACCTCGCCACGACGATGAAGAAGGCGTTCTTCCTCGCCACCTCGGGCCGTCCCGGCCCGGTGCTCGTCGACATCCCCAAGGACGTCACGATGCAGTCGTGCGAATTCCACTACCCCGAGACCGTGGCGATGCGCAGCTACAGCCCGGTGAAGAAGGGCCACGCGGGGCAGATCAAGAAGG
>CAZTXP010000158.1:0-17779 GCA_964617355.1 uncultured Enterobacteriaceae bacterium
GCCGCGCGAGGCGCCCGAGCAGGGCGAGCGTGGCCTGCGCGAAGGCGGCGGCGACCAGCAGCGACACCGCGATCAGGTACAGCGGGTGCGCCAGCGTCACGCGCCAGTCGCCGCGGTACTCGGAGTGCTGCCACGCCAGCAGCATGCTGGTGGCGACGAAGGTGTAGATGCAGTTCAGCGCGGTGAGCATCAGCATGCGCTCGGTGACCTGGCCCTGCGCGCGCAGGTCGCGCGCGATGGTGAGCGCCACCGCCGGCGAAGTGGCGATGCCGATCGCGGCCGCGGTGGCGGCGAGGAGCGGCGGCGTCCCCAGCAGGAGCAGGATGCCGAGCGCGGCCGCGAAGCCGAGCGTCGATTCGGCGAAGCTGGCGGCGAACAGCCACGGATTGCGCCTCAGCCATCCGTAGTCCACGCGCTGGCCGAGTTCGAACAGCACCATGCCGACGGCGACGTCGAGCAGCGAGCGCACGCCGGGGATCGTCGACGCGTCGAGTCCTGCGGCACCGGCGGCGAAGCCGCAGGCGGTCCAGCCCAGCAGGCGCGGCAGGCCGAGGCGGAGGCGCAGCCATTCGCCGGCCAGCAGCGCCGCGAGCAGCAGCACCGCGAACCACGGCAGTCCGCCGGCCGCGAGCGGCCAGGCGGGGATGAAGAAGAGATCCAATGCGGCCCTCCATCGCGCCACGCCCGCGGAGTGCGGGCAGAGGGTCGGGGGATACAGCACCGGAGCGGCCGCGGCCGCCTCAGGAGATGCGGCGGGCCGCTCCGGCTTTCCCCCTCCAGGGACCTTCGTCCGGCCTCGATCGTCGATCGGTGGACCGGAATGCGCGGGAGTGTATGGGTACAAATGTATTTTCGCAACCCGGCATTGGATGCACTGCAGCATGCGCATCGCGCAACGCGTTTGCACGCAGCGCTTGCGCCCATCGTGCAGACTTGGTTAGATGGCGCGAGCGGCCGGCACAAGGCCCGCCGGGGGGATGCATGGCAAAGGACGGCAGGATGCAGGAGGTGCTGCAGCAGTTCCGCGTGATCGTGCATTCGATCAAGCGGCACTATCGCTCGGTGGAATCGAAGAGCGGCGTCGGCGGCGCGCAGCTCTGGGCGCTGTCGGTGGTGGCCGAGCGCCCGGGGATCACGGTCACCGGGCTCGCGATGCGGCTCGCGATCCACCAGTCCACCGCGAGCAACCTCGTCAACCGGCTCTGCGAGCTCGAGCTCCTCGCCAAGGTGCGAGATGGCGAGGACCAGCGCGTGGTGCAGCTGCGGCCGACCGCCGCGGGACGGCGTGTCCTGAGAACCGCGCCGCGGCCCGTGATCGGCCTGCTGCAGCAGGCCCTGATGACGCTGCCGCCCTCGCGCCTTGAGGCGCTGCAGAAGGAACTCTCCGAGGTGATCCGCCGCATGCCGCGCCGCCAGGCGCGCGCGAAGTCGCTGCCGCTCTCCGAGCTCTAGGCGCTCGCCGCCGGGCGACGGAACCAGAGGAGCGACAACCCGCAGGCGAGCATCAGCAGCAGCGCAGCCACCCCCGCGGCGATCGCGCTCACCTCGGTGTCGCGCCTTTCCATGGCGAACTGCAGGCTGAGGTTCTGGTAGACCTTCTTCAGGTCCTCGGCGGTGCCGGCGTGGAAGTACTCCGCGCCGGTGATCGCGGCGACGGCGCGCAGGGTCTCCTCGTCGAGGCGCGCGAAGAACGAATAGCCTTCCGCACCCGGGATCTCGGCGCCTTCCTTGGTGCCGAAGCCGATGGTGTAGACGCGCACGCCGAGGTTCGCGGCGAGCTTCGCGGCGGCGATCGGGTCGGGCCCGGTGGTGCGGCGGCCGTCGGACATCAGCACGATGGCGCCGCCGGTGTACGAGCCGACCGCGACCGGCGGCAGCGACTTGGTCTCGCTCTTCAGCAGGCGCCGCGCGCGCGTCTCGGGATCGCCGCCGCCCGAGCCGCCGAACTCCTTGCCGAAGATGGTCTTCTCGAGGTCGATGCCGGCGTCGGGCCGCAGCATGTTGAGCGACACCAGCAGCCCGCTGCCGGTGGCAGTGTGGCGCTGCAGTTCGAAGCGGTTGACCGCGGCGAGCATCTCTTCCTTGCTTTCGGTGGGTGTCTGTACTACCTCGGCGGTGCCGGCGAACGAGGTGATGCCGACGCGGATGTTCTTCGGCACCGTCTCGATGAAGGCACGCGCCGCGGTCTGCGCGGCGGTGATGCGGTCGGGCGCCACGTCCTTCGCGAGCATGCTGCGCGAGACGTCCATCGCCAGCACCAGCGTCATGAACTCGGCCGGCAGCACGATGCTCGCCATCGGTCGCGCCATTGCGAACAGCGCGACCGTGGCACCGGCGAGGAACAGCGCTGGCGGCACGTGACGGCGCAGGCGTGCGCCGGGCGTGATCGCCGCGCGAACCAGGCGCAGGCTCGCGTAGCGCAGCGCGCGCCGGCGGCGGCGCGCGAGTACCCATGCGTACGTTGCGACCATCGCCGGCACGGCGAGCAACAGCCACAGCATGTCGGGCCAGAGGAAGCGCAATTCGCACCCGCCGCGGAATCAGGAACCTCGGCGCATGTTACCTTGCGACAAGGAACGTGGAGACTCCTCCGGGGCGATTTCGTGAAGCGCGCAGCGATCTACAGCGGTTCCCAGCCCACGGCACCCGCCGTCGTCACGGCACCCGCCGATGCACCGAAGCGGGGCAGCCGGGTTCGCGCCTTCGTCGCGCGGCATGAGCGCTGGCTGCTGTTCTTCGGCAGCGTGGCGCTGTCGCTCGCCCTCGCGTTTGCGTGGCAGGCGCGGCGTCCCGCAGCGCCGATCCTGACGCAGGCCGACATCGACGCCGCGGTGATGGATACCCTCGAGAACAAGTCGCTGCCCTCGCGCGCGGCGAAGGCTGCCGAGTCGGTGCGCCAGTCGGTGGTGCGCGTGCGAGCGTGGGGCGTGAATGACCCGAACGCCACGCCCGAAGAGAAAAGGAAGGCGAAGCGCCGCGCGCCGCCGAAGCCACCCGCCGGCGCCGCCAAGGGCGCGAAGCCGGCTGAGGAAGAACCCTCGGGCGAGGGCACCGGCGTGGTCATCGTCGACGACGGCACCATCCTCACCAACCTGCACGTGGTCTACGGCGCGAAGAAGCTCTCGGTGGTGTTCTTCGACGGCATGGAGTCCGAGGCCGAGTTCGTCGGCGCGCACCCCGACAAGGACCTCGCCATCATCCGCGCGAAGAAGTTGCCCGACGACCTGCCTCCCGCGACTATGGGCAGCAGCGCGAACCTGAAGCCCGGCGACGAAGTCGTGGCGGTGGGCTTCCCCTTCGGCATCGGGCCCTCGGTCTCCGCGGGCGTGGTGTCGGGGCTGAATCGCACCTTCACCGGGCCTGGCGAGAAGCGCACGCCGCTGTCGGGGCTGATCCAGTTCGACGCCGCCGCGAACCCGGGCAACTCCGGCGGGCCGCTGGTGACCATGGACGGCGAGGTGGTCGGCATCGTCACCGCGATCCTGAATCCCACGCAGGCGCGCACCTTCATCGGCATCGGCTTCGCGACCACCATGGAATCGGCGGGCGCGGCGCTGGGCGTTCCCCCCTTCTGAACGAGAAAGGCACGGCATGAGCGACGCAAAGTTGATGGAGAGCCTGCTCTTCGAGGTGAAGCGCGTGGTGGTCGGCCAGGACCACTTCCTCGAGCGCGTGCTGGTGGCGATCCTCGCCGAGGGCCACCTGCTGGTCGAGGGCGTGCCCGGCCTCGCCAAGACGCTGACCGTGAACACGCTCGCGCGCACCATGCGCGGCGCGTTCAAGCGCATCCAGTTCACGCCCGACCTGCTGCCGGCCGACCTCGTCGGCACGCGCGTGTTCAACCAGAAGTCGGGCGAGTTCTCCACGGTGCTCGGCCCCGTGTTCGCCAACCTCGTGCTCGCGGACGAGATCAACCGCGCGCCGGCGAAGGTGCAGAGCGCGCTGCTCGAGGTGATGCAGGAGCGGCAGGTGACGATCGCTGGCACCTCGCACAAGGTGCCTTCGCCTTTCCTCGTGATGGCGACGCAGAACCCCATAGAAACCGAGGGCACCTACCCGCTGCCCGAGGCGCAGGTGGATCGCTTCATGATGAAGGTGCTGGTCGGCTACCCGACCGAGGCGGAGGAGTACGTGATCGTCGAGCGCGTCACCGGCGCCGCGGTCGCGGTCGCCGCGGTCGCCACGCCCGAGGACCTGCTGCGCCTGCGCGAGCAGTGCCGCAAGGTCTACGTCGACCCGGGCCTCATCCAGTACGCCGTGCGTCTCGTGGCGGCCACGCGCAAGCCCGAGGACTACGGGCTGGCGGAACTGAAGCGCTACCTGTCGTTCGGCGCCAGCCCGCGCGCTACGATCAACCTGATCGAGGGCGCGCGTGCGCTCGCGCTGCTGCGCGGCCGCGAGTACGCGCTGCCCGAGGATGTGATCGACCTCGTGCCCGACGTGCTGCGCCACCGCCTCGTGCTGTCGTACGAGGCCTTGTCGGACGCGCAGACACCCGATGCGATCGTCGCGCGCGTGCTCGCTGCTGTTGCTGCCCCTGAGAAGCCGCTCGCTACTCATGTTCGGGTTGCTTCGGCGTAGGTTCGAGGGGGCGTTCCGCCGCCCCCTCGAGCACCCCTCGCAAATCGAGGCTTCGCCCCGTGCTCCGGGCGAGGCCGATCGCCTGCTGCGCCGCCTCGAGTGGACGGTGATCCGCCGCCTCGACGGCCTGCTGCAGGGCGACTACCGCACGCTGTTCCGGGGCATGGGGCTCGACCTCGCGGACCTGCGCGAGTACCAGCCGCACGACGACGTGCGCCACATCGACTGGAACGTCACCGCGCGCATGCAGGCGCCGCACGTGCGCGAGTTCCAGGAGGATCGCGAGGTCGCGGCCTGGTTCCTGATGGACCTCTCGGGCTCGGTGGATTTCGGCTCTGGCGGCGTGAAGAAGCGCGAGCTCGCCACCGCGTTCGCCGCGGTGCTGGGGCGCCTGCTGACGCGCCACGGCAATCGCATCGGCGCGATGCTCTATCGCGACGGCGTGGACGCGGTGATCCCGGCGGGCAGCGGTCGCCGCCACGTGCTGCGCCTCGTCGAGTCCTTGCGTGCCCGCGCGGCGCCGAAGCGCGGTGCGGGCCGCGAGACCGACCTCGCCGAACTGCTCGGCACCGCGCACCGCACGCTGAAGCGCCGCTCGGCGGTGTTCGTGGTCTCGGACTTCGTCGGCGAGCCGGGATGGGAGCGCGCGCTCGGCCTGCTCGCGCGGCGGCACGAAGTCGTCGCGGTGCGCCTCTTCGATCCGCTCGAGAACGCGCTCCCCGACCTCGGCCTCGTGGTCATGGAGGACGCCGAGACCGGCGAGCAGTTGTATGTCGATGCGCATGATTCGGCGTTCCGCGCGCGCTTCGCCGAGGCTGCGCAGGCGCGAGAAGCGGCGTTGCGCGAGGCGATGGCCTCCGCCGGCGTGGACTGCCTCGAGCTCTCCACGGCCGAGCCGATGGACGCCGCGCTCGCGCGCTTCATGAAGCTGCGCAAGCGCCGCAGCCAGCTGGCGGCGGGCGGGATCCTGCAGGCGCGATGAACCCGGCCGACCTGCTCGTCTTCGGCGCCGACGTCACGTTCCAGTGGCCGCGCATGCTGTGGCTGCTCGCCGTGGTGCCGCTGGTCGCGCTCTATCCGTGGGCGCTTGCGCGCCGGCGTCGCGTGGCGGATGCAAGGCTCGCAAGCCTCGAATATGCGGGCGCGCCGCAGGCGCCCGGATTCCTCGATGCGCTGGGCCGCCGCGCGCCGCCGGTGCTGATGCTCCTCGCGCTCGCGCTGCTGCTGGTCGCGGTGGCGCGCCCGCAGGCCAGCCTCGTGCTGCCGGCGCGCGCGCGCACCATCATCCTCGCGATGGACGTCTCGGGCAGCATGCGCGCCTCGGACATCAAGCCCGACCGCATCACCGCCGCGCGCGAGGCGGCGAAGGCCTTCATCGAGGCGCAGCCTCCGGACGCAAAGGTGGGCTTGGTGTCGATCGCTGCTTCGGCCTCGGTGGCGCAGTCGCCGACGGCGAAGCGGCAGGACCTCTTCGACGCCATCGAGCGCTTCCAGCTGCAACGCGGCACCGCGGTCGGCAGCGGCATCGTGATCTCGCTCGCCACGCTGCTGCCCGAGGCCGGCATCGACGCCGAGAAGCACATCAACGGCACCTCGTCGCGCTGGCGCTTCCCGAACGAGGAACCGCCGAAGAAGCGGGCGCCGGGCTCGAACGGTTCGGTGGCGATCGTGCTCCTGACCGATGGCGTCACCAACACCGGCCCCGACCCGCTGAAGATGGCGCAGCTCGCCGCCGACCACGGCGTGCGCGTCTACACGGTGGGCATCGGCACGCCCGAGGGCGCGACGCTGTCCATGAAGGGCATGTCGATGCGCGTGCGGCTGGAGGAGGGCGTGCTGAAGAAGATTGCCGAGCTCACGCAGGCCGACTACTTCGCCGCCTCGAGCGCGGGCGACCTGTCGTCGGTGTACCGCAAGCTGTCGGCGCAGCTTGCGATGGAGAAGAAGCGTCCCGTGGAGATTTCCGCGGTGCTCGCGGGCATCGCGGTGCTGCTCGCGACGACCGCCGCGTTCACTTCACTGGTGCGCGACGGCCGCGTGCTCTGAGGTCGGGCGCAGGTAGACGCCCTGCGCGACCAGCGCTCGCTGCAGTTCCGCGATGTCGATGGCGCGCGGCGGGAGCCCGCGATTCGCAGCGATCGCGGCCGCGGCGCCCGCGGCCTGCCCGGTGATCCAGCACTGCGGCACCTCGCGCAGGAAAGAGTGCGAGTTCGGGTCGGTCGAGAGGTGCCGGCCGCAGGCGAGCAGGCCGTCGAGCGATTCGGGCACCAGCGCGCCGTAGGGAATCGAGATGTTCGGGAACTTCGGCGCGAGGCTCGGCGAGACGCCGATCTCGTCGGCGTGCACCATCGCCGTGGGCCACTGCGCGCGCGTCACGCGCTTCACGCCGACGAGGCGCCGCGTGTGGCGCACGCCGAGTTGCGGCGCGCTGGTCAGCATCCACGCGCCCTCGAAGCCCGGCGCGTGCGCGCGGTAGAACGCGAGGTGCTCGGCCATCAGCCGGCGCGAGCGGATCTCGACCTCGGTCTGGTCGGCCGGGTCGAGCGCCGACCAGCCGGATTGCCGCGGCCCCATGAAGAGCGCGATGTCGTCGCGCCACGAGACGAACGGGCGCTCGAAGAGCTTCAGCGCGTCGCGCCCCTTCTGCATGAACGCGCTGAAGGCCTCGGGCTCGCCGGTGCGGAACGCGATCCAGCGCTTCATGTCCACGCCGCCCAGCATGAACGCGGTGTTCACGCAGTGGTGGATGTCGGATTCGTCGATGTCGGTCTCGCAGCGCGCGCCGGCCTGCGCGAAGAGGTCGCCGTCGCCGGTGGCGTCGACCACCACTTTCGCGCGGATCGCCTGCCGCCCGGCCTTGCTCTCGAAGAGCGCGCCGCAGGCGGTGCCGCGTTCGTCCAGCATCGGCCGCGCGGCCCAGCCATGGAACACGAGCCGCACGCCGGATTCGAGCGCGAGTTGCTGCGACACGAGTTTCAGGCGCTCAGGGTCGACGGTCGGCGACCACGTGACGATGCCGTGGTAGCCCGCGGTGCGCGGCGTCCAGTAGGCCACGCGCGCCGCGTCGGTCGCGCCCCAGTCCTCGCGCGGCGGGCCTGCGACCGCATC
The DNA here is from genome assembly GCA_964617355.1 of uncultured Enterobacteriaceae bacterium. Classification (GTDB taxonomy): domain Bacteria; phylum Pseudomonadota; class Gammaproteobacteria; order Burkholderiales; family SG8-39; genus CAZTDU01. The sequence continues at coordinate 7,690 of CAZTXP010000158.1, forward strand.
CGCCGGCAGGCGCGCGAAGAGGTCGTCGGCGAGGCCGCGGATCACCGGCCGGCCCTGCCAGTCGGTCATGCGGTCGATCCAGATCACCAGGCCGCCGGTGGAGAGGCCGCCGAGGTGGTTGTAGCGCTCGAGCAGGATCGTGTCGGCGCCGCCCCGCGCCGCGGAGATCGCCGCAGCGGTCCCCGAGGGGCCGCCGCCGACCACCAGCACGTCGCACTTCGCATACACCGGCAGTTCACGCGCGGCCTCGTGCCAGGTGCCCAGGTCGGCGCGCGCGCGGGCGACGCGCCCGCCATCGAAGATTTCGGTCTGGAAGAGGCGTTCGTCCGGGGCGAGCTGGCTCATGCGGGATATTATGCTCGCCTGTCCCTGCATTCCCCCGGGCCTTCCCCATGCTGAACACCTCCACCGCGCGTCGCGGCATCGCCGTCGCCTCGCATTCCCTCGCCGCGCAATCGGCGCTCGCCGTGCTGCGCGAAGGCGGCAACGCGATCGAGGCGATGGTCGCCGCCGCGTCGACCATCGCGGTCGTCTATCCGCACATGACCGGCATCGGCGGCGATGCCTTCTGGGTGGTCGCGGCGCCCGGCGAGGCGCCGTTCGCGATCGATGCCTGTGGTCCCGCGGCGGCGGCGGCGACGATCGAGTTCTACAAGTCGAAGGGCGTGTCGGCGATCGCGCCGCGCGGCCCGCTCGCGGCGAACACCGTTGCGGGTACCGTCGGCGGCTGGGACCTCGCGCTGCAGGTCTCGCGCGACAAGTGGGGCGGTCGCATGACGGTGGCGCGGCTGCTGGAGGATTCGATCCACTACGCGCGCGCAGGCGTGCCGGTGACGGTGAGCCAGGAACTGAACACCTCGGGCAAGCGCGCCGACCTCGAGAGCGTGCCCGGATTCGCGTCGCGCTTCATGCCCGGCGGCGCGGTGCCCAAGCGAGGGACGCTCTTCTCGCAGCCGGTGCTGGCGGCGACGCTGGAGCGCCTCGCGGGCGCGGGGCTCGACGATTACTACCGCGGCGACCTCGCGCGCGCGTTCGCGAAGGACCTCGCGTCGGTCGGCAGCCCGCTCGCGCTCGCCGACCTCGAGGCCTACCGCGCGAAGCAGGTGGTGCCGCTCACGCTGAAGCACTCCGCGGGCCAGCTCTACAACATGACGCCGCCGACGCAGGGCGTGATCTCGCTTGCCATCCTCGGCATCTGCGAGCGGCTCGGCCTGGCGAAGCTCGAGCCGGACAGCGCCGACCACGTGCACGCGGTGGTCGAGGCGACCAAGGCGGCGTTCCTCGGCATCCGCGACCCGCATGTCACCGATCCGTCATGGATGAAGGTCGAGCCGCAGTCGCTGCTGGACGATGCGAACCTGTCGCGCCTCGCGGCGGGGATCGACCTGAAGGTGGCGCGTCCGTGGGGCGGGAAGTCCAAGCCCGGCGGTACGATCTGGATGGGCGTGATCGACGGCGCAGGTCGCGCCGCGAGCTTCATCCAGAGCATCTACCACGAGTTCGGCTCCGGCATGGTGCTGCCGATGACGCACGTCAACTGGCAGAACCGCGGCTGCAGCTTCGCGCTCGATCCGGCGAAGGTGAACGCGCTCGCGCCGGGCAAGAAGCCGTTCCACACGCTCAACCCGGCGCTCGCGAGGTTGGCGGATGGCCGCACGATGGTCTACGGCACCATGGGTGGCGACGGCCAGCCGCAGACGCAGGCGGCGGTGTTCACGCGCCACGCCGTGTTCGGCCAGCCGCTGCAGCAGGCGGTGAGCGCGCCGCGCTGGCTGCTGGGCCGCACGTGGGGCTCCATGTCCGAGACGCTGAAGCTCGAATCGCGCTTCCCCGCCGCGGTCATCGACGAACTGCGCCGGCGCGGCCACGACGTTGAAGTTCTTGCGGAATTTGACGAAACCATGGGCCACGCCGGCGCGCTGGTGCGCACGCCGGACGGCGTGCTGATGGGGGCGTTCGATCCGCGGGGCGACGGGGCGGTCGCGGGATACTAGAATTAGGCGATGGGCTGCGGTAAAGTTTCCGCAGCAGCGTGGCAGGCGCGGTTCTCGAGCAGGTGCACGTAACGAGGGGGTTGCATGTTCGCAATTGTCTACAAGTCCGACGGCTTCCCGATCTGCAGGCAGATCGAGGGCGTGTCCCCCGACCCCATCGTCACGTGGAATACCGAGGACCAGGCCAAGGCCTTCATTTCTTCGAAGGGCGGCGACGCCGACTTCCAGCCGGTGGCGCTGACCGACGAGGCCATGGACAAGCTCGCCGCCGCGATCGGCTGCCCGGTCGAGTCGATCACCTTCGATCCGTACCCGACCTGATCCGCCGGGCCGCCAGGCGAGGTTGCCAAGCCGCTAGGCCAGGTTAAAGAACTCGCGCCGGGACTTCATCCCGCGCATCTTGCCGACCAGCAGGTCGAGGTCGGCGTCGCGCTCCACGAAGTTCAGCTTCTCCGAGTTCACGATCAGCACCGGCGCCGCCGAGTAGTGGTGGAAGAAGTGCGCGTAGCCCTCCGCCAGCAGCGCGAGGTACTCGTCGGTGATGCCGCGCTCGAAGCCGGCGCCCCGCCGCTTCACGCGCTCGACCAGCACCTCGGGGCGGGCCTGCAGGTAGACCACGAGGTCGGGCACCGGCGCGCGCGGCGCGAGAGATTCGTATATGCGATCGTAGAGCGCGAGTTCGTCGCCGCCGAGCGTGAGGCGCGCGAAGAGCGGGTCCTTGTCGAGCAGGAAATCCGCCACCGTGGGGCGCGAGAAGAGGTCGGCCTGCGCGAGCGGCTCGAGCTGCCGCGAGCGCTGGAAGAGGAAGAAGAGCTGCGTCGGCAGCGCGTAGCGCGCCATGTCCTGGTAGAACTTGCCGAGGAACGGGTTCTCCGCCGGCTGCTCGAGCAGCAGTTCCGCGCCCATTCGCGCGCCCAGCCGCCGGGCGAGCGTGGTCTTGCCCGCGCCGATCGGCCCCTCGACGACGACGTAGCGCAGCCGCTCCATCGCTAGCTGCGGAAGATGAAGTACACCGCGCCCATGATGCAGAGCGCGGCCCACAGGTAGTCGAGTTTCAGCGGCTGCTTCATGTAGAACACCGCGAAGGGCACGAACACCGTCAGCGTGATCGCCTCCTGCAGGATCTTCAGCTGCGCGAGGTTCAGCGCCGCGTAGCCGGCGCGGTTCGCCGGCACCTGCAGCAGGTACTCGAAGAGGGCGATGCCCCAGCTGGCTAGCGCCGCGATCCACCACGGCGAGGCGGCGAGGTTCTTCAGGTGCGCGTACCACGCGAACGTCATGAACACGTTCGACGCGAGCAGCAGCAGCACGCAGGTGAGGACGGGCGAGGCCTGCATTCAGGCGATCCGTTCCACTTCCTGGTCGCGGCAGCGTGCAAGCAGCGCCCCGACCGGCCCGCGGCCGGGGATCTCGAGGCCGGGTGCGATCTCGGCCAGTGGCTCGAGCACGAAGCGCCGTTCGTGCAGCCGCGGATGCGGAAGCGTGAGCACCGGGGTGGCCACTTCCTGCGTGCCGTGCAGCAGGAGGTCGAGGTCGAGCGTGCGCGCGGCGCCCGGGTGCGGGCGTTCGCGTCCGTGGCGAGTCTCGATCTCCAGCAGCGCGTCGAGCAGCGCGTGGGGGTCGAGCCCGGTGTCGAGCGACGCGGCGGCGTTCACGAAATCAGGCTGCGGACCGACGCCGACGGGCGCCGAGCGGTACAGGGACGAACGCGCGATCACGCGCGTCGAGGGCAAGGCATCGAGCTCGGCGAACGCCGCGGCCACCTGCGCTCGCGGATCGCCGAGATTGGCGCCGATGCCGACGAACGCAAGGCTCACGCCGCGTCGGGACTCGCGTCGCCGCCGCCCCTGCGCTTGCGGCGACGGCGGCGCTTCTTCGGCCCGCTGTCGGGTAGCAGCATGGCGCGGCGCGTTTCCTCGTCCGCGGACTGGAACGCGCGCCACCAGGCCTCGAGTTCCGCCGGCACCTCGCCGCTCGCGGCGCGGATGGCGAGGAAGTCGTACGACATCCGGAAGCGCGGCGACTCCAGCAGGCGCCACGGGCGCTGGCCCGAGCGCTGCTCGAAGCGCGGCTGCATCTGCCAGACCTCGCGCATCGTCGCGGTGAGCTTGCGGGTGATGGCGAGCTTCTCGCACTGCGCGTCCAGCACCTCGTCCATCGCCGACTCGAGCGCGAGCGCCGAGGCCTCGCCGCGGGCGACGCGCGCCTTCCACGCCGACAGCACCTCGTGCCAGAGCAGCGCGGCGAACAGGAATGCCGGCGACACCGGGCGGTCGGCGAGCACGCGCTCGTCGGTCTGCGCGAGCGCGAGCGTGACGAAGCGCTCGCCCAGCGGCTGGTCGAGGATCACGTCCAGGAGCGGCAGCATGCCCTTGTGCAGGCCGTCGTGCCGCAACTGCCGCAGGCAGGCGCTGGCGTGGCCCGAGAGCAGGAGCTTCAGCATCTCGTCGAACAGGCGCGCGGGCGGCACGTGCTCGATCAGCGAGGCCATGCGCCGGATCGGCGCGCGCGTGGTCGGGTCGATGGTGAGGCCGAGCTTCGCCGACAGGCGCACCGCGCGCAGCATGCGCACTGGATCCTCGCGGTAGCGCGTCTCGGGATCGTCGATCACGCGCAGCACGCGCTTCTTCAGGTCCGCGAGGCCGCCGTGGAAGTCGATCACTTCCTCGGTGTGCGGGTCGTAGTAGAGCGCGTTGACGGTGAAGTCTCGCCGGCGCGCATCTTCTTCCTGGTTGCCGAAGACGTTGTCGCGCAGCACCCTTCCGTGCTCGTTGGTGACGCGCGCGTCGTCGTTCGCCTCGGGGGCGGGCTGCGCGGCGCGGAAGGTGGACACCTCCACGGTCTCGCCGCCGATCATCACGTGCACGAGGCGGAAGCGCCGGCCGATGAGCAGCGCACGCCGGAACAGCGGCTTCACCTGCTCGGGGCGCGCGTCGGTGGCGACGTCGAAGTCCTTGGGCGTGGCGCCGAGCAGCACGTCGCGCACCGCGCCGCCGACCACGTAGGCCTGGAACCCGGCGGCGCGCAGGCCTTCGCAGACCTTCAGCGCCGCGGGGCTGATGCGATTGCGCGCGAGGCTGTGCCGGGCCTTGGGGATCCGGATCGGTCCCGGGGCGCGCAAGCCGAGGACGCGGCGGATGAATCGCTGGATCATCGGAGCGACATTATGGGCCAACCGCGGCGCTTCGCCTCGGCTGCGAGGGTGTCGTCCGGGTCGACTGCGAAGGGGCGCGTGACGCGCGCGAGGAGCGGCAGGTCGTTGTGCGAGTCGCTGTAGAAGTGGCTGTCGGGGAAGTCCTCGATCCGCCGGCCGAGCCCGGCGAGCCAGCCGTCCACGCGCGCGATCTTCCCCTCGCGGAAGCACGGCGTGCCGGCGACGCGCCCGGTGTAGCGCCCGTTCGCCATCTCCGGGTCGGTGGCGACCAGGTGCGGCACGCCGAACTCGCGCGCGATCGGCGCGGTGACGAAGCTGTTCGTCGCGGTGACCACCGCGCAGAGGTCGCCCGCCTCGAGGTGCCAGCGCACCAGCGCGCGCGCCGGCTCGCCGATCATCGGCAGGATGCGGGTCGCCATGAACTCGCCGTGCCAGCGCGCGAGGTCCTGCGGCTCGTGCTCGGCGAGCGGCCGCAGCGCGAAGCCGAGGAACTCGTGGATGTCGAGCGTGCCGGCCTTGTACTGCTCGTAGAACTCGGCGTTCTGGCGCTCGTAGGCCTCGCGCTCGACGACGCCGACGTCGATCAGGAACTGGCCCCACTCGTAGTCGGAGTCGCCGGCGAGCAGGGTGTTGTCGAGGTCAAACAGGGCGAGGCGGGTCATGGTCGAGGCTGCCGAGGGCGTCGCGCACCAGCGGGATGGTAACGCGTCGCTGGTGCTCCAGCGCATGCCGGTCGAGGTGCGCGACGAGCGCCTCGAGGAAGGCCATGTCGCGGCGCGCGCGCGTGAGCAGGTAGCCGATCACGCCGTCGCCCAGCGCGAGTCCGCGGCGCGCGCTCTCGGCGTGCAGGTAGTCGGCCTTGTCCGCATCGGTGAGCGGCTGCAGCTGGTAGACGAGGCCCCAGCCGAGCCGGCTGCGCAAGTCCTCGCGCAGCGCAAGCTGCGAGGGCGGTGCATTTCCTGCGGCGAGCACGCTCGGGCCGCCCTCTCGCGCCTCGTTGATGCGATTGAAGAGCGCGACCTGCGCCGCGTCGTCGAGGCGCTCGACGTCGTCGGCGACGACGAGCTTCGACGCCGACGCGGCGTCCAGCACCGACGCGGAGGCGGCGTTCAACAAGTGCGAGCGTCCGCAGCCGGCCTCGCCCCAGAGATAGACCACCGATTCCGCCAGCCGGCCCTCGGCCAGCGCACGCACCGAGGCGAGCGCCTCCGCGTTCGCGCCCGCGAGGAAGTTGTCGAAGCCCGGGACGCGCGGCGCCAGGAGGTCGAGGACGAGCTGGCGCATCCTCAGTGCGGCGCTGGCGGTTCGCCGTTCCCGCCGTAGAGGGGGCTCGCGTAGTAGGCCTTGCGCAGGCGGCGCAGGCCGACGAGCAGCGCGGCGCTCGCCGGCAGCGCGAGCAGCACGCCGAAGAAGCCGAACAGCTGCCCGAAGGCGAGCAGCGCGAAGATCACCGCGACGGGGTGCAGGCCGATGCGCTCGCCGACCAGCGTCGGCGTGACCACGATGCCCTCGATCAGCTGCCCGAGAAGGAACGCGCCCCACACCCAGGCCACGCCGGCGGGCGTGCCGAACTGCAGTACCGCGGCGATGGTCCCCAGCACGAAGCCGGTGAGCGCGCCGACGTACGGGATGAAGACCAGCCCCCCGGTGATGATGCCCACCGGCAGCGCGAACTCCAGACCGGTGAGCCACAGCGCGCCGACGTAGTACACGACCATGACGACCACGACCAGCAGCTGCCCGCGCAGGAACTCGGCGAGCACGGTGTCGATCTCGCGGATGATGCCGGTCGCGGTCTCGTGGAGGTGGCGCGGGATCATGCGGTCGACGCGCGCCACCAGGTCGCCCCAGTCGCGCAGCAGGTAGAACAGCACCACCGGCACCAGCAGGACGTTGGCGATGAAGGCGATCAGCGCCATGCCGCCGATGCGCAGCGAGCCGAGCAGCTGCGACATGAAGTCCTGATTGTTGGCGAGCACGTTGCTCGCGAGCTGCTTCACGGTGTCGAGGTCGAACTGGAACGCGACCTGGAACTGCGCGTTCAGCCACGGCGACACCGTCTGGTTCAGCCAGCCGACGAACGCCGGGATGCGGTCGCCGAGCATGCGCAGCTCCTTGTAGAAGAGCGGCAGCACCACCAGCGCGAGGCCGACCAGCAGCAGCAGCACCAAGAGCAGCACCAGCACCACCGCCAGGGTGCGCGGCACGCGCCGGCGGCTCAGCTTCTCGACCACCGGGTCGAGCACGTAGGCGAGGATCGCGGCGAAGAGGAAGGGCGCGAGGATCGGCGACAGCAGCCACACCAGCCACAGCAGCACCGCGCCGATCGCGACCCAGCCCCAGAGGAGCGGATTGGAGAGGAGGGGCGGTGTCATCGGGGCGGTGGACGAGCAGGCTGGGAACGAGCGGGGCGGGTAGAATCGCGGACTCCACCGGACTCTAGCATGGCCGACTCCCTCTCCTACCGCGACGCCGGCGTCGACATCGACGCGGGCGACGAGCTCGTCGAGCGCATCAAGCCCTGGGCGAAGCGCACCCTGCGCCCCGAGGTGCTGGCCGGCATCGGCGGCTTCGGCGCGCTGGTCGAGCTGCCGAAGAAGTACCGCGAGCCGGTGCTGGTCTCGGGCACCGACGGCGTCGGCACCAAGCTGAAGCTCGCCTTCCAGACCGGCCGCCACGACACCGTCGGCATCGACCTCGTGGCGATGAGCGTGAACGACGTGCTGGTGCAGGGCGCGGAGCCGCTCTTCTTCCTCGACTATTTCGCCTGCGGCAAGCTGGACAACGGCGTCGCCGAGCAGGTGATCAAGGGCGTGGCGCGCGGCTGCGAACTCGCGGGTTGCGCGCTGATCGGCGGCGAGACCGCCGAGATGCCCGGCATGTACCCGGCCGGCGAGTACGACCTCGCGGGCTTCTGCGTCGGCGTGGTCGAGAAGTCGAAGGTCATCGACGGCCGCTCGATCCGCCCCGGCGACGCGGTGCTCGGCCTCGCCTCGAGCGGCCCGCACTCGAACGGGTATTCGCTCATCCGCAAGATCCTCGAGCGCGCCGGTCCCGCGCGCGCCGAGGCGCTGATGGAGCCCACGCGCATCTACGTGAAGCCGCTCCTCGCGCTCATGGCGGCGCTGCCGGTGAAGGGCCTCGCGCACATCACCGGCGGCGGCATCACCGGCAACGTGCCGCGCTGCCTGCCGCCCGGCGCGCGCGCGGTGATCGACGGCAAGAGCTGGCCGCGGCCCGAGGTGTTCCAGTGGCTGCAGCGCGAGGGCAACGTCGCCGAGGACGAGATGCACCGCGTCTTCAACTGCGGCATCGGCATGGCCGTGGTCGTGGCCGAGGCCGACGCGGCGCGCGCGATCGAGCAGCTCTCCGCCGCGGGCGAGACGGTGCATCGCATCGGCCGCATCGAGGCGCACGACGGCGAGCCCGACGCGGTGGTGCGCACCTAGTTCGCGCCACCGGCGGGAGTAAACTTCCCGTTGCCATGACCGACCCGCGCTTCGTCCACCTGAGGCTCCACAGCGAGTACTCGGTGTCCGACGGCATCGTGCGCGTGGACGACGCGGTGGCCGCCGCGGCGGCCGACGGCATGCCGGCCCTGGCCGTGACCGACAGCGCCAACCTGTTCGGCATGGTGAAGTTCTACAAGGCCGCCAACGGCGCCGGCGTGAAGCCGCTGGTCGGCGTGGATGCCTGGATCGCCAACGAGGCCGACCGCGACAAACCCTCGCGCGTGCTGATCCTCTGCATGAACCGCGGCGGGTACCTGAGGCTTTCCGAGTGGCTGTCGTGCGCGTGGCTGAAGAACCAGCATCGTGGTCGCGCGGAACTCTCCAAGGCGTGGTTCGCCGAGTCCGGCACCGAAGGCCTGATCGCGCTCTCGGGCGCCACGGCCGGCGAGGTCGGCGCGTTGCTCGCGGCGGGCAACACCGCGGCGGCCGAGCGTGCGGCGAAGGAATGGGCCGCGCTCTTCAAGGGCCGCTGGTACCTCGAGGTGCAGCGCGTCGGCAATCCGCAGGTCGACGCGGCGGTGGCGCCCACGGTGGCGCTCGCCACGAAGCTGAAGCTGCCCGTGGTCGCCACGCACCCGGTGCAGTTCCTCGTCAAGGACGACTTCCGCGCGCACGAGGCGCGCGTCTGCATCTCGCAGGGCTACGTGCTCGGCGACCAGCGCCGGCCGAAGCTCTTCACGCCGGAGCAGTACTTCAAGACGCAGGCCGAGATGGCGGAACTCTTCGCCGACATCCCGCAGGCGCTGGCGAACGCGGTCGAGATCGCGCGCCGTTGCAGCGTCGAGATCCCGCTCGGCAAGAGCCAGTTGCCGCGCTTCCCGACGCCCGAGGGGCTGACCGAGGAGGCATTCCTCGGCGACCAGGCGCGCGCCGGCCTCGAGAAGCGCATGGAGAAGCTCTACCCGGACGCCGCCGCACGCGAGAAGGAACTGCCACGCTACGCGGCGCGGCTGCAGTTCGAACTCGACACCATCGTGAAAATGGGCTTCCCGGGCTACTTCCTGATCGTCGCGGACTTCATCGGCTGGGCGAAGTCGAACGGCGTGCCGGTGGGGCCGGGGCGCGGCTCGGGCGCGGGTTCGCTGGTGGCGTATTCGCTCGGCATCACCGACCTCGATCCGCTGCGCTACGACCTGCTCTTCGAGCGCTTCCTGAATCCGGAGCGCGTGTCGATGCCGGACTTCGACATCGACTTCTGCCAGGACGGCCGCGACCGCGTCATCGAGTACGTGAGGAAGAAGTACGGCGAGGACAGCGTCTCGCAGATCGCCACGTTCGGCACCATGGCCGCGCGCGCGGTGATCCGCGACACCGGCCGCGTGCTCGACCTCGGCTACGGTTTCTGCGACGGCATCGCGAAGCTGGTGCCCTTCCAGCCCGGCAAGACCATCACCATCGCGGACGCGCGCGAGATGGAGCCCCTGCTCGCC
>CAZTXP010000159.1:0-22667 GCA_964617355.1 uncultured Enterobacteriaceae bacterium
CGCCGCTTCGCGAACTGGAAGGACCCGAACCTCGACGGCCCGCAGCCGGTGGACGAAGACGCCGACGGCACGCTCGTCGCCGCGGCGGTGCGCGAGCACGCGGCGAACTTCCACATCCGGGACTACCTCGCGGAGTTCCACTGCCGCGACGACGCGCTGCTCTACGACCCCTCGTTCACGCCGGCCGCATTCAGCCCGTACACCTACGCGAAGCACGTGCGCGAGGACGTCGCGGTGATGTCGGTCTCGGGCTGGTACGACGGCGCGGGCTACGCGCACGGCACGATCGCGCGGTTCCTGACCCTGCCGAACCCGAAGCGCTACCTGCTGCTCGGCCCGTGGGACCACGGTGCGCGTATCAACGTCTCGCCGTGGCGCGCGGCGATGAAGCCGGAGTTCCCGCTGATGTCGGAGGTGCTGCGCTTCTTCGACCAGCACCTGCTCGGGCGCGAGGCCGGCCTGTCGGCGGAAGCGCCGGTGCACTACTTCTCGATGCACGACGAGCAGTGGCGCAGCGCGAAGGCGTGGCCGCCGCTGAAGACGACTCGCACGCTGCACCTGGACGCCGCGGGCGCGCTGTCGGACAAGCCCGCCACTGCGGGCACGGACGAGAAACGCGCCGACTACGCCTTCAGCACCGGCACGCAGACGCGCTTCGAGCGCGTGGGCGTGATCGACACCAGCGACTACTACCACGACTGGCACGGCCGCGACGAAGCGCTCTTGCACTACGACTCGGCGCCGCTCTCGAAGGCCGCGGAGATGAGCGGGCACGTCATCGTGAAGCTGTGGCTCGAATCCTCGGAACCTGACGTGTCGCTGCACGTGTACCTGTCGGAAATCGAGGCCGACGGGCGCTCGCGCTACGTCACCGAGGGCGTGCTGCGCGCGGTGCACCGCGAGACCGCGCCGCACCCGCCGAACTACAAGGCGGCGTGGCCGTGGCGCGCGTACTCTCGCGCGGGAGCGAAGCCGATGCCCAAGGGCGAAGCGGCAGAACTCGTGTTCTCGATGCTGCCGGTGTCGTGGGGCTTCGCGAAGGGCAGCCGCCTCAGGTTCTCGATCTCGGGTGCGGACAGCGAGCACTTCCTGTCCTCGCCGTTCGGCCGGCCGCCACTCCTGCGCGTGCATCGCGGGCCGGGCAAGGCGTCGACGATCGAACTGCCCTGGCGCGAGGAGGCGTGACACCAGCCGCCTCCGACGACGCGCTGATGGCGCTCGAGGAGGACATCGCGCACTGGGACGGCGCGACGCTCGCCGCGCGCCTGCCCGAACTGCTGCGCTTCGGCCGCGAGCACGCCGGCTCGTCGCTGCTCACGAAGCAGAGCCGGCTGCTGGAGACCATCGTCTTCACGCTCACCGCGTTCTCGGACTACAACCGCGCGCGGCTCGACGCCGTGCCGGCGGCGCTGGTGCCGGAGGTGATCGCGTTCCTGCGCGATCTAGAGGAAAAGAGCGATGTCCACCGCCCCGATGCCGTACGCGCGCTGCGCAAGTACTGGTTGAACAAGGCGGAGTAGCGGCACTTTGTCACGCTCGCGCGTCAGGAAACGCAAGAAGCGGAACTAGTCGACGGCGCGCAGGCAACCGGCGCGCGAGGATCGGGCGCCATGAAGCCCGACCCGTACGTGGACCACAAGGGCCGCCGGATGATGTCGGCGGGGATGTACCGCAAGCTGCGCGGCGTCGTCGCCGGCTGGGAGCGCGAGGAACGGCTCAAGGCCCGCGCCGCCGGCGCCGCGTTCTTCCTGCTCGTCGCGCTCTGCGGCATCGCGCTCGCCGTGCATGCATGGCGCCCGGCGTGGACGCTGCCCGTGATCGTCTACGGCGCGGTGCTCTGGCTGGCGGTGCTCGTCGGCCTCACGGTCGAGGTCTTCCTGCCCCCGGAATCGCCGCGCCGCGACTGATGCGCGCGCTCGGCGAACTGCGTCGCGTGCGGCAGGTGCCGGGCGAGCCGCGCCGGCGCTGGTTCAGTTCCCCCGAGGAAGACCTGATCGTCTGGTACGACGCCGCCGGCGGGATCACCGGCTTCCAGTTCTGCTACGACCGCACCGGCCTCGAGCGTGCGTTCACCTGGCGCGACGACGGCCGCACCTCGCACGAGGTCGTCGACGCGGGCGAGACGGTCGGCCTCGGCTACAAGCGCGCGCCGGTGCTGCGCGCCGCGCTGCGCGAGGGCCACTCGCTCGTGGCGCGGTTTCGCGCCGTGTCGGCGGACCTGCCCGCGGATCTCGCGGCGTTCGTCGAGTCCCGGCTGGACGAGTGATATCAATTTGATATAATCTCGCCGTGCACGTGATCTCGAAGAAGGCGCTGCGCGACTTCTGGGTCCGGCACCCGAAGGCGGCGGCGCCGCTGAGGGCATGGCACGCGCTGATGGAGCACTGCACGGCCTCCAGCTTCGCCGAGCTGCGCAAGACCTTCGGCAGCGCGGACTGGGTCGACGGGCTGGTGGTGTTCGACATCGGCGGCAACAAGTACCGCGTCATCGCGCTGGTTGCGTTCCGCGCGCAGCGCGCATACGTCCGGCACGTCTTCACGCACGAGGAGTACGACAAGTGGCGCAGGTAGCGCAGGTTCCCAGGCTCGCCCGCCGCAAGGCGGCGTCGAACGCCGCGACCCGGCCGGGCCGCTCGGCCTTCGTGCTGCTGGCGGGATCCCCTGCCGGCGCCACGCGCGCCCGCCGCGCGATGGCGGATCTCTCGAGCTTCGTGCCGTTGGGGCCGATCACCTCGGACGCCGCGCTCAAGCGCCGGGTCGCGATCCTCGAGGCGCTCGACCAGATGGACGATCCTATCGCGCGGCTGCTTGCAAACGAGCTGGCGGGCGCGGTGCGCGAGTACGAGGAGAAGGCGCACCCGATCCCCGACGCCTCGCCGCGAGAGGTGGTGCGCTTCCTGATGCAGCAGCACGGCCTGAGGCAAAGCGACCTGTCGGACTGCATCGCGCAGCCGAACCTCGCGGCCTTCCTCGCCGGTCGCCGGGCGCTGCCCGTGGCGGCGGCGAAGGCGATCGCGAAGCGCTTCTCCGTGCCGCTCGACGCGCTCCTCTAGGGCGCGCGCCCCGGCGCGGGCGACAGAGGGAAATCGGGGATAATCGCCCCCCACGCCACACGGCGCCGCCGTCCACCCGAGGGAACCCCATGGCATCGCAGGACCTGCTCGTCGCGCGCGACGGGCCCGTGCTGACGCTCACGCTGAACCGGCCCGAGCAGCGCAACTCGATGAGCCCCGACATCGTCGGCGGGCTCTCGGAGCAGATCGCGGGCGCGGCCGCGGCGGGCGTGCGCGTGGTGGTGATCACGGGCGCGGGCGACAAGGCGTTCTGCGCCGGCGCCGACCTGCAGTCGGGCAAGTCGTTCCAGTACCGTCCCTCGCCGCGCGCGCCGCTCGCCGACCTGCTGCGCATCGCGCGCTCGAGCACGGTCCCGCTGGTCGCGAAGATCAACGGCACCTGCGTCGCCGGCGGCATGGGCCTGCTCGGCATGTGCGACATCGCCATCGCCGCCGATCACGCGAAGTTCGGCCTGCCGGAAGTGAAGGTCGGCGTGTTCCCGATGCAGGTGCTGGCGGTGCTGCAGGACCTGATCCCTCGTCGGCGGCTGGTCGAGCTGTGCATGACCGGCGAGCTGATCCCGGCGCAGGAAGCGCTGGCGCTCGGCCTACTGAACCGCATCGTGCCCGCGGCGGAACTGGATGCCGCGGTCACGAAGAGCGTCGAGAGCCTGCTCGCCGCCGCGCCGACGGCGCTCGCGCGCGGCAAGTACGCGATGGCCGCGGCCGAGAACATGTCGTTCGACGAGGCGATCGCATTCCTCGAGGGCCAGATCGGATTGCAGGCGCTCACCGAAGACGCGAAGGAAGGCATGGCCGCCTTCCGCGAGAAGCGCAAGCCGCAGTGGCCGGGCAAGTGATCCGGTGAAGCAGAAGGTCCTGATCGCCGGCGCCTCGGGCTTCTGGGGCGACAGCTCCGTGGCCGTGCCGCAACTGCTGGCGGTGCCGGGGCTGGACTACATCGTCTTCGACTACCTTGCCGAGCTGACGATGTCGATCCTCGCCGCGGCACGCGCGAAGAAGCCGGAGCTCGGCTACGCGACCGACTTCGTCGAGATCGTCGCCAGGCAGAACCTCAAGGCCTGCCGCGAGCGCGGCATCAAGCTGGTGGCGAACGCGGGCGGCGTGAACCCGCAGGCCTGCGCCGACGCGCTGAGGAAGCTCGCTGCGGAACTTGGCATCGACGTGAAGATCGGCGTGGTGGACGGCGACGACGTCGCCGCGCTGATCCCGAAGCTGCGCGACGCCGGCACCAAGGACTTCTACACCGGCGCGCCGATGCCGGCGAAGCTCGCGAGCGCGAACGCCTACCTCGGCGCGATCCCGATCGCACGCGCGCTCGATCGCGGCGCGGATGTCGTGATCACCGGCCGCGTGGTCGACAGCGCGGTGACGCTAGGCGTGCTGATGCACGAGTTCAAGTGGTCGCCAGAAGATCTCGACAAACTGGCAATGGGCTCGCTTGCAGGCCACCTGATCGAGTGCGGCGCGCAGGCCACCGGCGGCCTCTACACCGACTGGGACGCGGTGCCCGACTGGGCGAACATCGGCTACCCGGTGATCGAATGCGCGCCCGACGGCGGATTCACCGTGACCAAGCCCGCGAACACCGGCGGCGTGGTCTGCGTGCCCGCGGTCGTGGAGCAGATGCTCTACGAGATCGGCGACCCGGCGAACTACGTGCTGCCCGACGTGGTCTGCGACTTCACGCAGGTGACGATGACGCAGGACGGCCCGGATCGCGTCAAGGTCGCGGGTGCGCGCGGCAAGGCGCCGACCGACACCTACAAGGTGAGCGCGACCTACGTCGACGGCTTTCGCTGCACCGGCACGCTCACCATCACCGGCTTCGACGCCGCCGCGAAGGCGCGTCGTTCCGGCGAGGCGATCCTCGAGCGCACGCGCGCGATCTTCGCCAAGCTCGGCCTCGGGGACTACAGCGGCGTCGACCTCTCGGTGATGGGCGAGGCCGCGGTGTTCGGCCCGCACGCGAGGAAGCACGACCTGCAGGAAGCGGTGCTGCGCCTCGCGGTGTCGCACCCGCAGAAGGCGGCGCTCGTGATCTTCTCGAAGGAGATCGCGCCCGCGGGCACCTCGTGGTCGCCCGGCACCACCGGCAGCCTGAACGCCGGGCGCCCGAACGTGGCGCCGCAGGTGAAGCAGTTCGCCTTCCTCGTCAGGAAGACCGAAGTCGCCGCGCGCGCGAGCGTGGACGGCGCCGCGGAAGCGGTCGCCATCCCCGCCGGCTCGCCCGCGCCGCTCGTGCCCGGTGCCGACGCACCCTCGGCGATGCCCGCGGGCGACGACCTAGTCGAGGTGCCGTTGGTGCGCCTCGCGCACGGCCGCTCCGGCGACAAGGGCGATACCTCGAACGTGGGGCTCGTGGCGCGCCGCCCGGAATTCCTGCCGTGGATCCACGCGCAGGCCACCGCCCCCGCGGTGAAGGCCTACCTCTCGCATCTCGTGAAGGGCGACG
Organism: uncultured Enterobacteriaceae bacterium; assembly: GCA_964617355.1. Lineage (GTDB taxonomy): Bacteria > Pseudomonadota > Gammaproteobacteria > Burkholderiales > SG8-39 > CAZTDU01. The sequence goes on from CAZTXP010000159.1 coordinate 5,530, forward strand.
CGAAGCGTTTCGCGCTGCCCGGCACCGGCGCGGTCAACCTCGTGCTCGACCGCGCGTTGGGCGGCGGGGGGATGGCTTCGCTGCGCACCGATCCGCTGGGCAAGGGAATGGCCCAGGTCGTCCTCTCCATGCCCGTCCAAGTCCCGAAAAGGCTCCTCGCACCGTGATCCTGTTCGCCGCCACCGTCTTCACCAGCGCGTTCCTGCTCTTCCTCGTCCAGCCGGTCATCGCCAAGCAGATCCTGCCGTGGTTCGGCGGCTCGGCCGCGGTGTGGACCACCTGCATGGTGTTCTTCCAGCTGGTGCTGCTCGCGGGCTACGCCTATTCGGATTTCGTCACGCGCAAGCTCGACGCGAAGAAGCAGGCGATCGTGCACACCGTGCTGCTGCTCGCGAGCCTCGCGTGGCTGCCGATCATCCCCGGCGAGCAGTGGAAGCCCGCCGCCGGCGCGGAGCCCGGCACCGCGATCCTGATGCTGCTCGCCGCGACCATCGGCCTGCCCTATTTCCTCCTCTCGACCACCGGCCCGCTGGTGCAGGCGTGGTTCGCGCGCAGCTTCCCGGCGGGCACGGTGTATCGCCTGTTCGCGCTGTCGAACTTCGCCTCCCTCCTTTCGCTGATCGCCTACCCGCCGGTGATCGAGACCACGGTGACGCTCAAGGGGCAATCGTGGGGCTGGAGCGTGGTCTACGTGCTCTTCGTCGCGCTGTGCATCGCGTCGGCCTGGGCCTCGGCGAAGCACCCGCTCGCCGCGCCGTCGAAGGCCGAGGTGGCGATGGGCAACGAGTCGCCGCCGCCGCAGGCGAAGGACTACCTGCTGTGGTTCGCGCTGTCGGCGCTGGGCTCGCTGATGCTGCTCGCGTGCACCAACCACATCACTCAGAACGTCGCCTCGGTGCCGTTCCTGTGGATCGTGCCGCTGGTGCTCTACCTGCTGTCGTTCATCCTCGTGTTCGACGTCTCGAGCGGCCGGGGCAGGAGCGGCTGGTACTCGCGCCCATTGTTCGTCGTGCCGCTGCTCGCCCTGCTGGTCGGCATGTCCTACGGCCTCTACGACCGCGTCAGCATCCACAACGTCTGGATCTCGGTGTCGCTGTACTGCGGCGGCATGTTCGTGGCGTGCATGTTCTGCCACGGCGAGATGGCTGCGCTGCGGCCCTCGCCGAGGTATCTCACGCGCTTCTACCTGATGCTGTCGGTCGGCGGCGCGGCGGGCGGGCTCTTCGTCGGCCTCGTCGCTCCGAACATCTTCAACGCCTACCTCGAGATGCCGTATGCGCTGGTGGCGCTCGCGGCGCTGCTCTTCGTGGTCTCGATGGGGCCGAAGGCGCCGAGGAAGCCGCTGGAGTTCGTCATCCCGGTGCTGGCGATCGCGGTCACCGGCGTCACCGCCTACTACGCCTACCAGTACCAGTACTGGCTGGGCCGGCAGGCGCTGGTGCTGAACCGCAATTTCTACGGCACGCTGTCGGTGAAGCAGGACGACGACCCCAACGCCCCGGGCGCCACGCGGCGCCTGGTGCACGGCATGATCAACCACGGCTCGCAGCTGATCGACCCCGAGCGGCGCATGACCCCGGCGAGCTACTTCGGCCCCGGCTCGGGCATCGCGCGCGCGCTCGACTTCTACAGCGACCGCCCGCGGCGCGTGGGCGTGGTGGGCCTGGGCGTGGGCGTGTTTCTCGGCTACGGCCGCAAGGAAGACCACTTCCGCATCTACGAACTCGACCCGGTGGTCGAGAAGTTCGCGCGCGAGCAGTTCTGGTTCCTGAACGGCACGCCGGCGAAGACCGACGTGATCATCGGCGACGGCCGCCTGAACCTGGAGCGCGACCCGCCGCAGCAGTTCGACCTCCTGTCGCTCGACGCCTTCTCGAGCGACGCGATCCCGATGCACCTGATGACGCGCGAGGCGCTGCGCATGTACCGCAAGCACGTCAAACCCGACGGCGTGATCGTGTTCAACGTCACCAACCGCTTCATCCGCCTCGCGCCGCTCCTGCACGAGGTGGCGAAGGCCGAGGGCATGACCGCGATCCTGATCTCGGACGACCCGACGGAAGACATCTACTCGGGCACCGAGTACGTGCTGGTGACGACGAACAAGGCGTTCATCGAGGACAAGCGCTTCGCCGACCAGGTGAAGATCGAGCCGATCCCTGGCCTGAAGCCGTGGACGGACGACTTCAACAACCTGTTCGATGTATTGAAGTGACGGCCTAGACTTCGCGCAGGTCGTCCCTCGCGGCCTCCAGGTGGGCCTTCTCGGCCCATGCGAGGATCTTCCACAGCTCGCCCTCGACCTCGACGCGGTTGATCGCCGCGTTCGGGATCTCGAAGTCGCGCGCCGCCTGCAGGCCGATGCCGCGCGCGAAGCGGTGCACCATCTCGAGCACGCCGCCGTGCGTGAAGACCAGCACGCGCTCGCCGGCGTGGCGCGCGGCGATCTCGGCCACCACCTCCATCGAGCGCGCATTGAAGGTGCGCAGCGATTCTCCGGAGCGGAAGTCGTAGTCGAGGTCCTTGTCGCGGAAGCGCGCGTACTCCTCGGGGTGCTTCTCCTTCACCTCGACGTAGGTGAGGCGCTCGAACATGCCGTAGTGGCGCTCGCGCAGGCGCGCGTCGAGCAGCGGCGTGAGGCAGAGCTTCGCGGCCGTCGGGGCCGCGGTTTGCGTGACGCGCGACAGGTCGCTCGAGTAGATCGCGCCGAAGTCCTCGGCGCCGAGCGCCGCCGCCACCGCCCTCGCCTGCCGGTGGCCGATCTCGTTCAGGGGGATGTCGAGCTGGCCCTGCACGCGGCCTTCGGCGTTCCAGGCAGTCTCGCCATGGCGAATGAGGCAGAGGTGCGCGCGCGGCGTCGGTGCGGTCATGGCGAGGTCCGTGGAGAAAGGACGGCAGTCTACCCGCGTCAGCGCGGCGGCACGCGTGCGAGCGTGCCGTCGATGCGCTCGCGCGCGAAGTAGAACAGCGACGGCGTCTGCGCCGGCGGCGGCGCGGCCGGCGCCGCGATGCGCGCGAGGCCGCGCGAGCCGGGCGCGAGCGGCAGCGTGCCCGCCTTCGCCTGCCGCGCCAGCGCCGGCACGCGGTCGACCGCGAACGAGAGCCACTCGATGAAGCCGAGCCGTCCGTCGCGCGGCGCGAAGTCGGCCTCGCCCTTCTCCAGCCCCTCGGCGACCAGCGCGTACGACAGCAGCCCCTGCTGCAGGCGGTCGCTCTCGAGCGCGACGTCGTCGGCTTGCGTGGCGACGAGCACCGCGATGCCCTTGTCGTAGGCCAGCTGGCCGAGGCCGCGGCTGTCCATAGGGCCGGGGACGAAATCGCGCACGTTCACCGCTGCCGCGGAGTGGCATGCGTCGAGCACCAGCGCGGCGCGGCCGGCGTCGAGCCCGTCGAGCCATTCGGCGAGTTCGCGGCTGGCGATCGAACGCTGCTGCAACTCGGGGGTGATGCGCTGCCCGCTGCCGGGGCCGGTGTCGGAAGGCACGAGGTAGAACTCGCCGCCGTCGCCGTTGAAGCCGTGGCCGGCGAAGCTGATCACCACCGTGTCGTCCGGCCCGGCGCGGCGCAAGTCGGCGAGCGCCGGGTCGGCGCTCGCCGGCATCGCGCCAGAGAGCACCTGCAGCGCCTCGCGAATGCGCGCCTTGGTGGCGAGCTTCGCGCTGCCGTCGGCGACGAGGTTCACGCGCACCACGCGGTTCGCGCCGCTGGAGGCGGCGAACGCGGCGGCGAGCCGGTCGCCGATGCGCCGCGCGTCGTTGGCCGCGAACGCGAGGTCGAAGGCGGCGTTGTCGTGGGCGTTGACGCCGATGGCGACGAGGAAGTGCATCGGCGGACGCGCGTCCGTCGCGCGCTGCGCGTCGAACGGGGGACGATGGTCCCGGTTCGCGCTCGCCTGAAGGCCCTCGGCGTCGTAGGCGATCGCCGTGAAGCGCAGCGGCTCCGACAGCAGGCCCGCGTAGCGCACCGGATCGACGACGACGTGCCCGCCCTTTGCCGCGGCACCCTCGACGCGCGCCACGCGCACGCCATCGCGCAGCAGCACCACGCTCGACAGGCCTCCGCTCCTCGCCTCGACCTCGATCTCGACGCGCAGCGCGGCCGGGTCGGCCTTCGACGGCCCGACCGACCCGATGCGCACGCGCGGCGGGTCGAAGCGCGCCGGCGGCGCCTCGCGCGGCGGCGGCAAACCGCCGGCGAGCGTGCGCGGCAGCAGGCGCGGCTCGAAGCCGCGGCGCGCGAAGAGGCCGAAGGGCAGCGCCTCGAAGGGCTTCGCGGCGCGATACCACGCCAGTTCGTCCAGCCCCGCGAAATCGCCGGTATCGAAGCGGCCGTCGCCGGTGCTCACGAGCCACGGCAGCAGATTCGCGCACATGCCGGGCTGGATGCAATCGCCACCGGGCGCGCGCTCCATCGTGCGCGCTTCGAGCAGCGCATCGGCGGCGTCGCGCCAGAGGCGCAGCGAGCCGTCGGCGGCAAGGCCGGCGAAGCTGGCGGCGTCGAGCCAGGCGCCGTCGGCCAGCGAGGACGTGCTGCGCAGCACGCTCGCGCGCCCGTCGGCGGCGTCGAAGATCGTCACGGTCGAGCCGACCAGCGCGATGCGCCGGCCATCCGGCGAGCGCCGCAGCACGCTGCCGTAGCGCGCCGGCGCCGGCACGCTCCAGCGCGCGGCGCCGCCCTCCACCGGGCGCGCGCTCAGCTGGTCGCCGGCGGCGATCCAGAGCGTGCCGCCGTCGGCGGAGAGTTCCGCCGCCGCGATGTGCGCACCGAGTTCGGCGGCCGCAAGCGCTCGCGGCGCCCCACCGGCGAGCGGCAGCAGCTCGAGGCCGTTCGGCTGCGTCGCGAGCAGCCAGCGCCCCTGCGCGTCGATCGACAGGCGCTGCGCGCGCGCCTTCAGCGGCAGGCGGCCGAGCGGCGATAGGTCGTCGGCCTTGAGGATCTCGATGCCCTCGCCCTGCGCGACGTACACGCGATCGCCCTGCGGGGCGACGGCGAAGTCCGAGGTGTCGCGGCCGAGCACGCGCGAAGCCGTGTAGCGCGCCGTCGCGAGGTCGAAGCGCCGCAGCACGGTGAGGCGCTTGGCCATGTCGTTGTCGAAGAAGAAGAGCTGCGAAGCAGCGGCGAACGCGAGCGCTTCGACCTGGCCCACCGGCGTCGGCAGCTTCAGCGTGCCGGCGACGCGGCCGCTCGAGAGATCCCACAGCACCGGCTCGGAGATGCCGGCCTGCACCAGCCAGCGACCGTCGGGGCTGGCGGCAAGCCGGCTCGAATAGCGTCCCGAGGGCGCGTCAATGCGCGTGCGCAGCGCGCCGCTGCGCGCGTCGAGCGCGACCACGCCGCCGCTGCCGGCCGCGACCGCGAGTTCGCCGAGCACGGCCACCTTGGAGAGCGCGCCGATGCGCTCGCGCCCGCCGCCCGTCGCGGCACCGTCGAGGGGGCGCAGCTCGCGTGGGGCGCCCTCGCGCACCAGCGTGAGGACGAGGTTGTCGTCGGCCGAGATCCAACCGCCAGGCAGCAGCGCCGCCGAGCGCGGCTGCGATGCGTCCATGGCGCGCGTGCCGGGCTGTCCGTCGGCGCCGAGCGCAAGGATGGCGCCGTTCTCCAAGTGCAGCGAGGGCCGCGCGCCACCCGCGACCGGATCGAGGAAGCGCACCGCGTCCGCGCCGAGCGCGTGCTTCGCGCGCGGCTTGCCCGCGGCATCGGCGACGACGAGTTCGCCGCCGCTCGCGATCCACCACCCGTCGCCCGCCGGCACCGCATCGCGCACCGCGCCGTCATGGAGGGAGAGGCGCGCCGCCTCGGCGCAGCCCTGCACGCGCCAGCGCCGCGCGATCCCGTAGTTGCCCACCGCCCACAGCTCGCCCGCGCCCGACCAGCCGACGCGCCGCGTGTCCTGCGGACCGGCGAGGATCGAGTCCGGCCGGTCGTTCGGATTGCCGAGCGAGCACAGCATCGCGCCGTCGGCGACGCGCCAGACGCGCACGCCGCCTTCGCGGTCGCCGCTCGCGAGCAGCGTGCCGTCCGGGCTGAAGGCGAGCGCCCCCACCGCGCCGGCGTGGCCGGCGAGCGTGCGCCACTGCCGCGCGCCCGGCAGGTGCCAGAGGTGGATGCGCTCATCGCTGCCGCCGGTGGCGACGACCTCGCCGCCACGCGCGATCGCCACGGCCTCGACCGTGCCCTGGTGCGCGCTCGGCGCCATCAGGCGCAGCGGCTGCGCGGCGACGGCGAGCGGGAATGCGAGGACGACGAGCGCGATGCGCAGCACGAGGGCGATCCGGGAGCGAAGGGGCCCGGAGTATAGAATCGCGCGCACCATGAAGAAAGCGCTTCTCGCGATCGTCCTCGTGCTCGCCGCCGCGATCGGCGGCGGGATCTGGTGGCTGCACGGCAACCTCGACGGGCTGCTGAAGTCCGCCATCGAGGACTACGGCTCGAAGATGACGCAGGCGAAAGTCTCCGTCGGCGCGGTCGAGCTGAAGGCCACAGACGGCAAGGGCGCCATCCGCGGTCTCGTGGTCGGCAACCCCGCGGGCTTCAAGACCGCGCACGCGATGAAGGTCGCCGAGATCGCGGTCGAGGTCGACGTCGCCACGCTCGCCAAGGACGTGGTGCACGTGAAGCGCATCGCCATCGTCGCGCCCGACGTGATCTACGAGAAGGGCGACGCGATGACCAACTTCGACGCCATCCAGAAGAACATCGCGACCTACCTCGGGCCGCAAAAGAAGGACGAGTCCCCCGGCAAGAAGCTGATCGTCGAGCACCTCGTGATAAGCGGCGCGAAGGCGCAGGCGAGCGCCGCGTTCATGGGCGGCAAGACCGTGTCGGTGCCGCTGCCCGACATCGCGCTGCGCGACGTCGGCAAGGCGAAGGGCGGCGTCACGCCCGGCGAACTGGGCCACGCGATCGCCGAGGCGATGAAGCAGCGCCTCTCGAACGCCATCAGCTTCGACCGCCTGATGAAGTCGGCCGGCAAGGCGCTGCAGGACGCCGGCACGGCGATCAAGGACCTGTTCAAGTAGCGGGCGCGCCCCCGCGGAGCCGCTATGCGGCGAGCGCCACCCCCGCAGAGCCGCTACGCGGCGAGCGCCACCCGGTTCCGCCCCGACTGCTTTGCCGCGTACAGCAGTTCGTCGGCATGCGATACCAGCGACTCGAGCGACTCGTGCGGCAGGGCGCTGACGCCGATGCTCGCGGTGACCGGGATGCGCTGCCCCTCGAACTCGACCGGCGCGGCCTCGATGCGACCGAGCAGGTCGTCGAAGGCGGGCTGCGCGGCCTGGTGGTCGAAGTTCACCGCCAGCACGCAGAACTCCTCGCCGCCGAAGCGCGCGACGATGTCGGTCTCGCGGAAGCGCTCGCGCAGCAGCGCGGCGACGCGGCGGATCACCTCGTCGCCGGCGTCGTGGCCCCAGGTGTCGTTGATGCGCTTGAAGTGGTCGATGTCCACCATCGCGGCAAGGAGCTGGATCTGCCCGCGGCGCGCGCTGGCGTGCATGCGCGCGCCAGCGTCGAAGAAGTAGCGCCGGTTGTGCAACCCGGTGAGGAAGTCGCGCACCGCGGCCTCGCGCAGCGCGCGGATGTACTCGAGCATCTCGACGTTCTGCGTCACGCGGCAGCGGAACTCCTCCTCGACGAAGGGCTTGGGCAGGAAGTCGTTCGCGCCGCTCTGCAGGAAGCGCGTGGTGAGCGCCGCGTCGCCGGTGGCCGAGAGGCCGATGATCGCGAGGCGGTCGCGCGGCCAGCGCGCGCGCGCGTGGCGCACCAGCTCGAAGCCGTCCATGCGCGGCATGCTGTAGTCGGTGACCATCAGGCAGACCTCGGGGTGCTTCTCCAGCATGTCGAGCGCGGCGATGCCGTCCTGCGCCTGCAGCACCGCGTAGCCGTACTGCGCGAGCTGGCGCATCAGCACCATGCGGCTGGAGGGCGAGTCGTCCACCACCAGCGCCGTGGTCTTGCGGCCGCCCGCCAGCTGGCGCACCAGTCCGGCGACCGCAGTGGCGGATGCCGGCTCCTGCTCCGATTCCCGAGCCTGGATCGCATGCATTGCATGTCGGCACGGAACGCCGTTGTTCCGCGCCACCCCCTTCGTTGCGTCTACGGCCGTTGTTGCATCGCCCTTTAGGCCTGTCCGGGTAATAATGCCGGACAAGGAGACAAGTCCATGAATCCATTCGATCTCGCAGGGCGAATCGCCCTCGTCACCGGCGGCAACGGCGGCATCGGCCTCGGCATGGCCGAGGGGCTGGCCAAGGCCGGCGCGACCGTGGTGCTCGCCGGCCGCGACGCGGCGAAGAGCGCCGCGGCCGTGAAGGCCATCGAGGCGGCGGGCGGCCAGGCTTCCTCGCTCGAGGTCGACGTGACCAGCGAGGCCTCGTGCCGCACGATGGTCGCCGGCGCGGTGGCGCGCCACGGCCGGCTCGACATCCTCGTCAACAACGCCGGCACCAACATCCGCAAGCAGCCGCAGGAGTACACGCTCGCCGAGTGGAACACGGTGATCGCCACCAACCTGACGAGCGCGTTCGCTTGCTCGCAGGCGGCCTACCCCGAACTCAAGAAGGCCGGCCGCGGCAAGGTGATCAACATCGGCTCGATGATGTCGATCTTCGGCGCCTCGTTCACCACGCCCTACGCGGCGTCGAAGGGCGGCATCGTGCAGATGACGCGCGCGCTCGCCTGCGCGTGGGCGCCCGACCACATCCAGGTGAACGCCATCCTGCCCGGCTGGATCGACACCGCGCTCACGCGCCGCGCGCGCGAGGACGTGCCCGGCCTGCACGACAAGGTGCTCGCGCGCACGCCCGCGGGCCGCTGGGGCGACCCGGCGGACTTCGCCGGCATCGCGGTGTTCCTCGCCAGCGCCGCGTCGGACTTCGTCATCGGCACCGCGATCCCGGTGGACGGCGGATACTCCATCCAGGGCTGAGGCGGGGCGGCGGATGCAACGGTGGCTACGCGCGGCGCTCGCGGCGGCGCTCTGGCTCGGCGCACACGCCGCGCTCGCCGAGACGCTGGTCTACGGCGGCGCGCGCGACTTCGCGCCCTTCGAGTCCGTCGACGCCGAAGGGCGCGCGCAGGGCTTCCAGGTCGAGCTCGCGCGCGCGCTCGGCCGCGAGATGGGCGCCACGATCGAGGTGCGCCTGGGCGACTGGCCCGCGGTGGAAGCGGCGTTCCGCAAGGGCGAACTGCCGCTGGTGGCGATGTCGCGCACGCGCGCGCGCGAAGCCTGGGCGCTGTTCGCGCGCTCGCACGCCACGCCCGCGATGGGCGTCTACCACCGCGCCGGCACGCGCGCGCCGCAGTCGCTGCAGGAACTCGCCAGGCAAGCGCTGGTGGTGCTCGACAGCGAGCCGATGCGCGAATCGGTGCGGGAGTTCCTCGCCGATCCCGGATTCCGCGTCTCCGCCGCGCCGTCGGCACAGGCCGCGCTCGAGTCGGTGCGCGACGGCGCCGCGGCGTTCGCGCTGCTGCCGCGCGCCTACGCCGACCCGCTGCTGCGAGACGCGCGCGTGCGCGGCGTCGCCGACAGCGGCTTCAGCCCGCGCCTGCAGGCCTACGCCTACGCCGTCGCGCCCGGCAACGAGGCGCTGAAGGCGCGCGTCGAGGCGGCGCTGGACGCGCTGGATCGCTCGGGCGAGCTGGACGCGCTGCGCCGCCAGTGGCTGAGCAGCGAGCGCGAGGCGCGCGAGCGGGATCGCCTGCTCGATCGCCTCGCCCGCGACCGCTGGACGCTCGCCGGCGTGGTCGCCGCCGCGCTGGCGGCGCTGGGACTGCTCGGCGCTGGGCTGCGCCGGCGCACGCTGAAGCACCGCGCCGAGCGCGAGCGCCGGCGCGCCGCCGAGGCCTCGCTGCGCGCCGCCGAGGACCGCTGGGCCCGCGTCTTCACGCGCGCGCGCGACGGCATGCTGATCACCGAGCGCGGCAGCGCGCGCATCGTCGAGGCGAACGACGCGATCTGCGCGCTCGCCGGCGCGCGCCGCGACGCGCTGCTCGGGCAGCCGCTGGATGCGCTCGCCGCCGTGGTCTCGCAGGCCGCGCTCGCGCTGGTGCGCAGCCTGCTCGCGCGGCATGGCGCGGCCGACGCGGTGCCGGTGGAACTGCATTCGCCGGCGGGCGAAACGCGGCACTGCTTCGTCACGTCCGAGGCCTACGAGGAGGACGGCCGCGGCTTCGTGCTGACCGTGGTGCGCGACGTCAGCGACCACGTGCGCGAGAACGAGGAGCTGCGCCGGGGCTACGACGCGATGCTCGCCGAGGCGCGCGAGCGCGCGGCGCGCGCGGACGCCGAGCTGCAGGCCTTCACGGCGGCCGTATCGCACGACCTGCGCGCGCCGATGGGCGCGATCGCGGGCGCCGCCGGCATGCTGGCCGAGGACCTGCGCGCGGGCGACGCCGCGGGCGTCGAGCGCCACGCGGAACGCATCGAGCGCAGCACGAGGCGCATGGACCAGATGCTGTCGGCACTGGCGCGCCTGGCGCGCGCCGGACGCGACGCGGTGCGCCGCACGACGGTGGACATGGCCGCCGTCGCGGCCGAGGCCTGGGAGACCATCGCCGCCACCGACGGCGCGCGGCGCGTGTCCTACCAGTGCGCCCCGCTGCCGCCCGCGCAGGCCGACCGCGACCTCGCCCTGCTGGCGTGGCAGAACCTGCTCGGCAACGCGTTCAAGTTCACCGCGCGCGCGGCCGAGGCGAAGGTCGGCGTCGACGCCTTCGAGGAAGCCGGCCGCCAGTGGTACCGCATCGCCGACAACGGCGCCGGCTTCGACATGGCGCAGGCCGGGCGGATCTTCGAGCCCTTCCGCCGGCTGCACGACGAGCGCGACTTCCCCGGCACCGGGATCGGCCTCAGCATCGTGCAGCGCATCGTCGGCCGGCACGACGGCGAGATCCGCGTGCGCAGCGCGGTCGGCGTCGGCACGGTCTTCGAGTTCACGCTGTCGCCGGCCCCCTCCCGGGCCTGAAACCTGGCGCCCGCCGGCTCAGCGCCGGTGCAAGCGCCGCATCTCGGCGATCGCGCCCGGCAGCCAGACGCGCACCATCATCGGCACGAGCTGGCGCAGCGTGCCGCGCACGCGCATGTCGAAGATGTGCGCCCGGGTGTGCGGGAACGCGATCGCGCCGTGCAGCACCTGCACGAGTTCCTCTTCGCGCGCGCTGATGCGGCGCGGCGCGCGCGCGCCGACGCCGGCCTCGTGGCGCAGCTCGCGCGCCACCGGCCCGAGGATGCGCTCGACGAGCGTGCTGCTGAAGTCCTGCTCGCGATGCATGCCGAGCAGCCCCGCGCGCGTCCACAACCGCCCGCCCGTGCGGTCGATGTTGCCGCGGTACTCGACGTAGAAGCGCGAAAGGCGCTTCTCCAAGGGCAGGCGCCGGTCGACCAGCAAGTCGTTCCATGCCGGCTTCCAGCGCGCGCCGAAGCGCCACGCGAAGACGCCCTTGCGCAGCGACTCGGCGTCCGGATAGCGCCGCGCGAGCGCGGCCGGCGTGACGCGCGCGGCGCGCGCGATGCGCGCCGGCGCGACGTCGAAGCCGTGCTCGGCGTAGAGGGTCGCCGCTGCGGCGAGGATGCGGCGGTCGGCGGCATCGCCGGATACAGGTTTCGTGCGGGCCATCATGTTCTCCCTGGATGTCGCGGCCAGCATAGCGCGCGCTGCTATGATCGTCGCACCGTTTCGCTACCTCGCCGGGACCTCCATGCGCCTCGCCCTGCTCCTCGCCGCCGTCCTGCTGCTGCCCGCGCCGACCGTCGCTCTCGCGCAAGCCTATCCCTCGAAGCCGGTGCGGATGATGATCCCGTGGGCGCCGGGCGGCACCACCGACATCCTCGGCCGCGTGCTGGCGCAGAAGATGGGCGAGAAATGGGGCCAGCCGGTGGTGGTCGAGAACCGCGGCGGCGCCGCCGGCAACATCGGCACCGAGGCGGCGGTGCGCTCGCCCGCGGACGGGTACACGATCCTCGTCGGCACGATGAGTTCGCACGCGATGAACCCGGCGCTGTACGCGAAGATGACGTTCGACCCCGTGGCCGACGTCGCGCCGGTGTCGCTGGTGGCGAACGTGGCCACGGTCCTCGTGGTGCCGCCTTCGCTGCCGGTGAAGAACGTCGCGGAGCTCGTCGCGCTGGCGCGCGAGAAGCCGGGCCGGCTGAACTTCGCCTCCGGCGGCATCGCGAGCTTCAACCAGCTCTGCGCCGAGCTGCTGAAGATGACCGCGAACGTCGACATCGTGCACGTGCCCTACAAGGGCGGCGCGCCGGCGGTGGCGGACCTCGTCGGCGGCAAGGTGGACCTGCTCTTCACCGGCGCGCCGGTGACCATGTCGCACATCAAGGCGGGGCGCCTCAAGGTGCTCGCGGTCACGGACTCGCAGCGCTCGCCGGCGCTGCCGGACGTGCCGACGATGGCCGAGACGCTGCCGGGCTACGAGTTCAACAACTGGTACGGGCTGATGGCGCCGGCCGGCACGCCGCGCGCGATCGTGGACGCGCTGAACGCCGAAGTGGCGCGCATCCTCGCGCTGCCCGACGTGCGCGAGAAGTTCTCCGGCCTCGGCGCCGACCCGACGCCGAGCACGCCCGAGCGCTTCGCCGCGGTGATGAAGGCCGACGCGGAGAAGTGGGGCCGCGTGATCCGCCAGGCGGGCGTGCGCGCCGAGTAGCGCGCGTCGCCGCGCGCCGACCGGCGCGAACCGAAGGCAATCAAGGCGCTGCGCGCGCGTGCACGAAGGCACGTCGCCCGCTCCCGACGAACGCACGAGTGCGAGCCCAGCATTTGCGCGGCATCGCGCGCGGCACGCATCCTGCTTTGCGTTTCGGGGTTACCGAGACGAAAGGATGCCCATGAGCCGCGAGTTCTTCGTTCCCCGCAAGCCTGCCCCGTCCGCCGCGCCCGCGCCCGGCGTGCTGCCGTTGCCGCCCGCATCGGCCACGAACACCGCGCATGTGCTGCCGCCGCGTCCGGACGCCGAAGGCGAGCGCAAGGAGAGCCGCCTGATCGTCGGCCCGGACATCAAGCTGAAGGGCGTGGAGATCACCGACTGCGATACGCTGGTGGTCGAGGGGCGCGTCGAGGCGTCGCTCGACAGCCGCGTGATCCAGATCGCCGAGCACGGCACCTTCTGCGGCACGGTGGCGATCGACGTCGCCGACATCCGCGGCCACTTCGAGGGCGAGATCACCGCACGCAAGCAGCTCGTGGTGCACGCGAGCGCGCGCATGAACGGCAAGATCCGCTACGGCGCGCTGAAGGTCGAGGAAGGCGCGCAGCTGACCGGGGAACTGTCGTCGCTCGGCGGCGTGGCGCCGCTGCCGGCGGCGCCGCCCAAGCGCGTGGCCTGAAGGCCGGGCCTAGCGCCAGCCCTTCTCCACCACGAGCACCGCGCCGTTCTCGCCGTCGAACTTGCGCGCGGTGACCACGAGGCGCTCGCCCTGCACGAGGATGGACGCCGGGTCGAAGCGCGGCGCGTCGAGGCGCGCGACGCCGGTCAGTTCGAAGCTCCTGGGGTCGATGGTCCAGATCGCGCCCTCGGCGCCGAGCGCGACCACGCTGCGCTCGTCCGCCGCCATCGACACGATGCGCTGGTTGACCTCGAGGCGCTTCTTCTCGAGGCCGGTCGCGGGGTCGAGCGAGACCAGCACGCCCTTCGCGTTGTCCTCCCCGGCGCGGCCGCCGGCGTAGAGGCCGTGCGGCGAATCGCCCGTCATCGCCCAGAACGAGACGCCCTTGATCGTCACCGCCTTCGCCGCCAGCGTCACCGAGTCGATCACCGACAGGCGTTCGCCGCGGACATGGCCGACGAAGACCTTGCCCTGCGCGGCGGCGATCACCTGCCCCCACTCGCCGAGCGAGCGCGTACCCTTCAGCTCGCCGGTGGCGTGGTTGAAGCGCAGCGCGCGGCTGTCCTTCGAACTGCCGTCGGGCCAGGTGAGGATCCATACCGGCTCGGACTCGATCGCGAGGCCCACCGGCTCCTCGGGCAGGACCTTCATCACCTTGCCGGCGCGACCGTCGCGCTCGAAGCGCCACAGCGCCTTGTCGGTGCGCGCGATCACGTAGGTGTAGCCGCCGCCGAGGCCGACCAGGTCCACCGGCAGGCGACCCGACGGCATCCGGGTCTGCGTGCCCTTGGCGTCGATGCGAAGCACGCGGCGCTCGCCGCTCTCGGCCACCCACAGGTTGCGGCCATCGTAGCCCACGCCCTCGGCCCACTTGCCGGTGTGGATCACCTTCGGCACCAGCGTCTTCTCCAAGCGGCCCTGCGAGGCAGCAGGAAGCGACAGGGCGGCCAGCGCGAGCGCGGCGATGAGGGTTCGGGTCACGGGAGCATCCTTTGCGGAGGGGGCGCCATCATACGATGCTGCCCGTCGCAAAACCTAGAGGGGCCGAGACCAGTATTCGCCGACGAGCTTCCTGCCGAAGCTCGCGTGCGGCTCGGTCTTCACGAGCCGGAAGCCGGCGGCGACGTAGATCGCGCGCGCGGCGTACAGGTCGTCCTGCGTCCACAGCACCAGCTTGCGATAGCCCTTCGCGCGCGCGTAGCGGATGCAGGCGGCGACGAGCTTCTTGCCCACGCCGTGCCCGCGCGCCTCGGGCGCGAGGATCAGCATGCGCAGCTTCGCGGTGGTGGCCGACTGCCGCACGCAGAACACGCTGCCCACCGGCTGGCCGCCGAGGTCGGCGATCCAGCAGCGCTCGCGCGCGGGATCGTGCTTCTGGATGAAGCCGGCGACGAGCCCGGCGACGAAGCCCTCGAAGGTGACGTCGTAGCCGAACTCGCGGCCGTAGAGCGCGCCGTGCGCCTGCACCACCCAGCCGTAGTCGCCCGGCCGGGGCTGGCGCAGCCGCACCGTGCGCGCGCGGCTCACTCGGCCTTCACGCCCGCGCGCTTGACGATCGGTGCCCACTTGGCGGTCTCGCCTTTCACGAAGGCGACGTACTGCTCGGGCGTGCCGGTGACCACGGTGGCGCCGCGCGACTCGAACTGCTCGCGCGTCTTCGGGTCGGCCATCGCCTTGTTGAGCGCGCCGTTCAGCCGCGCGACCACTTCCTTCGGCGTCGCGGCGGGGGCATTGAGGCCGAACCACGAGGTCACCTCGTAGCCCTTCAGGCCCGCCTCGTCGAGCGAGGGCAGGTCGGGCAGCGCGGGCGAGCGCGCGAGGCTCGTCACCGCCAGCGCGCGCACCTTGCCGGCCTTGATCTGCGGCAGCACCGGCGGCATGTTCTCGAAGAACATCTGCGTCTCGTTGGCGAGCACCGAGGCGAGCGCCGGCGCGCCGCCGCGGAACGGGATGTGCACCACGAAGGTATCGGTCATCGCCTTGAAGAGCTCCATCGACATCTGCGGCGAGGTGCCGTAGCCGTTGGACGCGTAGTTCAGCTTGCCCGGGTTCTTCTTGATGTGGGCGACGAGGTCCTTCACGTCCTTCGCCGGCAGCTGCGGGTTCACCAGCAGCACGTTCGGCACCTTGCCGTACTGGCCGACGTAGGCGAAGTCCTCCATCGGCCTGTAGTTCAGCTTGTCGTAGATCAGCGGGCTGATGGCGAGCGAAGGGTTGCCGAGGAGCAGCGTGTAGCCGTCGGGCTGCGCGCGCGCCACCGACTCGGCGCCGACGTTGCCGCCGGCGCCGGAGCGGTTCTCGATCACCACGGGCTGGCCGAGCTCCTGCTGCAGGCGCGGGCCGAGCAGGCGCGCGACGAGGTCGATCATGCCGCCGGGCGGGTACGGCACGACGACCGTGATCTGCCGGGTGGGCCAGGCCTGGGCCGAGACGCTCGCGGAGAACGCGAGCGCGGCGACGAGTGCGAAACGTTTCATGTTCATTTCCTCCTCAGTAGTTCGAATAGCCGCCGTCGATCAGGAAGGTGTCGCCGGTGTGGTACGCGCTGGCATCGCTCGCAAGGTACACCGCGATGGCGCCGAAGTCGTCCGGCTTGCCCCAGCGGCGCACCGGCACACGGGGCAGCACCTTCTCGATGAACTTGTCCCAGTGCAGCGCCTTCTCGGTCATCGCGGTGTCGATCCAGCCCGGCAGCACCGAGTTGGCGCGGATGCCGTGGCGCGCGAGTTCCACCGCCAGCGCGCGCATCATCGCGATCACGCCGCCCTTGGTGGCGGCGTAGTGCTGGCCGCGCGGCTGGCCCGAGATCGCCGCGAGGCTCGCGGTAACCACCAGCGACCCGCCCTTGCCGTGCGCCGCCATGTGGCGCGCCGCGGCGCGCAGCGTGTAGAACGCGCCGTCGAGATTGACCCGCGTCACGCGGTGCCACTCCTCGCTGGTCATCTCGATGAACGACTTCACGCTCGCGCGGCCAGAGACGCCGGCGTTGGCGAAGCAGGAATCGATGCGGCCGAACGCCGCCACCGACTGCTCGAAGGCCTTCTCGACCTGCGCCTCGTCGCCGACGTCGCAGGTGAAGGCCTCTGCCTTCGCGCCATGGCTGCGGAGTTTCTCGAGCGCGGCGGCGTTCTTCTGCGCGTTGGTGCCCCATATGCAGACCGCCGCGCCCGATTGCGCCAGCGCCTCGGCGAAGCCGAGCCCGATGCCGCTGTTGCCGCCGGTGACGAGCGCGGTCTTGCCCGTCAGGTCGAAGGGCTTGTAGGCCATCTTTCCTCCTCCAGGGGGAATCAGCTTGCGCGCGGCGAAAGACGCTCAGCTCGCACGCGGCTTCGAGCCCGGGTCGTTGTCCGCCGACGCGAGCATCGAGACGTGCGCCGCGACGACGCGCCAGCCCTCGGGCGTGCGCATCCAGGTCTGCGACTGGCGCCCGGACTTGCCGCTGTCGCGCACGTACTCGATGTTCGCGGTGCCGAAGTCGTCGCCATAGGTGGTCAGTACGCGCTTCACGATGCGCCGCTGCGGCGCGCCGCCGTTGTTGGCGCGCTTCTGGCGGAACGCGCAGATCTCGTCCCAGCCGTAGAGGTTCTCGGCCACGCCGTAGCGCAACGTGAGCTGCGAGTTCCAGAACAGCAGTTCCAGCGTCGCCGGGTCGTTGTCCATCAGCGCGCGCTCGTAGCGCTCGAACGCCTCGGTCATGCCCGCGAGGGCCTTCGGATCGTTGATTTTCATCTTGCCGATTCTACTTGCGGCCGGGATAGCTCCTCGCCATGCCGGCGCGCACGTCCTGCTGGATGCCGTA
>CAZTXP010000160.1:0-2583 GCA_964617355.1 uncultured Enterobacteriaceae bacterium
CCGTAGTAGTAGTCACCGACCATGTTCAGATCTCCAGAGCCTTGGGCTGCTGCGCCGAGTGCGGGTGCTTGTCGTCGCCGTAGACTTTCAGTTTCTTCAGCATCGCGTAGCCGAGCGGCCCCTTGGGCAGCATGCCCTTGACGGCGATCTCGAGCACGCGCCGCGGGAAGCGGGCCTGCATCTTCGCGAAATTGGTTTCCCGGATGCCGCCGGGGTACGTCGTGTGGCGGTAGTACATCTTCTGCTCGGCCTTGCGGCCGGTCACGCGCAGCTTGGACGCGTTCACCACGATGATGAAGTCGCCCGTGTCGACGTGCGGCGTGTACTCGGGCTTGTGCTTGCCGCGCAGGCGCGAGGCAATCTGCGTGGCAAGGCGGCCGAGCACCTTGTTGGTGGCATCGACGACGTACCAGTCGTGCTTGACGTCGGCCGGCTTGGCGGAAAAGGTCTTCATGGCTTCGCTTCTGGCTGGAGAACGGCGAAAAGGGCAAAATTCTAGGCGAATCTGGCGCTTGCGTCAAACCCTTTGCTGGCCCCGCCGGCAACGCGGGGGGCGCCGGCGCCATCCGGAATGGCTATTCGCATCAACAAGTTGCATACAGGAGGCGGCATGGATTGCAAGGTACGCTGGAGCGGCGACGGCATGAGCTTCGTCGCCGAAACCGGAAGCAACCACCTCGTGACGATGGACGGCGCGCCCGACGGCGGCGGCCGCAACCTCGCCCCGAGGCCGATGGAGATGGTGCTCCTCGGCACGGGCGGCTGCACCGCCTACGACGTCATCGTCATCCTGAAGAAAAGCGGGCAGGACGTCACCGGCTGCGAGGTCGCGCTGCAGGCCGAGCGCGCGCCGGTCGATCCCAAGGTGTTCACGAAGATCCACATGCAGTTCTCCGTGAAGGGCCGCGGGCTGAAGAAGAACCTGGTCGAGCACGCGATTCGCCTCTCGCGCGAGAAGTACTGCTCCGCCACCAACATGCTGCAGGGCACGGCCGCGATCACGACCGGCTTCGATCTCCTCGAGGCCTGATCAGCGGCGGTTCGAGGCGTAGTTCAGGCGCGCCAGTTCTTCGCGCCATTCGGAGGCATAGTCGCAGTCGCGGTAGTCGTCGAAGTACGGCCCGCCCAACGTGTAGTGCACGATCTTCGCGGCCGGCGTGTGCTCGTATTCGCCGACCAGCCAGTTCCACTCGAGCGGCAGGCTGCCGATGCGCGCGTCCTCGGTCCACTGGAAGCGGTGCAGCTCGAGCCCGCTGGCAGCGTTCACGTAGTCGGGCGTCAGCGCGCGGCAACGCTCGTTGTTGAACAGCATCAGGCTCGACCAGTTCTTGCGCGGGTACTTCGTCTGCACCTGGTCGAGGAACTTGCGCTCGGTCCGCGGCACGTAGTCGTGCTGGCACACCAGCACCGCCTTGTCGCCCGACTGCGGGATCACCGCGGCGAGTTCCGCCACGTCCGCCAGGCACAGCATGTCGCAGTCGATGAACAGCGACCAGCCGCGGAACTCCGACAGCGCCGGCACCAGGAAGCGCGTGAGGCTGAACTCGGTGGATTCGGTCGGACCGCGCTCCCGCCGGTACATCGCGCCGAGCTGGCTGCGCATCAGCGGCGCGATCGACACGGGTATCGAGGCGCGCCGCAGGATCGAGTGCGCGAGCACGTGGTAGGCGACCGTTTCGTTCGGGTCGTAGCCGATGTAGACGTTCAGCATGGCAGCCTCAGATGCGATGGGCGACGGTGGTCATGACCTTGGCGGCAAGGCGCATGGCGTCGCGCACCGGTCGTGGCAGGTCGGCGCCACCGAGCGCCTGCGCCGTCTGGCGATGGCGCGCCTCGTCGTCGCGCATCTGCTGCACCACGGCGCGAGTGCGGGCGTCGTCCGGAGAAAGGCGCTGCAGGTGCCCGTCGAGGTGCGCCTCGACCTGCCGCTCGGTTTCCGCCAGGAAGCCCAGGTTCCAGCGGTCGCCGGCGGCACCCGCGACTGCGCCGATCGCGAACGAAGCGCCGAACCAGAGCGGCGCCAGCAGGCTGGTGCGGCCACCGAGCTCGCGGATGCGGTCGGCGCACCACGCAAGATGATCCTCTTCCTCGCGGGCAGCGCGTTCCAGCGCCCCGGCGAGATGCGGCGTGCGCGCGGTCAGCGCCTGCCCCTGGTAAAGGGCCTGCGCACAGATCTCGCCGACGTGGTTCACGCGCATCAGCGCGGCGGCCTCCGCGCGCTCGGCGGGGGCGAGGTCGGCTTCTGGCAATGCGTTGGCGGGGTTCGCACGACCTGCGCGGTGGACACCCGCCACGGTGCGCAGCGCGACATCGAATCGCGCAATCAGGCGATCAGCATCCGGCAGCATGCGGCGAGTATAGGCAAAAAAAACGGGCGCCCGAGGGCACCCGTTTGAGGTTCGATAACCGGCCGGATCGCTCCGGCCGGTGTTCGAGGTGTTGCTTAGAACGCGTGACGGACCGTGAAGGCGATCAGGCGCGGATCTTCGCCGGCCGCCGGGGCCGAGCCGACCGAGCCGAACGCGCCGGTCGCGGCGTTCGTGAAGAAGTTGTACGCGGCGCCCGTGCTGTTGCGGATCTTCG
>CAZTXP010000161.1:0-3224 GCA_964617355.1 uncultured Enterobacteriaceae bacterium
AAGGAGTTCATCCGCTTCATGATGGAAGAGGAGCAATACGGCCCGTGGATGCAGGCGGCGATCGGCTACGTGACCCAGCCGCTGGTGGCCTACGAGAAGAACCCGATCTGGACCGTGGACCCGAAGCACACCCCGTATCGCGACGCGATGAAGGTGATGCGCCCCATCGGCTACCAGGGCAGGATGGGCTACGCCTCGGCCGGCGCCGCGGCGGACTTCATCGTCGTCAACATGATCGCGGAGGCCGCCAGCGGCTCGAAGTCGCCGAAGGAAGCCGCCGAGCGCGCGCAGAAGCGGGCCGAAAGGTACTACAAGGTCTGAATCCGGACGCGTAGCGCCGGATTCACCTCGCCCGGATCGAACGGACCGAAGGCCGTTCATCCGGGCGGCATCTCGCCATGCATCGTCTCCTCGACAACCGCAACGTCCTCGGGCTGCTGTTCATGCTGCCCGCGGCGACGCTGTTGCTGCTCTTCCTCACGTACCCGCTCGGCCTGGGGACGTGGCTCGGCTTCACCGACACCAAGATCGGCCGCGCCGGCGAATGGGTCGGCCTCGAGAACTACCAGTTCCTCTGGGGCGACAGCGTCACGCGCCTCGCGCTCTTCAATACCCTCTTCTATACGGTCGTCGCCAGCATCCTGAAGTTCTTCCTCGGGCTGTGGCTCGCGATCCTGCTGAACGACCGCATCCCGTTCAAGACCTTCTTCCGCGCCGCGATCCTGCTGCCGTACATCGTGCCGACCGCGCTGTCGGCGATCGCGTTCTGGTGGATCTTCGACGCGCAGTTCTCGGTGATCAGCTGGGCGCTCACGAAGATGGGCCTGATCGACCGCTACATCGACTTCCTCGGCGACCCGTGGAACGCGCGCATGTCGGTGATCGCCGCCAACGTCTGGCGCGGCATCCCGTTCGTCGCCATCACGCTGCTGGCCGGCCTGCAGACCATCCCGCCCTCGCTCTACGAGGCGGCGGCGATCGACGGCGCCTCGCGCTGGCAGCGCTTCCGCTACGTCACCTTCCCGCTGCTGACGCCGATCATCGCGGTGGTGATGACCTTCTCGGTGCTCTTCACGTTCACGGACTTCCAGCTGATCTACGTCATCACCCGCGGCGGGCCGCTGAACTCGACCCACCTGATGGCGACCCTGTCGTTCCAGCGCGCGATCCCCGGCGGCGCGCTCGGCGAAGGCGCGGCGATCGCGATCGCGATGGTGCCGTTCCTGCTCGCCGCCATCCTGTTCTCGTATTTCGGGCTGCAGCGCCGGGCCTGGCAGCAAGGCGGGAGCGACTCGTGAGCGCGCAGGACACCACCGATACCGCGGGCATGAGCTACCTCGATTCGCTGCCGCGGCGGATCGTCACCGTGTTCGCGCCGCTGGGCGTGTTCGTGTTCGTGCTCCTCTTCCCGTTCTACTGGATGGCGATGACGAGCTTCAAGCCGAACGCGGAGCTGCTGTCGCGCGACGGCAACCCGTTCTGGATCAACAGCCCGACCCTGGCGCACATGGAGAAGCTCCTCTTCCACACCTCGTACCCCGAGTGGATGTGGAACACGGTGCTCGTATCGGTGGTGGCGACCTTCGCGTCGCTGGCTTCCTCGGTGTTCGCGGCCTACGCGATCGAACGCCTGCGCTACAAGGGCTCGAAGCAGGTGGGCCTCGGCATCTTCCTGGCGTACCTCGTGCCGCCATCGATCCTCTTCATCCCGCTGGCGGCGATCGTCACCAAGCTGGGGCTCTTCGACTCGCGCTGGGCGCTGATCCTCACCTACCCCACGTTCCTGATCCCGTTCTGCACCTGGCTCCTGATGGGCTACTTCCGCTCGATTCCCTACGAGCTGGAAGAATGCGCGCTGATCGACGGCGCGACGCGCTGGCAGATCCTCGTCAAGATCATCCTGCCGCTGTCGGTGCCGGGGCTGATCTCGGCGGGCATCTTCGCGTTCACGCTGTCGTGGAACGAGTTCATCTACGCGCTCACCTTCGTCTCCTCGTCCGAGACCAAGACGGTGCCGGTCGGCGTCATCACCGAGCTGGTCGAGGGCGACGTCTACCACTGGGGCTCGTTGATGGCAGGGGCGCTGCTCGGCTCGCTGCCGGTGGCGGTGCTGTATTCGTTCTTCGTGGAGTACTACGTCTCCGGCATGACCGGAGCGGTCAAGGAGTGACATGAACCAGCTCGACTTCAAGGGGCGCGCCGCGGTCGTCACCGGCGGCGTGCAGGGCATTGGCGCCGCCATCGCGAAGCGCCTCGAGGCCTCCGGTGCGAAGGTGATGGTGTGGGACCTCGACGGCAAGGACAAGGTCGACGTTTCCGACCCCGCGTCGGTCGCGGCGGCGACCGAGCGCACGCTGAAGGCCCTCGGCAAGATCGACGTGCTCGTCAACAACGCCGGCATCGCCGGCATGAACAAGCCGACGGTGGACTACCCGATCGAGGAATGGGAGCGGGTGCTGCGCATCAACCTCACCAGCCAGTTCCTCTGCTGCCGCGCGGTCGCGCCGCACATGGTGAAGGCGGGCTACGGGCGCATCGTCAATATCGCCTCGGTGGCCGGCAAGGAAGGCAACCCGAACGCGGTGGCCTACAGCGCCTCGAAGGCCGGCGTGATCTCGCTCACCAAGTCGCTCGGCAAGGAACTCGCGCAGGCCGGCGTGCTGGTCAACTGCGTGACGCCGGCAGCGGCGAAGACCGCGATCTTCGACCAGATGACGGAGCAACATATCCAGTACATGCTGTCCAAGATCCCGATGAACCGGTTCGTGCAGGTGGACGAGGTGGCTGCGCTGGTCTGCTGGCTTGCGTCGGAAGACTGCTCGTTCTCGACCGGCGGCGTGTTCGACATTTCGGGCGGAAGGGCGACGTACTGACATGGCGACGAAGAAGAAGTCCTCGAACCTTCGCAGCGTCCAGTGGTTCGGGCGCAACGACATCTACGGCTTCATCTACCGCAGCTGGACGAAGAACCGCGGCGTGCCGCAGGACCAGTTCGACGGCCGGCCGGTGATCGGCATCTGCAACACGTATTCGGAGCTCGTGCCGTGCAACTCGCACTTCCGCACGCTCGCCGAGCACGTGAAGCACGGCATCCTCGAGGCGGGCGGATTCCCGCTGGAGTTCCCGGTGATGTCGCTCGGCGAGACGCTGCTGCGGCCCACGGCGATGCTCTACCGCAACCTCGCGTCCATGGACGTCGAGGAGTCGCTGCGAGCGAACCCGCT
>CAZTXP010000162.1:0-31988 GCA_964617355.1 uncultured Enterobacteriaceae bacterium
GCGCGATCGCATGCACCGTCTGCAGCCAGTCCATCTCGGCCAGCACCCGGGTCACCGGCGCCCGCCATTCCTTCTCCACCTTCAGTTGCGGCAGCGCCTGTTTGATGCAAACTGATCCGGCCGGGAGGTCGAGGCGAAAGATGTTGGAGGAGACGCCCCCCGTCAGGGGCTGGAGGGCGAGAGCCTGTCCAGGCTGCACCAGGCCCATCCGGACCAGCATCGCCGCCATCGCAGCACTGTCGCTCGCGAGGTCGACGAATTCGACGGTCATGGCGGTGTCATCCCACGCGGACAGGCAGCGCGCCTGCTCCGGCAAAGCCGGCCAGGCCCGCGCAGCTGCGTTCGATTCGCAGGCCCTCGTTCCACTTCGCCATGCGTTCCGAGCGCGCGAAGCTGCCGACCTTCAGCTGCGGCACGCCCCAGCCGATCGCGAGGTGCACGATGGAGACGTCCTCGGTCTCGCCCGAGCGCGCCGACACCACCGCGCCGTAGCCGGCCGCGCGCGCCGCGTTCCAGCACGCGAGCGTCTCGGTGAGCGTGCCGATCTGGTTCGGCTTGAGCAGCACCGCGTTGCAGGCGCCGGCGGCGATGCCGGTGGCGAGCCGCTTCTCGTCGGTGCAGAAGAAGTCGTCGCCGATCACCTGCACGCGCTTGCCGAAGGCCTTGGTGAACGCCGCCATGGATTCGACGTCGTCCTCGGCGAACGGATCCTCGATGGAGACGATCGGGTAGCGCTCGAGCCACCTTCCGAGCATCACCTGCAACTGCTCGGGCGCGAGCGAGCGGTTCTCGAGCGCAAGGTGATACCGGCCGGCGCGATGGAACTGCGTGGCGGCGATGTCGAGCGCGATCGCGCAGTCGTCGCCGGGCACGAGGCCGGCGTCCTCGATCGAGGCGACGAGCTCGACGAGGCCGTCCTCGTTCGACTTGAAGGTCGGCCAGTAGCCGCCTTCGTCGGCCACGCCCTGCAGCTGGCCCTTCTTCGCCAGGCGCTTGCCGGCGGCGTGGTAGACCTTGGCGGTCCATTCGAGCGCTTCGTCGAAGCTTCCCGCGCCGGGGCAGACGAGCAGGTAGTCCTGCAGGTCGACGCGGCCGCGCGCGTGCGCGCCGCCGCCGAAGATCTGGATCTGCGGCACCGGCAGCGCGACCTTGCGTCCTGCGGCGAGGGTTTGCCACAGCGGCTGCCTGGCGGCGGCCGCGGCGGCGTGCGCGCAGGCGAGCGAGACCGCGACGATGGCGTTCGCGCCGAGGCGCGACTTGTCGGCGGTGCCGTCGAGTTCGATGAGCTTGCGGTCGACCTCGGACTGCGCCGCGGGATCCATGCCCCTGAGTGCTGCGCGGATCTCGCCGTTGACGGCGTGCACCGCGACGGCGGTGTCGATGCTCTTCGCTTCACCCGCGCCGGTGGAGGCGCCGGCGGGCGCGATGCCGCGGCCGATGCTGCCGTCGTCCAGCCGAAGTTCGGCTTCCACGGTCGGCTTGCCGCGCGAATCCCATACGCGGCGGCCGATGACGTCTACGATCGTTGCCATGCGTCCCGTATCTCCCTGAGTGTCGTGGGCGGCGCCGCGAGCAAGGCCCGCGCCACGCGCCTGACGATGTCTTTCTGCGCCGGCTCGACGAGGTACTCGGCCGGCGACTTGCCGTCGACGCGCGCGAGCAGGAGGCCCGGCAGCAGCGTGGCGATGCGTTCCTCGAGAGCGGCGCGCGACTCCCACGACGCTTCGACCAGGTAGGCGTGGGCGAGCGCGTCGAAGCATTCGAGGAACAACTCCTTTGCCTGCGGCACCCACAGCCCCTTCAGCAGCAGGTGATTGAGGCAGAACGCCGGGTCGAAGGCCGGGTCGCCGTACCACGCGCATTCGGCGTCGAGGATTACCGGGCCCCGCGGCCCGCAGAGGATGTTCTTCGGGCTCACGTCGCCGTGCACCAGCGCGAGGCGCGTGGCTGCAGTGCGCCTCGCGAGCGCCTCCAGGCGCGGCGCGAGGTCGGCGTGCACGCGCGCGGTGGCGAGCAGGTAGGGCTCGAGGCGTATGGCGTGGAAGCTGGCGTCGGTAGCGAAGTCGGCGGCGACGCGCGCATCGCCCGCGGTAGCCGCGTGGATGCGGCCGAGGCTTGAGCCCACGCTCGCGGCGAACGCGACGTCGGCGCAACCGGCGCGCAACTCGGCCTTCCACACTGGAAGCTCGCCGAGGTATTCCATGGCGAAGCAGCCTGCGTCGGTGGCGGCGAGCACTCTCGGTGCGATGCCGGGCACGATGCGGTTCGCCGCCTCGAGCCAGCGCACCTCGAAGCGGTTGCGCTCGACGGGCGCCTCCCACACCTGCGCGACGCGCAGGCGCGGCAGGGCGCGCTTCACGCACGCGGGGCCGGTGCGAAGCGCGACTTTCCAGATGTCGGAGGAGACACCGCCGGCGAGCGCCACGGCCTCGGGTGCCTCGCCCGGCGCGGCGAGGCCGCTTTCGCGCAGGAAGGCGAGCACGGCCTCGGGCAGGGGGGAACTCAATGTCGCAGGGCCTGGAGCGCCGCGTCGCTACGGCGACAGGCGCTCGATCTTCCAGCCGCTGCCGGCGCGCGCGTAGAGCAGGCGGTCGTGCAGGCGGTTCTCGCGGCCCTGCCAGAACTCGATCTCGTCGGGCACGAGGCGATAGCCGCCCCAGCCCGGCGGGCGCGGCGGGTGCGCGCCGTGCTTTCGCTCGGCTTCGGCGAGCGCGGCCTCGAGCACCGCGCGGCTCTCGACGCGCGCGCTCTGGCGCGATGCCCACGCCGAATGCCGCGAGCCCAGCGGGCGGCTGGCGAAGTAGGCGTCGGACTCCTGCGCGGTGACGCGCTCGACGCGGCCGTCGACGCGGACCTGGCGCTCCAGGGCGTGCCACAGGAAGACGAGCGTGCCCTCGGGTCGCGCGTTCAGCTGGCGCCCCTTGCGGCTCTCGTAGTTCGTGTAGAACACGAAGCCGCCGCCCTCGACGCCCTTCAGCAGCACGATGCGCGCGTCGGGCGAGCCGTTCTCGCGCACCGTGGCGAGCGTCATCGCGTTCGGCAGGGGCAGGCCGGCGTCGACCGCGTCCTTGAACCAGCGGTCGAACTGCACGAAGGCATCGAGGTCGGCGTCGGCCTCGGCGAGTCCGGCGCGCATGTATTCTTGGCGGATGTCGGCGATTTTCATGCGCTCGATTCTATCGCCGGGCGATGGCCGCGGCCGTTGACCACGGCCACGGCATCCTCGCCGTGGATTCGTTCTACGAGGGCGAGGACCAGACCGCGCTGCACGCGGTCGTCGAGGGCGGGCGCGCGGCGATCATCGATACCGGGGTGAACCGCTCGGTGCCGGGCATGCTCGCCGCGCTCGCTGCGCGCGGCGTCGCGCCCGAGGCGGTGGACTGGATCTTCCTCACGCACGTGCACCTCGACCACGCGGGCGGAACGGGCGAGTTCGCACGGCTGTGCCCCAACGCGAGGGTCGCGGTGCACCCTCGAGGGGCGCGCCACATGGCGGACCCCTCGAAGCTGATGACGGCCACGCGGGCCATCTATGGCGAGGAGGCGACCCGGCGCATCTATGGCGAGGTCCTGCCGGTGCCGCGCGAGCGCATCGTCGAGGTGCCCGACGGCGCCGTGCTGGCGCTCGGCCGGCGCGAGTTCCGCTTCCTCGACGTGCCCGGGCACGCCCGGCACCACGTCGCGATCGTGGACGGCGCCACCGGCCACGTGTTCGCCGGCGACACCTTCGGCATCTCGTATCGCGCCCTCGACGCGGGCGGGAAGTGCTTCGTGTTCCCGACGACGAGCCCTTCGCAGTTCGATCCGGGGCCGCTGCACCACTCGATCGAGAGGATCGTTTCCCTAGGCCCGGCAGCGATTTACGTCACGCACTTCAGCAAGATCCTCGATGTCAGCCGACTGTCAGAAGACCTGCATCGGCTGATCGACGCGCACGTCGAGCTCGCGCTCGCGCATCGGCGCGCGGGCATCGCGCGGCACCACTTGCTGCGCGAAGGCGTGCGCGAACTGCTCGTCTCCGAGGGAAAACGGCAGGGCTGGGGCTTGTCGGGAGAGGCGCTCCTCGAGCGAATCGCGCTCGACATCGAACTCAACGCGCAGGGCCTGGGCGCGTGGCTCGATGCGCTTCCAGAGTGAAAAACACCGCATTTCCCTATAGAAAACGCTTGACGTCGCTCTGGGGATGCGGCATTTTCCGCTCACCGCCGAGGGAGACTCGACGGAGATCACTCGGAAACGTGCAAGTTCCGACCCCGTAAATCAGAGGAGAAATACGATGGCGAAGAAGAAAGCAGCCAAGAAGGCCCCCGCGAAGAAAAAGGCCGCCAAGCGCAAGCCGAATGCAGCCTTCATGAAGCCGATGACCCCGTCCGCGACGCTCGCGGGGGTGATCGGTGCCAGCGCGATGCCGCGCACGGAAGTGACGAAGAAGATCTGGGCCTACATCAAGAAGCACGGCCTCCAGGACAAGAAGAACAAGCGCATGATCAACGCCGACGACAAGCTGAAGCCGGTCTTCGGCGGCAAGTCGCAGGTGTCGATGTTCGAGATGACCAAGCTCGTCTCGAAGCACCTCAAGTAGTCGACGCTTCGAAGGCTGTCCCGACGGGGGCCCTTGCGGCCCCCGTTGCTTTTCGGGAGGGCGCTCAGCCCTTGCGGTGGTAGTCGGCCACGCGCTGCACCTCGTTCTTCGAGCCGAGGACGACGCCGACACGCTGGTGCAGCTTCCTCGGCTGCACCTCGAGGATGCGATTCATGCCGTCGGTGGCCATGCCGCCGGCCTGCTCGACGATGAAGGACATCGGGTTCGCCTCGTACATCAGGCGCAGCCGCCCCTCGACGTGCTTCTGGTCGCGCGGGTACATGAAGATGCCGCCGCGCGAGAGCACGCGGAACACGTCGGCGACCATCGAGGCCACCCAGCGCATGTTGAAGTCGCGCCCGCGCGGGCCGTCCTTGCCGGCGAGGCACTCGTCGATGTAGCGCTTCACGGGGGCATCCCAGCGGCGCATGTTCGAGACGTTGATCGCGAACTCGCTGGTGTCCTCGGGGATGCGGATGTCGGGGCGCGTCAGCACGAAGGAGGACAGGTACGGGTCGAGCGTGAAGCCGTGCGCGCCGTCGCCCACCGTGAGGATCATCTGGGTCGAGGGGCCGTAGACCGCGAAGCCCGCGGCGACCTGCTTCACGCCCGGCTGCAGGAAGGCCTGCTCGTCGGGTTCGACGGTCTTGCCGTCGGCGTCCTTCGGGCAGTGCAGCACCGAGAAGATCGTGCCCACCGAGACGTTGACGTCGATGTTCGAGGAGCCGTCCAGCGGGTCGAAGAGCAGCAGGTACTCGCCGCGCGGGTAGTGCGTCGGGATCGGGGACGGGTCCTCCATTTCCTCGGAGGCGAGCGCGGCGAGGTTGCCGCCCCACTCGTTGGCCTCGAGCAGGATCTCGTTCGAGATCACGTCGAGCGCCTTCTGCTCCTCGGCCTGCACGTTGACGTTGCCGACCGATTCGCCGCCGCCGCCCAGCGGCCCCTTGTTGACGCGGAATCCGATCGCCTTGCAGGCGCGCGCGATGGTCTCGATCAGCAGGCGCAGGTCCGGGTTGATGCGGCCGGCGCGCTCGCGCTCGATGAGGAAGCGGGTGAGTCCGATGCGTTTCATGGTCTTTCTCCCAGTGGCATTGCAGGCAGTCTCAGGCCGCCTCTTGATTCCTTCGAGAATACCAGCCGGCCCCGAGCAGCAAGGCTGCCATCGACCAGAAGACGGGGAACATGCCGAACGCCGCGCCGACCGCGCCCATCAGCAGCGGCAGGAAGGTGTGGCTGCCGTTCAGCAGCATGGTGCGCACGCCGATCACCTCGCCCTGCCGGCCCGGCGGCGACGCGGAGTAGATCAGCGCCATGATCATCGGCTGCGAGGCGCCGAGGCCGAGGCCGAGCATGAACGACAGCGCCATCAGCAGCGTGCCCTGGCTGGCGAGCGGGAAGATGAGGTAGGTCGCGCCGGCGACCAGCATCGCGGTGGCGATCACGGTCCATTCGCGCAGGCGGCGCGAGATCGCCGGCAGCAGGAGGCGCACCGCGAAGGTCGCCGCGGCGAAGAAGCCCATGATGACGCCGATCTCCGAGGCCGAGAGGCCGACGCGCGAGCCGTAGACCGGCATCAGGAAGGTGTAGAGGTCCCAGCCCATCGACAGCGTCAGGCTGGCGAGGAACGCGTGGCGCAGCTTGCGGTGGCGCAGGAGGTCCATCACGTTGCGTTCGCCCGGCGCGGTCGCCTCGGCGGCCTTGTGCGCGCGCGGGAATCGCGAGCGCCACAGCGCGAGCGGCGCGATCGCGAACGCCGGGAAGAAGGCGAGGATCAGCATCGCCGTGGCGTGGCTGGTGGCGTCGATGGCGAAGCCGGCGATCATCGGCCCGGAGAAGCCGCTGATCGAGAAGCTGAGCGCGAGCCAGCTGAAGTTCGCGGTGCGCTCCGAGGCCCCGCCCATCGCTCCCACGGCGGCGTTGAGCGCCATGTGATAGACGAGGAAGCTGGTGCCGATGAGCGTGGCTGCCACGCACAGGCCCGCCACCGAGGGCCACGCGAACGGGATCGCGACTGCAAGCGCCATGGTCACCGCCGACACCGCGAGCGGGCGCAGCGCGCCGGCGCGGTCCAGCCAGCGCCCGGCGTGCAGCGCGAGCAGCATCGGCACCAGCGCGTACAGCGACATCAGCAGGCCGACGGTGAGCGCGGAGGCATCGAGCCGGATCGCCATCAGCGAGATGGTCATGCGGCTGCCGACGAAGGCCGTGTGGCCCATGACGGTCACCAGCCCCGCGTAGACGAGGGGGTTCACCCCTCGATTTTCTCAGGAAAGTGGCCGGGCTACGGCCAGACGGGCAGCGCGTTCAATCCTGCGGTTTCCGGTTGACCGGTCATCAGGTTGGCGTTCTGCACCGCCTGCGCGGCCGCGCCCTTGCCGAGGTTGTCGATCGCGCCGATGGCGACCACGAGGCCGGTCTGCGGGTTCACCGCGTACGAGACGAACGCGAGGTTGGTCGCAGTGGCCCAGTGCGTATGCGCGCTGCGGCCGTTCGAGGACTCGTAGACCTTGAGGAAGGGCTCGTTCGCGTACAGCGCCCTTGCCGCCTCGAAGAGCCTCGCGGTGGTGACGCTGCCGCGCGGGCGCGCGTAGCAGGTGGAGAGGATGCCGCGCGACATCGGCACCACCTGCGGCGTGAACGCGATCGTGGCCTTGCGTCCCGACACCTGCGCGAGCGCGGCCTGCATCTCGGGCACGTGCGGGTGCTTCTCGAGCCCGTAGGCGAACATGTCCTCGTTGGTCTCGGCGTAGCCGAAATCGGACGAGCCGCCGCGGCCGGTGCCGGTGATGCCGCTCTTGGCGTCGACGACGATGCCCTCGGTCTCGATCAGGCCTTCCTTGGCGAGCGGCGCGAGCGCGAGCAGCGAGGCGGCGGGGTAGCAGCCGGGGTTCGCGAGCCGCGAGCAGCCGCAGATCTTCTCGCGCTGCCCGGGCAGTTCGGTGAGGCCATAGACCCAGCCGTCGACGAAGCGATGGTCGCCGCCGACGTCGACGATGCGCACCTTGGGGTCGATCCTGGCCAGCGGCTCGCGCGACTTGCCGGTGGGCAGCGACGTGAAAAGCACGTCGATCCCGGAGACCTTCTCGGGCGCGAAAGCCTCGATGACGATGCGCCCGGTGGGCGTGCCCGCGAGCGCGGGATAGCGCTCCTCGAGTTTCTGCCCCGCGGTGCTGTCGCCGCTCGCGTAGGCGACCTCGAACGTGGGATGCGCCGCGCAGAGCCTGAGGAGCTCCGCTCCGCCGTAGCCGCTGATGCCGACAATGCCGATCTTCATGGCGCGATCATAAATGAAAGAGGGGGCCGAAGCCCCCTCTTGTCGGTCACTGCGCGTGGCGCCGGTTCAGACCTGGCCAGCCTGCCGCGCCTGCAGGGCCGCGATGCGCTCCTCGATCGGCGGGTGCGTCGAGAAGAGCGCCATCACGCCGCCCTTGTTGCTGATGCCCGAGGCTGCCATCTGCTTGGGCAGCTCGCCCGGCTGCAGGCCGCCGAGGCGCGCGAGCGCCGCCATCATCGGCTGCGGCGTGCCCATCAGGCCCGCGGCGCCCGCATCGGCGCGGAACTCGCGCTGGCGCGAGAACCAGGCCACGATGATCGAGGCGAAGATGCCGAACACGATCTCGCAGACGAACACCGTGGCGTAGAAGCCGATGCCCACGTCCTTGTCGTTCTTCAGCACCACGCGGTCCACGAAGTAGCCGACGATGCGCGCGAGGAACATCACGAAGGTGTTGACCACGCCCTGGATCAGCGTGAGCGTCACCATGTCACCGTTGGCGATGTGCGCCACCTCGTGGCCGAGTACCGCCTCGACCTCCTCGCGGCTCATCGACTGCAGCAGGCCGGTGGATACGGCGACGAGCGACGAATCGCGGAAGGCGCCGGTGGCGAAGGCGTTCGGCTCGCCCTCGTAGAGCGCGACTTCCGGCATGCCGATGCCGGCGCGCTCGGAAAGCTGCTTCACGGTGTGCACCAGCCAGAACTCGGTGGTGCCCTCTGAGCCGTCGATCACCTTCGCACCGGTGGACCACTTGGCGATCGGCTTGGACATCAGCAGCGAGATGAAGGCGCCGCCGAAGCCGAACACCGCGCACATCGCCATCAGGCCGGCATAGTTGATGCCGTTGGCGCTCATCCAGCGGTTCAGGCCCAGCACGTTCACCACCACGGACAGCAGCAGCATGACTGCCAGGTTGGTGGCGAGGAACAGGAGGACTCGTTTCATGGCGTCGGTTTCCCTTGGAGGAGGCGGCGCATCATAGCGCACCGCACGGACGCTTAGATGGCCCCGCCCGCAGGAAGTTTCAAGGGGCCCTGCGGGCCGCCGCGAGGATCATTTCTGCCCCCTTTTCGGCAATCATGTAGGTAGGGGCATTCGTATTGCCGGATGTAATCCTGGGCATCACGGAAGCGTCTACTACCCTCAAGGCGTCCGTCCCGAGCACCCGGAGGGCGTCGTCCACCACCGCCAGCGGATCGCTGCCCATGCGGCAGGTGCCCACGGGGTGGAAGATCGTCGTGCCGAGCTCGCCGGCGGCGCGCTCGAGCTCGGCCTCGGATTGCAGCGCCGGGCCGGGCCGGAACTCTTCCGGCTGGTACTTCGCCAGCGACGAGGCCGCCATGATGCGGCGGGTGTAGCGGATGGCGTCGATCGCCACCTTGCGGTCCTCGGGCGTCGACAGGTAGTTGAGCTTGATCTCGGGGTAGGTCTCCGGGTCGGGAGAGGTGATGCGCACCCGGCCGCGCGAGGTCGGGCGCAGGTTGCAGACGCTCGGCGTGATCGCGGGGAAGGGGTGCAGCGGGTCGCCGAACTTGTCGAGCGACAGCGGCTGCACGTGCCACTCGATGTTGGCGGTGGGCTGCGAGGGGTCGCTCTTCGCGAATGCGCCGAGCTGCGACGGCGGCATGGTGAGCGGGCCGGTCTTGAAGGCGAAATACTCGAGGCCCATCGCCGCCTTGCGCCACAGGCTCTGCGTCATCTCGTTCAGCGTGCGCGCATTGCGCACCTTGTACTGGATGCGCACCTGCAGGTGGTCGTGCAGGTTGCCGCCGACGCCGGGAGAATCCAGCACGACCGGAACGCCGAACTCCTGCAAGAGGGCTCCCGGCCCGACGCCCGATAGCTGCAACACCTGCGGCGAGCCGATCGAGCCGAGCGCGAGCACCGTCTCCTTCGCGGCGGGCGCGACGCACAGGCCATGCTCGGGGTGGCTGAATTCGATGCCGGTGGCGCGGCGGCCGTCGAAGGTGATGCGCCGGACCATCGCCCGCGTCAGCACGGTGAGGTTCCTGCGATGCTGCACCGGGCGCAGGAAGGCGTTGGTCGCGCTCCAGCGTTTGCCGGTGCGCTGGTTCATCTGGAAGTACGCGCTGCCGGCGTTGTCGCCGCGGTTGAACTCGCGGATCTTCGGGATGCCGCATTCCTCGGCGGCGTCGCGCCAGGCGTCGAGGATCTCCCAGTGGACGCGCGGGTCCTCGACGCGCAGTTCGCCACCGACGCCGTGCAACTCGTCGGCGCCGTGCTGGTGGTCTTCCACCTTCAGGAAGTAGGGCAGCACGTCCTTCCAGCCCCAGCCCTCGTTGCCGAGCGCGGCCCAATGGTCGTAGTCCTCGCGCTGGCCGCGCATGTAGATCATGGCGTTGATCGACGAGCATCCGCCGAGAACCTTGCCGCGCGCGTAGTGGATCGAGCGCCCCGCGAGGTGCTCGTCGGGCGCGGTCTTGTAGCACCAGTCCGTCTTCGGGTTCGCGATCGTGAAGAGGTAGCCGACGGGGATCGGGATCCAGAAGTGGTCGTCCTGCCCGCCGGCTTCGAGCAGCAGCACGCGATTCGCCGGATCCGCCGAGAGGCGGTTGGCCAGCACGCAGCCCGCGCTGCCGCCGCCTGCGATCACGTAGTCCCAGTCCCCGAACTTCCCGGCCATCCCGCCTCCCGTTTACATAACTTTACCGGAGCGACATCGCCGGCTGACACCTCGGGATCACAGTGCAGTCACGGGCATGTGCCCTGAACCCAAGGAGCAGACGGCATGACGAACTTCGGAAAGCTTCGCCGCACGGTGATCGGGGCGATCGTGGCGGGACTCGCCATCGGCATCGGCGGCCACGCGTGGGCGCACGGCGGCCACCACGGCCACGATCGCGGCGCGATGACGGACCCGGCGAAGATGGACGAGCGCATCGAGTCGATGGTGAAGCGCATGCTGTCGCGCGTCGACGCGACCGATGAACAGCGCACGAAGGTGGCGGCGATCGCGAAGCAGGCCGGCGCCGACCTGCGCGGGCTGCGCGAGAAGCAGCGGTCGCTCCGCGCGAAGGGCCTCGAGCTCCTCGGCGCGCCGACCGTGGACCGCGCCGCGATCGAGGGGCTGCGCGCCGAGCAGATGAAGCTCGCCGACGAGGCCTCGAAGCGCGTGGCGCTGGCGCTCGCCGACACCGCCGACGTGCTCACTCCCGAGCAGCGCGCGAAGCTCGCGCAGGCGATGAAGGAGCGCCAAGGCCGCTGGCACCGCGGCTGAAGGGATAATGCGCCCATGAGCGGGCGCATCCTCATGATCGACGACGATGCCCGGCTCGCACGGATGGTCGCGGACTATCTCGGCGGGTCGGGCTTTCGCGTGTCCGTCGCCAGCACGGCGAAGGAGGGCCTCGCGCTGATGGAGCGCGAGCCCTTCGCCGCGCTCGTGCTCGACCTCATGCTGCCCGACGCCGACGGCCTCGAGGTCTGCCGCCGCGTGCGCGCCACCTCTGGGGTGCCGATCCTGATGCTCACCGCGCGCGGCGACGCCGCGGACCGCGTGGTCGGCCTCGAGATGGGCGCCGACGACTACCTGCCCAAGCCCTTCGAGCCGCGCGAGCTGCTGGCGCGCCTGCGCGCGATCCTGCGCCGCGGCGCATCGCGCGGCGCGGGCGACGTGCTGCGCTTTGGTCGCCTCGAGATCGACCGCGGCGGCCGCGTGGCGCGGGTCGACGGCTCCGAGCGGCCGCTGACCGGATACCAGTTCGCGCTGCTGCTCGCGCTCGCCGAGCACGCGGGCCGCGTGCTGTCGCGCGAGCAGCTGATGGACCTGATGAAGGGCGAGCCGCTGGAAGCCTTCGACCGCTCGATCGACGTGCACGTGTCGCGCATCCGCGCCGCGATCGAGGACGACCCGAAGAGGCCGCGCCGCATCGTCACCGTGCGCGGCGCGGGCTACGTCTTCGCGCGCCACCATGACGGAGAGGAGGCGGCGCAGTGAGGAAGCTGTACCTGCAGATCTACGTCACGCTCGTCGTGGTGCTGCTCGCCTTCGTGCTGCTCGCCGGCGTGTTCTGGCGCGAACTGGCCGAGCGCGCCGGCTACCGGCAATTCGCCACCTTCGCCGCCGAGGTCGCGGAGGCGATGCTGCCCACGCAGGGCGAGCCGCCCGCGGTGCAGGAGGCGGCGTTGCAGCGCTGGGCCGGGCGCGTGCGCATGTCGCTCTACACCGTCGACGGGAAGTTCATCGCTGCCGCGGGCGAACCGCTGGCGCTGGAAGATCGCGAGCAGCGCTGGCACGGCCGCGGCCACGCGTGGACGCTGCAGCTCTCGGACGGACGCTGGCTGGTCGGCAAGCGCGTGCGGCCGCCGCGCGCGCCGCCGGTGTGGGGCTTCGTGCTGTTCCTCCTCGGGCTCGCGCTCGCGGTCGCGGTGGGCGCCTATCCGGTGGTGCGGCGCGTGACGCGGCGCCTGGAGCGCCTGGAGCACGGCGTCGAGGCGCTGGGCGCCGGCGACCTGAAGGCGCGCGTGCAGGTGGAAGGCAAGGACGAGATCGCGCGCCTCGCGGCGAGGTTCAACGATTCCGCGGCGCGCATCGAGTCGCTGGTGGGCGCGAACAAGGCACTGCTCGCCAACGCGTCGCACGAGCTGCGCTCGCCGCTTGCGCGCATCCGCATGGCGCTGGAGTCGCCGGGTGTCGACGAGTCCGCGCGCGGCGCGGTGGCGCAGGACATCGCGGAGCTCGACCAGCTGATCGACGAGATCCTGCTCGCCAGCCGGCTCGACGCGCAGCCGGATCGCGCGCCGGTCGAGGAGGTGGACCTGCTCGCGCTCGCGGCCGAGGAAGCGGCGCGCGTGGATGCGTCTGCCGAGGGCGAATCGGTTGTCGTGCGCGGCGAGCCGAAGCTGCTTCGCCGCGTCGTGCGCAACCTGCTCGAGAACGCGCGCCGCCATGCGCCGGGCGAGGCCCCGGAGGTCCGCGTGCGGCGCGAGGCAGGCCACGCGGTGCTCGAAGTGCTCGACCGCGGGCCGGGCATCGCCGACGCCGAGCGCGAGCGCATCTTCGAGCCGTTCTACCGGCCGGCCGGCGCGCGCGAGTCGGCGGGCGGCCATGGCCTCGGCCTCGCGCTCGTGCGGCAGATCGCCGCGAGGCACGGCGGCGCCGCCGCCTGCGCAGCGCGAAACGGCGGCGGCAGCGTGTTCCGCGTTCGTCTCCCCGGCGCCTAGCCTCGCGTATAGTGCGGCGGCAGCCCATGCCGCCCGACCCGCGCCGCTACCGCCGGCTTCGCCGCATCACCTACACGCTCGGGGTGTTCGCGTTCGTGATCGCGTTCTTCCATCGCGTCGCGCCGGGCGCGATCGCCGCCGACCTGCGCACGAGCTTCGACGCCAGCGCGCTGCTCCTCGGCTTCATGGCGGCGCTGTACTTCTATCCCTACGCCGCGATGCAGCTGCCCTCGGGTGTGATGGCCGACACTATCGGCCCGCGGCGGCTCTTCTCCGGCGGGCTGCTGGTCGCGGGCGTGGGCTCGATCGTGTTCGGCTGGGCGCCCAGCGCGGCGTGGCTGCTGGTCGGGCGCGGGCTCGTCGGCTTCGGTGTCGCGGTGTCGTTCATCTCGGTGCTGAAGCTGATCGCGGCGTGGTACCGCGAGGACGAGTTCGGCACCTGGGTCGGCGTGCTGATGATGGCGGGCAACCTCGGCGGCGTGCTCGCGGCCTCGCCGCTGGCGTGGATCGTCGGCCTCGTGTCGTGGCGCGACGTCTTCGTCGCGGTGGGCATGCTGTCGGTGTTGCTCGCGGCGGCGATCTGGACATGGGTGCGCGACACGCCCGCCGACGCGGGCCTCGATCCGGTGGTCGCGACGCCGGTCGCGACCGGCCCGCGCGTGACGCTGCGCGCGGCGCTGGCGAAGGTGGCCGCCAACCGCGACACCTGGCCGGTGTTCACGGTGCACCTGTGCCTCATCGGTTCGTACCTCGCGTTCGCGGGGCTGTGGGCAGTGCCAATGATGACGGCCACGCTCGGCATGACGCGCGACGCCGCGACGCTGCACATCACCATCGCGATTCTCGCCTTCGCCGTCGGCTCGGTGACGGTGGGCACGCTGTCGGACCGCATGCGCCGCCGGCTGCCGCTCCTGCGATGGCTGTCGGTGCTGTTCCTGCTCTGCTGGGTGCCGTGGGTGACGGGCTGGGTGGTGCAGGGCGCGGCGCTGTACGCGCTCTTCGTGCTGATGGGCGCCGGCATCTCCGGCGCGAGCCTCGCGTGGGCGCTCGGCAAGGAACTCAACCCGCCCGAACTCGCAGGCACCTCGACCAGCCTCGTCAACACCGGCGGCTTCCTCGGCGCCGCGCTGCTGCAGCCGCTGGTCGGCTGGACCATCGACCGCGGCGGCGCCAGCGGCCCCGACGACTATCGCCGCGGCATGATCGTGCTGGCGGTCGTGGCGCTCGCGGGGGTGATCGGCGCGTTTCTCGTGCGGGAGACGGGGTGTCGGAATGCGTATGTGGAGAGGACGTAGGGGATTGGAGGCGGGATGATTTCGTATCCGACCCGAATTGCAACTATCACCAATGCTTGAGATCTTCGGGCTTACCGGCTTGTTGCAAGGGCTCGCCGTAGCCTATGGGCTCCTGGCGATTGGCGTTCTGGCACTGGTCGTCTGGATGGCTGACACGACTCGCGGCAAGGCAATCGCAGCCGCGACCGTCGTCGGCATCTTTGGTGCGTGGCCGGTCAGCGAGTATCTGAACTATCAAGCGCGCGAAACGGCAGAGGCGGAGGCAAAAGCCACCCGCGACGCATTTGCGCGCGAGGCATGGGCATATTTCAGAAAGAAGTGCGACGAGAGTTCCGGAGAAAAGATCTACGTGAAGGTCGCAAGTGCTCGCAGCGTGCTAGTTATGAAGCCGCTCCCGCCTGCAAGCGAGAAGGACATTCAGGATCAGCACTGGTTCGGTGATCCATACAGCAACGCTACCCCCATTTCAAGCCGTGGGGACTCAGCTGCACGCAAGCTAATCAGTGACAGCAAGGCTGGTGACGGACGTGTTCACAAGGGCCTTGAATTTGTCGAAATGGAAGAAGGAAAAGGGGATGCAGTTCGCTTGATTCGTGTCGCGCGGACGAATGGGTCGCCTGAAATGGAGATCTCCGAAATCACGAAGCCCGTCAGCCGCTACGGCGTGTCTTGGGAGGACATTTCGACCCCAGCGGATAGGCGTTACTGGGTAGCAGGCAGTCGGTTTCGCGTTGTCGATATCCAAACCGGCGCTGTAGTCGCTGAGCGAGTCGGGTTTTTGATCGAGCCTGGGTTCGGGAGCACGGCTGGCTTTCGCAAGCCTTGGCTGATCGCACGCAGCTCAGCCAACACGTGTCCGGCCTTGACGTCGTTCGACTATAGCGATCAACAGTTCATTTCACGCTTGTTCCGGTCGCAGGAAGAGAAATAGGACTGGAACGCAATGGATTCCAGAGACGAATTTCCCATGTGCCGTGACAGCGCAATCCCGGTTCCATGCTAAAGTAGTCCGAATTCGGACCTGTTCGGAGCCGCCATGAAGACCCTGCCCATCGCCGAAGCCAAGGCCCGCCTGAACGGCCTCGTGGACGACGTGCACGCGCGCGACGAGGAGGTGCAGATCACCCGCAACGGGCGGCCGGTGGCGGTGCTGGTCAGCGCGGACGAGTTCGAGCGCTGGAAGGAGACCGTCGAGGTGCGCGGCGACGCGGCGCTGATGAAGGAGATCCGCGCCGGGCTGCGCGCGCTGAAGGCGAGGAAGGCGCGCCTCTACACGCTCGACGAACTGCTCGGCTGAGGCGCTCGCGGTGGCGAGGCCGTCGCTGCGCTATCGCGTTCCCGCCGCCGTGGCGGCCCTCGTCGCCGGCCTGCACCCGGACCTGAAGAAGAAGCTGCGCTCGGCGCTGGAGCGCGTCGCACGCGAGCCCGATGCGGGCAAGGCGCTGCAGGGCGAGCTTGCCGGGCTGCGCAGCCTGCGGGTCGCGCGCATGCGCATCGTGTATCGCCCGCCGGTCCGTGGCGTGATCGACATCGTCGCCATCGGGCCGCGGGACCGCATCTACGAGGAAACCCTGCGTCTCGTGTCGCGCGAGCGTCGCTGACCTACTCGTTCGCCCCGCGATACCCCGGCTTCACGAGCAGCAGGTGCACGTCGCCGATGGCGCGTTCGGCGAAGCCGGCTTCGCAGTAGCAGAGGTA
This sequence comes from uncultured Enterobacteriaceae bacterium, assembly GCA_964617355.1. Lineage (GTDB taxonomy): Bacteria > Pseudomonadota > Gammaproteobacteria > Burkholderiales > SG8-39 > CAZTDU01. Next base: position 16,037 of record CAZTXP010000162.1, read on the forward strand.
GAACTCCCACATGCGGATGAACTCGGGCGGATAGCCGAGGGCGCGCACGCGGTCGAGGTTCGCGAACAGGTTCTCGCGCCAGTGGCGCAGCGTGGTGGCGTAGTGCGGGCCGATGTCTTCCAGTCGCACGATGCGCAGGTCGGTGGCGCGCGCGAGGCTCGCGGCCATCGCCGACACCGACGGGATGCAGCTCCCGGGGAAGATGTGGCGCTGGATGAAATCCACCGAGCGGCGCGCGGCGTCGTAGCGCTGGTCGGCGATGGTGATCGCCTGCAGCAGCATCGCACCCTCGGGCTTGAGCAGCCGCGCGCACTGCGCGAAGTAGTCGTCGTAGAACTCGTGGCCGACGGCCTCGATCATCTCGATCGACACCAGCTTGTCGTAGCTGCCGCGCAGGTCGCGGTAGTCCTCGAGCAAGAGCGTGATGCGGTCCGACAGGCCGGCCGCGGCGATGCGCTCGGCGGCGAGGGCGTGCTGCTCCTTCGAGATCGTCGTCGTGGTGACGCGGCAGCCGTAGCGGCTCGCGGCGTGGATCGCCATGCCGCCCCAGCCGGTGCCGATCTCGAGCAGGTGGTCGCCGGGCTTGAGGTCGAGCCGGCGGCAGATGCGCTCCAGGCGCGCCTCCTGCGCCTCGGCGAGCGTCATGTCCGGGCGTTCGTAGATCGCGCTCGAGTACATCATCGACGGATCGAGGAAGAGCGCGAAGAAGTCGTTGCCGAGGTCGTAGTGCGCGGCGATGTTCTTGCGGCTGCCGGACCTGGTGTTGCGGTTCATCCAGTGCAGCAGCTTGCGGGCCGGCTCGAAGGCGCGCGCAAGGCCCGTCTCCATGCCGTCGAGCACTTCCCGGTTGGCGAGCAGCACGCGCATCGCCGCAGTGAGGTCGCTCGCCGTCCAGTGCCCCTGCATGTACGACTCGCCCGCGCCGATCGAGCCGCCGAAGGCCACCTCGGCCCAGAACGCGGGGTCCTGCACCTCGATCGTCGCCGAGAGCGGGCAGGCGGCGGTGCGCGCGCCAAAGCGCAATGTCTCGCCGCGGTCGGCAATCACGAGCTCGCCGTCGCGCACGCCGGAGAGGCGCGCGATCACGCCCGGTCGGGCGACGGATTCAAGGAAGGTCGGTTTCGGGCGCGGCAGGGTGGCGGTGGTCATGGGCGGGGGCCAGCTTCGAGGGATGGGTATGGAACGGCACGCGCTTCAGCCACAGCCGCAGCGCCTGCCAGTAGATCGCCGCCGAGACTTTTAGCGGCATCAGCGGGAACGCGGCGAGCGTGCGCGCGAGCGACGCGCCGGTGATCTCGACGCGTTCCAGCGCGAGCGTGGCGTCGAACACCAACGCCTCGCCGTCGAGGTCTTCCATGTGCACCGACAGCGTCTCGCCCGGCGTGCCGAAGCGCCAGTCGTAGCCGAGTTCCATCGGCAGGAACGGCGAGACGTGGAAGGCCTTGGCGAAGCGGAAGCGGTGCACGTTGCGCTGGCCGATGTCGGCGCCGGGCCCGAGCACGTAGGCGTGCCGCTCGCCCCATGGCGTGTTGGTGATCTCGGCGACGATCGTCTCGACGCGCGCGTCGGCGGCGTCGAAACAGTAGTAGAAGGTCACCGGATTGAACGCGTAGCCGAACATGCGCAGGTGCGTGAGCATGCGGATCGGACCCGAGGGACGCGTGCCGGTCTCGCGCGCGACGCGCGCGCGCACCGCTTCGTCGAGCGGCATCGACGCATCGCCAAGGTAGTCGGCGCGGCGCAGCCATGCGAGCGCGGGCTTGCGCGCCGACCACAGCCAGCGAGCGCGGAAGACCTTGTCGAGCTCCGCGAGATCGAGGTACGCCATGAAGAGCGGATACTCGAACGCGTGCGGCTTCGGCGCGAAGCGCCGGTGCCGGAGCCGGCCGCGATAGAGGGCGCTGTGCACGGTCAGCGCGCCTCCACCCGCACCGCGGCCTCGTTGCGGCGAAGGAACGGAATGGTGAACGGTGAGTCGTAGTAGTACGCGAACGGCGTGCCGGCGGCGCGCCAGTCGGTGCCGTCGAGCGCCTCGAGCAGCTCGCGTTGCCGCGCTGACTCGTCGGCGAGGTCGGCGCGGCCGCCGAAACGCAGCACCGCGAGCGTCTCCTCCGGCACCTCGACGAGGCGCACGCGCGAGTCTTGCGGCACCGGCGCGTCGGCCGCGGTGAACGTCGCGGGCAGGAAGAAGCGCATGCGCACCGCGCCGGGCGCGGCGGCGGTCTCGACCGGCACCGTCATCGCGATGCGCGCGGCCGGGGCCACCTCGACGGGCACGGTCATCGCGATCTTCGTCGCCGCTTCCGCCGCGCGATTCGCGCCGGCTATGTAGCGGAAGAGGAACTGGAAAGCTTCGTCGCGCGCCGGCTGCGTGTCGGTGCCCGCGACCTCGACCTCGGCCGCGAGGCGCGGCGCGTAGCGGCGCACCTCGACCTGCGGCGCCAGCGATGCGACGACGGCGTAGGGAGGCTCCTCGTAAAGGCGGACGCCGACCGCGCCGAGCACGGCCTCGATCGCCACCTGCACGAAGTAGAGCGCGTCTTTCATCGCCGGGGCCTCAGGCGCTCAGTCGCGCCGGCGAAGTCGTGCCGCCGAGCGCGGCCTCGAAGTGCTTCAGCGCCTCGAGCGCGCTGACCACGCCGTCCTCGTGGAAGCCGTTCCTCCAGTACGCACCGCAGAAGAAGGTGCGCAGCGGGCCGTTGATCTCGGCCTGCCGCGCCTGCGCGGCGACGCCGGCCGCGGTGTAGAGCGGGTGGTGGTAGGTGATCCGCCGTAGCACCTTCGAAGGATCGATCTCGTCGGTGCGGTTGAGCGTGACCAGGAAGGGTTCCGGCGCATCGAGCCCCTGCAGGATGTTCATGTTGTAGGTCAGCGCGACGCGGCGCGAGTCCTCGCGCAGCACGTGGTAGTTCCACGCCGCCCACGCGAGGCGCTTTCGCGGCAGGAGGCGCGCATCGGTGTGCAGCACCGCTTCGTTTTCCTGGTACGGAATCGCCGAGAGCACCTCGTGCTCGGCGCTCGAGGGGTCGGCGAGGAGGCGCCGCGCCTGGTCGCTGTGGCAGGCGAGGAAGAGCGCGTCGAAATGCTCCGGCGCGCCGCCGCGGGGCTTCACCACCACCTGCCCGGGCAGGCGCCGGATCCACTCCACCGGCGTGCGCAGCCGGATGCGGTCGCGGAAGGGCGCGACGAGCTTCTCGACGTAGCGCGCCGAGCCGCCCTTAACCACGCGCCAGGTCGGGCGTTCGTCGACGCTCAGCATGCCGTGGTTGAGCAGGAAGCGGATGAAGAACTTCGCCGGGAAGGCCTGCATCGTCGCCGCGTCGGTGGACCAGATCGCCGCGCCCATCGGCACGATGTACTGCTCGACGAACGCGCGGCCATAGCCGCCGGCGCGCAGCACCTCGCCCAGGGGAATCTCGCCGCCGGGGGTGCCGAGCAGCGCGGGCGCTTCGCGGTTGAAGCGCAGGATGTCGCGCACCATGCCGAGGAACCGCGGGCGCACGAGGTTCAGGCGCTGCGCGAAGAGCGTGTTCAGCGTGGTGCCGTTGTACTCGAGGCCGTCGCGCTCGTCGCGCACCGAGAAGCTCATCGCGCTCTCCTGCGAGGCGACGCCGAGCTCGTCGAGCAGCGCGATGAAGTTCGGGTAGGTCCAGTCGTTGAAGACGATGAAGCCGGTGTCCACCGCGTAGCGCCGCCCGGCCTGCTCGACCTCGTGCGTGTGCGTGTGGCCGCCGACGTGGCCGAGGGCCTCGAACACGGTGAGGTCGTGCCCCGCCGCGTGCAGGCGGCGCGCCGCCACGTTGCCGGCGATGCCGGTACCGACGATGGCGATCTTCATGCGTTCTCCCGTCGCGCGTCGCGCACCGCGGCCGGCACCGGCCGGAGGTCCTGCACGATGCCGAGGGCCGCGAGCGCGCGCAGCGCGTAGTAGGTAAGGTCGATTTCCCACCAGTAGAAGCCCTGCCGCGCCGCGCCGGGGAAGTGGTGGTGGTTGTTGTGCCAGCCCTCGCCGAAGGTGAGGAGCGCGAGCCACAGGTTGTTGCGGCTGCGGTCACGCGTCGCGTAGCGCCGCGAGCCGAAGCTGTGCGCGAGCGAGTTCACCGTGAAGGTCGCGTGCCACAGCGCCACGGTCGAGATCGCGAAGCCCCAGGTGAAGAGCTGCAGCCCGTCGGTGCCGAGCGCCGGCCACCACGCGGCGCAGGCCTCGCCCGCGCCGTAGAGCGCGAGGCCGAGCAGCGCCGGCACGAGGATGTCGAAGCGGTCGAGGAACCGCAGCTCCGGGTAGCGGGCGAGGTCGGGCACGCGTTCCAGGCGCGTCGCGAAGTGCTCGCGCGACGCGAACCAGCCGAGGTGCGCCCACAGGAAGCCGTGGCGGTGCGGGGAGTGCGCATCCGCCGGGCCGTCGGCGTGCGCGTGGTGGTGGCGATGGTGCGCCGCCCACCACAGCGGCCCGCGCTGGGCTGCGCTCGCGCCGAGCACCGCAAACGCGAACTGCATCGCGCGCGAGGTGCGGAACGCCTTGTGCGAGAAGTAGCGGTGGTAGAAGCCGGTGATCGCCACCATGCGCACCGCGTAGAGCAGCGCGGCGACCGCGAGCGCGAACGGGCTCCAGCCGGTGAAGAACGCGCCGAGGCAGGCGAGGTGCAGGGCGACGAAGGGCACGAGGCGCAGCAGGTCGAAGCGGCGCGCCCCGGGCGCCGCCGCCTCGGCGGGCGGCGTCGCGTGGCTGTCGAACCACAGGCGCAGCGATCGGGTCAGGGATGCGGGCATGGGTCGGCCTCGGGTCAGGGCAGCCGGTAGCGCAGGCGGCGGCCGCCGGCGGCCGGCGACTCGAGCGCGAGCCACTGGTCGCCGGCGTACCAGAGGTCGATGGAGAGCTTCGGGCCCTCGATGCGATGGCGCTGGGCGGTCACGGTGCGCCCGCCGGCCTCGATCGGTTCCTCGCCGATGCGCGTCACGCGCACCGGCAGCAGTTCGCCGGTCTGGCTGTTCAGCAGCCGCGTCGCGCCGAGCACGCGCGGATTCCAGTACGCGAAGCTCATCACGCAGCCCTCGTGCGCCTCGCGGCGCGCGCCGGCCTCGACGACGAGTCGCCCGGCCTCGGTCTGCGCCCGCACCGATTCCAGCGTGCCGTTGGTGTCGGTGCGCGACTCCAGTCCGCGCAGGCACTCGCCCTGCCAGCGCTCGGCCGCCTCGTGGCGGTAGCGGTACGCGTCCACGAAGAGCACGCGGACGTCGAAGCGCGCCTCGCTGCGCAGCTCGCGCTCGCCGGATTCGCGCGCCGCGAGCGTGAAGCGGTGGCGGCCGATCTCGCGGTCGTCGAGCGTGACGCGGAAGTCCCAGGTGCGTACCTCGGCGGCTGCGCCACCGGCGAGCGCCGCGAGGGCCGCGGCGAGGAGGCGACGCGCGCTCATGCCGGCCTCCGCGGTCCGGGCACGAAGGCGTTGGTGCGCGCGACGTAGGTGCGGTAGGCCGGGCGACGCTCGGCGATGTCCTTCTCGAGCAGCGTCACGCCCGAGACGCGCAGCAGCAGCACGGTCATCAGCAGCGGTGCGAACACGGTCCACGCGCCGCCCGCGGCGCAGGCGAGGACGTAGAAACCCCACCAGACGCAGCACTCGCCGAAGTAGTTCGGGTGGCGGGTGTACCGCCAGAGCCCTCGGTCGAGCACCTGCCCGAAGCTCGACGGATCGGCGCGGAAGCGCGCCAGCTGCGCATCCGCCACCGCCTCGAAGCCGAGGCCGAAGAGCGCGAGCGCCGCGCCGAGCGCATCGAGCGCGCCGAGCGGCTGCGCGCCCGTGACCGCGGCGGCGAGCGGCGCCGAGATGATCCACGCCAGCACCGCCTGCAGGCCGAACACGAGGTAGAGGCTCTTCCACGCGAAGCCGGGCTCGTTGCGCGCGCGGATCGCGGCGTAGCGGTGGTCCTCCGGCGCGCCCCAGTTGCGCCAGGCGAGGTAGCCGGCGAGGCGCAGCGACCACAGCGCGACCAGCGCGAGCGCGACCAGCGCGCGCTCGCTCCAGGCCTCCCGCGGCAGCAGCCACGCGAGCGTCGCGACGAGGAAGAAGAGCGACCAGAAGATGTCCACCAGCCCCGCGTTGCGCCGCGCGGTGGCGATCGCCCACGCGACGAGCGCGAGGCCGAGCAGGGCCGGCAGGGCCGCCGGCCAGGCGGCGAGCGCGTTCATCGGCGCCGGAAGAGGTAGTGCGACACCCACCACTCCTGCCCGTCGCGATAGCCGAAGAGCTCGGCGCAGGCCATGAAGAACACGCGCCAGCGCTGCAGCCACGTCTGCGCGTCCTTCTCGCCGTAGGTGGCGGCGAGGATCGGCAGCGCGCGCTCGCGCTCGCGGTCGAGGTTCTCGAGCCACGCGTTGGCGGTGCGCTCGTAGTGGCGGCCGTCCCAGCGCCAGCGGCGCTCGAGGCGCAGGCGGTCCTGGAAGCGCAGCGCGAGCTCGTCGCTCGGCATCATGCCGCCGGAGAAGAAGTGCCGGCTCATCCAGTCGCTCGCGTCGCGCGCCTCGAAGGCGTAGGGCGCCGAGCGGTGCACGAAGACGTGCATCAGGAACGCGCCGCCCGGCCGCAGCCAGTCGTGCACGCGGGCGAAGAGGGTGCGCCAGTTGCGCATGTGCTCGAACATCTCGACCGACACCACGCGGTCGAACGTGCGCGCGGGGTCGAAGCGGTTCATGTCGCAGGTGACGACCTCGACGTTGTGCCGCCCGCGGCGCAGCGCCTCGGCGACGATGTGCTCGCGCTGCGAGTTCGAGTTCGACACCGCGACGATGCGGCTGCGCGGGTAGCGCTCGGCCATCCACAGCGTGAGCGAGCCCCAGCCGCAGCCGAGCTCGAGGATGTCGAGCCCGTCGTGCAGGCCGGCGCGCTCGCAGGTGGCGGCGAGCGCGGCCTCCTCGGCGGCCTCGAGCGTGTCGACGCCCTCGGGCCACCAGCAGCCGCTGTACTTGCGCCGCGGGCCGAGCGCGAGTTCGAAGAACGCCGCCGGCACCTCGTAGTGCTGCTCGTTGGCGAGCTCGGGCACCAGCGCCACCGGCGCGCGGTCCATGGCCGCGACGAAGGCCTCGGTGGCCTCGGCCGCCGCGGCGGCGTCGTCGGCGTGGATCTCCTCGAGCCGCTGGCGCGACAGGCGCCGGATGCCGGCGCGCACGAAGGCGTCGGGCACGAGGCCCTGTTCGATCCAGTCTACGGCGAGGGCGGTGGCGTGGCTCATGGGAATCTCCGGGGAAGGGGTCAGCGGGCGCGCTTCGCGGCGACCAGGTCGGCGAGGCGCTGCAGGCCGGGGGCGATCTCCACGCCGAGCGGGTGGGCGCCCGCGGCGGCGATGGCGTCGTGGTCGGCGACCGAGCGCGGCCCGCCGACGCACACGGGGACGCCGGCGGCCTTCACCAGCGCCGGAAGCTCGGCGTCGTAGAGCCGCGGCCCGGGCGCGATCGCGCCCGAGAGCACGATGGCCTGCGCGCGCGAGCAGCGCGCGGCGTGCGGCAGCTCGGCGAGCGGCATGTCGGCGCCGAGGAGCACGAGGCGAAAGCCCTGCTCGTGCGCGGCGAGCGCGAAGAGCAGCAGCCCGACCTCGTGGTGCTCGCCGGGCAGGCAGGCCGCGAGCAGGCGCGCGCCGCCGTCGCGCCGCGCGCGGTGGTGGAAGCGCGCGCCGAGCTTGTTCCGGAGGTACACGCCGAAGAAGTGCTCCTCGGCGATGCTGCCCTCGGAGTCGCGCCAGCGCGTGCCGAGCGACACGAGCAGCGGGTGCAGCACGTTCGAGGTGACGAGGTCCGAGGGGTAGAGCGACAGCACCTCGTTGTACGCCTCCTCGAGGAGGTCCTCGTCGAAGCGGGCGATCGCCGCGATCATGCGCTCGCGGTAGGCGTGCCACGGCCCGGCGGCGCGCTCGCGGCGCGCGGGCGCGGCCGCCGGCGGCGGGCGCACCTGCCCGATCGACGCGCCGCGCTCGAGCTGCGCGAGGATGCGGTGGATCTCGGCGATGTCCGCGCGCGTGTACGCGCGCTGGCCGCCGGCGGTGCGCACCGGCTTCACCAGCCCGTAGCGCCGCTCCCAGGCGCGCAGCGTGACCGGGTTCACCCCGGTCAGGCTGGAGACGGTGCGGATCGGGAACAGCTCGCCGGACTCGGCGCGACGCTCGGGCATGGAGGGGTCCGAAAAGTTGTGCAATAGCGATGCAGGAACGATACACGCCTAGGGAATATCCTGCACAAGTTGTACAAGAAGCTGTACAACTTACCCCGGCACGCGATGCGTCGCGCCTGCCCCAATGGGCGATTGTTGGCGCCCGCCGGCGCGGCGTCAGTCGGTTGACGCACCTACCCGCGCGAGGGCGCCCCCGCCGGGCTCACGCGGTTGCCCGGTGGTAATACGACGCATTGACCCCTGATGGGGGCGTGGCTATGGTCGGCGGGATGGGAGAGGGTGGATCAACGAAACGGGATCCGCGTCGCCGGCATCGCGAGCGCTACGAATGTCGACTGCGACCGCGCAGAACTAAAGGTTCCAGAGCCGCAAATTCGCGAGCGCCACGAATGTCTACTCTGACCCCGGATCATCAACACTGATCACATGCCACGAGAGTTTGCGAAATGAATTCGTGTCTGACACCAATTACTCTCCGCGGCACTTGCCAGACGGCGTTGACTGGGGGAGCGACTTCGATTCGGTGCTTCTTCGCTGCATGTCTCGGCATGTTGTGGCCGGCGCTTCTCCTTCCTTCCGCCGTGCACGGCGGCGAACCATCTCCGAGAACAATTCTTAGCGTGAGATACGTGTCTAGCATCGCTAGGGGGCACGCCGTGAATTGGTCCGCAAGACTTCTTGAGGATCGGTCGGCCATCTTTGTTGGCGAGGAAGGTGTCGAACAGTTGGGAACGCATCGCTATCATTTGGCGGATATTGACTTCGCGCAAATCGTGACTGCGATTGACAACGTGAATCTTGCCAGCCGTGATGGGAAAGGATTCTCGAGCCCAATGTCTTGGTCGCTAATCGAGATTGGGGGATTCCAAGACGGGAAGCATCGTTCGTTCACTTTCTCCATTCGGGGCGCAGACGAGGATTTGCTGAGGTTTTGGCTCGTCGTCGAGAAGCATTTCGGAACGCTCGATTATCGATGCGGTAAGGAAGTGAGAGGCCATCGTTCTTCCGACGCATGTAGCGACAGCATTGAGATGCTCGAGTCCATGTTGGAGCAACGGCGAAAGCAGGGAATGCCCAAATAGAGAATTGATGGTTCCAGAGTCGCAAATCTTCCGCGCGCTCTTGCCCGCCACTAGCGCGACCCGCGCGATCCGGTGCGCCTAGAACTCCATCTCGATCTGCTCCCCATCGAGCCCGCCCGCGCGCTTGAGAAGTTAATGGTTCCAGAAGTTAATGGTTCCAGAGTCGCAATATCTCCAGCCGCCACGCCGCTTCACTGATCACACCCCACGAGAGCTTGCGAAGTGAGTTCGTGTCTGACACCAACTACTTAACGATAGGGATGGCGCCGGGTTCGGCAATCCGTACGTTTGCGATTCGTCCGCCGCGCGCCACAATGCCTGCGATCGGATCGGGATCGAAATGAAATCGTCTCTGACACCATTTATTCCCGAGATCACGGCAGCGAAGGTCCTCCAGCCGATGCTCGCGACAGGGAAGGGAGCAATAGCACTCGACGCGAAGGCGTTTTCCGATGAACGCGGGAGCCTGCGCCGCAATTGCGATGGCGGGCATCTCTCCTGCGGTTGGTTCACGTCGAGGGCTTAATCCATGCGCTTCTACTACTTCAGCCTCATCGGCACGTTCCTCGCGCTCGCGGCGAGCGGCGTGCTTGTCGCGGCCTTCTGGCTCGTCTGGACGAAGCTTCTGGGTCGCAAGCTCACCGGGCGCGTTGTCGCGGTCTCGATACCGGTTGCTCTGTTGATTCCGTGGTCGGAGGAATTCTGGATTGCGTGGAACTTCGGGCAGCTTTGCCGGAAGGATGCCGGTCTGTTTGTCGCCAAGACTGTAGAGGTCGAAGGTTTTTATGACAGTACGACTGCCTGGGGCCCGCGCCAGCTGGCTGAGCGGGGCTATCGCTTCGTCGAGTCGCGGGACAATATCTACGGAAAGTTGACGCGGGTGGAGCGTGCAGATGCTCATGCCCGGGATCGCGCCTTGCAGTGGTACTTGGATAACAACCCCGGAAAAGAAAGACCGAAGGGTCTCTACATTCAACATAGAGTCAGTGACAGCGAGCATATAGATGTTTCGCCGAATGGTGTGGACGCATGGCGGACAACCAAGATCGACAAGCCTACAGCGCAGTATCGATTCACCATAGGCGGCGGCACGCGAGCAGGACACAAGGTTGTTAGACAAGAGTCGTTGATCGTCAGCGATCGTTCGTCTGAGGTGCTCGCGCGCTATGCCCAGTACGGTCGCGATGCACCGTGGAATTTTGTCGGCCTGGGAAATGCAGGATACGGATGCGACGGACCGGATGGAGGGCCCAATACGAAGCGCAGTTTTCTTATCTACCGAGAAGTCTTGATTCCGGTGAGATAGCAGACGGAGATTGCAATGACGGAAATGAATGGTTCCAGAGTCGCAAATTTTCCGCGCGCTCTCGCCCGCCACTAGCGCGACCCGCGCGATCCGGTGCGCCTAGAACTCCATCTCGATCTGCTCCCCATCGAGCCCGCCCGCGCGCTTGCGCGGCCTGCCACGTGGTGCGGGCCCGAGACGCGCGCCGAGCGCCGCCTCGGCCTCCTTGCGAAATCGCTCCGACGCGAGCAGGTGGCCCGACGCCGTCGCGCTGCGGATGTCGGCGACGATCGCCTCGTCGAGCTGCGCGCGAAAAAGCGCCCGGTACGCCTCGCGCCGAGCTTCGGGGTCCGGCCCCAGCGCCGTGTAGAGCGGGTGCTCCGAGACGAGCGGGTCGCCCACGCCGAGCCGGTTCCTGCGAGAGCTCGACCAGCGGTACGCCTCGGGCGAATCCACCATGCCGGCGCGCACGGGGTTCAGTTCGATGTAGCGCATGCAGGCGAGGAGGTACTCCTCCGCGCGCACGCCGCAGGCGCGAAGCGCCCCTCCCAGAGCGTGCCGCTGCGGCGGTAGAGGTGGTTCACGGTACGCACGTATTGCCGGCCCAGGGCCTGCATGAGGCGCGAGGCGTCGGCGGGTGCGGGCGGCGTGACGAGGAGGTGGACGTGATTGGTCATCAGCACGTACGCGTGGACCCGCACCCGAAAGCGCGCGGCGTAGCGGCGCAGCCAGTAGAGGTAGGCGGCGTGGTCGTCGTCGCAGAAGAAGCAGGCCGAGCGGTTGTTGCCGCGCTGGATGATATGCAGCGGCAGGCCGGCGAGGGCGATGCGGGGGCGGCGGGGCATGGGGCGTCGGTGCTTGGGGTAGCAACGGACGGGGCGCGGGGGCGGTTGACGGCGACGGACGTGCGCGCGCGAGTCAGTAGCGACGGGGAACGCGACTACGACCCCAATAAATTCTTTGCTGTTCCCAGCCGCCTGTGGCGGCCCGGGTTCGATTGCCCGGAGGAAATGAAATCGAATCTGACCCTCATGGCACTCGTTGCGAGCGGGCCGGACCGAGACCACTTCACGGAACCGCGATCCGGAAGCTCGTCGCCGGATCAGGACGCTGAACGTGAAGAACGTACCCGCTTTTTGCCAGTTCCGCCATTCGTGCATCAGCGTCGCATCTGGATCCCTCCGAGGGGCTAATCAATGCGTTTCTATTACTTCAGCATCATTAGCTGGGTGATCTTCTTCGCCGCGTCGGTCCTAGCGAGTGGCGTGCTCTGGCTGCTTTGGGCCAAGGTGTTCAAGCTCAAGCTAGTGAATCCGCTTCTCTGGTGTCTTACAGGCGTGCTCTTCCTATTGCCATGGTCGGAAGAGATTTCGATTGCCTACAACTTCGATCAGCAGTGCAAGAAGGATGCCGGGGAATTTGTCTATCGGACGATGGAAGTCGAAGGCTTCTTTGACGGCACAGGTGGGTGGGACGAAAAGCGTTTGCTCGCCTCTGGATACAAGTTTGTCGAAAGCCGCGACCGGAGCGGCATTTGGCGTCATGAGCGAAACGGTAACGATGTGCGAAGCGCGAAGATTGATGCAGCTTCGGCCAGATACCACTACAAGTTGACGGCAAACCATTCGTCGATATCTCACAAGATCAATAAATGGGAGATTGCCGTCATCGATAGTCAATCGGGTGAGACGCTCGGTCGGATTACGGACTATTCGCGAGCCGCCTATTCACTCTTCATATCGATTGCGAGCCCAGACATGACTTGTCGCGAAGCGAATGGCCCGCAAGCGAATTTCTTCAAGCGCGTCCTAATACCGACCGCGCGGTAAGCGGTCAGCAAATTTCGGAATTAATGGTTCCAGCGGAATTAATGGTTCCAGAGTCGCAATATCTCCAGCCGCCACGCCGCCTCACTGATCACATGCCACGAGAGTTTGCGAAATGAATTCGTGTCTGACAGCAATTACTCTACGACCTGGACGTCGCCGAGCGCGAGTCGAGCAAGCGCATCGAGCGCGAGGTCGCTCCGCTGCGCGAGGCGGCTTGGGCGCCGCTAGGTCGCCAGCAACTCGCAGAGGATCGCGAGGCGCACCAGCTCGGCGAGGGACTTCACCTGCATCTTGTCCATCACCTTGGCGCGATGGACTTCGACCGTGCGGGTCGAGAGGCCGAGGCGCGTGGCCACGACCTTGTTCGGCCGGCCTTCGGCGACGAGCAGCATCACCTCGCGCTCGCGCGGCGTGAGCGTGGCGACGCGCGCCTCGGCCTCGGCGCGGGTGATGCCGGCGGGGGCGCCCTGGGCGCGCGAGACCTCGAGCGCCCGGTGCACGGCGTCGAGCAGCGCCTGGTCGTTGAACGGCTTCTCGATGAAGTCGGCGGCGCCGGACTTCATCGCGCGCACCGCCATGGCGACGTCGCCGTGGCCGGTGATGATGATCACGGGGAGCGCCGCCTTGCGTCCCTGCAGGGCCTCCTGCAGCTCGAGGCCGCTCATGCCGGGCATGCGCACGTCGGCCACGAGGCATTCGTTCGCCGCCGGCTGCCACGCCGCGAGGAACTCGTTCGCGCTCGCGTAGGTGCGCGAGGCGAGGCCGACCGACTTCAGCAGCAGCGCGAGCGACTCGCGGATCGGCGCCTCGTCGTCGACGACGTGGACCAGGGGCTCAGGCGGCGTCGGCATGCTGCAGTTCCTCCGCGGTGGGAAGCGACAGGTGGAAGGTCGCGCCCTCCGGCGAGCTGGTCGCCCACAGGCGCCCGCCATGCGCCTCGGCGATCGAGCGGCTGAGCGCCAGGCCGATGCCGATGCCGTCGGCCTTGGTGGTGTAGAAGGGCTCGAAGACCTTCTCGAGCTCGCCCTCGGGGATGCCGGGGCCGGTGTCGCGCACGTCGATGCGCACCATGCCGTCGCCGGTCGCGGCCGCCGAGAGCGTGACGCGGCGCGGCTCGGCGTCGCCGGCGGCGATCGACTCGACGGCGTTGCGCACGAGGTTGAGGATCACCTGCTGCACCTGGATGGAGTCGGCGAGCACGCGCGGCAGCCCGGGCGCGTGCGGCGCCCACGACAGCTCGACCCCGTTCTGGCGCGCTTCCGGCGTGGCGAGGCGCAGCACCTCGGCGACGAGGAAGTCGACCTCGACCGCGGCGAGCTGGCCCTCGTCGCCGCGCACGAAGCCGCGCAGCTTCCTCACGATCTCGCCGGCGCGCTGCGCCTCGGAGGCGATGCGCCGCATCATGTCGAGCGCCTCGTCGCGCGACACGCGGCCGTCGGCCAGCATGCGCACGCAGGCCGCGGCGTAGTTCGAGATCGCGGTCAGCGGCTGGTTGATCTCGTGCGCGATGGCGCTCGCCATCTCGCCCATCGACGACACGCGCGAGACGTGCGCGAGCTGCTGCAGGTGCTGGCGCGACTGCTCCTCGGCGCGGCGGCGGTCGGTGACGTCGCGGCCGACGGTGACCACGAAGTCGGGCCGGCCGTCGCGGTCGAGCACCGCGCGCGCCGACCACGCCAGCCAGCGCCAGCCCTGCGCGGTCATCACGCGGGTCTCGTGCGCGGCGGCGAACGGCATGCAGCACACCGCGTTCCACGCGCCCTGCAGGGCCTCGCGGTCGTCGCGGTGCACCTCGACGGCGTCGCCGAACTCGCGGCCGAGGAGGTCGGCCACCGGCCTGCCGAAGAAGGCCTCGTGCGAGGGGCTGGCGTAGAGCACGCGTCCGGTCTTCGCGCACAGCTTCATCACGAGGTCGGTCTGGTTGTCGACCAGCAGCCGGTATTTCTCCTCGCTCTCGCGCAACGCGGATTCGCTGGCCCGCAGCTGGCCCTCGGCCGCCTGCCGTTCCTGCTGCGCGACCGCGAACAGCATCGAGGTGACCGACAGCACCGCGAGGAACAGGTACAGGCTGGCGACGTCGGCGAGCGTGACGTGGGTCGCGATCGTGCGATGCACGAAGGGGCCCTGTCCCATGCCGTGGCAGAGGATCGCGGTGAGGCCGGCGAGGGCCATCACGGTGGCGGTCTGCCTCGGGCCGTAGCGGAACGCGGCCCAGAAGGCGAGCGGGAAGAGCGCGAACGGCAGCGAGTCCGCGTGCATCATCGGCTTCAGCATCGCGCCGAACACCGCCACCGACGCGACCACCGTGACGAGGTACAGCGACCATTCGCCGCTGCAACGCGGCTCCTTCGTGGCACCCGGGCGCAGCCACAGCAGGATCACGGGCGTGACGAGCAGGATGCCGACCACCTCTCCCAGCGACACCACCTCGGCGAAGCCGACCCACATGGCGGGCAGCCCGCCCTCGCGCCACCACGTGGCGACGAGGATGCGGATCGCGTTCACCGCCGGCGACACGGTGGCGCCGACCAGCGCGAGCAGCAGGACGTCGCGCACCCGCTTCAGGGTCGCGTCCATGCCGAGCACGCGCACCAGCAGCCACCACGTGGCGGCGATCTGCAGCGTGGTGAGCGCGGCGACGAGCGGCGCGCCCACCAGGCCCTTGCCGCCGATGAAGGCGCAGGCCAGCGCGCCGGCCGCGATGCCGGGCAGCGTCGCCAGCCCGCGCAGCAGCATCGCGGCGAGGCCGACCGCCGAGGCGAACCAGACGATCGCCGCTTCCTGGTGCCGCAGCAGGCCGAGCGCGAGCTCCGAGGCGAGCACGTAGGCCGCCGCGACGAGCAGGTTCAGGACGACGAGCGAGCGCAGGTGGGTTCCCATCCTGCCCGGCACGATACCGGCATTCACGCGCGCGGGCAGTAGGTACTGCTACGTAGCCTAGGTAGTTCTCCGCAGGGCCACGCGTAGTGGCGCGAATATCGCGCCTCGCGGCGCCTCGCGATCATGCGGGCCATGGACAAGACCCGGGACGCGCGAGGCAGCATCGTCGGCGAGATCGCCGGCGCGGCCGCGGCCGCGGCCGCCGCGGGCCGGCGCTGCGCGATCGCGGTGTCGCCGTCGGTGCTCGACGAGGCCGTGGTCGCGTCGCTCGCGGCGCAGGCCGATTTCTGGCAGCCGGTGCACCTCTTCCTCGCCGACACGCGCTTCGACGCCGGCGGCCGCGATCCGGCCGACGCACGCGCGCTGCTGCGGGCGCTGCCGGTGCCGCGCGGGCAGTTGCATGCCGATGTCGCGGACCTCGCGGATCCGGTGCGTGCCGCCGCCGCCTACGAGCAGGAGCTGCGCGCCTACTTCGGCCTCGCGGTCGGTGGCCTGCCACGCTTCGACGCCGTGGTGCTGCGCATCGCGCGCTGCGGCAACCTGCCGGGGTTGCACGGCGGCAGCGAGGCGCTCGACGAGACTTCGCGGATCGTCGCCGTCAATCGCGGGCCGCAGGGCGCGCGCTTCGTCACGCTGACGCCGCCGGTGATCCGGCACGCCGCGCGCGTGCTGGTCGCCGCCTGCCCCGAATCCGCCGCGCGCCGCCCCTCGCAGGGC
>CAZTXP010000163.1:0-42959 GCA_964617355.1 uncultured Enterobacteriaceae bacterium
GATCGCTTCCATCGTGTCCACGACCTGGTGCACCACCTGCCCGCCCTTGGCCGCGATGTCGGAGGCCGTCACCGCGAACTGGTTGGCCTGCTTGGCGTTGTCGGCGTTCTGCTTCACCGTCTGCGTCAGCTGCTCCATCGAGGACGCGGTCTCCTGCAGGCTGGAGGCCTGCTCTTCCGTCCTCTGCGAGAGATCGGCGTTGCCCTGCGCGATCTCCTTCGAGGCGGTCTGGATCGCCTCGGCGGCGCCGCGGATCTGCGCGACGATCTCCGTGAGGTTCTGGACCGTGAGGTTGGAGTCGTCCTTCAGCTGGCCGAAGGTGCCGGCGTACTCGTTGGTGATCTTCTCGGTCAGGTCGCCCTTGGCGAGCGCACCCAGCACGCGCACCACCTCGTTCAGGCCCACCGAGCTCGTCTCGAGCAGCTTGTTGAGGGCCTCGGCAAGCTGGCGGAAGAAGCCTTCCTTGCCTTCCAGCGCGACGCGGCGCGCGAAGTCGCCCGCGGCGGCCGCGGCGACGATGCCGCCGATCTCCTTCTCGACCGCGACTTCCGCGGTGCGGTCCTTCCACTCCACCGAGGTGCCGAGGCGCTCGCCCTTCGCGTTCACCGCGGGCGTCGCGGCCAGCGCGAAGGTGCGCCCGCCGACGTTGATCTCGGTGCGGTAGATACCCGTGAGGTTCGCGAGCAGGCCGCGCTGGTGCGCGGGGTTCTTGTGGAAGCCGTCGATGCTCGCGCCGAGGAGCTTCCTCGGGTCGAAGTTCGGCAGCACCTTCCTCAGGTCGGCCTCGGCCTTGACGAGCATCTCCTGCACGGACTGGTTGACGTAGACGATCTCGTTGTCGCGGTTGGCGATCATCACGTTGGTCGAGCAGTTGTCGAGCGCGGCGCGCACGCGGGCGTTCTCGTCCGCGAGGCGCTGCATCTCGCCTTCGGCCGCCAGCTTCGCGGTGACATCCGCCCACTCCACCGAGGTACCGAGGCGGTCGCCCGCGTCGTTGACCACCGGCGAGGCGATCAGCTCGAAGGTGCGGCCGCCGACGACGATCTTCGCGCGGTGCGAGCCCTTCAGGCCCGCGATCATGCCGCGCTGGTGCGCCGGGTTCTTGTGGAACTGGTCGATGTTGGCGCCGATGAGCTTCGCGACGCTGAACTGTGGCAGATCCTTCCGGATGTCGGCCTCGGCCTTGCCGAGCATGTCGACGATCGCGCGGTTCAGGTAGATCACGGTGTTCGACGCGTCGGCGATCATCACGTTGGTCGCCACGCTGTCGAGCGCGACCTTCATGCGCGTGGTCTCGTCGAGCGCGCGGCGGTCGGCCTCGGTGCGCTCACGCAGCTGGTGCTGCATCCGAGCCATGTCGCCCACCAGGGACTGCGCCGCGCCCGGCGCCACCACGATCTCGCGGGTCAGCTCGCCGGCGGCGATGTCGCGCACCACCGAGGCGGCGTACTCGGGCTCGCCGCCGAGCTGGCCGGCGATCGAGCGCGTGACGCGCCAGGCGAGAAAGACGCCGATCAGCGCCGCAGCCAGCGCGAGCGCGCCGATTAGCCAGCGTCCGGTGTCGTAGTCCGCCTTCGCGGCGCTCGCGCCATCGGCGACGATCTTCTTCTGCAGGTCCACCACCGCCTTGATCTCGTTGCGGAAGGCGTCGAAGCGCGGGCGCGTCTCGGCGAAGTAAAGCGCGCGCGCGTCGGCAACCTTGCCGGCCTCGGCGAGCGCCTGTGCCTGGGAGAACGACGCGACGTAGGCGGCGCGGGCGTCCTTCATCCGGCCGAGCGCCGCCTTGCCCTCCGGCAGGTACATCGACTTCTCTAGGTCTGCGAGCCAGCCGCCGATCGCCTTCTTGTTCTCCTCGATGCGGTCCGCCGCGGCCTTGCGTTCGGCGGCGTCGGTCGCCATCAGCAGCTCGAGCGTGCGCGTCGAGTTGGCGCGCGCCGCGGCCTCGATGTCGGTGGCGAGCGAGAGCTTCGCCATCTCCTTCGAGATCGTGCTGTCCGCGAGGTTCCACAGGCCGCTCATGCGCTGCAGGCCGACGCCGCCCACGGCGATCATCACGACGAGCACCGCGCCGAAGGCGAGGCCGAGCCGCGTGCTGAGTTTCATCTGGGAGCTGTTCATGTTCCGTCCTTTCGTGTCGTTCCCTGCCGCCGCGCGCGCGGCCTTCTTCATCGTGTCGGCGACCACGCCGTAGACCGCGGTCCACGCCGCCTTCACCGCGGGAGTGAACGCGGCGCCCAGGCCCTGTTCGAGCGTCCAGAGGAACGCCGCGCCGACGGTGTCGTAGTCCTGGTCCTCGACGCCGTAGGTGGCGTGGCGGCGCCCGAGGTTCTCGAGCACTGGCACGAGTTTCGGCACGTCGCCCAGACCGCGGACCGCGGCCCCGAGCATCTGCATCAGCTTCCTGCCCTGCGACTGCATGTCCCCGGTGCGAAAGAGCTTCTTCAGTCCCGGGTCGAGCTCGAACAAGCGGCCGTAGAACAGCGCGGCCGCCTTGTCCGAGATGGGCGCGACCTGCGCCCAGCTTTCCTGCACCAGCCGTACCTGGTCGGGGGTCATGCGGCCTCCGCGGTGTGTTCCAGCAGGTCCATCTCACGGCTGGTCATCAGGCGCTCGATGTCGGCGAGGATGATCATGCGGCCCTCGACCGTGCCGAGGCCGAGGATGTAGCGCGTGTCCATGGTCCCCGAGAGCTCCGGCGCCGGGCGCACCTGCTCGCCGGCGAGGGTGAGCACGTCGGACACCGAGTCGACGACCATGCCGACGGTGCGCTTGGCGACGTTCAGGATGATCACTACCGTGAACTGGTCGTACTCCGCGCGCCCGAGGTTGAACTTGATGCGCATGTCCACGATCGGCACGATGGTGCCGCGCAGGTTGATCACGCCCTTCAGCCAGCCCGGCGTGTTGGCGATGCGCGTCACGTGGTCGTAGCCGCGGATCTCCTGGACCTTCAGGATGTCGATGCCGTACTCCTCATCACCGAGCTTGAAGGTGAGGTACTCGTTGTTGACCGCCGCAAGCTGCTCGGCTTCCGCCATCTGTCCCATGTCGTCTCCTTGTTGTCAGTGGCGCGCGAGCTTCACCAGCGCCGTCACGTCGAGGATCAGCGCGACGCGCCCGTCCCCGAGGATGGTGGCGCCCGAGATGCCCGGCACCTTGCGGTAGTTCGTCTCCAGGTTCTTCACCACCACCTGCTGCTGCCCGACCAGCTCGTCGACCGCGAGCGCGGTCTTCGCGCCGTCGGCCTCGACGATCACCATCACGCCCGCGGTCGCGGCGCCCTCCGGCGTCTCGAACGCGATGCGCAGGTCGGACACGGGCAGGTATTCCGAGCGCACCTCGATCACGCGCCCGCTGCCGCTCACGGCCTTCAGCTGGCCGTCGGCCGCCTGCAGCGTCTCGACCACGCTCGCCAGCGGCAGGATGTAGATCTCCTCGCCGACCCGGACGGACATGCCGTCCATGATCGCGAGCGTCAGCGGCAGCTTCACCGTCACGCGCGCGCCGATGCCCGGCGACGATTCCAGCTCGACGGTGCCGCCGAGCGCGAGGATGTTCCTCTTCACGACGTCCATGCCGACGCCGCGTCCGGAGACGTCGGTGACGACCTCCGCCGTGGAGAAGCCGGGCTCGAAGATCAGCTGCCAGACCTCCGAGTCGGACATCGCGTCGCTGACCGGCAGGCCGCGCTCCCTGGCCTTGGCGAGGATGCGCGCGCGGTCCAAACCCTTTCCGTCGTCGGCGATCTCGATGACGATGTGCCCGCCTCGGTGGCCCGCGGAGAGGCGCACGACGCCCTTCCTCGGCTTGCCCGCGGCCTCGCGCACGTCCGGCATCTCGATGCCGTGGTCCACCGAGTTGCGCACCAGGTGGTTCAAGGGGTCGGTGATGCGCTCGATCAGGCCCTTGTCGAGCTCGGTGCCTTCGCCGGCGGTGGAGAGCTCGATCTCCTTGCCGAGCTTGGCGGCGAGGTCGCGCACCATGCGCGGGAAGCGATTGAACACGAAGGACATCGGCAGCATGCGGATCGCCATCGCCGATTCCTGCAAGTCGCGCGTGTTGCGCTCGAGGTCGCGCAGCGCGGCGTGCAGCGACTGGAATTCCATCGGGTCGAGGCTCGACACCTGCTGCGCGAGCATGGCCTGCGTGATGACGAGTTCGCCGACCTGGTTGATCAGGGCGTCGACCTTGTCGACGCCGACGCGGATCGAGGCCTGGTCGCCCTGTGCGCTGACCGCGATCTTGTCGGTCGCGCGACGCCCGGTCGGCGTCTCGGCGGCGGCGGCGCGATCGCTGGAGCGGCGGCCGGGATTCGGCGCTTCGGGCGCGGCGGTGGCCGCCTCGGGCGCCTTCGGCGCGTCGCCGAAGAAGCCGTAGCCGGTTTCCGTGGCCGCCGCGGCGGTCGGCGCGGGCGTGCTTGCGGCGGCCGGGGCCGCCGGCGCATCCTCGAAGAAACCGAAGCCCTCGTCGGCCTTCGGCGCGGGTTTCGCCTCCTCGAAGAAGCCATAGCCTTCCGCCGCGGCGGGCGCGGCGGACGAGAGGTGCGCGTACGGGTCGGCGGCGCTGGTGCGGCCCTCTTCCTTCAGGTCCACCCTCGCCGGGTCGGCGACGAACGAGAACAGGTCGCGGATTTCCTTGAACGACGCGGCGCTCGTCAGGCGCCACTGCAGCTTCTTCAGCCGCGGGCCGTCCTTCACGCGCTCCAGCGTGCCGAGCATCGCGAGGTCGGCGACGAGGTTGTCGAGCGCGGCGCGGCCGGCGGCGTCCGCGGGGCGCGGGAAGTCGATGCGCACGACGCGTTGCCGTTGCGCGGGCGCCGCCGCAGGGGCCGCCGGAGCGGCCTGCGGCGCCGGTGCGGACTCGGCCGGGGCGGCTGCACCCGAGAGGAACGCGCGAATGCGGGTCACGAGCGGCGCGCAGTCGGGCGCCTCGGCCCCGCTCTCTCCCCGATGCCGCGCGAGCATCGCCTTCAGCGCGTCGCCGGATTCGAGCAGCACGTCCACCATGTCCTTGCTCGCGGCGAGTTCGTGCTTGCGAAGCTTGTCGAGCAGCGTCTCGGCCTCGTGCGTCAGTTCGGCGAGGTCGGTGAAGCCGAAGGTGCCGGCGCCGCCCTTGATCGAGTGCGCGGCGCGAAAGATCGCGTTCAGCTCCTCGGCGTCCGGCGCGGCGGTGTCTAGCCCGAGCAACAGGGCCTCCATGGCGGCGAGGTGCTCGGCCGCCTCGTCGAAGAACACCTGGAAGAACTGCGCCATGTCGATGGCGCCGGCGCCTCCCGAGGCGTGGGGCTGCGTGGACATGGCGGCTCCTAGCCGATGACCTTCTTGACCACCTCGAGCAGGCGCGCCGGGTCGAACGGCTTGACGATCCAGCCGGTCGCGCCCGCGGCCTTGCCCTGCGCCTTCATCGCGTCGCTCGACTCCGTGGTGAGCATCAGGATGGGGACGGAGGCGTACTGCGAGATGCCGCGCAGCGTCTTGGTGAGCGTCAGCCCGTCCATCTTCGGCATGTTCTGGTCCGTGAGGACCAGCTGCACGCTGTTGGTCTTCGCCTTCGCGAGCCCGTCCTGGCCGTCGGCCGCCTCGATCACCGAGTAGCCGGCGCCCTTCAGCGTGAAGGCCACCATCTGCCGGATGGAGGCCGAGTCGTCTACCGTGAGTACCGTCTTCGACATGTGCGTTTTCCCTTCGATGCCCTAGAACAAGTCGACCGCGCCCTGGCCCATGTCGGCCTGGACGACGGGGTTGTGCCTGCGATTGGCGCGCAGCGCGTCGAGCGCCGCGGCGAGTTCGGTGGAGAGCTGGCCGAGGCGCGCCTGCTGCGCCTCGCGGTCGCCGGCGGCGGCGACCTCGCGGATCGCCTGCGGCAGGCGCGAGAGGCCGGCGGCGACGTTCTCGATCATGGTCTGGCGCCCGGCGGCATAGTCGAGCAACTGGGTCGCGAGATCCTGGAACTGCAGCGCGGTCACCGCGGCGTTCACCTGGCCCTCGATCTCGGTGGTCACCGCGCCGAGCTCGTGCCCGCCCTCGGCAATGCGGTGGTTGATGACCTGGATCTCCTCCAGCATCTTCTCGGTACGCTGCTTGGCCTGCAGCGCCTCGACCATGTCCTGCGAGGCGATGGAGTGGATGGTGTTCTCGACGTCGTTCACCGAGCCGTGGATCTGGCCGATCTCGGCGCGGATCTGGTCGCTGAACTGCGCGGTGCGGTCCGACAGCCGCCGCACCTCGTCGGCGACGACCGCGAAGCCGCGGCCGGCCTCGCCGGCGCGCGCGGCTTCGATCGCGGCGTTGAGCGCGAGCAGGTTGGTCTGGCGGGAAATGCCGTCGATCTCGCCGAGGATCGACAGGGCGGCGTCGACCTGCTTCTTGACGCCGTCCATGCGCTCGACCATGCCCATCGCGGTGTGGCTGGACTTGACGGTGGCGTCGACGAAGAGGTTGAGCGTCGCGGCGGTGTCGTGCGCGAACTGCTCGATCGAGAGCGATTCGCCGGATTCGGTCTTGCCGCCGCCGCTGGCGATGTCCAGCGCGAGCCGCTGCTGGCGCGCGGTGAGCTCGGTCATCGAGCCGAAGCCGCCGACCAGCTTGCCGATGGCGTCGACCAGCAGGTCGCGCAGCCGGGAAAGGTCCTCGCGCGCGCCCTTCGCCTCGGCGTCGAGCGCCGCGACGTGGTCCTGCACGATGGCGTCGCAACGGGCGGCGACGTCGTCCAGCAGCGGACCGCAGTCCGTTTTTCGGTCTTCCTTGGCGCCCAGCCAATCACGGATGAATCGCATGGTTCTCCCCGGCCCGCGGCGCCGCGATGTGGCGACGGCCGCTCCGTATGCAGTGATCGGATTCTTCCCTCCCTTAACGACACGCCATCGGGGGAATAAAGGCCGAATCTGCAGTTTTTTCGCTTTTTCCCCGTCGCCCGGCGGCGACGAAGATGGCGCTCAAGAAGTGTCCAGACCGGCCGATCCCTCCAGAGATAGACCCTCCGCGCCCGCCTTGCAGCAGGAATGAACCCCGACCAGACCGCCGCCGAATCCACGCCCCCTTCGCGCGCCTCGACCGCCCGCCTCGCCGCGGGCGCCTGCGCGGCGTTCGCCGCTGCGCTCGCGCTGTGGGCCGGCAGCCCGGCGGCGCTCGATCCGCAAGCGCTCGCCGGCCTCGCCGCGGGCGCGGGCGCCGCGGCACTCGCGGTAGCCGCCGCCGCACGCCGCCGGGGCGATGCGCACCGCGTGCGCATCGCCGCCGAATCCGCGCAACGCGCGCGCGCCACCGAAGCCGCCGCCATCGGCGCGCGTGAACTCTGGCGCGTGCTCGACGCCATGCCCGTGCACGTCGCGCGCTATGACCGCGAGCTGCGCCTCCGGTACGCCAACCGGCTGCATCGCCGCTTCTTCGGCATCGACGACGATCGCGACCTGCGCGGCGAGCCGCTCGCCGAGATGATCGGCGCGGATACCTTTGCATTCGTGCGCCCCTACTTCGAGCAGGCGCTCGCCGGCACGCCCGCCCGCTACGAGCGCCGCGTGCAGGCGCCCTCGGGGGAACGCTGGATACAGGTCTGGCTGATGCCGGACACCGGCCTCTCGGGCGACGGCATCGACGGCGTGCTGGTCGCCTCCGCGGACATCACCGAGCGCCGCCTCGCCGAGCAGCGCGTCGAGGCGGGCCTGCGCATGCTCTCGAGCACGGTCGAGCACCTGCCGATGGGCGTGTCCGTGGTCGATGGCGAGTTGCGCGTCGCCGCGTTCAACGACGCCTTCCTGCGGCTGCACGACCTCGAGGACGTCGGCGTGCGGCCCGGCGACCGGCTGGACCGCGTCTACCGCACGCTCGCGCTGCGCGGCGACTACGGCCCGGGCGATCCGGACGCGCTGGCGGCCGCGCGCATGGCCCTCGCGGGCGAAGGTCGCGCGCTTCGATTCGAGCGCGCGCGGCCCGACGGCCGCGTGCTGGAAGTGTTCCGCAGCCCGTTCCCGGGCGGCGGCTTCGTCACCCTCTATACCGACGTTACCGAACGCAAGGCCGCCGAGCAGCACCTGGTCGAGGCACGCGAGCGCGCCGAGGCCGCGGTGCGCACGAAGAGCGAATTCATCGCCGCGCTGGGCCGGGACGTGCGCGCGCCACTGAACGGCGTGCTCGGCCTCGCCGACCTGCTGCTGCAGTCGCGCCTCGAACCCGCGCAGCGCCGCCACGTCGAGTGGCTGCAGGGTTCCGCGCGCACGCTGCTGGCTACGCTCGCCAACCTCGTCGAGCATGCCGGCGCGGCCGAAGCCCCGGCAGCGACCGGGCCCGCGGTCGCGATGCCGGCGACGC
This sequence comes from uncultured Enterobacteriaceae bacterium, assembly GCA_964617355.1. Classification (GTDB taxonomy): domain Bacteria; phylum Pseudomonadota; class Gammaproteobacteria; order Burkholderiales; family SG8-39; genus CAZTDU01. Next base: position 8,307 of record CAZTXP010000163.1, read on the forward strand.
CGGGCGTGCACGCGGCACCGGCGCGCGCGCGACTCCTGGTGGTCGAGGACTGCCCCGTCACGCGCGAAGTCACGCGCCTGCTGCTCGAGCGCCACGGCCTGGAGGTCGACGAGGCGCAGGACGGACCCGAGGCCCTGGCGCGCTGCACGCAGCGGCGCTACGACCTGGTGCTGATGGATGTCGAGCTGCCGGGCCTGGACGGCATCGCGGCCACGCGTGCACTGCGGGCACTGGATGCCGCGGGATCCCCGCGCACGCCCGTGATCGCGCTGACCGGCAGCACGCAGGCGCGCACGCGCAGCGAATGCCTCGCTGCGGGCATGGACGGCTTCGTCGTCAAGCCCGTGGAACCGCGCACGCTGCTCGCGACGATCGCGCCGTTCCTGCCGGCCGCCGCGCGCGCTCGCGCAGAGGCGCGGGCAGGCGCCCCCGCCGTGGATCCGGCGGTGTTCGATGCGCTCTGCGAGCTGATGGGCGAAGGGCTGCCGGACCTGGTCGCCGCCTATGCCGCGTCGGCGCGCGCGCACCTCGCCGCGCTGCGCGCCGCGCTCGCGCGGGAGGATGCGGCGGCGATGATGCGCCCGGCGCACACGCTGAAGTCCTCGAGCGCGAACCTCGGCGCCAGCGCGCTCACCGCGCTCGCCGGGCAGCTCGAGGCGCAGGCGCGCGCGGGACGGATCGAGGGCGCGGCGGCGCTCGTCGACCGGGTGGACGCGGCGCTGCAGCGCGTGTGCGACGAGATCGGCGCGCCGCGGGCGCGCGTCGCGGAGGCGATCGATGGATCGCGCTGAGCCGAGCCACGTCGCGCGCGCCGCGGCCGAACGGCCGCGCGCGCTGATCGTCGACGACGATCCGGTGGGCCGCATGACCCTCGAGCGCCTGCTCGAGCGCTGCGGCTACGACGCCGCCTGCGCGCCCGACGGCGCGGTCGCGGTGGAGCGCTTCGCCTCGGAGCGCTACGACATCGTCTTCATGGACCTCGTGATGCCGGTGATGGACGGCATCGACGCGACGCTGCGCATCAAGCGCCTCGCCGGCGACGAGTTCGTCCCGGTGATCTTCATCACCGTCAGCGCGGACGACGCCGACGTCGCGCGATGCATCGAGGCCGGCGGCGACGACCTGCTGGTGAAGCCCTTCAACCTCACGGTGCTGACGGCGAAGATCCGCGCGATGGAGCGCATCCGCGCGCTGCACCGGCGCCTGCGCGCCGCGGGCGAGCACACCGCCGCCGAGCAGGCGCTCGCCAAGATGATCCTCGAGAGCGCCGTCATGGGCCCGAACGTGGTCCCCGAGGGCCTCGCGCCGCACCTGTCGCCGGCGACCACGTTCAATGGCGACATCCTGCTCACCGCGTACGCGCCCTCGGGCGACCTGCACGTGCTGCTGGGCGACTTCACCGGCCACGGGCTCTCCGCCACCATCGGCGCGCTGCCCGCGGCCGAGACCTTCCGCGCGATGACCGCCAAGGGCTTCGCGCCGCCGGCGATCCTCGAGGAGATCAACCGCAAGCTGAAGTCGCTGCTGCCCACCGGCCACTTCCTCGCCGCGATCTTCGTGCGCGTCGAGGTCGAGCTGCGGCGCGCGTTCGCGATCAACTGCGGCATGCCCGATGCGGTGCTGATGAACGGCCCCGACGTGGACCTCGCGATCCCCGCGCACGCGCTGCCGCTGGGGATCGTCGACAGCGGCGACTTCGCCGCGGCCGAGATCTCGCTGCCGCTGATCGACGGCGCGCACATCGTGCTGCTCAGCGACGGCGTCATCGAGGCGCACGACGCGAGCGGGCAGATGTTCGGCACCGAACGACTGTACCGGGAGCTCTCGGAGGGCGTGCGCGCCGGCGACTGCCTGGGCGGCGTCGTGTCCGCGCTCGGGCGCTTCCGCGGCGACACGCCCGCGATGGACGACATCAGCCTCGTGGTGATCACCCCGGGACCGTCGCTGTTCCCCAAGGCGAGCGCGCGCCGCGCACCGCCGCCTTCCGTGGCCGAGCCGCGCGCACCCGACACCGGCGGCTGGAAGCTCGCCTTCGAACTTCGCGGCCAGGCGATGCGCACCGTCTCGCCGGTGCCGATGCTGGTCTCGGTACTGGGAGAATTCGACGAGCTGAAGCCGCACGGGCCCGCCCTCTTTACCGTGCTCTCCGAGCTCTACAACAACGCGGTGGACCACGGCGTACTCGGGCTGGAATCGTCGCTGAAGGAGCGCGACTTCGCCGCCTACCTGCACGAACGCGACGAGCGCCTCGGGCACGAGCGCGAGGGTCGCGTGACGATCGAGCTGGAGCGCGCGCCCGGCGGCGACCGCGGCACGCTCGAGGTTCGCGTGCGCGACACCGGCGCCGGGTTCGATCCGGCCGCGGTACCGGAACCGGGCAGCGAGCAGTTGCACGGCCGCGGCCTCGCGCTGGTGCGCGCGCTGTGCGCGTCGCTCGACTACGCCGCCGCGGGCAACGAGGCGCGCGCCACCTACGCGCTGGGCACCAGCACGACGAAGGAGCCGGGGAAGGACTAGCGGGAGGCGACGGCGTGCGTCGCGCCGGCGACCTGCTGGCGCGTCACGCGCGCCTGCGGCGCCTCGGGCAGCGGGATGCCGGCGATCTCGGCCACCGTGCGCGCGAGCTGGCGACAGGCGTCCTCGAGCGGGCGCGGCAACGAGGCCGGCAGGGAGCTCTGCAGCAGGACCTTGGTCGCGCCGAGCGCGTTCACGGGATCGAGCACGCGATCGCGCACGGGGGCAAGCTGCGCGTCGAGCGCGCGAGCGGCGGCTTCGCGCGCCCAGGTGTTGGTCGGCCATTGCGAAGGCAGTGCCCAGGCCTGCGGGATGCGCGCGAGATCCTGCAGCACGACGCGCATGTCCTCGTGCGATTCGCGGAACGGCAGCAGCACGAGGTCGGACACGCGCGCGAGCGCCTGGTCGAACTCCACGCGCCCCGCGCCGCCGTCGACGATGCCGACCCAGCCGGGCACGCTGCGCAGCGTCAGCGCGACGCGCTTGAGGTCCTCGGGGCGGCGCGCGTCGCTCGGCAGGTAGCGCCGGCCCTCGCGCGACAAGGGCTCGCGCGTCGGGTCGGTGAGCGCGACCACGGCGCGCACGCCGAGCAGGCCCAGCCCCTGGCCGAGCATGTGCGCGAGCGTGGTCTTGCCGGTGCCGCCCTTGTTGCCGAGCAGGCTGACGATGCGTCCCATGCCGTGATCTTAGGCACCGGCGCGCGTGGCCCGCCGGCCGAACAGCGGCGGGATTCAGGTGCTGTTCGAGCTTCCCCCGGGCAGCGAAAACCAGAAGGTCGCGCCCTCTCCCGGGCGCGCCTGCGCCCAGGCACGCCCGCCATGGCGCTCGGCGACGCGCTTGACGATCGCGAGGCCGATGCCGGTGCCCGGGAACTCCCCATCCGCGTGCAGGCGCTGGAAGGTGCCGAAGAGCTTGTCGGCATAGGCCATGTCGAAGCCGACGCCGTTGTCGCGCACGTAGTAGGCCGCGAGCGTCGCGTCCCAGCCGAACGTGATGCGGGGCTGCGCGGCGCGCGACGAGTACTTGAACGCGTTCTCGAGCAGGTTCGCGAGCAGTTGCTGCACCAGCAACGGATCGCCCTCGCAAGGCGGCACCTCGCCGATGTCGAACTGCGCCACCGGGTAGTCGGCGCGCAGCGCCGCCGCGACCGATTCGGCGACCGCGCGCAGGTCGACGGGCCGCATGGCGGGCGGATGGCGCGACAGCCGCGCGAGCGTGAGCAGGTCGTCGACCAGCTCGCCCATGCGCGTCGCGTTGCGATCGATGACGCCGAGCATGCGCAGGCCCTCGGCGGTCAGGCGCGGCCCCTCGTCCTCGGCCAGCATGCTCGCGAAGCCGGCAATCGCGCGCAAGGGCGCGCGCAGGTCGTGCGACACCGAGTACGAGAACGCCTCGAGTTCCTGCACTGCCGCCTCGAGCTCGGCGGTGCGCTCGCTCACGCGCCGCTCGAGGTTCGCGGTGAGGTCGCGCAATTCGGCCTCGATGCGCAGGCGCACGCTCACGTCGCGCAGGATCGCCGAGTAGAAACGCCGGCCGCCGGATTCGAACGACGCGATCGACGCCTCGAGCGGAAACTGGCGGCCGCTGCGATGCAGCCCGGTCACCGTCCCCAGCTTGCCCATGGCGCGCGAGGTGGCGCCGGAATCCCCGAACTCGGCGACGTAGCGCGGATGCGCTTCGCGCAGGGCCTCCGGCATCAGGATCTCGAGCGGATGGTTCATCACCTCCGCCCGCACGTAGCCGAAGATCCGCTCCGCGGCGGGATTGAAGTGCAGGATCCGGCGTTCGCGGTCGGCGATCACGATGGCGTCCATCGCCGAATCCACCACGGCGCTCAGGCGCGCGCCCGCCTCCTCGATGCGCCGCTGCGCCTCGTTCTGCGCCGTGACATCGCGCACCACGGCGACCACGCCGCGCACCGCGCCGCGCTCGTCGCGATCGGGCAGCAGCTCGATCTCGAGGTCGCGCGGGCCCGACGGCCGCGGCGAGGCCTTGCGCTCGTAGCGCACGCGCTCGCCGCCGAGCGCGCGCTCGGTGAATACGCGGTTCAGCTCGTACGTGGCCTCGCCGAGCACCTCGCGCAGCGTGCGCCCGAGGAGCTCGCCTTCGCCGAGCCCGATCATCGTGCAATAGGGCTGGTTGACGGCGCGCAGCACCTGGCCCGAATCGAGGTAGTAGAGCCCGTCGGGCACGAGGTCGAAGATCAGGCGCAGCCGCGCCTGCACCTCCCTCAGCGAGCGCTCGAGCAGCGTGCGTTCGGTGATGTCGTGGCCCACCCCGCGGTAGCCGGCAAAAGCGCCGTCGGCGCCGAATACCGGCTCGCCCGAGATCGACACCCAGTGCTCTCGCCCGTCGGCGTCCGGCCGGCGCATGACGAAGTCGCGGAACGGCTCGTGCCGCGCGAGGAGCGCCCGATGCGCGTCCCACTCGGCTGGCGATATCCCGCTCGCCGGCATCTCCCAGCGCGCCTTGCCGATGTGGCTCTCGATCGCGATCCCGGTATGCGCCCGCAGCTCCCCGGACATGTACGTGAAGCGGAACTGTTCGTCCTGCTCCCAGTACCAGTCCGAGGACATCGCGGTCAGGTGGCGAAAGCGCGCCTCGCTGCCCTCGACGCGCCGCTGCTCGCGCGCGAGCAACGCGAGCGCGACGCCGAGCGCGGCGACGAAGACGGCGAGGCCCAGGCCGGTGGCGGCCCACGCGTCGACGAAGCGCAGGCGGATCGGCTCGAACATGCTGTCCTCGTGGATGCCCACCACCGCGAACAGCGGGAGCTTGCCTACGCGCTCCCACGCGAACAGGCGGCGCTGGCCGTCGAGCAGCGCCTCGGCACGATAGGTGCCGCGCGCCTCGCCGTCCGCGCGCATGAAGGGCCGCACCTGGCCCAGCTGCCGGCCGACATCCTCGGGGCCGCGGTTTCGCGCAAGCAGCGTGCCCTGCGCGTCGAACAGCGCCACCGTGTCGGCGGCGACCACCGGCGCGATGGCAAGCTGGCGCGAAATGTAGTCCGGCGAGACCGAGATCACGGCCACCGCCTCGAGCCGCCCATGGCGCGAGATCGCGCGCGAGAACTGGATGGTCTTGGTCCCCGAGACCCGCCCGAGCACAGGCTTGCTGATGAACAGCGCGTCCGGACCGCCCGCGAGGTGCGCGCGGAAGTGTTCGCGGTCGCGGATGCTGAGCCCGCTGGGCAAGTCGAGCGTCGAGTACACCAGCGTGCCGCTCGCATCGGCCACCGAGATCTGCGCGATGAAGTCGGCCGGGAAGGTGCCGAGCAGGGTCTGCGCGACGACGCGGAAGCGCTCGGCGTCGCGGCCATACTCGCCCCGCAGGGTGAGCAGCGCGAAGTCGATGGTCTCGACCATCGCCGTCACGCGCGTGTCGATGGCGCCGGCCAGGACGAGCGCGTGCTGCTCCGATTGCCGCAGCGCCCGCTCGCGCTCATCGTCTTCCGCGCGCCAGAGCTGGTAGACGCGCGCAGCCGCGCCCAGCAGCACGATGACGAGCATCGCCGCGATGATGCGCCGTGAGCCGATCGGCTGGAGCGTCATGCCCTACCCCGCGGAACCGGAAGCCCAGGACGGAATCTATGCCGCCCGCGCGCGCCGCGCTTATCGCGCCGTCTCCAGTTTCCGATGCATGCCCCCAACCCCGCGAGGGCTACAGCCCGCTGTCGGCGAGCAGGTCGGCGAGTTCCAGCACGAGCACGAGTTCCCCTGCGCCCGAGAGGGTCGCGCCGGAGATGCCGCGTGGCTTGTAGTCGCCCAGCGGCTTCACCATGACCTCGTCCTTGCCCAGGGTCTGGTCGACCGCGAGCAGGAAGCGCGTGTCGCCCGATTGCACCAGCACCGCGACCGAGGCCTCGGCGGCCTTCGGGCGATCGAGCAGCGTGGCGAGATCCACCAGCGGCAGCGCCTCGCCGCGCAGCAGCACCGCGGGGCGCTGGCCGACGTGCTGCACCTGCGCGGGCTCGATCGCGATGATCTCGTGCACCGCCGACAGCGGCAGCGCGTAGGGCTGGCCCGCGGTCTTCAGCATCAGCACGGGAAGGATGGCGAGCGTGAGCGGCAGCGTGATGATGAAGCGCGTGCCCTTGCCGGGCACCGAACGGATGTCGATGCGGCCCTTCAGGCGACGGATGTTGGTGGCGACCACGTCCATGCCGACGCCGCGGCCGGAGATGTCGGAGATCTCGCTCTTGGTCGAGAAGCCCGGCAGCAGCACCAGGTTCAGGCTCTGGCGATCGTCCATCGTGCTGGCGTCGGCCGCCGACAGCAGGCCCTTCTCCACCGCCTTCTGGCGCATCACCTCGGGCCGCATGCCGGCGCCGTCGTCGGCGATCTCGATGACGATCTGGTCGCCCGACTGCACCGCGGAGAGCTTCACCTCGGCGCGCCGCGGCTTGCCGGCGGCGACGCGCTTCTCGGGCGACTCGACGCCGTGGTCGAGCGCGTTGCGCACCAGGTGCACCAGCGGGTCGTTCAGCTCCTCGAGGATGGTCTTGTCGATCTCGGTGTCCTCGCCTTCCAGCACGAGTTCCACTTCCTTGCCGAGGTTGCGCGAGAGATCCCTCGCGAGGCGCACGTACTTCTGGAACACGCGCCCGACGGGCTGCATGCGCGCCTTCATCACCGCGGACTGCAGGTCGACCACCAGGGTGTCGAGCTCGCCGAGGGATTTCTCCAGCAGCTTGCGCAGCTCGGCGCTGTCGCCGCCCTTGGAGAGCGCGGCGTGCAGGCAGTTGAGCCGGTTGCGCGTCATGCCGATCTCGCCCGACAGGTTCAGGATCTGGTCGAAGCGCGCGGTGTCCACGCGCAGCGACGTCTCCTTGGCCGGCGGCGCGGAGGGCTTCGCCGAAGGCTTGGGCGTCGCAGCGGCGGGCGCGGCGGCTTCGACCGGCGCGGCGGCGACCGGCGCGGGCGCGGCGACACGGCCGAGCAGCGCGTCATACAACACCTGCCAGTCCGGCCCGCCAGCGGCCTGCGGCGCCGGCGCGGCGACCGGAGCGGGCGTCGTGCCGCCCGCGGGCGGCGCGGCCGCGAGGTCCTTGCCTTCCAGCGCGTCGACCAGCGCCTGGATCAGCGACGCCGGCGCCGGCGTGGTCTGGCGACCCTGGTGCATCTCGTCGAACATGCGCTTCACTTCGCCGGTCGCCGCGAGGATCACGTCCATCATCGCGGGGTTCAGCTTCAGCTCGAGCTTGCGCAGGCGGTCGAACAGGTTCTCGGTCTTGTGGCACAGCTCCACCAGCGCGTGCGCCTCGAGGAAGCCGGCGCCGCCCTTGATGGTGTGGAAGCCGCGGAAGACCTGGTTCAGCAGCTCGCCGTCCTCCGGGCGCTTCTCGAGGTCGACCAGCTGCAGGTCGACGTTCTCGAGCAGCTCGCCGGCCTCGCCGAGGAAGTCGGCGAGCAGTTCGGGATCGGCGTAGGCGGACATGGCGGCCTCAGAAGCCCAGGCTCTCGAGCAGGTCGTCGACCTGCGTCTGGCTGGTGACGACGTCGCTCCTGCCCTCGGCGCTGATGACGGGACCGTTCAGGAAGCCCTCTTCCACCTCGTTGCGCTTCTCGGGCGGCGTGGCGTCGACCAGCAACTGCACCAGCTGGTCCTCGAGCGACTGCGCGACCTGCGTGATGCGGTTGATCACCTGGCCGGTGAGGTCGTGGAAGTCCTGCGCCATCATGATCTCGGAGAGCTCGGCGTCGACCTTCGCGGTCTCGGCGGGCAGGCCCTCGAAATGCGCGTGGGTGTCGGCGGCAAGCTGCTTGAACTCGTCCACCGAAAGCCTGCCCGCGTGCAGCGACGCCCAGCGCGCGCCCATTGCGGCGGCGGCCTTGCGCAGTTCGGCCTGCTGCGCCTGCCCGCGCTCGACGGCGCCGAGCACGCGCTCGGCGGCCTTGCCGGTGAGCGAGGCGACGTAGGCGAGGCGCGCGCGCGCGTCGGGCAGCGAGCCGACCGCGTTCTCGACCTTCTTGTCGTAGCCCAGTTCGCGCAGCGCGTCGTGCAGGCTGCGCGTGACCGCGCCGATGCGCTGGAACACGTCGTAGGAGGTGAGCGGCTCGGCGGCGGGCACGTCGTTCGCGGCCGGCGCCACGGGCGCCGCGGGTGCGGCCTCGGCCACCACGGCGGCGGCCTTCGCGCCGGCCTCGCGGTCGACGGCGCTCTGCGCCGCGATGGAATCGAACAGCGCCTCGAGGTCTTCGGTATCGGCGGCGGCGGCCATGTCAGTGCCCCAGCTTCTGCAGGATCTTGGAGACCTTCTCCTCGAGCGTCGCCTTGGTGAAGGGCTTGACCACGTAGCCGGAGGCGCCCGCCTGCGCGGCGGTGATGATGTCTTCCTTCTTCGCTTCCGCCGTGACCATCAGCACCGGCAGCGCCTTCAGCTCGCCGTCGGCGCGGATCTGGCGCAGCAGCTCGAAGCCGTTCATGTTCGGCATGTTGATGTCGGAGACCACGAAGTCGTACTTCGCGCCCTTCAGCATGCGCAGGGCCATCTGGCCGTCCTCGGCCTCGTCCATGTGCTGGATGCCGATTTCCTTCAGCAGGTTCTTCACGATGCGACGCATGGTCGCGAAATCGTCGACGACGAGGAATTTCATGTCTGCGACGGCCATGGGGTTCTCCTTATGGTCAGGCGGCGGCGATCATGCCGCGGATGGTTCCGGCGAGCTGTTCCGGCTGGAACTTGGCGACGTAGGAATCCACGCCCACCTGCTCGCCGAGCTTCTTGTTGGCGGTCGACGACAGCGACGAGTGCATCACCACGGGGATGCCCTTGAAGCGCGCGTCGGCCTTGATGTTGCGCGTGAGGACGTAGCCGTCCATTTCCGGCATCTCGGCGTCGACCAGGATCAAGCCGACCTGGCGGTGGAAGTCCTCGCCCTTGTCGGCGAGCGACGAGAGCTTCTCCCAGGCCTCGCGGCCGTTGCAGGCGTGCTGGTGCGCGAGGCCCATGCCGTCGAGCACCTCGGCGATCTTCTTCCTCGCGATCGCGGAGTCGTCGGCGAAGAACACCCCGGAGGAAGGCGCCTCGATGCGCTCGACGCGCGGCACCGGCGGCTCGCCCATCACCTCCGCGAGCACCTGCTCGACGTCGATGATCGACACCAGCTTGCCGCCCTCGAGCTCGGTGACGGCGACGATCTTCGAGGACACTGCCGACAGCATGGGCTGCGGCGCGCGCACGTGGTCCCAGTCGACGCGCACGATGCGGTCGACGTCCTTGACGAGGAAGGCCTGCGCGTGGCCGCAGAACTCGGTGATGATCATCTTCGAGGCGGTGCCGTCGGACATGCCGAGGAACTCGCCGAGGTCGATCACCGGCATGATCGCGCCGCGCAGCGACACCAGCCCCTTGACGCCCGCGGGCATGCGCGGCGCGACGGTGATCGGCATCACGTCGCAGACCTCGCGCACCTTGAACACGTTGATGCCGTAGGTCTCGCTCGCGTTGAGCGAAAAGAGCAGCAGCTCCATGCGGTTCGAACCCGCAAGGCGCGTGCGCTCGTCGATCATGCTCATCAGCCGCGGTTCGCGATCCATGACGTTCCCTCTCGTTCGGTCCATGTTGTCGGGGCCGGACGGTTCTTTCCCGCCGGCTCAAGGGGTTAACGGCCCCCGGGGCGGCGTTCTTTAGGTCACCCATGATGGCCGCGGCGGGCCCGCAGCGATGCGCCGAACTGAGGGACCGGGCTGCCCCTGTTCTTCGCTAAAGCCCGGCCAGGGCCTGCCGAGAGAGGGCCTCTCGCGCCGCCGGCGCGAGCGCCGCGAGGCGCGCGCGCCACGCCGGGAACACCCCCGTCTCCTCGCGATGCTCGTGCTTGGCGAGCGTGCCGGAGAGCAGCGCCGCGAAGGCCTCGAGTTCCCAGGCATCGGCCTCCAGCGCGGCCTCCAGGTCGGCGAGTTGCGCGGCCAGCGAGCGATGCTCGTCGAGCATCTGGCCGAGCGGCTCGAAGGCCGGATCCGGGCCGAGCGCAGGCGCGAGCACCTCGTCCTCGATCCGCAGGTGGCGGCGCAGCCCGGCAGCGAACTCGGCGAGCATCGGCCGCGCGCCGTCGGCGTCCATCGCGTTCAGCCGCCGCAGCGCCCGGCCGAGCAGCGCGTCGAGGGCGCGATGCTCCTGTACCAGCCGATCGACGAGACCGCCGGGCACGTCCTCGCCGGCCGGCCGGAAGACGGTCTCCCAGCCACCGTCGACCGGGCGGGATTCCCAGGCCACGCCGTTCCTCAGGTGCAGGTCGAGGCCGGCGAGCAGCAGCGTCGGCTCGGACTCGGTCAGCAGGCGCAGCCGGCCACCCGCCTCGCGCAGCGCGGCGATCGCGGCCAGCGCCCGGCCGGAATCCGGTTCCGCCCTCAAATCAAGGGTTTCCACGCCGCGATTCTGGCACGCGCGGGGCTTGAAACCGGCCCCGGCGCCCCCATCTACCGCCGGTCCACAGCAGCCCCCTCCGGAAGATGACCGAACCCGCAGCCCCCGCCTCGTCCGAATCCCCCGCCTCCAACCCGCCCGCCGAAGAGGCCGCGCCCAAGTCGCTCGACGCCCTGCTCGAGGAGGCGCAGGCCAAGATCGAGGAGCAGAAGAACGCCTGGCTGCGCGCGCTGGCCGACGCCGAGAACGCGAGGAAGCGCGCGCAGGCCGACATCGCCGCCGCCGGCAAGTTCGCGGTCGAGCGCTTCGTGACCGACCTGCTGCCGGTGGCCGACAGCCTCGAGGCCGCCCTCGCGTCGCCGCCGGTCGAGGGTGATCCGGTCCGCGCGGGCGTGGAACTCACGCTGCGCCAGCTGAAGTCCGCCTTCGAGAAGGCGAAGGTGCTCGAGGTGTCCGCCGCCGCGGGCGAGAAGTTCGACCCCAACCGCCACCAGGCGATGGCCGCGGTCGAGGCCGACGCCGAACCGAACACCGTGGTCGCGGTGCTGCAGAAAGGCTACCTGCTCCACGAGCGCGTGGTGCGGCCGGCGCTGGTCACGGTGGCGAAGGCGAAGGCGCCCGCCGACGGCGCCGCGGGTTGAAATCCGCGCCACAAAACCCATATAGCACGCAACCTTAGCTTCGCTCGAAGGAACACGGACATGGCAAAGATCATCGGCATCGACCTGGGCACCACCAACTCCTGCGTCGCGATCATGGAGGGCGGCACGCCCAAGGTGATCGAGAACTCGGAAGGCGCCCGCACCACCCCCTCCATCGTCGCCTACGCGGACGACGGCTCGATCCTCGTCGGCGCGCCGGCGAAGCGCCAGGCCGTGACCAACGCGAAGAACACGATCTTCGCGGTGAAGCGCCTGATCGGCCGCCGCTTCGAGGAGAAGGAAGTCCAGAAGGACATCAACCTGATGCCCTACTCGATCGCCAAGGCCGACAACGGCGACGCGTGGGTCGAGGTGCGCGGCAAGAAGGTCGCGCCGCAGCAGGTCTCGGCCGAGACGCTGCGCAAGATGAAGAAGACCGCCGAGGACTACCTCGGCGAGGAAGTCACCGAGGCCGTGATCACGGTGCCGGCGTACTTCAACGACTCGCAGCGCCAGGCCACCAAGGACGCCGGCCGCATCGCCGGGCTGGAGGTGAAGCGCATCATCAACGAACCGACCGCTGCCGCGCTGGCCTTCGGCATGGACAAGGGCGGCAAGGGCGACCGCAAGATCGCCGTGTACGACCTCGGCGGCGGCACCTTTGACATCTCGATCATCGAGATCGCGGACGTCGACGGCGAGATGCAGTTCGAGGTGCTCTCCACCAACGGCGACACGTTCCTCGGCGGCGAGGACTTCGACCAGCGCCTGATCGACTACGTGGTCGAGGAGTTCAAGAAGACGAGCGGCATCGACCTCTCGAAGGACCCGATCGCGCTGCAGCGGATCAAGACCGCCGCCGAGCGCGCGAACATCGAGCTGTCCTCGTCCCAGCAGACCGAGCTGAACGAGCAGTACATCGCCATGGCCAACGGCGCGCCCGCGCACCTGACCATGAAGATCACGCGCGCCAAGTTCGAGTCGCTGGTCGACGAGCTGGTGCAGAAGACCATCGAGCCCTGCCGCATCGCCATCAAGGACGCGGGCGTGAAGGTCGGCGACATCCACGACGTGATCCTCGTCGGCGGCATGACGCGCATGCCGAAGGTGCAGGAGAAGGTGAAGGAGTTCTTCGGCAAGGAGCCCCGCAAGGACGTCAACCCGGACGAGGCGGTCGCCGTGGGCGCCGCGATCCAGGCCGGCGTGCTGAAGGGCGACGTGAAGGACGTGCTGCTGCTCGACGTCACGCCGCTGTCGCTCGGCATCGAGACGCTGGGCGGCGTGTTCACCAAGCTCATCAACAAGAACACCACGATCCCGACCAAGGCGAACCAGGTCTTCTCGACCGCCGAGGACGGCCAGACCGCGGTGACGATCCACGTGCTGCAGGGCGAGCGCGAGATGGCGAGCGGCAACAAGTCGCTCGGCCAGTTCAACCTCTCCGACCTGCCGCCGGCGCCGCGCGGCATGCCGCAGATCGAGGTCACGTTCGACATCGACGCCAACGGCATCCTGCACGTGTCGGCGAAGGACAAGACCACCGGCAAGGAAGCGAAGATCAAGATCCAGGCCAACTCGGGCCTGTCGGAAGACGAGATCAAGCGCATGGTGTCGGACGCCGAGGCGCATGCCGAGGAGGACAAGAAGGCGCTGGAACTCGTCAACGCGCGCAACCAGTGCGAGGCGCTGGTGCACTCGATCCGCAAGTCGCTCACCGACCACGCCGACAAGGTCGACGCCGCCGAGAAGGAGAAGATCGAGGCCGCGCTGAAGGACGCCGAGTCGGTGCTGAAGTCCGACGACAAGGCGGCGATCGACGCCAAGGCGCAGGCGCTCGCGCAGGCGGCGCAGAAGATGGGCGAGAAGATCTACGCCGAGCAGGCTGCGGCGGCGGGCGCAGCGGGCGCGGAGCAACCGGGCGCGCAAGCGCAGGCTGGCGGCGGCGATGCGAAGAAGAAGGACGACGCGAACGTGGTGGACGCCGAGTTCACCGAAGTGAAGGACCGGAAGGCGGGCTGACCGCTACCGGGAGCAGTTGAACCCTGCGAACGGGCGGTCGCGACAGCGCACCGCCCGTTCAGCTATCTGGAAACCACATGGCGAAGCGCGACTACTACGAAGTGCTGGGTGTTAACCGGGACGCCTCCGAAGAGGAGATCAAGAAGGCGTACCGCAAGCTCGCCATGAAGTGGCACCCGGACCGCAACCCGGACAACCCGAAGGCCGAGGAGCACTTCAAGGAGGCGAAGGAAGCCTACGAGATGCTGTCCGACGCGAAGAAGCGCGGCGCCTACGACCAGTTCGGCCACGCGGGCGTGGATCCCTCGGCCGCAGCGGCGGGCGGCGGGCCCGGAGCAGCCGGCTTCGGCGACATCTTCAGCGACATCTTCGGCGACATCTTCGGCGGCGGCGCGGGCCGCGGCGGGCGCTCGGCCGTGTTCCGCGGCGCGGACCTGCGCTACAACCTCGAACTCACGCTCGAGCAGGCAGCGCGCGGCTACGAGACGCGCATCCGCATCCCGACGATGGCCTCGTGCGAGACCTGCCATGGATCCGGTGCGAAGCCGGGCACGCAGCCCACCGGCTGCCCGACCTGCCGCGGCGCGGGACAGGTGCGCATCTCGCAGGGCCCGTTCTCGATCGCGCAGACCTGCCCGCGCTGCCATGGCAGCGGCAAGGTGATCGCGAATCCCTGCACCACCTGCAGCGGCGCCGGCCGCGTGAAGCACCAGAAGACGCTGTCGGTGAAGATCCCGGCGGGCGTGGACGAAGGCGACCGCGTGCGCCTCACCGGCGAAGGCGAGCCGGGCGTGAACGGCGGGCCTCCGGGCGACCTCTACGTGCAGGTGCACGTGAAGCCGCACGCGGTGTTCCAGCGCGACGGCGACGACCTGCACTGCGAGATGCCGGTGTCGTTCAGCGCCGCCGCGCTCGGCGGCGAGATCGAGATCCCGACCCTCGACGGCTCGGCGCGCATCAAGGTGCCCTCCGAAACCCAGTCGGGCAAGGCGTTCCGGCTGCGCGGCAAGGGCATCAAGGGCGTGCGCAGCCAGGCGCCGGGCGACCTGATCTGCCACGTCGTCGTCGAGACGCCGGTCAACCTCACCGAGCGGCAGAAGGAGTTGCTGCGCGAGTTCGAGACCATCAGCCAGAAGGATGCCGGGCGCCACAACCCGCGCACGCAGGGCTGGTTCGACAAGGTGAAGGCTTTCTTCGAGGGCTGACGCGCGAAGCGATGCGCGCCGCGTGATGCGGCGCACTGAATTCGCGCCTTGACTTGGGCTGGGCGCGCGGCAATGATCCGCGACCATCGGTCGGGGAGGTCTTGATGCTGCGTGCGCTGCTGGTCATTATCATTTTGTCCGTCACGAGCGCGCTGCGCGCGCAGGGCGTCACCGCGACGCAGGTCCTGATCGGGCAATCCGCGCCGCTCTCGGGCATCAACCGGGAACTCGGCGTCGACATTCGCGACGGCGCCCTCGCCTACTTCCGCAAGGTCAACGAGGCCGGCGGCGTGAACGGCCGCAAGATCGAGCTGGTCACCATCGACGACGCGAACGTCGTCAAGACCGCGGGCGACAACACCAAGAAGCTGATCGAGGAGAACGGCGTGTTCGCGCTGTTCGGCTACGCGTCCGCGACGCTGTCGCGGCCGGCCTTGCCGTTCGTAGAGCAGCACCGCGTGCCGTTCCTCGCGCCGTTCACCGGCGCGGATCCGATGCGCGTGTACAACCGCTACGTCTACAACGTGCGCGCGAGCTACGCCGACGAACTGGAGAAGGTCGTCGACCACTTCACGCCGCTGGCGGTGAAGCGCTTCGCGATCGTCCACTACGACGACGTCGTCGGCAAGGAGAACTTCACCGCGGTGGACCGCGCGCTGAAGAAGCGCGGCGTCGCGGCGGTGTCGGTGGCCGCCTTCAAGGATCGCGCCAAGCCCGACATCGAGGCCGGCATGAAGGAGGTGCTGAAGGGCCAGCCGGACGTCGTCATCTTCACCACGCTCTACAAGGCGACCGCCGACTCGATCAAGTACCTGCGCGCGCAGGGCTCGGGGGCGTTCATGGTCAGCAACTCCTTCCCGGGCGCCAGCCAGCTGCAGAAGGAGCTCGGCAAGCAGGCCGCCGGCGTGGTGATCGCGACCGTCGTGCCGCCCTTCGGCCGGATGTCGGTGCCGGTGGTCGGCGAGTACCGCACCGCGTTCGAGAAGTACATGAATCGCAAGGATTTCTCGTTCACCTCGCTGGAGGCCTACATCTCCGCCAAGGTGGTGGTGGAGGCGCTGCGCAAGGCCGGCCCGAAGCTCACGCGCGAAGGGTTCATGCAGGCGCTGGACGGCCTTTCGACCTATGATGCCGGCGGCTATGCGGTGTCGTTCTCGAACGGCAACCACAACGGCAGCGACTGGGTCGAGCTGACGATCATCGGCAAGGACCTGACCTTCAAGCACTGAGCGGCAGCGCACCGCGGGAGCGACGACGATGAACAAGGCCCTCCGAACCCTCCTCCTCGCGGCCGTCGCCATGCCCGCCCTCGCGGCCGAGCCCGCGCCGGGTGTCAGTGCAGGAACGATCGTCGTCGGGCAGTCGGCGGCGTTCACCGGCCCCGCGGCGCAGCTCGGCATCCAGATGCGCGACGGCATGAAGGCGTGGTTCGACCAGGTCAACGCGCAGGGCGGCATCAACGGCCGCAAGATCGAGCTCGTCACGCGCGACGACCAGTACGAATCCAAGCTCGCCGCCGAGAACACCAAGAAGCTGATCGAGGAAGACAAGGTGTTCGCCCTCATCGGCTATGTCGGCACGCCGACCAGCGCGGCGTCGATGCCGATCTTCACCGAGGCGAAGGTGCCCTTCGTCGGCCCGTTCACGGGTGCGCAGCTGCTGCACGAGCCGATGAACCGCTACATCTTCAACGTGCGCGCGAGCTACAACCACGAGACCGACCGCATCATCGAGCAGCTCCTGACGACGGGCTCGAAGCGCTTCGCGGTGTTCTACCAGAACGACGCCTACGGCCAGGCCGGCCTGAACGGCACCAAGCTCGCCGTCGGCAAGCGCGGCGGCGACATCGTGGCCATGGGCACGGTCGAGCGCAACACCGTGGACGTGGACAAGGCGGTGAAGGAGATCGTGGCCAAGAACCCGGACGCGATCGTCATGGTGAGCGCGTACAAGTCGATCGCCGCGTTCGTGCGCGCGGCGAAGAAGGCGGGCTACACCGGCCAGTTCTACAACGTCTCGTTCGTCGGCTCGAAGGCGCTGTCGGACGAACTCGGCAAGGACGGCGTCGGCGTCGCGATCTCGCAGGTGGTGCCCTTCCCGTGGAGCCAGAAGATCGGCCTGGTGAAGGAGTTCAACGCGCTTGCCGCGAAGTCGAAGGTCGACGTGAACTTCTCCAGCCTGGAGGGCTTCATCGTCGCCAAGGTGTTCACCGAGGGCCTGAAGCGCACCGGCAAGGACGTGACGCGAGAGAAGTTCGTGTCCGCGATGGAAGGCATGGACAGCGTGGACCTCGGCGGCTTCAGCGTCGGCTATTCATCCAGCAGTCGCACCGGGTCGTCGTACGTCGACCTGACGATCATCGCGCGCGACGGCAAGTTCCGGAATTGAACCGGGGGCAACGCCCCCGGTGCCCCCCACAGCCGCGCTATGCGCGGCGCCAGGTCGTGCCGCCGGGGCCGTCCTCGAGGATGATGCCTGCGCTCAGGAGCTCCTGCCGGATCCTGTCGGCCTCGGCGTAGTTCTTGGCTTTCTTGGCGGCTACGCGTGCGGCGATCTGGTCATTGATCGCGGCTTCATCGAGGGTCGCACCCTTGCCGCTCTTGAGGAACTCGTCCGCATCGCGTTGCAGGAGGCCGAGGACGCCGCCGAGGGCGCGTAGCTGCGCAGCGGCGGCGGGGTTGCCGCGGTTGGCGTCGTTGGCGAGGTCGAAGAGGACGGCGACGGCCTGGGGCGTGCCGAAGTCGTCGTCCATCGCGGCGCGGAAGCGCTTCCCGGATTCGGCGGCCCAGTCGGGCTCGGCCTTGGCCGGCGCGCCCTTCAGCGCGGTGTAGAGGCGCGTCAGCGCGCCCTTCGCGTCCTGCATGTGCGCGTCCGAGTAGTTCAGCGGGCTGCGATAGTGCGCGCGCAGGATGAAGAAGCGCACCACCTCGGCGTCGAATGCCTTCAGGATGTCGCGGATGGTGAAGAAGTTGCCGAGCGACTTCGACATCTTCTCTTCGTCCACGCGCACGAAGCCGTTGTGCATCCAGGTGTTCACGAACGGATGGCCATTGGCACCTTCGGACTGCGCGATCTCGTTCTCGTGGTGCGGAAACTGCAGGTCCTGCCCGCCGCCGTGGATGTCGAAGCGGTTGCCGAGCAGCGTGCAGCCCATCGCCGAGCACTCGATGTGCCAGCCCGGACGCCCGTCGCCCCAGCGCGAGGGCCACGTCGGATCGCCCGGCTTCGAGCGCTTCCAGAGCACGAAGTCGAGAGGGTCGGTCTTCGCGGCCGCCACGTCGACGCGCTCGCCGGCGCGCAACTCGTCGAGCGACTTGCCGGAGAGCTTGCCGTAGCCCGGGAACTTGCGCACCGCGTAGTTCACGTCGCCATCGGGCGCCTGGTAGGCGAGGCCGTTCGCCTCGAGCTTGCCGATCATCTCGAGCATCTGCGGCACGTACTCGGTGGCCTTCGGCTCGTGGTCGGGCTTCTCGACGCCGAGCGCCGCGGCGTCCTCGTCCATGTAGCCGATGTATCGCGCGGTGAGCTGGCCGATGGTCTCGCCGTTCTCGACGGCGCGGCGGATGATCTTGTCGTCGATGTCGGTGATGTTGCGCACGTAGGTGACGCGAAGGCCGCTCGCGCGCAACCAGCGGCGCACGACGTCGAACACCACCATCACCCGCGCGTGGCCGAGGTGGCAGTAGTCGTAGACCGTCATGCCGCAGACGTACATGCGCACCTCGCCCGGCACCAGCGGCACGAAGGGCTCGATCCTGCGCGTCAGCGTATTGTGGATGTTCAGCATCGCCTGCAGGGCTCCGGGGCCGCCGGGGTTCCGCGCGCCCGGGCCGGGCTTGCTGCACCGCCATCGAAGTTGAGAACGGGGCGGGCTTGGACTAGAATGCGAAAACTCACGTAGGGCCTTGAAAAGTATAACACAATGCACATGTTGCCTGCCCCGCGAAACACTCTCGTCGCCCTGCTCGCGGCCGCGCTCTTCGCCGCCGCGCCGGCGCGCGCGGACGACCTCCAGGAAGCCGCGAAGCTGCTGCGCGCCGGACAGCACGCGCAGGCCATGGAGCGCGTGAACAAGCTGCTCGCCGCGAAGCCGAAGGACGCGCAGGCGCGATTCCTCAAGGGCCTGATCTTCACCGAGCAGGGCAATACCAAGGAAGCGATCACGATGTTCCAGAAGCTCACGGAGGACTATCCGGAGCTTCCGGAGCCGTACAACAACCTCGCCGTGATCTACGCGGGGCAAGGCCAGTACGATCGCGCGCGCCAGGCGCTGGAGCAGTCGATCCGCACGCATCCGAGCTACGCCACCGCGTACGAGAACCTCGGCGACGTCTACGCGAAGCTCGCCAGCCAGGCCTACGACAAGGCGTTGCAGCTCGATTCGTCGAACGCGGCCGCGCAGAACAAGCTCGCGCTGGTGCGCGACCTCGTCGGCACCGCGCCCAAGGGCGGCTCCAAGCCCGCCGCGGTCGTCGCCCAGAAGGAACCTGCGAAGCCCGCGGCCGTGGTCGCCGCGGCGCCGGAGAAGCCGGCAGCGAAGCCCGCGCCGGAGCCGGCGAAGCCCGCCGCCGAGGCGAAACCCGAGCCCAAGCCGGCTGCCGCGCCCGCCGGCGACGCCGAGGTGCTGCAGGTGGTGAACGCGTGGGCCGCCGCGTGGTCGAAGAAGGACGTGGACGCCTACCTCGCCTTCTATGCGAAGAACTTCAAGACGCCGGGCGGCGAGTCGCGCGCCGACTGGGAAGCCGGGCGCCGCCAGCGCATCAGCGCGCCGAAGTCCATCTCCGTCGCGATCAGCGCGCCGAAGGTGACGATCGAGGGCGACAACGCGACGGTGAGCTTCCGCCAGAGCTATCGCTCCGACGTCATCAAGAGCGACGGCGGCAAGACGCTCGTGCTCGCCAGGGCCGGTGGCCGCTGGCAGATCGTCCAGGAGCGGGTGAATTGAGCGCGCGTTTCGCGTGGCTCCGGACACTCGCCGCCGCAGCAGCCGCCCTCGCCGCCTCCGCGGCCCTCGCCAGCAACGACCCCGAGAAGAGCCTCGCCCGCGTCCTCGAGGCGCTGCGCGCGAACAAGCATGACGTCGCGCTCGCGCGCGTCGAGGAACTCCTCGCGCAGCATCCGACCTTCCGCCTCGGGCACCTGATCCGCGGCGACCTGCTGCTCGCTCGCGCGAGGCCGCTGCAGACCTTCGGCAACACCGACAAGACCGTACCGCGCGAGAAAGTCGAGGACCTGCGCGCGGAAGCGCTTGCCCGCCTGCACGCGCTGCGCGACCGCCCGGCCGACAAGCAGGTGCCGACCTACATGCTGCAGATGCATCCGGACCAGCGGCACGCGATCGTCGTCGACTCGCGCCGCTCCCGACTGTACGTGTTCGAGAACGTCGGCGGTCGCCCGCAATACGTCGCCGACTACTACGTGACCCTGGGCAAGCAGGGCATCGCCAAGGCACGCGAGGGCGACCAGAAGACGCCGCTGGGCGTCTACCACGTCACCGGCAACCTGCCGCGCCAGAAGCTCACCGACTTCTACGGCGCGGGCGCGTTCCCGATCAACTACCCGAACGCGTGGGACCGGCGCCTCGGGCGCAACGGGCACGGGATCTGGGTCCACGGCGTGCCCTCCGACACCTACGCCCGCCCGCCGCGCGCGAGCGACGGCTGCATCGTGCTGTCGAACCCCGACCTCGTCTCGGTCTCGCAGTACATGCAGGTCGGCGTGACGCCGGTGATCATCACCGACGGCATCGAGTGGCAGGAGGCGTCGATGCTCGAGGCCGAGCGCCAGTCGCTGGCCGCGGCGATCGAGGCCTGGCGCGTCGACTGGGAAAGCCGCGACGCCAACCGCTACCTCTCGCACTACTCGAAGGAATTCGAGTCCGAGGACCAGGACTACGCCGAATGGGCCGCGCACAAGCGCCGCGTCAACGGCTCCAAGGCGTGGATCAAGGTCGGGCTCTCCGGGCTCGCCATGGTCCGCTATCCGCGCGAGAAGTTCGTCGTGGTCTCGTTCGACCAGGACTACCGCTCGAGCAACCTGTCCAATTCGATGCGCAAGCGCCAGTACTGGACCAAGGAAGGCGCGCGCTGGAAGATTCTCTACGAAGGAGGCGCATGACCCTCACCAAGACCTGGACCCGCCTGTTCATCCTGTCGGCCGCGGCCGCGTCCTCCGCCGCCGTGGCGGCGGACCCGCAGGTGGACCTGAAGACCAACCACGGCACCATTCGCCTGGAGCTCTACCCGGCGAAGGCGCCGAAGACGGTCGAGAACTTCCTGCAGTACGTGAAGGACGGCCACTACGACGGCACGATCTTCCACCGCGTGATCGACGGCTTCATGATCCAGGGCGGCGGGTTCGACAAGTCGATGAACCAGAAGCAGACGCGCAAGTCGATCGAGAACGAGGCCAGGAACGGCCTCGCCAACGACCTCGGCACCGTGGCCATGGCGCGCACCAGCGCGCCGCACTCGGCCTCGGCGCAGTTCTTCATCAACCTGAAGAACAACGACTTCCTGAATTCCGCGCAGGCGCAGGACGGCTGGGGCTACGCGGTGTTCGGCAAGGTGGTGTCCGGCATGGACGTGGTGATGAAGATCGCCAAGGTGCAGACGGGCAACAGCGGCATGCACCAGAACGTGCCGCGCGAGCCGGTGGTCGTCGAGTCCGCGACGCTCGTCACCGGCAAGAAGTAGCGCCCCGAGGGCGTCGCGCGTGCCGCGCACGCTCTTCATCTCCGACCTGCACCTGTCGGCCGAGCGCCCCGCGGCGCTCGCTCGCTTCGAGGCATTCGCGCGCGACGCCGCAAGGGGTGCCGCGGCGCTCTATGTCCTCGGTGACCTCTTCGAGGCCTGGACCGGCGACGATGAACTGGACGCGCCTGACGGCGATCCGGTGGCGAAGGCGGTGTCGGGCGCCCTCTCCGCGCTCGCCGCGGCCGGCACGGCGGTGCGCCTGATGCACGGCAACCGCGACTTCCTGATGCGCGCGGGATTCGCCAGGGCCTGCCGCGGCACGCTCGTGCCCGATCCCTCGGTGGTGCCATTGGAGGGCGATGCGGCCCTGCTGCTGCACGGCGACACGCTCTGCACCGACGATGTCGACTACCAGGCCTGGCGCACGGTATCGCGCTCCGAGGGCTGGCAGCAGGTGTTCCTAGCGCGGCCGCTTGCCGAGCGGCGCGAAATCATGCGCCGGCTGCGCGAGCGCAGCCGCGAGTCGATCCGCGAGAAGCCGGCCGAGGTGATGGACGTGAATGCCGGCGCGGTCGAGGATGCCTTCCGCCGCCACCGCGTGCAGCGCATGATCCACGGCCACACGCACCGCCCCGCCCGCCACGAACTCGTGGTGGACGGTCGTGCCTGCGAGCGCTGGGTGCTGCCCGACTGGTACGGCGAGAATGGCGGCTGGCTCGAGGCCTCGGGCGGGCGCTTCGAGCTGCTGCGCTTCTAGGAGCGCAATCGCAAGCGATCGCGCTAGGCCAGCCCGCGCGCTAGGTCGGCGCGCAGGTCGTCCACGGACTCCAGCCCCACGGCGACGCGCAATAGGCCGTCGCCCACGCCCGCTGCCGCGCGCGCCTCGGCCGAGATGCGGCCGTGCGTGGTCGTGGCCGGGTGCGTGATCGTGGTCTTGGTATCGCCGAGGTTGGCGGTGATGGACATCACCTTCGCCGCGTCCACCACCTTCCACGCCGCCTCGCGGCCACCCTTCACCTCGAAGGACACGATCGCGCCACCGGCTTTCTGCTGGCGCATCGCGAGCGCGTGCTGCGGATGCGACGCGAGGCCCGGGTAGTGCACGCGCGCCACCTTCGGGTGCGCTTCGAGCCAGCGCGCGATCTCGAGCGCACGCTCGGACTGCGCGCGCATGCGCAGTTCCAGCGTCTCGAGCCCCTTCAGGAAGATCCACGCATTGAACGCCGACAGCGTCGGCCCGCAGGTGCGCATGAACCCGTACATGGCGTCCATCTGCGCCTTGCGGCCGAGCACCGCGCCGCCGACCATGCGGCCCTGCCCGTCGAGGTACTTGGTCGCGGAGTGCACGACGAGGTCGGCGCCGAGCTCGATCGGGCGCTGCAGCGCCGGCGTGCAGAAGCAGTTGTCCACGGCGAGCAGCGCGCCGGCCTTCTTCGCAATCGCCGCGACGGCGGCGATGTCGGCCACCTCGGTGAGCGGGTTGGACGGCGTCTCGAGGAACAGGAGCTTCGTGGACGGCCGCACCGCGCGCTCCCACGCCGGGAGGTCGGTCGCCGGCACGAAGGTGGTCTCTACGCCGAAGCGCCCGAACACCGTCTGGAAGAGCGTCACGGTGGAGCCGAACACGCCGTTCGAGCACACCACGTGGTCGCCCGCCTTCAGCAGCGCGAGGCCCATGGCGAGGATCGCCGACATGCCCGACGCCGTGGCGATGCAGCCCTCGGCGCCCTCGAGCGCGGCGAGGCGATCCTGGAACATCGTCACCGTCGGGTTGGAGAAGCGCGAGTAGATGAAGCCCGCCTCGTCCTGCGGGCCGGTGAAGCGCGCGGCGGCCTCGGCGGCGCTGCCGAAGACGAAGCTCGAGGTGAGGAACAGGGCCTCGGAGTTCTCGTTCAGGCTGCTGCGGATCTGCCCCGCCCGGACGGCGAGGGTGGCGAGGTCAAAGGGCTTGTCCATGGTGTTTCCTTTGCCTGCGGCGGGCGTAAAAAAACCGGCCAAGCGGACCGGTTCCGGCACGCTTTAGCGGTATTTGTAGCGCGCCCGCAAGCTGTATCAAATCGGCGCGAAAAGCGAATTATACCAAAGGACTATCCTGCCGCCACCAGGTTGAGGTCGAGTTGCGCGGAGTTCTCCTCGTCCTCCTCGTCGCGCGCCGAGTCGCGCCGGGCCTCGATCTGGTCGAGGTACGAACTGGTCACGTCGCCGGTGATGTAGCGCCCGTCGAAGCACGAGGTCTCGAAGCTCTTCAAGCGCGGGTTCACCTCCGTCACCGCGTCCTTCAGCGCCTGCAGGTCCTGGTAGATGAGCGCGTCGGCACCGATCTCGCGCCCGACTTCCTCCTCGTCGCGATGCGCGCCGATCAGCTCGGCGCGCGTCGGCATGTCGATGCCGTAGACGTTCGGGAAGCGCACCGGCGGCGCGGCGGAGGCGAAGTACACCTGCCGCGCGCCGGCCTCGCGCGCCATCGACACGATCTCGCGGCTGGTGGTGCCGCGCACGATCGAGTCGTCCACCAGCAGCACGTTCTTGCCGGCGAACTCCAGGCCGATCGGGTTCAGCTTCTGGCGCACCGACTTCTTCCTCACCGCCTGCCCCGGCATGATGAAGGTGCGGCCGATGTAGCGGTTCTTGACGTAGCCCTCGCGGTACGGGACGCCGAGGCTCTGGGCGAGTTGCAGCGCCGAGGGCCGGCTGGAATCCGGGATCGGGATGACGACGTCGATCTTCAGGTTCGGGTGCTTCTGGCGGATCTTCTCGGCGAGCTTGTCGCCCATGCGCAGGCGGCTCTCGTAGACCGAGCCGCCGTCGATCACGGAATCGGGCCGCGCGAGGTACACGAACTCGAAGATGCAGGGGTTCAGCGTCGCGCCCTCGGCGCACTGCTCGCTGTGGAAGCGGCCGTCGTCCTCGATGAACACCGCCTCGCCCGGCGCGATGTCGCGCAGCACGCGAAAGCCCAGCGCCTCGACCGCCACCGACTCGGAGGCGATCACGTACTCGGGGCCGTCGGCGCCCTCGTTATAGCCGATCACCGCGGGCCGGATGCCGTAGGGATCGCGGAACGCGAGCACGCCATAGCCGGCGATCATCGCCACCACGCTGTAGGCGCCGCGCACGCGCTGGTGCAGCTTGCGGACCGCGCGGAAGATCGTCGGCGGATCGAGCCGCAGGCGCGTCGAGGCCTGCTCG
The DNA here is from genome assembly GCA_964617355.1 of uncultured Enterobacteriaceae bacterium. GTDB lineage: Bacteria > Pseudomonadota > Gammaproteobacteria > Burkholderiales > SG8-39 > CAZTDU01. The sequence continues at coordinate 32,935 of CAZTXP010000163.1, forward strand.
AGCTCGTGCGCGAGCACGTTCAGCAGCACCTCGGAGTCCGAGTTGGTGTTGATGTGCCGCAGGTCCTGCCGGAACATCTCTTCCTTCAGCGCGTCGGCATTAGTGAGGTTGCCGTTGTGGCCGAGCACGATGCCGAAGGGCGAGTTGACGTAGAAGGGCTGCGCCTCGGCCGAGTTGAACGCCGAGCCCGCGGTCGGGTAGCGGCAGTGCCCGATGCCCATGTTGCCCGGCAGCGAGCGCATGTTGCGCGTGCGGAAGACGTCACGGACCATGCCGTAGCTCTTCTGCATGTGGAAGGCCTTGCGCGAACTCGTGACGATGCCCGCGGCGTCCTGTCCGCGATGCTGCAGCAGGAGGAGGCCGTCGTAGAGCAGCTGGTTGACGGCGGTGCGAGCGACGATGCCGAGGATTCCGCACATGGGAGGAAACTCCCGAGTGGCTAAGGATCAATCATACCGCAGCCGCTCGGCGAAGGCCGGCGGCAGCCACGGTTTCGCAGCGAGCGCAGCGGCGGAAAGCGGCGGTCCCGCGACCGCGTCGCGCCACCACGGTTGCCGCGGCGCCGAGGTCAGCCCCGCGAGCAGCGCGATCGCAAGCACCAGCAGCGCGCCGCGGGCGGCGCCGAACACGGCACCGAGCAGGCGATCGAGCGCGCCGAGGCCCACCGCCTTCACGAGGTGCGAGAGCAGCATGCCCAGGAGCGAGGTCGCGACCAGCGCCATCAGGAACACCGCGGCGAAGGCCGCGATGGTGCGCAACTCCGGCGTCGGGATGGCCTCGGGCATGTGCACCGAGAGCGGGCCCGCGAACAGGCTCGCGGACAGGAAGGCGACCAGCCAGCCGAGGATCGACACGATCTCGCGCACCAGCCCGCGCCAGATGCCCCATGCGACCGAGGCGGCGAACACGCCGAGGACGGCGTAGTCCAGCCAGGTCATGCGCGCGGGACCATGCGCGCGCTACGGACGACGGACGACCTTGCCGGGCGCGAGGCCCATGCCCTTCAACTGCTCCACCGCCTTGTCGGCCGCGGCCTTCGACGGGAACGGCCCGACGCGCACGCGCGTGCGCTCGCCCTTCGAGGTCGTGATGCGCTCGGTGAAGTGCGGAAGGCCCTCGGCCTTCAGCTTGTCGACCAGTTCCTGCACCTTCTCGGCGCTCGCGAACGCGCCCGCGGGCACGAGGAACTGCTCGGTCGCGGCGCCGGCGATCGCGGCCTCGGCGCGCTTGCGCTCGGCTTCCGCCGCCTTGGCATCGGCCTTGGGCTTGTCGGCCTTCTTCGCGTCGGGCTTGGGCTCGGCTTTCGGCTCCGGCCTGGGCTCCGCCTTCGGCGCTGCCTTGGGCTCGGCCTTCGCCTCCGCCTTCGGCGGCTCGGCCTTCGCTTCAGGCGCGACGGGCTCCGGCTTCGGCGCGGCTTTCGCCTCGGCCTTCGGTGCCTCGAGCGGCGGGCCCTTCGGCACCACCTTCGGCGTGAACGCGGGGTCATCCTCGCTCGGGATTCGCACGCTCACCGGAGGTGCGCGCTTGGGCTCGGAATCGAACACCATGGGCAGCACGATCACCGCCACCAGCACCAGCGCGATGGCGCCGACGAGCCTGCGGCGGCCCTTGCGTTTCAGCGTCTCGACGTCCGGGGTATCAGCCATGTGGGGATTCGCGGCGCGCTTCGGCGGCCCGCATCTGTTCCATCACCGCCGTGACCGTGAGGAACGAGCCGAAAACCACGATTTTATCACCCTCGCCTGCCTCGCCTCGCGCCGCGACGAACGCCGCCTCGGCGGACGCATGCTCGGCGACGAGCGCGCCCGGCGCCACCGCCCGCACCGCGTCGGCCAGCGCCGACGACGATGCGCCGCGCGGCCCCGGCAACGTGGCGACATGCCAGCGCGTGATGCGAGGCGCGAGCGCCGCCACGACGGCGTCGATGTCCTTGTCCTTGAGCATGCCGCAAACCGCGATCGTCTCCGGCGAGAACCCCGAGGCCCCGAGGTTCGACGCGAGCACGGCCGCCGCGTCGGCGTTGTGCGCGACGTCGAGCACCACCTGCGGCCGTCCCGGCAATACCTGGTAGCGCGCCGGAATCTCGACCTGCGCGAGGCCATTGCGGATGTCCTGCATCGCCACCGGCAGGCGCTCGCGCAACGCCTGCAGTGCGGCGATCGCCGCGGCCGCGTTGCGCAGTTGCGCGGCGCCGCGCAGGGCCGGATGCGCGAGCACGGTGCGACCGCCGTCGAGCCCCCGAAAGCGCCACTGCTGCGGCGCATCCGGCTCGGCGTCGAAGTCGCGCCCGATCAGCAGCAGCCGCGCGCCGATGCGGGCGGCCTCCTCGAGGACGGTAGCGGGTGGATTTCGATCCGAGACCACCGCCGGGCGCCCCGCGCGGAAGATGCCCGCCTTCTCGCGACCGATCGCCTCGCGCGTATCGCCGAGCCAGTCCATGTGGTCCATCGCGATGCTGCCGAGCACCGCGCAATCCGCGTCGACGATGTTGACCGCGTCGAGGCGCCCGCCGAGGCCGACCTCGAGGACGAGCGCGTCGCAGCGCCGCTCGGCGAACAGCCACAGCGCGCCCAGCGTGCCGTGCTCGAAATACGTGAGCGGTACCTCGCCGCGCGCGCGCTCCACGGCCTCGAAGCCGGCGACGAGTTCCTCGTCCGTCGCCTCGACGCCCGCCACCCGCACGCGCTCGTGGTAGCGCAGCAGGTGCGGCGAGGTGTAGAGCCCGGTGCGGTAGCCGGCGCAGCGCAGGACGCGCTCCAGCATCGCGCAGGTCGAGCCCTTGCCGTTGGTGCCGCCTACGGTGATGACGGGCGCCTGCAGTTCGACGCCCATGCGCTTCCAGACCTCGGTGACTCGGTCCAGGCCGAGCGCGATCGCGCTCGGGTGCTGCCGTTCGATGCGGGAAAGCCAGCCCGCGAGCGGGCCGCTCACGAATCCGTGACGGGCGGGCGGCCCAGCAGCAGCGACAGGATCGACGCCAGCCGGTCGCGCATCTGGCGGCGGTCGACGATCATGTCGACGGCGCCCTTCTCGAGCAGGAACTCGGCGCGCTGGAAGCCCTCGGGGAGTTTCTGGCGCACGGTCTTCTCGATGACGCGCGGGCCCGCGAAGCCGATCAGCGCCTTCGGCTCGGCGATGACGACGTCGCCGATCATCGCGAAGCTGGCGGAGACGCCGCCCATCGTCGGATCGGTGAGCACCGACACGAAGGGCAGCCGCCGCTCGGCGAGGTCCGTGAGCGCTGCCGTGGTCTTTGCCATCTGCGCGAGCGACAGCAGGCCTTCCTGCATGCGCGCGCCGCCCGAGGCGGTGAAGCACACGAAGGGCAGCTTCTGCTCGATCGCGACGCGCACGCCGCGCACGAAGCGCTCGCCGACCACGGAGCCCATCGAGCCGCCCATGAAGTCGAACTCGAACACCGCGCACACCACGCCGACGCCGCGGATCGCGCCCTGCATGACGACCATCGCGTCGGTCTCGCCGGTTTCGGACTGCGCCTCGGACAGGCGCTCGGGGTAGCGGCGCGAATCCTTGAACTTCAGGCTGTCGACCGGCTGCACCTCGGCACCGATCTCGAAGCGGCCCTCGGCGTCGAGCAGCTGGTCGAGCCGCGCGCGCGCTCGGATGCGCTGGTGGAACCCGCATTTCGGGCACACCTGCGTGTTCTTCTCCAGGTCCGTGCTGTAGAGCACCGCGTCGCAGGACGGGCACTTGGTCCACAGGCCTTCCGGGACCGTCTTCTTCGGCCCGGTAGTCCGCTGGATCTTCGGCGGCAGCAGCTTCTGGAGCCAGCTCATCGCGTTATCGCGTATCCATCGCCTTGCGGATGTCCCCCACCAGCGCCTTCACGCGTTCGACCGCGTGCGCGGCGCCAGCAGCCTCGATTTCCTCGACCAGCCGGCTCCCGATGACCACCGCGTCGGCCGTCGCGGCCACGCGCCGGGCGGACTCGGGATCCCGGATGCCGAATCCTACTCCGATCGGCAGCGGCGTCATCGAACGGATGCGCGCGATGCGCGCCGCCACGTCGGCGGTATCGATGTTCGCGGCTCCGGTCACGCCCTTCAGGGACACGTAGTACAGGTAGCCGCTGCCCACGCGCGCGACGCTGCGGATGCGCTCGTCGGTCGAGGTCGGCGCGACCAGGAAGATCATGTCGATGCCGTGCGCCTTCGCGAGCGCCGAGAAGGTCTCGCACTCCTCGGGCGGATAGTCGACGACGATCACGCCGTCCACGCCCGCGGCGGAAGCTTCCTTGGCGAACGCCTCGGCGCCCATTGCCTCGATCGGGTTGGCGTAGCCCATCAGCACCACCGGCGTCGCGGCGTCCTTGGCACGGAATGCCTTCACCATGCCGATGACGTCGCGCAGGCCGACCTTCTTCGCCAGCGCGCGCTCGCCGGCGCGCTGGATCGCGGGGCCGTCGGCCATCGGGTCGGAGAACGGCACTCCGAGCTCGATCACGTCGACGCCCGCCTCGACCATGCCGTGCATCAGCGGCACCGTGGTCGACGGATCGGGATCGCCCGCGGTGACGAACGGGACCAGCGCACAGCGCTTGGCCTGCTTGAGCGATGCGAAGCGCGCCGCGATGCGTCCGGGGCCGGCCATCAGACCTTGATCCCGGAACGATCGATGATGGTCTGCATGTCCTTGTCGCCGCGCCCCGAGAGGTTGACGAGCAGGACCTTGTCCTTCGGCAACGTCGGCGCCAGCTTGGCCGCGTACGCGAGCGCGTGGCTCGACTCGAGCGCGGCGATGATGCCCTCGTAGCGACAGACGTCGTGGAAGGCCTTCAGCGCCTCGTCGTCGGTGATCGACACGTATTCGGCACGGCCGGCGTCCTTCAGCCACGCGTGCTCCGGGCCGACGCCCGGGTAGTCGAGGCCCGCCGAGATCGAGTGCGTCTCGATGATCTGGCCATTCGGATCCTGCAGCAGGTAGGTGCGGTTGCCGTGCAGCACGCCGGGCTTGCCCGCCGACAGCGAGGCCGCGTGCTTGCCGGTGGCGATGCCCTCGCCCGCGGCCTCGACGCCGATCAGGCGCACGCCCTCGAACGGGATGCACGGGTAGAAGATGCCCATCGCGTTCGAGCCGCCGCCGACGCAGGCGATCACCGCGTCGGGCTGGCGGCCGCAGAGTTCCGGCATCTGCGTCTTGCACTCCTCGCCGATCACCGCCTGGAAGTCGCGCACCATCATCGGGTACGGGTGCGGGCCGGCGACGGTGCCGATGATGTAGAACGTGGTGTCCACGTTCGTCACCCAGTCGCGCATCGCCTCGTTCAGCGCGTCCTTCAGCGTCTTCGAGCCCGAGGTCACCGGCACCACCTCGGCGCCGAGCAGTTTCATGCGATAGACGTTCGCCGCCTGGCGCTTCACGTCCTCGGAGCCCATGTACACCACGCACTGCATGCCGTAGCGCGCGGCGACCGTGGCCGAGGCCACGCCGTGCTGCCCCGCGCCGGTCTCGGCGATCACGCGGCGCTTGCCCATCATGCGCGCGACCAGCGCCTGGCCTATGGTGTTGTTGATCTTGTGCGCGCCGGTGTGATTGAGGTCCTCGCGCTTCAGGTAGACCTGCGCGCCGCCGAGCACCTCGGACCAGCGACGCGCGTGGTACACCGGGCTCGGCCGGCCGACATAGTGCTTCAGCTCGTAGTGGAACTCGGCGAGGAACTCCGGATCCTTGCGGCAGCGTTCGTACGCGGCGCGCAACTCATCGAGCGCGTGCGTCAGCGTCTCGGAGACGAACGACCCGCCGTACGGGCCGAAGTGGCCGCGGGCGTCGGGCAAGTCATACATCTGCATGTCGGACCTCGGTCATGAAAGCGGCGATCTTAGCGGCGTCCTTGATGCCTTTCGCAACCTCTACGCCGCTCGAGACATCCACCGCCCACGGGCGCACCCGCCGGATCGCCTCGCGCACGTTCTCCCGGTCCAGGCCGCCGGAAAGCACCAGCGGACGCTCGCGCTCGGCGGGCACGACGGACCAGTCGAACGCGGTGCCGGTGCCGCCGTACGCCTCGACGTATGCATCCGCGAGCCAACCGGCTGCATCCGGGAAATCGCGCCAATATTCTAGCAGCCGCACCCCCGGCTTCACCCTGCAGGCCTTGAGGTAAGGCAGGCCGAACTGGCGGCAGTACGCCGGCGTTTCCTCGCCGTGGAACTGCAGCAGGTCGGGCCGCGCCGCGTCGATCGTGCGCCGCACGTCATCGGCTTCCGCGTTCACGAACAACGCGACGCTCGCCACGAACGGCGGCACCTCGGCGCGTAGCTGCCGTGCGCGCGCGAGGTCGAGGCAGCGCGGGCTGGGCGGGTAGAACACGAAGCCGATCGCGTCGGCGCCGTGCTCGGCCGCCGCCGCGATGTCCGCCTCGAGCGTCATGCCGCAGATTTTCACTCGAGTGCGCGCCACGTCAGGCCACCACCAGCTGCCCCGCGTCGGCCTTCGCCGAGGCGGGAAGCCCCCAGCGCGCGTCGTAGCGCACGTGCTCCAGGTACAGGCCGTGCGCCGAGAACGTCGGCGCCGCGAGGCGCCGGTCGCGGGAAGCCAGCACCTCGCCCATCCACGCCGCGCGCTGGCGCCCGGCGCCCACATACACGAGGCAGCCGACGAGGTTGCGCACCATGTGGTGCAGGAAGGCGTTGGCGCACACCGTGAACTCGACGCGCTCGCCGCGCCGCTCGACTTCGAAGGACTCGATCGTGCGCACCGGGCTCTTCGCCTGGCACTCCGAGGCACGGAAGGCGCTGAAGTCGTGCTCGCCGACGACGAGGCGCGCGGCCTCGCGCATCGCATCGACCTGCAGCCGCTGGTGGAACCAGCCGAGGCGCCCTGCGCCCAGGGCCGGCCGCACCGCGCGGTCGGCCAAGAGGTAGCGGTAACGGCGCGCGGTCGCCGAATAGCGCGCGTGGAAGTCCTCCGCCACGCGATGCGCCCACAGGATGGCCACCGAATCCGGCAGCATCGCGTTGGCGCCGCGCACCCAGGCCGAATCCGGCCGTTCGACGGAGGTGTCGAAGTGCACCACCTGGCCGAGCGCATGCACGCCGCTGTCGGTGCGGCCCGCGCAGGTGACCTTCACCTCGCAGCCGGCGATGTTGCCGAGCGCCGTCTCCACGGCGTCCTGCACCGCGCCGCCGCCGGGCTGCGTCTGCCAGCCGACGAAGCGGCTGCCGTCGTATTCGATGCCGAGTGCGATGCGCATGGATGAAATGAAAAAGCCGCGGGCGCTTGCGCGCCGCGGCTTCTCCGTGGGGCTCCGGGAGGCTTAGCCTAGCGCCGCAAGCATCTGCTGCGCCTGCGCCTGCTGGGCCGCGTCGCCCTCCTTCAGCACTTCGTTCAGGAGGTCCTTCGCGCCGTCCTTGTCGCCCATCTCCTCGTAGGCCTTGGCGAGGTCGAGCTTGGTGGCCACTTCCTGCCACTTCTCGCCGCCTTCCGCGGACGGCGCCGCCGCGGCGTCGCCCGAGGGCATGCCGAGGTCCAGCGATAGGCCCGAGATGTCTAGCGCCGGGTCGGCCGCAGGCGCGGCCGGCTCCGCGGCCGCGCCGCCACCGAGGTCGAGGTTGAGGTCGAAGTCCATCGAGCCGCCCGCAGCCGGTTCGGCCGCCGGCGCCGCTTCCGCGGCCGGCGCGGCCGGCGTGTCGCCGCCCATGCCGAGGTCGAAGTCGAGGCCGCCGCCCTCGGGCTCGGCCGGCTTGGTCGCCGACGAATCGACGATCAGCGTGCCGCTGGGCGAGAAGTCCGTCTGCTCGGCCGTCGGCGCGCCCGTGGTGGTGCTGCCGCCGAGGTCGAAGTCGATGGACGATGGCGCGGCTTCCGCCGTGCCGCCGCCGAGGTCGAGCGAGATGTCAGTGGACGCCGGGGCTTCCGCGCCACCGCCCCCGCCGATGTCGAAGTCGAGCGCCGGAGCCGGAGCTTCCGCCACGGGGGCCGGCGCCGGGGCAGCTTCGCCCGAGCCGCCGTACAGGCCGTTGCCCGGATCGATCGAGCGGCCGAGCGCGGCCGCCTTGTCCCAGTCGGCGCCTTCGCCGCCGGTCAGCGACTTCAGCTTCAGCGCGGACTCCTCGAACGCCTTCGCGTCACGGCGGTTGGCGTAGATCTCGAGCAGCTTGCCGTAGACCGGTGCGCGGCTCGCGTCCTTCGCCAGCGCTTCCTTGAGGATCTCCTCGGCCTGCGCGTCGCGGCCATAGGCCATGTAGACATCGGCCTCGGCGATCGGATCGACGTCATCCGCCTCCGCCGCGCCAACGCTGCTGCCGCTCACCGAGGCTTCCGAGTCGGACACCGAGACTGGCGCCGCATCGGCCGCTGCGGCACCCGCGTTCAGCACGGAGGCCGTGCCGCCTGCATCGGAGGCTCCGCCAAGCACACTGTCCTGGAACTTGCTGGATTGCCCTGCCTTCTTGCGACGCCAGGCCCACGCACCATAGCCGCCGAGCAGCGCCAGCAAAGCGCCAAGACCGCCTAACGCAACGGGACTCTGCAACTCGTCCAACAAGCTCGGGGGAGGCGGGGGCGGCGGCGGCGGAACCGGTTTCGGCTTGGCCTTCTTCGGCTCTTCCGCCTTCTTCGGCTCGTCGGCTTTCTTGGGCTCATCGCCCTTGGGCGGCTCAGCCTTCGGCGCATCGCCCTTCGGCGGTTCCGCCTTCGCGGGTTCGGCCTTCTTGGGTTCGTCCGCCTTCTTGGGCTCGTCGGCCTTCTTCGCTTCGGCCTTGGGCGGCTCAGCCTTCTTCGGTTCTTCAGCCTTCTTGGCCTCGGCCTTCGGAGGCTCCGCCTTCTTCGGCTCGTCGGCCTTCTTCGCTTCCGCCTTCGGAGGCTCGGGCTTCGCCGGCGCGGGCTTCGCGCCGCCCTTGGTCTCGAGCTGGGCCAGTTGCTGGTTCTTCAGCTCGAGCAGCTTCTGCAGGTCGCCGACGTTCTTCTCGAGCTCGGCGACGCGCGACTGCGCATCCTTCAGCGCGCGCTCGCGCGCCACGGCGTCGTCGCCGCGAGCGGCCTTGCCCGCGGCGGCGGGCGCACCCTTGCCGTCGGACTTGGAGAGCTTCAGCTGGTCCTTCTGCTCCGCCGGCGTCGGCGCGGGCTTGGCCTGAACCTCGCCCTTCGACTCGCGCTGCGGGGCAGCCGGCGTTGCGGGCGCGGCGGCGACCGTGCCGCCGGCCTTGCTCATGAACTCCGCGTATTGCGCCGACTGCGTATTGACCAGCTTGACCGCCTCGGCCTGGTCGATCGCGGCTGCAGCGTCGCGATCAGGAAGGTTGAGGATCCGGCCGCTGCGCAGGCGGTTCATGTTGCCGCCGATGAACGCGTCCTCGTTCGCGCGATACAACGCGGCGAGCATCTGCTGGGCAGTGACGCCCGGCTGCGCGTTCTGGCGCGCGATCTTGCCGAGCGTATCGCCCGGCTTCACTTCGTAGGTACCACCGGATTTCGCCGGGGCGGCCGGAGCCGCGGGGGCGGCAGCGGCGGGCGCCGGAGCACTCGGCTGGGCCGGTGCCGGCTTGGCGGCGATCGGACGCTCTTCCGGCTTCGCGGGGGTCGGCGCGGCGGGCTTCGCCACCACGCCCGGCGCGGGCTTGGCGGTGATGGGTTGCGGGCCCTTGTACTCGGGCGGATCGAGCAGGAACGAGTACTCGCGCACCAGGCGACCCGTCGCCCACTGCATCTCGACCAGCAGCTCGACGAACGGCTCGTTCACCGGCTGCGTGCTGGACATGCGGATGAACGGCTTGCCGCCCTTCCTCTCGATGGCGAAGCGCACGCCGGTCAGCACCGAGTTGAATTCGATGCCGGCCTGCTGGAAGGCGTCGTTGGAAGCCAGCCGCGCGGCGAGGGATTCTTCCTCGCCCGGTTGCAGCGAGACGATCTCGATCTCGGCGTTAAGGGGCTGGCCCAGCTGCGACAGGACCGTCAGCCTGCCGAGGCCCGCCGCGTGCGCCGCAAGGGGCAGCATCAGCAGGGTCGCCGCAGCAAGGCCCTTACCGGAAACGGATTTACCCACGAACACCACCCTGAGTCGTTTT
>CAZTXP010000164.1:0-29554 GCA_964617355.1 uncultured Enterobacteriaceae bacterium
CACCTCGTTCATCACGGGCGAGCAGGCCGAGCGCGCCGAGGTGCTCGAGGAGAACGAAGCCGCGCAGAAGCAGGGCAAGAAGCCGGCGACGTACTCCTACATGCTGCTCGGCATCACGAAGGCGTCGCTGTCGACCGACTCCTTCATCTCGGCGGCCTCCTTCCAGGAGACCACCCGCGTGCTGACCGAGGCGGCGATCATGGGCAAGCGCGACGGCCTGCGCGGCCTGAAGGAGAACGTCATCGTCGGGCGCCTGATTCCGGCGGGCACGGGCCTCGCGTACCACAACGTGCGCAAGGCGCAGGCCGCCGAGCCGCCGATCGTCGAGGAGAGCGCGCCGGTGGAAGCCGCCGCGCCCGCCGAGGCCGCGGCGCCGGGCGCCTGATCCGCGCTCCACGCCTCGCAAAGGGCCGCCTCCGGGCGGCCCTTTGCATTTTCGGGGGCGCTAGCCCAAGGTGAACCAGAACGTCGCGCCCTGGCCCGGCGCGGACTCGGCCCACGCGCGGCCGCCGTGCCGCTGCACGGCGCGCGCCACCGCGGCGAGTCCCACGCCCGCGCCGGGGAAGTCGCCTGGCGCGTGCAGCCGCTCGAAGGGCTCGAAGAGCCGGGTCGCGCGCGCGAGGTCGAATCCGACGCCGTTGTCCCGTATGAAGTAGGCATCCGCCCCTGCGCGCTGCGCGACGCCGACCTCGATGCGCGCCGGCCGTGCGCGCGCCGAGAACTTCCACGCGTTCGACAGCAGTTCGTCCAGCACGAGGCGCAGCAGGCCGGGGTCGGCCTGCACGCGCAAGCCGGGCGCGACCCGCACCTCGGCATCGCTGCGCGGTGCCTGCTCGCGCAGGCGTTCAACGAGGTCGCTGGCGAGGGCCGAAAGATCCACCGTTTCCCAGTGCGTCTCGCGCCGGTTGATGCGCGACAGTTCCAGCAGTGCGTCGACGCGGTTGCCCATGTCGAGCGCGACGTCGCGCACCGTCGCCGCGGCCGAGCGCTCGCGCGCGCCGAGCGATGCCGCCCGCTCGGCGAGCAGGATCTGCGCCTGCGCGTTCATCGCGCGCAGCGGTGCGCGCAGGTGATGCGCGACCGAGTACGCAAAGGACTCCAGTTCCTGCGTCGCTTCGCCCAGCGCCGCCGTGCGCTCGGCGACCGTGCCCTCCAGCGCCGAGGTCAGGCGCGCGAGCGCTCGCTCGCGCTCCTTCTGCGCGCCGAGGTCGCGCAGCACCAGCATCGCAAGCGACGCCCTTTCGGCGACGAAGGCCGAGGCACTGCAGCCGACCTCGATGGGCATCGCGCCGCCGAGCGTGATCGAGACGCCGGCGACCGGCGCCGCGCGTACCGATGCCGCGACGCTCGCCAGCGCGGGAGCGGCCCCTAGGCGGGCGGCGAGGTCGGTGAAAGGCCGAGCCAGCACTTCCCCGGGCTCGGTCGCGGCGAGCGCGAGCATCGCCTCGTTTGCCTCGACCACGCGGCCGTCGTCGAGATTCCAGATCACCATCGCATCCGGCGAGCGGGCGAACGCGGCGGCATAGAGCCGCTCCTCGGCACGCAGCGACTGCTCGGTCGAATCGCGCTCCGCGAGCGCCGAGGCGAGGCGCGCCGCGCCGGCGTGCTCGACGCGCTCGATCGCGAGCAGCCGCCCGGAGATGCGTCCGGCCGCGAGGATCAGGATCGTCGCGATCCCGGCGAACGTCGTGATGGCCGTCACCCAGCCGCGCGGGTCGGCGAAGTACGCCCGGACGTCGACGGGCGCGGGCATCGCGCCCAGGCACCACGCGGTCGCGGGGCCGATCAGCGCCAGCGAGCATCCGGCGACCAGCGACCATCCGGCCGTGCGCCCGAAGAGCACCGCTCCGGTCGCGCAGGCACCGATCAGGTAGGCCGCGCCGCTCGCGAAGAGCGCGTACGCAGTGTGCGTGATGACGCCGGCGACGCACCCCGTCAGCACGCAGGCGCCGAGCTGCGCCCACGGCGGAATGCGCCGGCGCGCCAGATAGCAGGCCACCAGCACGAGGTAGAGCGCCGACAGGCCGAGTTGCAGTCCGAGGATGCCCTGTGCATGCGCCCGCCACGCGCCTAGCGCCAGGACGGCGCCGACCAGCATCAGCACCAGCCGCAGGAAGTAGTCCGCGGTCTCGTCCCGAAGCTCGGCGTGGATCGCGCGGCGATCCAGGTTCGGGCTCATCGGGCGCCGTCCCTGAGCAGCAGCGCGGGCGGTGCAGCGCCCGCGCTGGACAGCGTGAAGTACACGGTGGCCCCGCGACCCGGGCTCGACTCCGCCCAGATCCGTCCGTCGTGGCGGCGCACCGCGCGCGCGGCGATGGCGAGGCCGATGCCCGCGCCTTCGAACTCGCTGGGGGCGTGCAGTCGCTCGAACGGCTCGAAGAGCTTCGCGGCGTACGCCATGTCGAATCCGGCGCCATTGTCGCGCACGCAGAAGGCGATCGCGTCGGCGCCGGCGGCGCGCGCCACCGAGATCCGCGGCGCCTCCACGTGCGAGGTGAACTTCCAGGCGTTCGACAGCAGGCTGTGGAGCACGAGGCGCACCAGGCCCGCGTCGCCGCGCGCCGCGAGGCCGGGTTCGATCTCGATCGAGACGCCCGGGCGGGGCGCATCCCCTTGCAGCCGCGCAGCCGTCTCGGCCGCGAGCGCGGAGATGTCCAGGTCCTGCACGTGCAGTTCGCGCCGGCCGATGCCCGAGAGTTCCTGCAGCGCGTCGACGAGGCGTTCGGTGCCGGTGATCGCCTCGCGCAGCCGCTCGAGCTCGGGGGGCGCCTGGGCGGTGCCCGCTCGCAGCGTTGCCTCGGCGTCGGCGATCGCTCGCAGCGGCGCGCGCAAGCCCTGCGAGGTCGCCGACACGAAGCCCTCGAGGTCGCGACGCATCGCGTTCAGCAGGCGGCTGCGCTCATCCACGCGGTGCTCGAGCGCGGCGCGCAGGCGCCGCAATTCGCCTTCGGTGCGGGTCTCTCGCGTCACGTCGCGCGCGACGACGAGCACCACGGGCTCGGTGTCCCGCTCCAGGCGGCGCAGGGACACCAGCACGCGCCGTTCCTCGCCGTTCGCGCCGTTCGCGGCCATCGCCTGGTCGGCGGCCGCGCCGCGATCGGTCCACAGTGCCGCGAACAGCGCCGGGTCGCGCCATACGTCCAGGCGCGTGACCTCCCGATCGCGCAGGCCGGTCGCGGTCGCGCCACTCAGGCGCTCGAAGGCGGGGTTCGCCTCGAGCACGCGCCCGCTCGCCGCGTCGGCGAGCAGCAGCGCGTCGGGCGCGGCGTCGAACGCGAGCTTGAAGCGGATGCGCGACAGGCGCAGCGCCTCTTCCGATGCGCGCCGCTCCTCGATGCGCGCGGCGAGGTCCAGCGCGCCGCGACGCGTCGCCAGGATGCGCTCCGACAGGTCGTCCCGCATCAGCGCGAGCAGGGTCGCGATCAACCCGCCCATGGCCGCGAAGGTCAGGATCGCCGCAGCCCACGCGGTCGGCGTGGCCACGTACTGCGCCGGGTCGAAGGCGAAGCTGCGCGCCGTCGCATGCGCGTGCCACGCGATCGCGGACATCGCGGCCGCGGAAGCCAGCATCACCGCGAGCGCCACGCGCATGCCCGCGAGCGTCGCCGCGACCACGCACGCGGCGAGCAGCACCGGCACCGTATTGCCGGCGATGCCCCAGATCCAGAATCCTGCCAGCGCCGCCACCGTCAGCGTGACCAGCAGGAAACCGACCGACACCGGCCGCGGCAGGCGGTCCAGCCTCGCGTGCACGACCAGCGCGAGCCCGTAGGCGCCGAGGTACAGCGAATACAGGGGTTTCCACCCCGAGTCGAACGCGCGCGCCACGTTCGCGGCCATGAGCAGGCCGGCCAGCGCGATCACGATGCGATAGGTCGACGCAAGCAGGCGCATGCGCACCGGATTCAGGTCGGGAAACGGCGTGCCGTGGTCCGGCGTCATGGAAGGGGGGTAGGAGACTGCCTTTCCGGGTCACCCTACCGGATAATCGCCACGCTGGCGATGCAGAGAATCAAGAAAGGAACCGACGATGCCGGAACTGCGCGACGCGACCGAGGCCGACCTGCCGGCGATCGCCGTGATCTATGCGCACCACGTGTTGCAGGGTCTCGCCTCCTTCGAGGAAACGCCCCCGGGCGTGGACGAGTTGCGCCGCCGCTTCGAGGCGGTACGCGAGCTGGGGCTCCCCTACCTCGCCTGCGTCGAGCGCGGGCAGGTCGTCGGCTACGCGTATGCCTCGCTCTTTCGCACCCGCTCGGCCTACCGCTACACGCTGGAGGACTCGGTGTACGTGAAGCAGGGCCTCGCGCGCAAGGGCATCGGGCGGCAGTTGCTGTCGGCCCTGCTCGAGCGCTCGACCGCGCTCGGGTACCGGCAGATGGTCGCGGTGATCGGCGACAGCGCGAACGCGAGTTCCATCGAGCTGCACGCCACGCTCGGCTTCGTGCGCTGTGGCCTCTTGCGCTCGACCGGCTACAAGTTCGGCCGCTGGGTCGACACCGTGATGATGCAGCGGCCGCTCGGGCCGGGCGACGGCGCGCCGCCGCTGCCCTAGCGCGCTGCGCTAGCCCGCGAAGGAGAAGCGCTTCGCCGGGGATCCAATGGTGCACCCCTGTCGCGGTGCGCCGGCGCGGGCGCAGGACTGCGCCATCGCATCGGCTAGGCGCGCGTTGTCGCGCGCGATCTCCGCGTCGATCTCGGCGCGCAGGCGCGCGACGTCGGGCGGCACGGCCGTCCCGGCGCGCTGCTGTCCCTCGGCGCTCGCCGGGCGCTGCGCCGCGATGGCCGGCTCGAACGACGCCTTCTGCGCGGTGACGTCGAGCTTGCCGCCGGCGAGCTCGATGCGCGCACCCTGCGTGACTTGTGCCGACGTGGCGCGGATCGCGAGGTCCGCGCTCGCGGACACGGCGCGGAACGAACCCTGGAACACCACGCTCGGCGCCTGCAGCGTCAGCGTGCGTCCGGCGACGCTGCTCTCGATGGCGGCATCGCCCGCGACGACGATGCCGTCGGTGGCTTGCAACACCACCGAGGTCGTGCGCAGCAGGTTGGTGAGGTCCGTGGCGCCGACGCGCTGCGTGCCGGAATCCTCGTTCGCCGCCCACGTGCCGTCGGCAAGCGCGGCCGGCATGCCGGTGCTGCCGGCGACCACCTCGATGCGTGCCGGGTCGATGACGAGGGTGCCGTCGCGGCCGTTCGGCGCACGTGTGTCGACGCTGCCGGTGAAGACGAGCGACCGGCGGCCCGACACTTCGACCGCGCCACCGTCGCCGGATTGTTCCGCACGCGCGAGCACCGTGCCGGCAACCTGCGCGCGATCCGCAAGCACCGCGGCTTGCCCGCCGCCGGTTGCGCCGGAGACGTCGATGCGTCCGTTCCAGGAAACCTGCAGCGCGGGTGCCACGAGCGTCGCGCCGCCGCCGCGCGCCGTCGCGCTGGAGGCATCGATCGTGCCGCTGAAGGCGAGGAATTCCCGCGCCTCGACGCGCGCCGTGCCGCCGCCGAGTGCGCCGCGCGCGTCGATCGTGCCGGTGAAGGCGACGATTTCGCGCGCCTCGACGGCTGCGGCGCCACCCTTGCCGGCGATCGAGGAGACGTCGATCGCGCCACTGAACGAGAGCTGCTCCTGCACCTTGACCGCCGCGACGCCACCCGCAAGCGCGCCCTTCGCGTCGATGGTGCCGGTGAACGCGACGATCTCGCGCGCTTCGATCGCCACCGTACCCCCGGTGCTTGCGCCACGCGTGTCGAGGGTGCCGCTGAAGGCCAGTGAAGCGGGTGTTTCGATCTTCACGCTGCCGCCGGCGCCGACGAGGCCGCGCGTGTCGACCCGGCCGGCGAAGCTCACGGCCTGCAGCGCCTGCACCACGACCGAGCCGCCGCTCGCGCCTGCGGCTTCGGTGCGGGACCCGGCCGCGAGTTGCACATCGCCCGCCGACTTCAGCACGACGCGGCCGCCGTCGGCGACCGCGGAGGTCGCGCTCACCGTGCCGGACTGCTTGACGACGAACGCGAACACCTTGCCCGCCGCCGCGTTGGCGAGGTTGCCGAGCGGGAGATCCTTGCCATCGGCGCGCACCTCGACCTGGATCGACGGGAAGTTCGCGTCCACGAGGCGTACCGTGCTGCCCGCGGCGAGCACGATCTCACCCGAGGGCGCGCGGATCACGCCGTTGTTCTCGACCTGCGGCGCGACCAGCAGCACGCGGCCGCCCGCCGGCGTGACGATCTCGCCGTTGTTGACGATGCGCCCCTCGGCGCCCGTGCCGCTGAACACGTGCCGCCCGGAGAGGAAGTCCGCATTCGAGAGGTTCAGCGTCGAGGCCGCGAAGCCGGCGACGTCCACCTGCGAGCCGGCGCCGAACACGATGCCGTTCGGGTTGACGAGGAACACGCGCCCGTTCGACTGCAGGCGGCCGAGGATCTCGGACGGGTTGCCGCCGACCACGCGATTGAGCACCGAGCTGAGCGGCGACTGCTGCAGGAAGCGCGTGAGTTCATCCGCGGCGATCGAGAAACCCTGCCACTGGATGATCGCGCCCGGCGTGTTCGTCACGGTGAGCGTCTTGCCGGCCGCCTGGAAGGTCGCCTGTCCGGACACCACCGAGGGACCGTTGGGATTGGCCAGCACGGGAGCCGCGAACGCTAGCGCGACGGCCGCGGCGCAGGCGCGTCGATGGTTCGAAAATCCCTTGCGAATCAGCTCCATGGCATCCCCCCGGAGGCCGCCTAGTGTACGCCTTTCTGCTCCAGCATGAGGAGCAGGACGTACAGCGACTCGAGCTTCGGCACCGCGACGCCGTGGCGGCGGGCGATGCGCACCGCGTTGCCGAGCAGGGCCTCGATTTCCATGGGCCGGCCGGCGAGCAGGTCCTGCCCCATGCTCGAGACGTAGTTCGTCATGCGCAGCGTGCCGGCGATCTGCTTGTCGGGCGTGTCGGCCGGCAGGGCGTGGCCGTCGGCCGCGGCAATCGCGCATACCTCGGCGATCGCTGCGCGCACCCACGCCTTGGTCTCGTCGGAGCCGAGGATGTCGTGCGTCGCGAGCCCGCCGCCGAGTGCCGATACCGGATTGAAGACCGTGTTCCACGCGCACTTCGCCCAGCGCGCACCGACGATGTCGTCGGTGGCGACGCCGTTCGAGCCACCCGCGGTGATCAGTTCGGCCAGCCTGGCCACCGCTTCCGATGTTCCCGACGGGAAGCTGCCGAGCACCAGCCTCGTGTACTGCGAGTGATGCTTCACCACGCCCGGCGCGAGGCGGCTCACCGCGGAGTACGCCACGCCCGAGATGAACGCGTTCGACGGGAAGGCCTGCGCGACTTCGGGCTCGACGTCGATGCCGTTCTGCACCAGCACGATCGCGCTCTTCGGCGACACGTAGGGGCGGATCAGCGCCGCGCGATCCACGCCGCGCACCTGCTTCAGCGCGACGAACACGTAGTCGGCCTCGCCGCGCCACTCCGAGGCGTCGCGCAGCACCTGCGTCGGGCGGAACGACAGGTCGCCGTGCATGCTGTCGATGCGGTAGCCGTCGCGCGACACGGCGTCGTAGTCGCTGCGCGCCACGACGCTGACCGAGCAGCCGGCGCGCGCGAGGATGCCACCGTAGAACGCGCCGATCGCGCCGGCGCCCAGCACCAGGACGCTCGTCGCCACGCTACTCGCCGACGGTGACGACGACCTTGCCCTTGACCTTGCGGTCGGCCATCAGCCGCAGCGCCTCGGCTGCGCGCTCCAGCGGGAACTTCGCCGACACGTGGGGCTTGAGTTTCCCCTGCGCGAACCACTCGCCGAGTTCCTGCAGCGACACCGCGAACTCCTGCGGCGTGCGCCGCGTCCACTCGCCCCAGTAGACGCCGATGATCGAGCGTTCCATGAGGAGCGGCAGGTTGAGCGGGATCTTCGGGATGTCGCCCGCGGCGAAGCCGATGACGAGCAGCCGCCCGCGCCACGCGGTGGAGCGGAACGCGGGCTCGGTGTACGGGCCGCCGACCGCGTCGTAGATCACGTCCACGCCCTTGCCGCCGGTGATCGCCTTGATGCGCGCGCGCAGGTCTTCCGTGGCGTAGTTGATACCCTCGTCCGCGCCGTGCTCGCGGCACACCGCGAGCTTGTCGTCGGTGGACGCGCAGGCGATGACGCGCAAGCCCAGCGCCTTGCCGATCTCGATCGCCGACACGCCGACGCCGCCTGCGGCGCCGAGCACCAGCAGCGTCTCGCCCGGCGTCGTCGCGACGCGATTGCGCAGCGCGTGGTGCGAGGTGCCGTAGGTCAGCACGAAGGCCGAGGCGGTGGCGAAGTCCATGCCGGCGGGCATCGGGATCAGGCGCGCGGCATCCACCTTCACTTCTTCCGCGAAGGCGCCATAGCTGGAGAAGGCGATCACGCGGTCGCCGGGCTTCGCGTTCGTCACGCCGGCGCCGACTTTCTTCACCACGCCGGCGAACTCGCTGCCCGGC
Source organism: uncultured Enterobacteriaceae bacterium (assembly GCA_964617355.1). Taxonomy (GTDB): domain Bacteria; phylum Pseudomonadota; class Gammaproteobacteria; order Burkholderiales; family SG8-39; genus CAZTDU01. The sequence goes on from CAZTXP010000164.1 coordinate 8,463, forward strand.
GAGAACGGCAGCGGCGGCTTGACCTGGTACTTGTCCTGGATGATCAGCACGTCGGGGAAGTTCACCCCGGCGGCCTTCACGGAGACGACGACCTCGCCGGCCGCGGGCTCGAGGGAGGGCACGTCCTCGAGCACCAGCGTCTCGGGAAGGCCGAACTGCTTGCAGAGGAGGGCTTTCATGGGACCGCGAGGATAGCGCCTACTCGGGCTTCACGCCCGCCTCGCGCACCAGTTGCGTCCACTTGCCGCGCTCGGCCTTGATCTTCGCCGCCGCCTCGTCCGGGCCGATCGAACCCATCAGGTAGCCGGCGGGCTCGAACTTGTCGCGCACGTCGGGCATCTTCACGATCTTCTGGATCTCGCCCCACAGGCGGTCGATCGCCGCGCGTGGCGTGCCGGCCGGCGCGAAGAAGCCGAACCAAGTGCTCGACTCGAAGCCGGCGAGCCCTTGCTCCTGCACGGTCTGCAGGTTCGGAAGTGCGGGCACGCGCGTCGTCGTGCCGGTCGCCACCGCGCGCAGCTTGCCCGCGCGCACGTGGCTGATGCCCGGCACCGGCTGGTCGATCAGCACCGGCACGCGGCCGGCGATCACGTCCGCCACCGCGCCCGCGCTGCCCTTGTAGCCGATGTGCTGCATGTCGATGCCGCCGAGCTTGTTCAAGAGCAGCCCGGTGAGGTGGCCGCTGGAGCCGTTGCCCGAGGACGCGAAGAACACCTTGCCCGGGTTCGCCTTCGCCCACGCGATCAGGTCGCCGACCGTGTGCACCGGCGTCGACGGATCGACGAGGATGTAGTTCGGCGACAGCAGCGTGATCGCCACCGGCGCGAACGCGGTCTCGGCGGCGTACGGCATCTCCTTGAAGAAGAGCGGGTTGAGGATGATCGGCTGCGGCGAACCGACGAGCAGCGTGTGGCCGTCGGGCGCCGCGCGCGCCACCTCCGCCGCGCCGATCATCGCCGAGGCGCCGGGCTTGTTCTCGACGACGAACGACTGGCCGAGCACCTCCTGCAGCTTGGCCGAGATCGCGCGGCCGTTCAGGTCGGTCGAGCCGCCCGGGCCGTAGGGCACGATCACGCGCACCGGCTTCGACGGATAGGTCTGCGCCGCGGCGGGAAGCGCGAGCGCGGCGAGCAGGGCGATGGCGAGCGTCTTCATGGCTAGCTCCAGCGGGCGGCGAGGCCGCCGTCGATCGTGAGGATGCACCCGGTGGTGTAGGCGGAGCGCTCCGAGGCGAGGAACACCGTCGCGTGCGCGATCTCCTCGGGCGAGGCCGGGCGCCCGAAGGACATGTCCTTGTACAGCTCGCGGAAGCGCGCCGCGTCGCCGAGCTTCGTGGCGGCGATCTGCTTGTTGAGCGAGGTGAGGCGCTCGGTCTCCACCGGGCCCGGGCTCACGCCGAGCACCCGGATGCCGTCGGCGTGGGAGACGCCGCCGAGCGTGCGCGTGAACGCGTACAGGCTTGCATTGCCGGCGCTGCCGCAGACATACGCGGGGTTCAGCCGCTCGCCCGCGGCGCCGAGGATGTTGACGATCACGCCCGCGCGCCGCGCCTTCATCCTGGCGTACACCGCGCGCGTGAGGTTGATGTAGCCGAAGACCTTCAGGTCCCAGGCCTTGCGCCAGGTGTCCTCGTCGACCTTGAGCAGGTCGCCGCCGGGGATCGCGCCGGCGTTGTTGACGAGGATGTCCACGTCTCCCGCCCACTCGCAGAGCTTCTCCGCCTCGCCGCGCGCGGCGAGGTCGGTGGCGCGAAAGCGCGTATCGCCGCCGATCGATTCGGCCGCCGTCGCGAGCGTGTTCGGATCGCGTGCGGCGATCATCACCGTGGCGCCTTCCTCGACGAATGCGGCGGCGCAGGCCTTGCCGATGCCCTTCGAGCCGCCCGTGACGAGCACGCGCTTGCCCTTCAGCTTCAAGTCCATGAAATGCTCCCCCTCCGATGCGCGCGGTTTTGCTAACCTTCGCGGATGCCACACCTTACCACCGACGACGGCGTACGCCTCCACTACGAGGAGGCCGGCAGCGGAACGCCGATCCTCTTCCTGCACGAGTTCGCGGGCGACCTGCGCAGCTGGGAACCGCAAGTACGGTTCTTCTCGCGCACGAACCGCTGCATCGTGTACAACGCGCGCGGCTATCCGCCCTCCGACGTGCCCGAAAGCTTCGAGGTCTACTCGCAGGACCGCGCGCGCGATGACGCGCGCAGCGTGCTCGACCACCTGAAGATCGAGCGCGCGCACCTCGTCGGCAACTCGATGGGCGGCTTCGCCACGCTGCACTTCGGCATGGCGTATCCCGAGCGCGCCCTGTCCCTTGCGATCTGCGGCTGCGGCTATGGCGCGGCGCCAGCCGGGCGCGCCGAGTTCCAGGAGGGCATGCGCGCGCTGGCGAAGGACATGCTCGACAAGGGCATGCAGTACCTTGCCGACACCTACGGCCGCGGCCCGACGCGCATGGCCTGGGAACGCAAGGACCCGCGCGGCTATGCCGAGTTCCGCCGCATGTTCGCCGAGCACGACCCGAAGGGATCCGCGAACACCATGCTCGGCTACCAGGCTCGGCGGCCGTCGCTGTACGATTTGAAGGACCGCATCGCGCAGGTCGACGTCCCCGCGCTGGTGGTCAACGGCGACGAGGACGATCCCTGCCTCGAGCCGGGGCTGATGCTCCGGCGCACCATGAAGCGCTGCGGCCACGTCGTCATCCCGCGCACCGGACACGCCATGAACCTGGAGGAGCCGACCTTGTTCAACACCGTCATCGCCGATTTCCACGCCCGCGCGGAGGCGGGCCGTTGGTGAGCGGGACCGCCACCGGCGTCGCTCGCGATGCCGGTCCACTGGCGCACCTCAAGGTGCTGGACCTCACGCGCGTGCGCGCGGGTCCCACGTGCGTGAAGCAGTTCGCCGACTGGGGCGCGGACGTCATCAAGATCGAGATGCCCGAGGGCCTCGCCGACGAGGGCTTCGGCGCGCGCGAGGCCTCCGACTTCCAGAACCTGCAGCGCAACAAGCGCTCGATGACGCTGAACCTGAAGGATCCGCGCGGCGCCGAGGTGTTCAAGCGCCTAGCGAAGACCGCGGACATCGTCGTCGAGAACTACCGCCCCGACGTGAAGTTCCGCCTCGGCATCGACTACGAGACGCTGTCCAAGGACAACCCGCGCCTGATCTACGCCAGCATCTCCGGCTTCGGGCAGGACGGCCCGTACGAGAAGCGGCCCGGGTTCGACCAGATCGCCCAGGGCCTCGGCGGCCTGATGTGGGTCACCGGCCTGCCCGGCGGCGGACCGGTGCGCGCCGGCATCCCGATCGCCGACCTCACGGGCGGCCTTTTCGCCGCGATCGGCATCTTCATCGCGCTGCAGGAGCGCGAGAAGTCCGGCAAGGGGCAGTGGGTGCAGAGCTCGCTGCTCGGCGCGATGGTCAACATGATGGACTTCCAGGCCGCGCGCTGGCTCGTCGAGGGCGAGGTCGCGCCGCAGGCCGGCAACGACCATCCGACGTCCATCCCGACCGGCGTATTCCCGACCAGCGACGGCTTCGTCAACATCGCCGCGAGCGGCAAGGTGATCTACACGCGCCTCTGCGAAGCGATCGGCGTGCCGGCACTCGCCACGCAGGCGGAGTTCGCCACGTCCAGCCTGCGCTCGAAGAACCGCGCCGCGCTGAACGCCGCGCTGTCCGAGCGCACGAAGAACTGGTCCACGCACGACCTCGTCGAGCTGCTCGCCAAGGCGGGCGTGCCCTGCGGCCCGATCTACAAGATGGACCAGGTCTTCGCCGACCCGCAGGTGCAGCACCTCGGCATGGCGGTGAAGGTGCCCAAGGCCGGTGGCGGCGAGATCCCGCTGGTGGGCCCGGCGATGAAGCTCACGCGCACGCCGTCGACCATGCGCCGCGCGATCGGTCGCGCGGGCGAGCACAACGAAGAGATCCTGCGCGCCGCCGGCTACGGCGACGCCGAGATCGCCCAACTGAAGAAGGACGGGATCACCTGATGTCCGAAGGCAAGCTGGTCTGGAAGAAGGAAGGCGCGATCGGCTGGATCGTGATCACCAACGTCGCGCGAAGGAACGCCATCAACGGCGAGATGTGGCGCAGCTTCCCGCTCGCAATGGCCGAGTTCGACGCCGATCCTGAGGTGCGCGTCGTCGTGCTGCGCGGCGAGGGCACGGTGGCGTTCGCCGCCGGTGCCGACATCTCGGAGTTCGAGAAGCGCCGCTCCGATCCCGAGGCGGCCAAGGCCTTCGACGGCGTGCTCGACCGCGCGCTGCTCGCGCTCGAGAACTCGCCCAAGCCAGTGATCGCGATGATCCATGGCATCTGCTTCGGCGGCGGCGTCGAGATCTCGCTCGCCTGCGACCTGCGCTACGCGGGCGGCTCGGCGATGTTCTCGATCCCCGCGGCGCGGCTCTCGATCGGCTACGCGGTGCACGGCACCAACAAGCTCGTCGCCACCGTCGGCCACGCGGTCGCGCGCGAGATCCTCTTCACCGCGCGCCGCTACAACGCGCAGGAAGCCGCCGAGATCGGCCTCGTCAACCGCGTGATGCCCGACGGGGAACTGGAGGCCTACGTTCGTGGCGTCGCCGCGACGCTCGCCGACAACGCGCCGCTGTCGATCGCGACCTCGAAGTCGATCATCGAGCAGAGCGTGCTGCCGCATCCGGATTTCACGCGCGGCGAGGAACTCATCCGCCAGTGCGCCGGCAGCGAGGACCACAAGGAAGGCCGCCGCGCCTTCATGGAAAAGCGCCGCCCGGTCTTCAAGGGAAAGTGACACGTTCGAGGGGCGCTGCGCCCCCTCGTGCTCCCCTGCAAGAAGAATCTACGGCAACTGCCCTCAGCTCGCCGGCGGCACCAGCGCGCCGTGCTCGCCGCGCTCGAACACCACCTGCGCGCGGCCGACCAGCAGCGGGTCGATGTCGCCGATCTGCGCAGGATCCTTGTTCGTGTAGGGCAGGTGGTGCAGCAGGTAGCGCATCGCGTTCAGGCGCGCGCGCTTCTTGCAGTCGGACTTGATCACGGTCCACGGCGCGTCGGTGGTGTCGGTATGGAAGAACATCGACTCCTTGGCCTTGGTGTACTCGTCCCACTTGTTCAGGGACGCCGTGTCCACCGGCGACAGCTTCCAGTGCTTCAGCGGGTGCGCCTCGCGTTCCTGGAAGCGGCGCAGCTGCTCCTTCTTGCTTACCGAGAACCAGAACTTGAAGAGGCGTATGCCTTGCCGCACGAGCATGCGCTCGAACTCCGGCGCCTGGTGCATGAATTCCTGGTATTCGTCCTCCGCGCAGAAGCCCATCACGCGCTCGACGCCGGCGCGGTTGTACCAGGAGCGGTCGAAGAGCACGATCTCCCCCGCGGTCGGCAGGTGCTCGACGTACCTCTGGAAGTACCACTGCCCGCGCTCGATCGGGCTCGGCTTGTCCAGCGCGACCACGCGCGCGCCACGAGGGTTCAGGTGCTCCATGAAGCGCTTGATCGTGCCGCCCTTGCCGGCGGCGTCGCGACCCTCGAAGAGGATCACGATGCGCTGCCCGGTCTCCTTCACCCAGGCCTGCAGCTTCAGCAGCTCGACCTGCAGGCGGAACTTCTGCCGCTCGTAGCTCTTGCGCGACAGCAGGTTCTTGTACGGATAGCCGCCTTGATGCCAGTCGTCGGCAAGCTCGTGGTCCGAGTGATGGCCGGCGCGCGAGGCGACGTCCTTCTGCGCACCCATGGCCGCGCGCAGGATGCGCACTGCGTCGTCTGGCGCGGTGTTCTCGAGCAGGTCGCGGATCGCGCCGACCTTGGCTTCGTCCGCCGCGGCGAGTTCCTGGCCGACGACGAATTCCTCGAGTTCGGCGCCCTTGAGGACGCGGCGGCTGGGGCGCCCGATCGCGGCCTTGCGAGCACCGCCGGCGGCGTGCCGCATCCGGCCGGTGCGGGCGGGCTTCGCTGCGCGCTTCATGGTGGTCCTCCCATGGATCCCTTCGAACCCATGTTGGGACGCCGGCCCCCGGCCGGCATGATCCAGATCAAACGCGGCAGCGAGGCCGCGAGAGGGGGCGCTAGAGCACGAGCTCCCGGGCTGCGCCGCGCACATCCATCTCGTATTCCAGGCCCTCGACCGGCGGGCGCACGTAGTACCAGACGAGGCCGCCGGCCATCGCGCCTCGGCGCGCCAGCTCCGGGCCGACGAGGTGGCCGACGTTCTGCACCGTGTAGGCCTGCGTGGTGACCGCGTCCTTCCAGCCGAAGCCGAGCAGCTGCAGGCGCCGCTCCATCTCGGCGATCACGAAGGTGACCTTCTCGTGCAGGCCCTCGGGCGAGGTGTCGCCGAGGCGCACGATGCGGTCGCGGTAGCTGATGCCGCCTTCGCGCGCCTCGCCACCGCCGGCGACCACGAACGTCTGGCGCTTCGCGTTCGGCGCCGGCACGGTGTACGAGAACGCATACATCAGCGGCTCGGTGGGCGCGTCGTACATCGGGCAGACGTTGGTGCGCGCCACCGGGTTGACGTCGTCCTTGAAGATGCCCCAGCGCTCCAGCGTCTGTACGTAGACGCGATTGAAGTCGTAGAAGCCCTGGTCGGAGAACGGCGCCGGCGAGCGCAGTTCGCACTGGGCGAACGCAGTGCTCGGCCGGCCGATCGCCTTCAGGTGCGCCTCGACTGCGGCGTACGCGTCGCCGAGGCGCAGGGGCTTCGCGAAGCGCGCGCGCTCGATCTCGAAGCCGGGCTCGGCGGCGACCCCGCCGGAGTACTGGAAAACGGCCTTGATGTAGCGGTAGCCACCGGGGGCGAACACGGGCACGGCTGCGGACATGCGAGGAACCTCGTTTGCAGGTGTAGGTGGCAGATGTTAGACCGCGACGCGCGAGTGCGCGAGAATCCGGTTCGCACGGAGAGGAGGCCCCCTGTGAAGCTGTCTACGCTGAAGATCCGGCGCGTGCGCGCGCGGCCGGTGGTCGTGCCCATGAAGCTGCCGCTCGCCACCGCGACCGGCGCCGTCACTGGCGCGCCGCTGGTGCTCGTCGACCTCGAGACCACCGGCGGGCTCACGGGGCGCGCCTACCTGTTCGCGATCTCGCGCGCGCACCTCGCGCCGCTGGTGAAGCTGGTCGAGGCGATGGGCGAGATGATCGCCGGCGACCCGGTCGCGCCCCATGAGATCGAAAGGAAGCTGCGCGCGAAGTACACGCTGCTCGGCGTGCACAACGTCGTGATCTTCGGCATGGCCGGCATCGACATGGCGGCGTGGGACGCGCTCGGGCAGGCGCTCGGCCAGCCCGTGGTGCGACTCCTCGGTGGCACACCGCGGCCGGTGAAGGCGTACAACTCCAAGGGACTCGGCATCCAGCCGATCCCGAAGCTGGTGCGCGAAGCCGAGCGCCTCATCGGCGAAGGCTTCGACGCGGTGAAGCTGCGCCTCGGGCGGCCGCGCGCGGAAGACGACCTCGCCGCGATGCGCGCGGTGAAGAAGGCCATCGGCCCGAAGGTCACGCTGATGTGCGACTTCAACCAGGGCCTCACCGTGGCCGAGGCGATCCGCCGCGGCCACCTGATCGACGACGAGGGCGGCATGCACTGGATCGAGGAGCCGATCCGCGCCGACGACTTCGAGGGCTGCGCGAAGGTCGCCGACGAGATCGCGACGCCGATCCAGATCGGCGAGAACTTCATGGGCCCTGAGCAGATGGCGCAAGCGCTCGCCGCGCAGTGCTGCGACTACGTGATGCCCGACCTGCAGCGCATCGGCGGCGTCACCGGCTGGATGCGCGCCGCCGCGCTCGCGCAGGGCGCGGGCATCGAGATGTCGAGCCACCTCTTCCCCGAGGCGAGCGCGCCGCTCCTCGCGCTGACGCCGACCTGCCACTGGCTCGAGTACGTCGACTGGGCCGACCCGATCCTGGAGGACCCCTGCGTGGTGAAGAAGGGCTTCGTGCAGCCTTCCGAGGCGCCGGGCCTCGGCATGCGCTGGGACGAGCGCGCCGTGAAGAGGTTCGCCGCCGATGTTTGATCGCCACTTCCCGCACTGGCCGCCGGGCCTGCCCAGGACACTGACGCTGCCGCGCACCACGCTGTGGCACAACCTCGAGGTCAGCGCCGCGCGCTATCCGGACAAGGTCGCGTACTGGTTCTACGGCGGCTCGCTCACCTACGCGAAGCTGAAGGCCGAGGCCGAAGCGCTCGCCGGCTACCTGCAACGCGCCTGTGGCGTGAAGCGCGGCGACCGCGTCGTGCTCTACGCGCAGAACTGCCCGCAGTTCGTCATTGCCTACTACGCCACGCTCAGGGCGGACGGCGTGGTCGTGCCGGCGAACCCGATGGTGAAGACCGACGAGTTCGCGCACTACGTCGAGGATTCCGGCGGGCGCGTCGCGGTGGTGATGCAGGAGCTGCTGCCTTACGCCGAACCGCTTCTGGGCAAGAGCCTCGATCGCATCGTCGTCGGCGCCTACTCGGAGTACATCGACCCGGCGACCGACCTCGCGGTGCCGGATTTCGTGCGAGCCCCCGCGGTCGCGCCCGCGCGCGGCGACGTCGTGGCCTGGAAGGACGCGCTTGGTGCCGGCCACGTGCCCGGCCCGCACACCGCGACCGACACCGACCTCGCGTGCCTGCCCTACACCTCGGGCACCACCGGCAAGCCCAAGGGGTGCCTCCTCTCGCACCGGAACATCATGGCGACCAGCGCCGGGTCCTGCGCGTGGGGTGGCTTCAACTGCGAGGCCGTCGGCCTCGGCGTGCTGCCGATGTTCCACCTCACCGGCATGCAGGCGTCGATGAACAACGCGATCTACCTCGGCGCGAGCACCGTGCTGCTCGCGCGCTGGGATCGCGACACCGCCGCGCGCTGCATCGCGCGCCACAAGGTCACCGGCTGGACCGCGATCACGACGATGGTGGTGGACTTCCTCGCCAACCCGAAGCTCGGCGAATACGACCTCTCGTCGCTCGAGCGCATCGGCGGCGGCGGCGCGGCGATGCCCGAGGCGCTGGCGGCGAAGATCGAATCCGTGTTCGGCCTGAAGTTCGTCGAGGGCTACGGTCTCACCGAGACCGCGGCGCCTTCGCACAGCAACCCGCAGCACCGGCCGAAGCGCCAGTGCGCCGGCATCCCGTTCCTCAACACGGATGCGCGCGTGCTGGATCCCTCGACGCGAAAGGAACTCGGCCCGAACGAGACCGGCGAAATCGTGGTCCACGGCCCGCAGGTGTTCGGCGGCTACTGGAACCAGCCCGCGGCGACGAAGGATGCGTTCCTCGAGCACGATGGCAAGACCTTCTTTCGTACCGGCGACCTCGGCTACTACGACGAGGAAGGCTACTTCTTCATCACCGACCGCCTGAAGCGCATGATCAACGCGTCGGGCTTCAAGGTCTGGCCGGCGGAGGTCGAGGCGATGCTCTTCGGCCACCCGGACATCCAGGAAGCCTGCGTAATCGGCGCGCGCGACGAACATCGCGGCGAGACGGTGAAGGCGGTGGTGGTGCTGAAGGCCGCCGCGCGCGGGCGCACGAAGCCCGAGGACATCGTCGCGTGGGCCAAGGACCACATGGCGGCCTACAAGTACCCGCGCATCGTCGAGTTCGTCGAGGCGCTGCCCAAGACCGGCACCGGCAAGGTGTTCTGGCGCAAGCTGCAGGAAGACGAGAACAGGAGAACCTCCGGATGAGCCGATTCGATCCCTTTGCCGCCAAGCCCGTGCGCCTCGCCGAGAACCGCGAGCCGCAGTTCGTGCACGAGGCGCAGGTGGCGCTCGCGAAGAAGAAGCTGGAGGAATTCGTCGCCAAGCGCGGCCGCCGGCCGAACGTGCTGGTCTTCCTGATGGACGACGTGGGCTGGGGCGACTTCGGCTGCTACGGCGGCGGCGTCGCGGTCGGCGCGCCGACGCCGAACTTCGACCGCCTCGCTGCGCAGGGCCTGAAGCTGACCTCGTGCTACTCCGAGCCGACCTGCTCGCCGTCGCGCGCGACGATAATGACCGGGCGCGTGCCGCACCGGCACGGCCTGCACCGCCCGCCGATGTACGGCGAGCCCGGCGGCCTGCAGGGCGAGGCCACGCTGCCGCAGATCCTCGGCGGCGCGGGCTACGTGACGCAGGCGGTGGGCAAGTGGCACATCGGCGAGAACGCCGGTTCGCAGCCGCAGAACGTCGGCTTCGACGACTTCTACGGATTCCTGTCGGTGTCCGACATGTACACCGAGTGGCGCGATCCGCACTTCTTCCCCGAGGTGGTGTACTCCGAGGCGCGCACAGAGTGGGTGAAGAACATGCCCTTCAACCGCTGCTTCGTGCATGCCAGGAAGGGCGGCGAGCCGGTGAACGTCGAGGAAGTGACGATCCCGGTGCTCTCGCTCCTCGACGACAAGTGGTGCGCGTACTCGGAAGACTTCATCCGCGGCCGCAAGGGCAAGAAGGAGCCGTGGCTGCTCTACCACTGCACGCGCGGCGCGCACTTCGACAACTACCCGCACGAGAAATTCCTTGCGTCCTCGCCGGCCAAGCACCCGTACAAGGACACGGTGATCGAGCTCGACGACATCATCCGCCGCCTCGTCGCCACGCTGAAGGAGACCGGGCAGGCCGAGGACACGCTGATCTTCATCTCGTCGGACAACGGCCCGCACATGGAAACGTGGCCGGATGCGGCCTTCACGCCGTTCCGCTGCTCCAAGGGCTCGACGTGGGAGGGCGGCGTGCGCGTGCCCGGCATCCTCGTCTGGCCCGGCATGATCGAGGGCGGGCAGAGCTCGGACGGCATCATGAACTTCGCCGACCTGCTGCCCACGCTCGCCGCGCTCGGCGGCGCTGGCGATGCGCTGCCAACCGACCGCTACATCGACGGCGTCGACCAGTCCTCGTTCCTGCTCGCGCCGGGCGGCGACTCGAACCGCAAGTACCACTACTACTGGCTGATGCAGCACTTCTCGGCCGTGCGCTGCGGCGAGTACAAGATGATGCTGCGCGCGACCAGCGACGACGAAACGGATGCCTGGGGATCAGGGGGCTTCACCGGCGTCCTGCAGCAGAACACCTATCCCAAGCTCTTCAACCTGTACCTCGACCCGAAGGAACAGCACAACTACATGACGCGGAAGCTCGCCTACATGGAGGCCTTCCAGCTCGGCATCCGCCAGCACCTCGCGACCTTCAAGAAGTACCCGCCGAAGACGGTGATGGGGCTGTCGGCGGCGGATCCGAGGGCGAAGTAGCGGTCAGCCCTTGCGGCCGCGCGCGCCGGCCGACTTGGCTCGACGCGCAGCCGTAATTCGCGAGAGCCGGCGCAGCCGCACGACGCCCTCGCGCAATCCGGCCGGATCCTCTACCAGCAACTCGCGCGCGCAGCGCGACCGGTAGGCGGCATCCACCTCCAGTACGCGGCAGGCCTCCCGCAGTTCGCGCAGGACCGCGTCGCCGTATGCGGCTCGCGCGATGCGCAGCGCGGCGCGGAACTGCGCTTCGGTGAACCGGGCGCTGAAGAACGCGAGGTCGACGAGGTCGCGCGAGAAGAACGCCCGGTCGCGGCCGCGATCGGCGTTGGCGAGCAGCTTCTGTGCGATGGCCGTGGGGACGTCGAGTTCCGGGATCCCGAGCGCCGACGACGGCTTGCCGCCGAGCGGGATGCGCCCTTCGACGACGATCTCGAACTTGATCGGCGCCTCGGCGGCGGCGCGCGCGTCCTCGGCGATGAAGGTGCGGATGCCGTACTGGTCGAAGCGCACCTCGCGCGCGAGGTGCACGCGCGCCCGGAAGACGCGGCCGAGCGAACCTTCGTGGACCGTCTCGCGCAACGTGCGCAGGTCCTCGCCGCGCACGAGGAAGTCGATGTCGCGGGATTCGCGGTATTCGCCATTCGCCATGACGATCTGCGTGCCGCCGCCGAAGTAGCAGCGCGCGCTCGAGAGGAACTCGCCGTCCATGCGCGCGAGCAGCGCCGCGATGCGCCGGTGCAGCGGTCGCCGAAACTCATCCATTGACGACGCCCCGGCCGAATTCGCGCGTCAGGCGCTCCAGCAGCTTGCGCTCCCCGGCGGTCATCGGCGCGCCCTTCACGAAGCGCCAGTTGCGCTCGTACTGGCGGAAGGCCTCCTCCTCGCCGATCCGTTCGCGTTCCCGGCCCGTCCACAGCAGCGAGCGCAGGACCGGGGCGGCCGCGAGGTCGACCTGCCGGGGCGCTTCCACTCGCGGGCCGCGCGTTTCGCCGAACGCATCGGCAAGCGCGCGGGTGATCGGGTGCGCGCGGCTCGCGTGGTAGCTGCGGTGCGGGGGATCCTCGATTTCCTCGCAGAGGCCGGCGCGCACGAACTCGCGCAGCAGGCGGTGCGCCTGCCCGGGGTCCACGCCGGCCGCGCCGGCGAGCGCGCGCGCCCGGAACGCCTGTTGCGGCGCCTCATATAGCGCCTTCACGAGGCGGAAGCGCGCTTCGCCGCCGCAGAGCGCCCGCAGCGGTTGGAGGTCGGGTGCCATGTTGACGATTTTGCAATATTTGTTGCCGAATCGTCAATATCGGGCCGCGGCCCGGGGCGGGCGGGCCTCAGGCCACCTGGCGCAGCGTGACCTCGCGTTGCGGTACAGGCAGCGCGATGCCGCGCGCGGCGAGCGCGGCAAGGATCGCAGGATTGAGCTCGCCGGTCGCCGGCACGTAGTCGCTGACCTTTACCCACGGGCCGGCGGTGATGCGGATGGCCGACTCCGACAGGTGCGTGACGCCGACCACGGGCGGCGGATCGCGCAGCACGCGCGGGTTGGCGTCGATCGCCGCGCGGATGGCGTCCACTGCAGCCGAGGTGTCGCTGCCATAGGCGACGCCGATCGCCAGCGCAAGCTGCCGGATCTCGCCGTAGTTGTGCAGGATCTCGCCGACGATCTTGCGGTTCGGGATCACCACGCGCGACAGGTCCGCGTGCCCGAGCACGGTCGAGAACAGCGTGATCTCCTGCACCACGCCCTCTTCCTTCACGATCGAGATGTAGTCGCCGATGCGGAACGGGCGCGTGAAGATGATGGTCAGGCCGGCGACGATGTTGCCGAGCACGCCCTGCATCGCGAGCGCGACGCCCGCGCCGGCCACGCCGAGGCCGGCAATGAGCGGCAGCAGCTCTACGCCGAGGTTCTGCAGGGCCATGATGGCGAACAGCCCGAGCACCACGAGCCTCACCATGCGCTCGAGCAGCGCGCGCACCGGCGGTTCGAGCTTGAACCGGTCCACCACGCGCAGCACCGCGCGGCCCGCCCAGCCACCGGCGTAGTACCCGGCCGCGAGGATCAGGATCGCGACCACCACCTTCGGCCCGAACTTCATCGCCAGGTCGATCGCGGTGGTGGTGACCTGGTCGATGGCCTTGATCTGGTCGTCCATTCAGCGGCTCCGTCGCGAGATCAATCCAGGCCCTGCAGGCTTGGGTCGCTCTTGATCTTCGCCAGCAGGCGGCGCATGCCGCCCAGCCAGCGGTCGCGGTCCATGACCTTGCGGCGTTCGAATTCGGCGACCTCGGGGTGCGGCAGCACGAGGAAGCGGCCGGCCTCGACCGCTTCCGCCACGCACTGTGCGGCGTACTCCGGCGTCACCGAGCCTTCGAGCAGGAAGGACTTCCGGTCGCCCTTCGGCCCGAGCAGCATCGGCGTCTGCACGCCCTGCGGGCAAAGGCACGACACGCCGATGCCCTGCTCGCCATACTGCACCGACAGCCACTCGGCGAACGCGAGCGCGGCGTGCTTGGTGACGGTGTAGGTCGCCGAGTCCACCTGCATCAGCAGGCCCGCCGCCGAGGCGGTGGCGACGATATGGCCGCCCCCCAGCGCGAGCATCTTCGGCACCACGATGCGCGCGGCGAACACGTGCGCCATGACATTGACGTCGATCGTGCGACGCCATTCCTCGATCGTGGCGTCGAGCCCGTGGCGCGCGATGATGCCGGCGTTGGAGCAGAAGAGGTCGACGCGGCCGTACTTCTTCTCGGCGGCCTCGACCAGCGCGCGGATCGAGTCTTCCTTCGAGACGTCGCAAGCCACCGCGAGGCCGCCGACCGCCGCGGCAGTTTCCTCGGCCGGGAGGATGTCGGCACAGACCACGCCCTTCGCGCCCGAGGCCGCGAACTGCTTCGCCAGCGCCGCGCCGATGCCGCGCGCCGCGCCCGTCACTACGCATACCTTGCCCTGGATCTTCATGGGTTCACTCCGACTTGATGCCGCGAGACTTGATGAGGGGGCCGAAGCGCTGCGACTCGGCCACGAGGAAGCGGTCGAACTCCTCGGCGCTCGCCGCCGCCGCAGCCTCGCCGTTCGCCTTCTCGATGCGGCCGATGACGTCGGGCTGCGAGAGCGCCTTCCTGACTTCGTCCGAGAGGCGCGCGATCACCTCCTTCGGCACGCTCTTGCGCGCCACTAGGCCGAAGAACGGCACCACCTTGACGTCGGGGTAGCCGGCCTCGGCGAAGGTCGGCACCTCCGGCAGCGCCCGCGTGCGCTTGGTCGCGGCCACCGCGAGCGCCTTCAGCTTGCCGGATTGCACGTGCGGCACCGCGAGCGACATCGTGAGCAGCTTGAACTGGATGCCACCGTTGATCAGGTCGGGGATGGCCGGCGGCTGGCCCTTGTAGGCGACCTTCACCATGTCGACGCCGGTGACCTGCTGGAAGAGCTCGGTGCCGAGGTGGTTCGAGGTGCCGTTGCCGGGGCTGGCGTAGTTCAGCTTGCCGGGGGATTTCTTCGCGAGGTCCACGAACTCGCGCAGCGTGTTCGGCCCCAGCGTCGCGGGGATCACGGCGACGTTCGGCACGTCGGCCACGTAGGCGAGGCCCTGCACGTCCTTCGCGTAGGTCCAGCGCGGCTGCGGGCTCATGAACTCGTGCGTGACGATGTTCGGCGACGCCATCAGCAGCGTGTGCCCGTCGGCGGGTGCCTTCAGCACGAACTCGGTGCCAATGATCGAGTCGGCGCCGGGTTTCGCCTCCACGATCACCGGCTGGCCGAGACTCGCGGCCAGGCGGTCGGAGAACGAGCGCGCGAGGATGTCCACCACGCCGCCGGCCGGGAAGGGCACGACGATGGTGACGGGCTTCGACGGGAATGCCTGCGCCTGCGCGAGCGCCGGTACGACGGCGAACGCAAGCGACACGAGCGCGGACCACGGCTTCATGGGGTTTCCTCCTCCAAGGATTTCGCCGCGATTGTTCCACAGGACGGTGGAGGGCACTACCATCGCGGCATGGCGCAACTCTTCCTCGTGCGGCACGGGCAGGCGTCCTACGGTGCCGCGGACTACGACAAGCTCTCGGATCTCGGCTGGCAGCAGGCGCGCTGGCTGGGCGAGCATTTCGCCGAGCGCGGCATGCGCTTCGATGCGTGCATCCGCGGCACGCTGCGACGCCATGACGAGACGCTGCAGGGCATCCTAGAGGGCATGGGCGCCGCCGCGGCGCACGAGGCGCATCCCGGGTTGAACGAATACGAGGCCCGCACCATCGTCGCCGCGCACTATGGGGCGCCCGATCCCGCACCGCAGGGCGCGGACAAGCGCGCGCACTTCAGGAAGCTGCGCGAGGCGCTTTATGCGTGGACCGAGGGGGCGATCCCGCGCGGCGGGCACGAGCCCTTCGACGAGTTCCGCTCGCGCGTCATGCAGGCGCTCGAGGTGGTGCGAGCCAAGGCCGATGCCGAGCGCATCCTCGTGGTGAGCTCCGGCGGGCCGATCGCGACCATCCTCTCGACCGTCACCGGAATGCCGGCGCGCATGATGGTCGACCTCAACATGCAGGCCCGCAACGGCAGCTACTCGGAATTCGTGCTGTCGCCCAAGGGCGTGCACTTCGTGAGCTTCAACAACGTGCCGCACCTGGACCGCCCCGATCGGCCCGGGTCGGTCACCTACGCCTAGGAACGAGGGGGTGCTGCGCTCCCCCTCGTGCACCCCCCGCAAGAAGAATCTACGGCCAACCCCGGCCTAGTTCGGCGCGCTCAGTTTGGTGAAAATGCGTGGCGGCCGATCCACCAGGCGCAGCCGGCGATGAAGGCGGAGCAGGGGATGGTCAGCACCCACGCCCAGACGATGTTGCCGGCGACGCCCCAGCGCACGGCCGAGGCGTTCTGCGACGCGCCCACGCCGACGATCGCGCCCGTGATGGTGTGCGTGGTCGAAACGGGGATGCCTAGCAGCGTGGCGCCGAAGAGCGTCATCGCGCCGCCGGTCTCGGCGCAAAAGCCGCCCACGGGCTTGAGCTTGGTGATGCGCTGGCCCATGGTCTTGACGATGCGCCAGCCGCCGAACAGGGTGCCCAGGCCGATGGCGACGTAGCACGCGATCACGACCCAGATCGGGATCGGGTCCTTCGCGCCGAGGTAGCCGGTGGCGATCAGCAGCATCCAGATGATGCCGGCGGTCTTCTGCGCGTCGTTGCCGCCGTGGCCGAGGCTGTAGGCCGAGGCCGAGACCAGCTGCAGGCGGCGGAACCAGCGGTCCACCTTGCTCGGCGTCGAGCGCACGAAGAGCCACGACACGGCAAGCATCAGCAACGCGCCCATCACCATGCCGACCAGCGGCGAGATGAAGATGAAGGCGACGATCTTCAGGATGCCCGCCGGCAGCAGCGCCCAGGTGCCGGCCTTCGCGACCGCGGCGCCGCAGAGGCCGCCCACGAGCGCGTGCGAGGACGAAGACGGGATGCCGTACCACCAGGTGATGACGTTCCACGCCGTGGCGCCGACGAGCGCGCCGAACACGACGTAGTGGTCGACGATGCCCTGGTCGATCACGCCCTTGCCGATGGTGGTCGCGACGCTGAGGTGGAAGACGAAGTAGGCCGCGAAGTTGAAGAACGCCGCCAGCGCCACCGCCTGGTAGGGCGTCAGCACGCGCGTCGAGACCACCGTCGCGATCGAGTTCGCGGCGTCGTGGAAGCCGTTCATGAAGTCGAACAGCAGCGCCGCGGCGATCAGCGCCGCGACGACCCACAAGGCGACCAGCGGCTGGGCTTCCATCCGCTCAGGAGTTCTCGAGGACGATGCCCTCGATCACGTTGGCCACGTCCTCGCAGCGGTCGGTGATCGACTCCAGCAGCTCGTAGATGCCGCGCAGCTTGAGCAGCTGCTTGATGTCGTTTTCCTCGCGGAAGAGCTTCGACATCGCCGAGCGCATCACGCGGTCGGCGTCCGACTCGAGGCGGTCGATCTCCTCGCAGGTCTTGAGGATCGCCTCGGGCTCCTTCACGTTCTCGAGCAGGCCCACCACCGTCTTCACGCGCGTGCAGCACATCAGGCAGATCTCGGCGAGCTGCCTGGCCTCGGGGGTGACCTTCCGGAGGTCGTAGAGCACCACGGTCTCGGCCACGTCCTGCATCAGGTCGAGGATGTCGTCCATCGAGGTGATCAGCTGGTGGATCTGCTCTCGGTCGAACGGGGTGATGAAGGTCTTGTGCAGCAGCGTGATGGTCTCGTGCGTGACCTTGTCGGCGGCGCGTTCGGCGCCGTCGATGCGCTGCGCGTGCGCTTCCAGTTCCTGGAAGGTGGCGAACATCGAGGCCACCTCGCGCGCACCCTCGACGATGCGGTCGGCGTGCGTGTTGAAGAGCTCGAAGAAGCGTCCCTCGCGGGGCATCAGGTTGCTGAGCATGTGTCCTCCGGTCCTACTGCGCGCCGAGGCCGAGGGCCGCGAGGCGCTCGACCGCGGCGGAATCGAATCCCCATTCGGCGAGCGCGGCGCGCCCGCCTTCGCCGCGCTCGGGCGGTGGCCGGCGCACGCCGCCCGGCGTGCGCGAGAACTTCGGCGCCGGCGCGGGCTGCTCGATCCCGGCCACGGTGACGAAGCTGCCGCGCGCCACGTTGTGCGGATCGCGGCGCGCCTCGCCCAGGCCGAGTACCGGCGCGAAGCAGGCGTCCGAGCCGTCGAAGACCTTTACCCACTCGTCGCGCGTCTTCATGCGGAAGGCGGCTGCGAACTTCTCGCGCAGCACGGGCCAGCCGGCGCGGTCGTGCTGCTTGGGCAGCGTTTCGCCCGCGAGGCCGAGCTTTTCGAGCAGCTCGGCGTAGAAGCGCACCTCGATAGAGCCGATGGCGACGTACTTGCCGTCCGCGGTCGCGTAGGTGTCGTACCACGGGGCGCCGGTGTCGAGGATGTTGACGCCGCGCTCGTCCTTCCACGAACCCGCGGCGAGCATGCCGGAGAACATCGTCGCGAGCAGCGAGGCGCCCTCGACCATCGCCGCATCCACCACCTGTCCCTTGCCCGAGCGCTGCGCTTCTACCAGCGCGCAGGCGATGCCGAAGCCGAGCAGCATGCCGCCGCCGCCGAAATCGCCCACGAGATTGAGCGGCGGCACCGGCGCCTCGCCCTTCCTGCCGAAGGCGCCGAGCACGCCGGCGAGCGCGATGTAGTTGATGTCGTGGCCGGCGCGCGGCGCGAGCGGTCCGTCCTGCCCCCAGCCGGTCATGCGGCCGTAGACGAGGCGCGGGTTCCTCGCCAGGGCAACCTCAGGCCCGAGGCCGAGACGCTCCATCACGCCGGGCCGGAAGCCCTCGACCAGCGCGTCGGCGCGCGCTACGAGTTCGAGCGCGGCCTCGACGCCGCCCTTGGCCTTCATGTCGAGCGTCACCGAGCGCTTGCCGCGGTTCATCAGTTCGACGTTGCGCGCGCGATTCACGCCGAGGTCCGCGGCGCCGGGGCGGTCGATGCGCAGCACGTCCGCGCCCATGTCCGCGAGCAGCATGCCGGCAAACGGCCCGGGGCCGATGCCTTCGAATTCGACGACCTTGATGCCGGAGAGCGGTCCCATGGCGCGATGATAATCTCTCCCGCCCCATGGACCGTTACCCGAATCGCATCGTCTGCCTCACCGAGGAGACGACCGAGACGCTTTATCTCCTCGGCGAGGAGCGTCGCATCGTCGGCATCTCGGGCTACACGGTGCGCCCGGCGCGCGCGCGGCGCGAGAAGCCGCGCGTGTCGGCCTTCCTGTCGGCGAAGACCGATCGCATCCTCGAACTGAAGCCCGACCTCGTCCTCGGCTTCTCCGACCTGCAGCGCGACATCGCCTCCGAACTCGTGCGGCAGGGCCTGCACGTGATGATCTTCAACCAGCGCTCGGTGGAGGAGATCCTCGACATGATCCAGCGGCTTGCCGCGATGGTCGGCGCGGCGGCGAAGGGCGAGGCACTGGTGGCGAAGCTGCAGGCGAACCTCGATCGCGTGCGTGCGCTGGCCGTGGCGCTGCCGGCGCGGCCGCGCGTCTATTTCGAGGAATGGGACGAGCCCATGATCAGCGGCATCCGCTGGGTGTCGGAACTCATCGGCATTGCAGGCGGCGACGACGTGTTTCCGGAGCTCGCGCGCTCGCAGGGCGCGCAGGGGCGCACCATCGCGGATGCCGCCGAGGTCGTGCGCCGCGCGCCGGACATCATCGTCGGCTCGTGGTGCGGCAAGAAGTTCCGCCCGGAACGCGTCGCCGCGCGCCCGGGGTTCGAGGCCATTCCCGCTGTACGCGATGGGGAATTGCACGAGGTGAAGTCGGTCGACATCCTGCAGCCGGGACCGGCGGCGCTCACCGACGGAGTGGAGCGGCTGCACGCGATCTTCTCCGCCTGGGCGTCGCGCCGGCCCGACGGTTACAAACGGTAGCAATCGGTAGCGGACGCGCCGATCTTTCCGGTCGACACTGCGACCCGTCCCAGCGTTGTATGGGTTGCGTTACTCGCACAGGGGACGCAGGAACAGACAAGGAGACCGACATGACTGCCACGAAGAAGATTGCCCTCGCGTTGATCGCCGCCGCCTCGCTCGGCGCGGCCACCACGGCGTCCGCGGATCCGTACGGCCATCGCCATGGCCACCGCCACTGGCATCACCGGCACTACGCCGCCCCTGTCGTGGTCTATCCCGCGTACGTGGCGCCGCGCGTCGTGTACGCGCCGCCCCCGGTCTACTACCCGGCGCCGCCCGCGGTCTACGCGCCCGCGCCGGTGTACGCGCCGGCTCCGGTGGTGGTCTCGCCACGCAACACCGCGGGCGCGGTGGTCGGCTCGGTGGCCGGTGCGGTGATCGGCAACCAGCTCGGCCACGGCAACGGGCGGGTGGTGTCCACGGCGGCCGGCGCAGTGATCGGCGGCATCCTGGGCGGCGGCGCGTACTGAGCCGTCAGTCGAGCTGCACGCCCGCTTCGCGGATCACCACGCCCCAGCGGTCGTAGAGATCGCGCGCGAAGCGGGCCATCTCGGCGGGCGGGGGCGCATAGGCCTCCGACCCGCCCTGCGCGAAGAGTTCCTTGATCGCGGGCGCGCCCGCCGCCTTCGCGACGTGGCCGTAGACCGCGTCGAGCAGCGCGGGCGACATCCCGGCCGGGCCCCAGAACCAGAGCACCCCGTCGATGCCGACGTCGTAGCCCGCCTCCTTCATCGTAGGCAGGTCGGGCAGCGCGGCGAGGCGAGCGCTGGTGGCCGTGGCGAGCAGCTTCACCTTGCCGGTCTTTGCGTTCGCGATCGCGGTCGTCGGGCCGTCGAAGAAGAGCTGCGCCAGGCCGGCGAGGTGGTCCTTCATCGCGTCGCCGCTGCCCTTGTAGGGCACGTGCACCAGGTCGATGCCGGCGACGCGCTTGAAGCGCTCGCCATTCAGGTGCGAGGTCGTGCCCGGGCCGAAGGACGCGAAGTTCAGCTTGCCCGGGTTCGCCTTCGCATAGGCCACCAGTTCCGGGACCGTGCTGAACGGCATCGACGCGTGCGCCGTGAGCACGGTGCCGGATTTCGCGCCGGAGGTGATCGGCGTGAAGTCCTTGAACGGGTCGAAGGCCAGCTTGGTGTACATCAACGCATTGATCACATGGCTGGAAGCGTTGAGCAGCAGCGCATGACCGTCGGGCGCCGCGCGCATGACCGCCTCGGCGCCGATGTTGCCCGCCGCGCCCCCGAGGTTTTCGACCACCACCGACTGCCCCCAGCGGTCGGTGAGCTTCTCGGACAAGAGGCGCGCCAGCATGTCGGCCGGGCCGCCGGAAGGAAACGGCACGACCAGGCGCACCGACTTGGACGGGAAGGTCTGGGCAAGCGCTCCCTGCTGCACGCCCAGACCGGCGGCGATGCACAGGAGGACTGACTGGATGA
Organism: uncultured Enterobacteriaceae bacterium; assembly: GCA_964617355.1. Lineage (GTDB taxonomy): Bacteria > Pseudomonadota > Gammaproteobacteria > Burkholderiales > SG8-39 > CAZTDU01. The sequence goes on from CAZTXP010000164.1 coordinate 29,537, forward strand.
TCGATCGCATGAGAAGCT
>CAZTXP010000165.1:0-13378 GCA_964617355.1 uncultured Enterobacteriaceae bacterium
CCCGTCGACGATCATCGGATTCACCAGCACGCCGCCGTCCTCGGCGATCGCATAGTCGAGGATCTCGACCTGCCCGGTCTCGGTATCGACGGCCACGACGCACGCGTGGCAGGCGTAGCTGAAGGTGCCGGTGTCGACCTTGGCCTTGTAGCCTTCGACCGTCTCGAGGCCGCCCGGATCGACGTCCGCCGGCAGCAGCTGAGGCTTGCGATACCAGACGTGCGCGACTTCGCCGAGCGTCATCTTGCGGTCGGTGCCCGTCACGCGCACGTGGCCGTCCTCGAGCACGAGGTCGGCAGCCGAGACTTCCATCAGCTTGGAGGCGATGGCCTTCACGCGCTCGCCGATCACCTCGGCCGCCTTCGCCACCGCGCCGCCCGACATCACCATGCAGCGCGAGCCCCAGGTGCCGGTGGAGTAGGGCGTGATCGCGGTGTCGCCGTGCACGAGGCGCACGTTCGCCGGGTCGATGCCGAGCACCGTGTGGGCGACCTGCGCCATGGTGGTTTCCATGCCTTGCCCGTGCGAGTGCGCGCCGATGCGCAGTTCGAGGATGCCGTCGGGCGAGAGGCGCGCGGCGCACTGCTCGTGGCCGGGCACCATCGGGATGCCCCAGCCGTAGTAGACGGACGTGCCGTGCGCGGCCTGCTCGCAGAAGATCGAGAAGCCGAGGCCGATCCTGCGACCGTCCGGCTCGCCCTTCTCCTGGCGCGCGCGCACCGCGGCGACGTCGATCATCTTCACCGCGCGGCGCACCGCCTCGGGGTAGTCGCCCGAGTCGAAGTGCTTCTTCGTGATGTTGGTGTACGGCATCTCCTGCGGCTCGACGAGGTTCGCGAGGCGCAGTTCGTGCGGTTCCATCTTCAGTTCGCGCGCCACCGCGTCGAGCGTCACCTCGAGCGCGAAGCACACGCCGGTGCGCGCCACGCCGCGATACGGCAGGATCGGCGGCTTGTTGGTCGCCACCGACCAGGTGTGGCAGCGGTAGCGTTCCATCTTGTACGGGCCGGGGAGGATGGAACTCACTTGCCCGCCCTCGAGGCAGGCCGAGAACGGGTAGGACGAGTACGCGCCCGAGTCCACGGTGGCGTCCGCCTCGAGACCGAGGATCTTGCCCTTGGCGTCGGCGTAGATGGTGAGGTCGTAGTCGTGCTCGCGGCAGTTGGCGTTCGCCGACAACTGCTCGCGGCGGTCCTCGATCCAGCGCACCGGGCGGCCGAGCTTGCGGCACAGCCACGCGAGGCACACTTCCTCGGGCAGCAGGATGCCCTTGTAGCCGAAGCCGCCGCCGACGTCCGGGGCGATCACGCGGATCGCGCCGTGGTCCAGGCCGAGGCATTCCGACAGGCCGGCGCGGTTGATGTGCGGCATCTGCGCCGCGGTGTACATGACGAGCTGGCCGAGGCGCTTGTTCCACTCGCAGACCACGCCGCGGCCTTCCATCGGCGACATGTGCTGGCGCGCGGTGCGGATCTTGCGGCGCACCTTCACCGCGGCGCGCTGCTTCACCTCGGAGAGGTCGTCCTCGACGAGGGTCTCGAGGAAGACGTTGTCGCCCCATTCGTCGTGCACCAGCGCGGGCGGCTCGGTGCGCGCCTTTACCATGTCCACCACGGCCGGGAGTTCCTCGAGGTCGAGCTCGACCTGGTCGGCGATGTCCTCGGCCTCGGCGCGCGTGGGTGCGACGCACATCGCGACCAGTTCGCCGACCTGCCGCACCTTGCCGCTGGCGAGCACCGGCTGGTCGGAGGGCTTGAAGCCCGGGAGCGTGGTGTGCGCGCGGATCGGCTGCACGCCGACGAGGTCTTCCGCGGTGAAGACGCTCGCCTCGAAGCCCTCGGGCTTCTTGATGCCGAGGATCCTGCCGTGCGCCATCGGCGAGCGCAGGAAGGCGACGTCGAGCATGCCGGGAAGGCGGATGTTGGCGACGTATTCGCCCTGGCCGCGCAGGAATCGCGCGTCTTCCTTGCGAGGCAGGCGCGCGCCGACGCCCCTTGCGCCGGGCTCGGGTTTCATCGCGCGGTCGTCGCGCTTGTCGGGATGCTGCACGGTGCGTGATCCTCGGGTCGAAGATGCATTCTAGGCGGCGAGCGCGGCATCGCGCACTCGAATCGCGAAACCGCCGTGCGCTACACTGGCCGCCCCCGACACCGGTGCGCAATGAGCCCCCTCTACGACCGACCCGGATTCCTCGTCCGGCGCCTTCACCAGATCCACATCGCGCTCTTCGCCGAGGAGTGCGCGAAGTACGGCGTGACGCCCGTGCAGTTCAGCGTCCTGACCGTGATCGGGGAAGACGCCGACCTCGACCAGGCCACGGTGGCGGCGCGGGTCGGCATCGATCGCGCCAATGCCACCGACGTGCTCGCGCGCCTGGAGCGCAAGGGGCTCGTGGTGCGCAGCGCCGACGCCAAGGACGCGCGCTACAAGCGCTGTGCGCTCACCCCCGCCGGGCGGGCGCTCGCGCGACGCATGCGAGCGGCCATCGCGCGCACGCACGCGCGCACGCTTGCGCCGCTGCCGGTTCGCGATCGTGCCCGGTTCATGCGCATGCTGCGCCGGCTGGTGGATGCGCAGCGAACTGGCGCCTAGCGCACGTTCGGGTACATCTGCTGCGGCAGCCACAGCGACAGCGCGGGGAAGTAGGTGATGATGGCGAGGCTGAGCAGGGCGAGGCCGAGCCAGGGCAGCACGGCGCGCACGATCGTGAGATAGGGCTTGTCGAAGGTGCCGCTCGCGACGAAGAGGTTGAGGCCGAAGGGTGGCGTGATGTTGCCGATGTCGACGTTCACCGACGTGATGATGCCGAAGTGCACGACCCCGATGCCGGAGCCCGTGACGGTCGCCAGCAGGATCGGCACGAGGATCAGGATGTTCGAGAACACGTCGATGAACATGCCCGCGACGAGGAATAGCACGTTCGCCACCGCAAGCACGGTGTCCGGCGACTGCTTCAGCCCGGCGAACGGCTCCGCGATCGCGCCCGTGATGCCCGTGACCGTGAGCAGCCACGAAAACACGCTCGCCGCGCCGACCATGACGAGGATGCGGGCGCTGGCCAGCGCGGAATCGAGGCACACCTCCCAGAGGCCCTTGAAGTCCAGCTGGCGGTACACCACCATGCAGACGAACGCGGCATAGACCACCGACACGGCCGCCGCCTCGGTGGCGGTGAAGACGCCCCCGTAGATGCCGCCGAGGATGATGGCGGGCATGCCGAGGCCCCAGGCCACGTCGCGCAGGCTGTCGCCGATCTGGGCGAGGGTCGCGCGCGGGCTCGGCGAGACCTTGTTCAGCTTGGCCCAGCCGTAGCAGTACGCCGAGTAGACGGTGGCGAACACCGCGCCGGCACCGATGCCGGACATGAAGAGCGCGCCGATCGAGGCGCCGGCGACCGCGCCGTAGACGATCATGGCGTTCGACGGCGGAATGATCATGCCGAGGAGGGCGGAGCCGGTGATCACGCCGAGCGCGAAGTGCTGCGGGTAGCCGGCGCGCAGCATCGCCGGGTAGAGGATGCCGCCGATCGCGACGATGGTGGAGGCGCTCGAGCCCGTGATCGCGCCGAAGAGGGCGCAGGTGGCCACCACGGTGATCGCGAGGCCGCCGGTCAGGTGGCCGACGAGCGACTGGATGAAGGCGATGAGGCGCGCCGACAGGCCGCCCCGGCTCATGATGTTCGCCGCGAGGATGAAGTACGGGATCGCCATCAGCGGGAAGCTCTCCAGCCCGGCGAAGAGCCGCTGCGGCAGGATCGACAGCGGGATCGAGGTGGTCGCGGCGAAGACGACGAAGGCCGTGCCGGTGAGCACGATGAACATCGGCAGCGTCAGCGTGAGGCCGACGGCCAGCAGCACGAAGGTGAGGACGATGCTCTCGGTCACCGGCTCAGTCCTGCAGGTCCATCGTCGCCTCGGTGGCGGCGCCCTTCTCGCGCAAGATGCGGACGAACTGCTGCGCGGTGCGCAGGCCCATGAGGAAGGTGCCGACGGGCATCGCGAGGTAGGCGAGCCACATCGGCGCCTGCATCACCGGCGTGCGCTGGCTGATCGACTGCACGCGCAGCACGTGCTGCAGGCTGGTCCAGAAGAACACCGCGAGGAACGCGAGCGTGGCGACGCAGACGGCCATCGCGAGGCGGCGCCGGTTCTTCGGCGAGAGCACGAGCGGCAGCAGGTCGATGGCGATGTGCCCGCGCGTGCGCACCGCGATGCTGCCGCCGATGAAGACGATCCAGACCATCGTGTAGAGCGTGAATTCCTCGGCCCAGTTGAGCGGCGCCGAGAAGACGTAGCGCAGCACGACGTTCGCGAACAGGAGCACGCTCGTCAGCGCGAGCGCGCCGCCGATCAACGCCCACTCCGCGCGGCCCAGGACGTCGTCCGCGCCGGCGAGGAAACCCCTGGGCGCGCCGGGTGGCTTGGCAGCCTGCGACACGCGACCTACTTCTTGGCGTTGGCCGCGACTTCCTTGCGGATCAGGTTGAGCGTGTCGGCGCCGTACTTGGCGGAGAACCAGTCGTACACCGGCTTGGAGGCCTGCTCGAAGCGCGCGCGCTGCTCCGGCGTCAGCGTGATGATGGTGACGCCGGCCTTCTTGAACGTCTCGAGGTGCTCGGCCTCGGTCTTGGCGATGAGTTCGCGCTGGTAGCGCCCGGCCTCGCGCGCCGAGTCGACGAGGATCTTCCTCACGTCGGCCGGCTGCTTGTCGAGGAAGGGCTTGTTGAACATGAACACGTAGGCGATGAAGCCGTGGTCCGACAGCGTCAGGTGCTTCTGCACCTCGAAGAAGCGCATCAGCGCGATGGTCGCGATCGGGTTCTCCTGGCCGTCGACCACGCGCTGCTGCAGCGCGCTGTAGAGTTCCTTGAAGTCCACGGTGACCGGCGTCGCGCCGAAGGCCTTGAACTGCTCCTGGATCACCTGCGCGGGCATGGTGCGGATCTTGGTGCCGGAGTAGTCCTTCGGCTCGCGGATCGGGAAGTTGCCCGTGAACTGCTTGAAGCCGGACTCGAAGAAGCCGACGCCCTCGATGTTGACCTTGGCGAGCGGCTTGAGGATCTCGGCGCCGGCCGGGCCGTCGATCACCTTGTAGAGCACCTCGCGGCTCGGGAACAGGAACGGCAGGTCGAGCACCGAGACGCTCGGGGCGAGCGGCGCGACCCAGCCGGTCGGCAGGATCGAGACCTCGAGCGCGCCGGCCTGGGTCTGCTCCACCATCTGCGTCCCGCTGCCCAGCGTCATTGCCGGGAAGAGATTCACGCGCACCTTGCCGCCGGTGCGGGCCTCGACGAGTTCCTTCCACTTCAGCGCCGCCTGGTGGTGCGTGCTGCGGTCGGGCTGGTCGTGGCCGACCTTGATGACCGTTTGCGCAAGCGTGCTGCCGGCGAAGGCGAGGGCGACGGCGGCGAGGGCGGTGCGAAGGGTGAGGGACATGGCGGGCTCCGGGTGGTTGGGCGTCGACTGCCTATTTCGTGTGGGTGCGGGCCTGGATCTCGAGCAGCTTCGGGTCCTGGTAGTGCGGCCGATCGGGCTTGGGCTTGGACAGCAGCGTCTGCACCGGGCAGGGAATGCTGCCGACGTTGTGGATGTCATGGTAGACGAACGGGGGTACCGACACGAGGTCCCAGCGGCCCAGCTTCAGGGACACGGTCTCGCCCTCGTGGAACACGTTCACCACGCACTCTCCCTCGAGGATGAAGAAGGTCTCCTCGGTCTCGTGGCAATGCACCGGGATGCGGTGGCCGACCGGCATGGTCTGCAGCGACATCGTGAACGCCACCGGCTCCACGGAGTTCTGCTCCTGGTGGTCGAGCGAGCCGGAGGCGCCCACGTAGCGGCGCTGGGCGCGCGCGAACTTCGGATCCAGCTCGGTCTCGTGGCCGAACACCGTCCAGTCCTCGCGACGGTCGTCGTATCGTGCGGTGCGCTTGCGGATCATGTCGGCGAGGCTCATGCGGGACTCCGTAGGTCGGCCCAGGTAGTTCGTATGCTAACTAAATTTTGACCGCCGTCAACCGGCAGCGCCGCGCGCGCTCAGGGCTGCCGGCGCGCCGAGTGGTGCGCCTCGTGCAGCCGGTGGATCGAGATCTTGCGTACCTCGAGCTTCGACTGCTCGATGTGCGCGGAGAGCAGCAGCGTCGCCTGCTGCGGCTTGCGCGCGAGGATGGCCTTGAGGATCGCGGCGTGCTCGTCGTAGGTGGCGCCGACGCGCTCGCCTTGCGTGAAGTCGAGCCGGCGCACGATGCGGATGCGTTCGGTGACCTCCGCGTGGGTGCGCGCAAGTTCCGGATTCCCGGTGGCCGCGACGAGCGTGGCGTGGAAGGCCTCGTCGATGCGGGACACCGCGATCCAGTCCGCCAGGCGCGCCTTCGCCGGCACCAGCCACGTCTTCTTCAGGCCGGCGAGCGCGTTGCCGGTGTCGGTGGCGCAGAGCTTGCGCACCGCGGCGAGCTCGAGGATCACGCGCAGGTCGTAGAGGTGCTCGAAGCGCACGAAGTCCAGCGGCCGCACGTTCCAGCCGCTCTTGGCCGCGACCTCGATGAAGCCCTCGCGCGCAAGCCGCAGCAGCGCCTCGCGCACCGGCGTGCGCGAGACCTTCTCGCGCGACGCGAGTTCGTTCTCGGAAAAGCGCGCGCCGGGCAGCAGGCGGAAATCGAAGATGTCCGCCTTCACGCGCTCGTAGACCGCGTCGGCGAGGCGGTCACTGTCGCGGGGCGCCGGCTTCATGCGCCGCACCTCGCTGGTGCGGCGCGGCGGGCGCTCGGGGCGGGTGTCGATGGCTTCCCGGGGCAAGGCAGGGGTGGCACGGTCCCTGCATGGTAGCTTGCATCCCATCTTGTATACAAGTTTGGGATCCTCGACATGACGAACGACTTTGCAAGTTCCGAGCCCGACCTGTCCCTCGCCGCGCTGTGCGCTGCGTACGAGGCCGGGCGCTCGCCGGAGGAGGTCGTTCGGGCGGTGTACGCACGCATCCGTGCGGTCAAGGACAACCCGGTCTGGATCCACCTCGTGCCGGAAGAGGATGCGCTCGTCCGCGCGCGCGAGCTGATGCGCGGCCCCCGCGACCGGCCCCTGTGGGGTGTGCCCTTCGCGGTCAAGGACAACATCGACGTCGAAGGCATCCCCACCACGGCGGCGTGCCCGGCCTACGCCTACGTGCCGACGCGCCACGCCAGCGCGGTGGCGAAGCTGCTCGCCGCGGGCGCGATCCTCGTCGGCAAGACCAACCTCGACCAGTTCGCCACCGGCCTGGTCGGCGTGCGCTCGCCGTATGGCGCGTGCCGCAACCCGCGCGATCCGGAGTACATCAGCGGCGGCTCGAGTTCCGGCTCCGCCGTGGCGGTGGCGATGGGCCTGGCGAGTTTTTCCCTCGGCACCGACACCGCCGGCTCCGGGCGCGTACCGGCGGCGTTCAACGGGCTGGTCGGCCTGAAGCCGACGCGCGGCCTCGTCAGCACGTCCGGCGTGGTGCCGGCGTGCCGCTCGCTAGATTGCGTGTCGGTGTTCGCCGGTTCGGTGGCGGACGCGCAGGCCGTGCTGGCCGTGATGCAGGGCGAGGACGAGTCGGATCCCTATTCGCGTGCGGTCGGCGAGGGCGCGCCACTGGTCGGCGAGCGCTTCCGCTTCGCGGTGCCGTTGCCTGCGCAGCGCGAGTTCTTCGGCGACCTCGCGTACCGAAGCCTCTACGAAGCGGCGATCGAGCGCATGACGGCGATCGGCGGCGTGGCGGTGGAGTTCGACCTCGCGCCCTTCCTCGCCGCGCAGGCGCTGCTCTACGACGGCCCGTGGATCGCGGAGCGCACCGCGCAACTCGGCGCGTTCATCGACGCGCATCCCGGCGACGTCCTGCCGGTGACCAAGGGCATCGTCGACTCCGGCCGTCGCTTCACGGCCGCGGAAACCTTCGCCGCGCAGCATCGCCTCGCGGCCCTTCGACGCGAGACGGGCGCGCTCTGGCAGCGCGCCGACGTGATGCTCGTTCCCGGCGCCCCCACCATCTACAAGCTCGCGGACCTCGAGCGCGAGCCGGTGCTGCTGAACAGCCGGCTCGGCATCTACACCAACTTCGTCAACCTGCTCGACCTCGCCGGCCTCACGGTGCCCGCGGGCGCGCGTCCGGACGGCCTGCCGTTCGGCGTCACGCTGGTGGGGCCGACCTGGTCCGATGCGCGCATCGGCGCGCTCGGCGCGCGCTTCCTCGGCGAGCCGCCGGCGCAGGCTCCCGCGCCCGGCACGGTGCGCGTCGCCGTCGTCGGGGCGCACCTCTCGGGCATGCCGCTGAACGCGCAACTGCTGGAGCGGGGCGCCCAGTTGGTGCGCAGGGCGCGCACGGCACCCTGCTACCGCCTGTATGCGCTCGACGACCAGCGCCCGCCGAAGCCCGGCCTGGTGCGCTCGGGCGACGGGCACGGCGCTTGCATAGAGGTCGAGACATGGGACCTTCCCGCCTCGGGATTCGGCACCTTCGTCGCCGACATCCCGCCGCCGCTGGGCATCGGCACGCTCGAGCTCGAAGACGGCGAGCGCGTGAAGGGCTTCCTCTGCGAACCGCATGCCCTCGCCGGGCGCACCGAGATCACCGCACTAGGCGGCTGGCGCCGCTACGTCCAATCCACGTCCTGAACCGGAGACCCTGCCCATGAAACGCCGCGATTTCCTGATCCAGTCCGCCGCGCTTGCCGGCGCGAACGCCATCCCGCTGGAGCTGCTCGCGCAGGACCGCCGCAAGGAACTGCTGATCGTCGCCAACGAGACCGGCCCGAACTCGCTCGACATCCACACGGTGGGCGCGAACCGGCCGGCCTACGGCGTGTCGTGGATCTGCTACGACCGCCTGATGACCTTCGGCAAGAAGAAGGGCCCGGGCGGCGTGATGATGTACGACTTCACCAAGCTCGAGCCCGAGCTCGCCGAGTCCTGGCAGGTGGCCGCCGACGGCATGTCGGTGACCTTCAAGCTGAGGAAGAACGCGAAGTTCCACGACGGCACGCCGGTGACCGCGAAGGACGTGAAGTGGTCGTTCGACCGCATGGTGAGCGTCGGCGGCTTCCCGACCTTCCAGATGAAGGCCGGCTCGATCGAGAAGCCCGAGCAGTTCATCGTCGTCGACGACCACACCTTCAAGGTGCAGTTCATCCGCAAGGACAAGCTCGCGATGATGGACCTCGCGGTGCCGGTGCCGTGCATCTTCAACTCCGAGCTGGTGAAGAAGAACGCCACCAAGGAAGATCCCTGGGGCCTCAACTGGACCAAGGGCAACGTCGCCGGCGGCGGCGCCTACAAGGTCGAGTCGTACAAGCCCGGGCAGGAAATCATCTACGCGCGCAACGACGACTGGAAGAGTGGCAAGCTGCCGAAGATCCGCCGCATCGTGCAGCGCGAGATCCCGTCGGCCGGCAACCGCCGCGCGCTGCTCGAGAAGGGCGACATCGACATGACCTACGAGATGCCGCCGAAGGACTTCCTCGAGATGTCGCAGGCCGGCAAGGTGGTCGTGCAGACCACGCCGATCGAGAACGCGCTCTGGTACCTCGGCATGAACGTCAACAAGCCGCCGTTCAACAACCCCAAGGTGCGCCAGGCGGTGGCCCACGCCATCCCCTACGAGAAGATCCTCGACAACGCGATGTACCAGCGCTCCACGAAGATGTGGGGCGACAAGGACAACAAGGCGCAGGGCGTGTCCTGGCCGCAGGCGCACGGCTACACCTACGACATCCCGAAGGCGCGCGCGCTGATGAAGGAGGCCGGCGCCGACGCGGGCTTCGAGGTCACGCTGTCCTTCGACCTCGGCCAGGGTACCGTGTCCGAGCCGGCGTGCATCCTGATCCAGGAGTCGCTGGCGCTGATCGGCATCAAGGTGACGATCAACAAGATCCCGGGCGCCAACTGGCGCGCCGCGCTCCTGAAGAAGGACCTGCCGCTGATCCTCAACCGCTTCGGCGGCTGGCTGAACTACCCGGAGTACTTCTTCTTCTGGTGCTACCACTCGCAGGACGCGGTGTTCAACACCATGTCGTACAAGAACCCGGCGATGGACAAGCTGATCGAGGCCGCGCGCTTCGAGGCCGACCCGAAGAAGTACGAGGCCGCGGTGCACGGCTTCGTCAACATCGCCTTCGAGGAGGTGCCGCGCATCCCGATCGCGCAGCCGAACTTCGACGTCGCGATGCAGAAGTCCATCAAGGGCTACACCTACTGGTTCCACCTGCAGCCGGACTACCGCGACCTGGAGAAGGCGTGAAGGTCGATGAAGCAATGGTGAAGCAGCTGGCGGCGCTGGCCGGGGTCGAGATCCCGGCGGCGCGGTTGCCCGAGGTCCTGCTCAACCTGCAGCGCACGGCCGAGGTGGCCGCGTTCGTCGGCGAGGTGAAGCTCGATCCGATAGCGGACGAGCTGGCTCCCGTCTGGCGTCCATGAAAGCAACAGACCGCGTCGAAGCCTCGCTCGCGGCGATCCGCGAGAAGGATGGCGCCATCAACGCCTTCACGGCCGTGCTCGAGGACCGGGCGCGGGCGAAGGCGCGCGAGGTGGATGCGGCCGGCCTTTCCGGCCCGCTCGCCGGCATGCCGTTCGCGGTCAAGAACCTGTTCGACGTGCAGGGGCTGCCGACGCTCGCCGGCTCGAAGATCAACCGCGATCGCGCGCCGGCCGCCGCCGACTGCACGCTTGTCACGAGACTGGAACGTGCCGGGGCCATCCTCGTCGGCGCCCTCAACATGGACGAGTACGCCTATGGCTTCACCACCGAGAACACGCACTACGGCCCGACGCGAAATCCGCACGACACGAGCCGCATCGCCGGCGGATCGTCGGGCGGCTCTGCAGCAGCGGTGGCTGCAGGCATGGTGTCCCTCGCCCTTGGCTCCGACACCAACGGCTCGATCCGCGTCCCCTCGTCGTTCTGCGGTACCTGGGGACTGAAGCCGACCTACGGGCGCCTGTCGCGCGCCGGGACCTTCCCGTTCGTCGCCTCGCTCGACCACGTCGGCCCGTTCGCGATGAACGTCGCCGACCTCGCCGCCGCGTACGACGCGATGCAGGGCCCCGACCCGGCCGATCCGGTGTGCCGCGACGCGCCGCCGCAGCCGGTGTTCGCGGCGATGGACGACGGCATCGACGGCTTGCGCATCGCGCGCGCCACCGGCTGGTTCGAGGACAAGGCCGAGCCCGAGGTGGTGAAGCGCATCGTGATGGCCGCGGCGAAGCTCGGTTGCACGCGCACGGTCGAGATCCCGGAGGCCGGTCGCGGCCGCGCCGCCGCGTTCATCATCACCGCGTCCGAGGGCGGGCAACTGCACCTGCCGAACCTGCGCACCCGCATCGATGACTTCGAGCCGCTGATCGCGGACCGGCTGCTGGCCAACACGCTGATCCCGGCACAGTGGTACCTGCAGGCGCAGCGCGTGCGGCGCTGGTATTACCGGCAGGTCATGGACGTGTTCAAGGACGTGGACGTGATCCTCGCGCCCGCGACGCCGAGGCCGGCGCACCGGATCGGCGACGAATGGATCACGATCCGTGGCGAGAAGGTCCTCGCGCGCCCGAGCACGGGGCTGCTCACGCAGCCGATCTCGTGCATCGGCCTGCCCGTGGTGTGCGCGCCGGCCGGGAAGGTCGACGGACTTCCGGTGGGCATGCAGATCATCGCGGCGCCGTGGCGCGAGGACCTCTGCTTCCGCGTCGCGCGCGCGTTCGAGAAGATGACGGCGGAGGCGGGCTGAGATGCTGCGCCTGGTCGCGCGGCGCCTCGCGGGAGCGATCCCGAACGTGATCGGCATCGTGGTGGTCACGTTCCTGCTCGCGCGCGCGCTGCCGGGCGACCCGGCGGCCTACTTCGCCGGCCCCGCCGCGACGCAGGAGGCGGTGGCGCAGATCCGCGCCAGCCTCGGCCTCGACAAATCCGTGGTCCACCAGTTCGCGATCTACGTGAAGGACATGGCGCAGGGCAACCTCGGCGTGTCCCTCACGACCGGCCAGCCGGTGCTGAAGGAGATCGTGCAGCGGCTGCCGGCCTCGATCGAGGTGACGCTCTGCGGCCTCCTCTTCGCCACCGTGATCGCGATCCCGCTGGGCGTGCTCGCCGCGACGCGGCCGGGTTCGTGGGCCGACCACCTGTCGCGGCTCCTCGCCACCGCGGGCGTGTCGCTCCCGACCTTCTTCACCGGCCTCCTGCTGGCGTACCTGTTCTATTTCCTGATGGGCATTGCGCCCTCGCCGATCGGGCGCGTGGACGTCGCCTTCTCGCCGCCCGCCACCGTCACCGGCTTCTACCTCGTGGACAGCCTGCTGGCGAAGGACCTCGAGCTCTTCTGGGCGTGCGCGAAGCAGCTGATCCTGCCGGCGGTGACGCTCGGCGTGTTCGTCATGGCGCCGCTGATGCGCATGACGCGCGCGTCCATGCTCGGCGTGCTGTCCTCGGACTTCATCCGCACCGCGCGCGCCTCGGGCCTGCCGCGCGGCACGGTGCTCTTCAAGTACGCGTTCCGCAACGCGATGCTGCCGATCGTCACCACCATGGGCATGGTGTTCTCGTTCCTGCTCGGCTCGAACGTGATCGTCGAGAAGGTGTTCGCGTGGCCGGGCATCGGCTCGTTCGCGCTCGAGGCGCTGGTGGCCTCCGACTACGCGCCGGTGCAGGGCTTCGTGCTCACCATGGCGATCCTGTACCTGCTCCTCAACCTCGCGATCGACGTGCTCTACGGGGTGATCGACCCGCGCGTGGCGGTCGAAGGATGAGCGCAGCCGCCACGTGGAAGCACGTACGCTACGTCGCCACCGAGAACCCGGTGACGCTCGGCGCGTTCCTCCTCTTCGGCTTCTTCGTGCTGCTGGCGCTCTTCGGGCCCTGGCTCGCGCCCTGGGACCCGCTGAAGTCGAACACCGCGATGGCGCTCAAGCCTCCGTCGGCCGCGCACTGGTTCGGCACCGACGCGCTCGGGCGCGACATCCTGTCGCGCATCGTGGTGGCGACGCGCCTCGACTTCGGCATCGCGGTGTCGGCGGTGGCCGCCTCGTTCGCGATCGGCTCGGCGCTCGGCGCGCTCGCCGGCTTCTTCGGCGGCTGGTGGGAGCGCATCGTGGTGCGCATCGCCGACACCATCATGGCGTTCCCGCTGTTCGTGCTGGCGATGGGCGTGGTGGCCGCACTCGGCAACACGGTGGCGAACATCATCCTCGCCACCGCGCTCATCAACCTGCCGTTCTACATCCGCGTGGCGCGCGCCGAGGTGAACGTGCGGCGCAACGCCGGCTTCGTCGAGGCCGCGCGCCTTGCGGGGAACTCGGAACTGCGCACGCTCGCGATGCACGTGTTCCCGAACGTGCTGCCGCCGATGATGGTGCAGGTTTCGCTGAACATGGGCTGGGCGATC
>CAZTXP010000166.1:0-21242 GCA_964617355.1 uncultured Enterobacteriaceae bacterium
TACTCGGCGAGCAGCGCCGGGCGCAGCGAGTTCTCGATGCGCTCCTCCTGCACCGAGGCGGGCTTCGCGGAGATCAGTCGATCGGTCTCGACGGCCATCTCAGGATTTTGCCAGCGCCTTCAGCGCCGCGCGGATGCCCTCTGCCACCGCCACGCCCGGCGGCAGCGTGCGGATCGCGGCCTGCGCTTCCCTCTCGCTGTAGCCAAGCGCGAGCAGCGCGTTGAGGATGTCCGACGGCGTGCCGCCGCCCGCGGACTCGCCAGCGCCGGGAAGCGCGTCGGCGAGCTTGCCCTTCAGTTCCAGCAGCAGGCGCTCGGCAGTCTTCTTGCCGATGCCCGGCACCTTCACGAGGCGCACGGCGTCCTGCGTGGCGACCGATTGCGAGAGCTCGGCGACCGAGAGACCCGACAGCACCGACAGCGCGGTACGCGCGCCGACGCCGGAGATGCGGATCAGCTGGCGGAACGCGCTGCGCTCCTCCTGCGTCGCGAAGCCGTACAACAGGTGCGCGTCCTCGCGCACCACGAGGTGCGTGTGCAGCACCACCGGCTCGCCCGCGGCGGGCAGGTTGTAGAAGGTGCTCATGGGGACATCGACCTCGTAGCCGACGCCGTTCACGTCCACCAGCACCTGCGGCGGGTTCTTGGCGAGCAGCCGGCCGGAGAGGCGCCCGATCATACGAGCCTGCCGCGCTTCATGCGGTAGCCGCGAGTCGAGATCGCGCCCAGCTTCGAGGCATGCGCGTGGCAGATCGCGCACGCGAGCGCGTCGGCCGCGTCGGGGCTGGGCGCGCCGGGCAGCCCGAGGAGGCGCATCACCATTTCCTGCACCTGCACCTTCTGCGCGTGACCCGCGCCCACGACCGATTTCTTCACCTGCAGCGCGGTGTATTCCGACACGGGCAGCCCGGCCTGCACGGCGGCGACGATGCCGGCGCCCCTGGCCTGCCCGAGCGACAGCGTCGCCTTCGGGTTGACGTTGACGAACACCTGCTCGATGGCGGCCTCCTGCGGGCGGTACTCGGCGATGATTTCGGCCAAGCCGTCGACGATGGTCTTCAGGCGCTGCGGCAACGGCGCCTCGCGGGTCTTCACGCAGCCGCTGGCGACATAGCCGATGCGGGTGCCGGATTTGTCGATGATGCCGAAGCCGGTGATCTGCAGGCCGGGGTCGATTCCCAGGATCCGCAGCACGGCGCTCATGCGACGTCCAGCACGGCGCTCACGCGACGTCCAACTCGGCGCTCAAGCTTCGTCCATCACCGCGTTGGTGTAGACCTCCTGCACGTCGTCGAGGTTCTCGAAGGCGTCCAGGAGCTTGCGCATCTTCGCGGCATCGTCCCCGGCCAGCGCGATCTCGGTGCCGGGCTTCATCGTCACCTCGGCCGCGTCGGGCTTGAGGCCGGCCTTCTCGAGGCCCGCCTTGACCGCCGGGAAGTCGTGCGGCGTGCAGACCACCTCGATCGAGCCGTCCTCGTGGGCGACCACGTCCTCGGCGCCAGCGTCGAGCGCGGCCTCCATGATCTTGTCCTCGCTCGCGCCGGGCGCGAACAGGAACTGGCCGCAGTGCTTGAAGAGGAACGCCACCGAGCCGTCCGAGCCGAGGTTGCCGCCGTTCTTCGAGAACGCGTGCCGGACCTCGGCCACCGTGCGGGTCCGGTTGTCGGTCATGCAGTCGACGATCACCGCAGCGCCGCCGATGCCGTAGCCCTCGTAGCGGATCTCTTCATAGGACACGCCTTCCAGCGTGCCGGTACCGCGCGCGATCGCGTTCTGCGTCGTGTCCTTCGGCATGTTGGCCTCGCGCGCCTTGTCGAGCGCGAGCCGCAGCCGCGGATTGGTGTCCGCGTCACCGCCGCCGAGGCGCGCCGCGACGGTGATTTCCTTGATCAGGCGGGTGAAGATCTTCCCGCGTTTCGCATCCTGGCGCCCCTTGCGGTGCTGGATGTTTGCCCATTTGGAGTGACCGGCCATGCGATAATTTTATCGCCATGGCCCGTCCTCTGCTTGTCGCCAAGAGCGGCACCGTCGATCTCGTCCTTCTACCCGCCCTCGCCAACCGGCACGGCCTGATCACCGGGGCCACCGGCACGGGCAAGACCGTGACCCTGCAGGCGCTCGCCCAGCAGTTGTCCTCGATCGGCGTGCCGGTCTTCATGGCCGACGTGAAGGGCGACCTGTCCGGCCTCGCCAAGGCCGGCGGCGGCAACCCGAAGGTGGCCGAGCGCGCGAAGCAGCTCGGCGTCGAACTCGCCTACGAGCCCTGCCCGGTCGCCTTCTGGGACGTCTTCGGGCAGTCCGGCCACCCGATCCGGGCGACGGTCTCGGACATGGGCCCCCTGCTCCTGTCGCGGATGCTGGGCCTGAACGAGACCCAGGAAGGCGTGCTGAACCTGGTCTTCAAGATCGCCGACGACAACGGCCTCTTGCTGCTCGACTCGAAGGACCTGCGGGCGATGCTGCAGTTCGTCGGCGACAACGCCTCGCAGTTCACCACCGAGTACGGAAACGTCTCGGCGGCCTCGATCGGCGCCATCCAGCGCGGGCTGCTGGCGCTCGAGAACCAGGGCGCGTCGCAGTTCTTCGGCGAGCCGATGCTGAACATCGCCGACCTGCTGCAGACCGACGAGAAGGGCCGCGGCGTGGTCAACGTGCTCGCGGCCGACAAGCTGATGAACTCGCCGAAGCTCTACGGCACCTTCCTGCTGTGGATGCTGGCCGAGCTCTTCGAGCAGCTGCCCGAGGTCGGCGACCCCGAGAAGCCGAAGCTGGTGTTCTTCTTCGACGAGGCGCACCTGCTCTTCAACGAGGCCCCAAAGGCGTTGCTGGAGAAGATCGAGCAGGTGGTGCGCCTCATCCGCTCCAAGGGCGTGGGCGTCTACTTCGTGACGCAGAACCCGCTCGACATTCCCGAATCGGTGCTGGGCCAGCTCGGCAACCGCGTGCAGCACGCGCTGCGCGCGTTCACGCCGAAGGACCAGAAGGCGGTGAAGTCGGCCGCCGAGACCATGCGGCCGAACCCGAAGCTCAAGATCGAGGATGCGATCACCGAACTGGGGGTCGGCGAGGCGCTGGTGTCGTTCCTCGACGAGAAGGGGCGGCCGACGGTGACCGAGCGCGCCTTCGTCGTGCCGCCGGGCAGCCAGCTCGGCCCTGTCACGCCCGCCGAGCGCAAGGCCGTGGTCGAGGGTTCGCTGGTCTTCGGAACCTACGAGAAGACCGTGGATCGCGAGTCGGCCTACGAGAAGCTGAAGGGCCGCGCGGTCGAGAAGCACGCCGACGCGCCGGCGTCCCCGCAGGGCCAGCCGATGCCGCAGGGCTCGCCCGCGCCGCAGTCCTCGGGGACGGGCGCCGGCAGCGTGATCTCCGACATCCTCTTCGGCCGTACCGGCCCGCGCGGCGGCAAGCAGACCAAGGGAGTGGTCGAGGCGGTGGCGACCAGCGCCGCGCGCGCCATCGGCTCCGAACTCGGCCGGCAGGTGCTGCGCGGCGTGCTCGGCTCGATCCTCGGCAAGAAGTAGCAGGCGTTGAGCACGGCCTCGTTTCGCGCGTGGGGCATCGCGCTCGCGGTGCTCGGCGTGCTCGGCTTCTCGATGCGCACGGTGCTGATCAAGCTCAGCTACGCCGCCGCCCCGGTGAGCCCGACCACGCTGATCTTCCTGCGCATGGTGCTCGCGCTGCCGGTGTTCCTCGGCACCGCGTGGTGGCTGAGGCACCAGAAGCCCGCGCTGGAAGCGCGCGACTGGTGGGGCATCGTCGGCCTCGGACTCATCGGCTACTACGCGGCGAGCTACCTCGACTTCATCGGCCTGCAGTGGATCGGCGCGGGCGTCGGGCGGCTGATCCAGTTCCTGTACCCGACGATCGTGCTGGTGCTGTCGGCGGCCTTCCTCGGCAAGCACCCGACGCGCCGCGAACTCGTCGCGCTCCTCGTCTGCTACACCGGCGTGGCGTTCGTGCTGTCGGCGCGCTCGGAGGAGGAATCCAGGCTCTTCCTGCTCGGCGCGGCGTTCGTGTTCGGCTCGGGCCTCTGCTACGCGATCTATCTCGTCGCCGGCAGCCGCCTCGTGCAACGCGTGGGCTCGATGCGCTTCACGGCGTACACCATGTGCGTTTCCACCGTGCCGGTAGCGCTGCAGTTCTTCATCGTCGAGCCGCTGTCGTCGCTCGCGCTGCCGCCGATCGTGTGGACGTATGCCGTGGTGATGGCGATCTTCGCCACCGCGTTGCCGACCTTCTTCGTCGCGGAAGCCCTGAAGCGCATCGGCGCCAACCACTTCGCGCTCATCGGCGCGGTCGGTCCGGTCAGCGTCGCCGTCACCAGCGCGCTCGGCCTCGACGAGCCGCTCACCGCGCTGCAGGTGCTCGGCGGCTTGCTGGTAATCTGCGGCGTTCTCGTCGTCTCGCTCAGGAAAGGAAAGTAGCCATGGACATGGGTATCCGCGGCAAGACCGCGCTGGTGTGCGCTGCCTCGAAGGGCCTCGGCAAGGGCTGCGCGGTGTCGCTCGCGCGCGAAGGCGTCAACCTCGTCATCACCGCGCGCGGCAAGGACGCGCTGGAAGCCACCGCCGAGGAGATTCGCAAGGAAACCGGCGTCAAGGTGGTGACCGTCGCCGGCGACATCACCACGCCCGAGGGCCGCGCGCAGGCGCTCGCCGCCTGCGGCCCGCAGGTCGACATCCTGATCAACAACGCCGGCGGCCCGCCGCCCGGAGACTTCCGGCAATGGGGCCGCGAAGAGTGGATCAAGGCCATCGACGCGAACATGCTGACCCCGATCGAACTGATCAAGGCGACCGTGGACGGGATGATCGCGCGCAAGTTCGGCCGCATCGTCAACATCACCTCCAGCGCGGTGAAGGCGCCGATCGCCGAGCTCGGCCTGTCGAACGGCGCGCGCACCGGCCTCACGGGCTTCTGCGCCGGCATCGCGAGGAAGACCGTGAAGGACAACGTCACCATCAACGGCCTGCTCCCCGGCCGCATGTGGACCGACCGCCTGAAGGGCAACATCGAGTTCCACGCCAAGAGCAGCGGCAAGAGCTTCGAGGAAGCGCGCCAGGCGAACCTCGCGGTGATTCCCGCCGGCCGCCACGGCACCATCGAGGAGTTCGGCGACTACTGCGCGTTCCTCTGCAGCGCGCGCGCCGGCTACGTCACCGGGCAGAACCTGCTCGTGGACGGTGGCCTCTACCCCGGAACGCTCTAGGTCGGCTCCGACGCTGCCGCGCTCTCGCGCGGCAGCAGCTGGCTGGCCGGGAAGTTCGCGGTGAACACGCTGCCCTTGCCTGGCTCGCTCTGTACTTCGAGCGTCGCGTGGTGCCGCGCGAGCGCATGCTTGACGATGGCGAGACCCAGGCCCGTGCCGCCGGAATCGCGCGAGCGGCCGCGATCCACGCGATAGAAGCGCTCGGTCAAGCGCGGCACGTGCTCCGGCGGGATACCGATCCCGGTATCGGCCACCGAGAACACGCCGCCCTCGCGTCCTGAACGCCAGCGCAAGCTGATGCGCCCGCCCTCGGGCGTGTAGCGCACGGCGTTGGTGACGAGGTTGGAGAAGGCGCTCGCGATCTCGGTCTCCGAACCGGCGAGGTCGTCGTCGCCCTCGAACGCTACCTCGATGCGGTGACGCCCCGCCGAGAGCGAGCGCGCCTGCGAGGCGACCATCTCGATCACGCGGCGCACCGGGATGCGATCCGGCGCCGGCGCCGGTGCGTTCTCGATCGAGGACAGTGCGAGCAGGTCCTCGATGATGCGCTCCATGCGCTCGGCCTGCGGCGCCATCAGCGCCAGGTAGTCCTTCACGCGCGCCGGCTCGAGCTTCAGGTCGCGGATGGTCTCGAGGAACCCGGACAGCACCGTGAGCGGCGTGCGCAGCTCGTGCGAGGCGTTGGCGACGAAGTCGCGGCGCATCGCGGCAACCTGCTCCTCGCCGGTGACGTCGTGCGACAGCAGCAGGCGCTCGCCGTCGTCGACGGCGACGAGCTGCACGCGCAGGCTGCGCGGCGGATTGCCTTCGCGCAGCAGCACGCCGTCGTCGGTGCGGCCGGATTCGAGGTACTCGGTAAACGCCGGCTGGCGCACGAGGTTGGCGATCGGCTGGCCACGATCGTGCTCGGCGTCGATGCCCAGCTGGTGGCGCGCACCCTCGTTCGCCCACTCGATGCGGTTCTCGCCATCGAGCAGCGCGACGCCGTAGGGCAGCGCCTCGGCCGCGCGCCGTGAACGGACGATCACGCGCGCCAGCTCGCGGCGGCGTCGCAGAGCCTGGCGCCGATGCTTGTGCAGGAAGTTGAACACATCGCCCCACGCGCCCTCGCGGTCGGGCGGGTCGCCGAGTCGCGGTTGCGACGCCCATCGATGCAGGTCGGCGAATCCGGCGTATTCCTTCGCGAGACGGATCGCGAGCACCAGCGCCACCAGCGCCCAGCCCCACGCGGCGCCGAACGCCCACGCGACGAGACCCGCCGCGATCGCCGGCGCGAGCAACGCACCCAGTAGCCGGCGCAGCGGGTGCACGAGGATCGCTACGCGCCCGGCCGCAGCACGTAGCCGCTGCCGCGGACGGTGTCGACCAGGCGCGCATGCCCGCTGGGCGCGAGCGCCTGCCGCAGCCGCCGGATGTGGACGTCCACCGTGCGCTCCTCGAGGAACACGTGATCGCCCCACACTTCGTCGAGGAGCTTGGCGCGCGAATAGACGCGATCCGGATGCGTCATCAGGAAATGCAGCAAGCGGAACTCCGTGGGCCCCATCGCGAGCGGCTTGCCGTGGCCGGTGACGCGGTGCGCGCCGGGGTCGAGCCGCAGCCCGGCGATCTCCACCGCGGCGTCGCCGAGTTCCGGCGCGCGCCGGCGCAGCACCGCGCGGATGCGCGCGACCAGCTCGCGCGGCGAGAAGGGCTTGGTGACGTAGTCGTCGGCGCCCGCCTCGAGCCCCGCGATCTTGTCGGATTCGTCGGCCCGCGCGGTGAGGAAGATGATCGGCAGGGCCTTGGTGCGCGCGTCGGCGCGCAGGCGCCTGGCGAGCGCGTGCCCGGACTGCCCCGGCAGCATCCAGTCGAGGATCACCACGTCCGGCAGCACGTCGGACATGGCGCGCGTCGCCTCCTCCGCCGTGGCCGCGCGCAGCACGCCGAAGCCCGCGTGCTCGAGGTTCACGGCCACGAGCTCGAGGATCGCCGGCTCGTCCTCGACCACGAGGACGGTGGCGCCACCGTCAGGACGCTGCAATTTCGCGCCGGACGTCTTCGACGGAAGTGTGGCGGACATCCATGCCCTTGACGATGTAGATGACCTGCTCCGCGAGGTTCTTCGCGTGGTCGCCGATGCGCTCGATCGCCTTGGCGATCCAGACGATCTCGAGCGCCCCCGAGATGGTGCGCGGATCCTCCATCATGAACGTGATCAGCTGGCGCAGCACGGAGCGGAACTCGTTGTCGATGGCGGGGTCCTGCGCGAGCACCTCCGCCGCGGTCTCGGCGTCGCGCCGCGCGAACGCGTCGAGCGACTTCCTCAGCATCGCGATCGCCTCGGTGCCCGCATGGCGCACGCCCGGGAAGCGGTGCGCCGGCTGGAAGCCGCGCTCGTGCACCGACTTCGACATGCGCGCGACCTTCTCGGCCTCGTCGCCGATGCGCTCGAGGTCGGTGACGATCTTGCTGATCGCCATGATGAGCCGCAGGTCGCCGGCCGCCGGCTGGCGCCGCGCGATCAGCTGCGCGCAGGCCTCGTCGATCGAGACTTCGTAGGCGTTGACGCGATGGTCGTCGGCCACCACGCGCGCGAGCAGCTGCTCGTCGCCCTCGGTGAAGCCGTCGATCGCGGCGCGGATCTGCGCCTCGACCAGCCCGCCCATCTGCAGCACGCGCGTGCAGGTCGCCTCGAGCTCGGCCTCGAACTGCTTGGAGGTGTGTTCGTTCATGCCCATCGCCGCTCCCTCAGCCGAACCGGCCGGTGATGTAGTCCTCGGTCTGCTTGCTCCTTGTCTTTAGGAAGATCTGGTCGGTGTCGCCGAACTCGATCATCTCGCCGAGGAACATGTAGGCGGTGTAGTCCGACACCCGCGCCGCCTGCTGCATGTTGTGCGTCACGATCACGACGGTGTAGTCGGCCTTCAGCTCGTGGATCAGCTCCTCGACCTTCGCGGTCGAGATCGGGTCGAGCGCCGAGCAGGGCTCGTCGAGCAGCAGCACCTCGGGCTTGATCGCCACGCCGCGCGCGATGCACAGGCGCTGCTGCTGCCCGCCCGAGAGGCTCTGGCCGCTCTGGCCGAGCTTGTCCTTGACCTCGTTCCAGAGCGCGGCGCGGGTCAGCGCCCATTCGACGCGCTCGTCCATCTCGCGCTTCGACAGGCGCTCGAAGAGGCGCACGCCGAACGCGATGTTGTCGTAGATCGACATCGGGAACGGCGTCGGCTTCTGGAACACCATGCCGACCTTGGCGCGGATCAGCGACACGTCCTGCCGGGACGTGAGCAGGTCCTCGCCGTCGAGCAGCACCGCGCCGGTCGCGCGCTGCTCGGGATAGAGCGCGTACATGCGGTTGAAGACGCGCAGCAGCGTGGACTTGCCGCAGCCGGAAGGCCCGATGAACGCCGTGACCTGGCGCTCGGGGATCTCGAGGTTGACGTTCTTCAGGGCCTGGAAGCCGCCGTAGTAGAAGCTGAGGTCCCGGGCCTGCAGCTTCGGGCGGCTCGTGGCGAGGGCGGTCATGCGTGGCTGCTCCTGCGGAAAAGCGATCGGGCGACGACGTTCAGCACCAGCACCGCGAGCGTGATCAGCGCGGCGCCGCCCCACGCGAGGCGGTGCCAGTCCTCGTAGGGACTCATGGCGAACTGGAAGATCACCACCGGCAGGTTGGCCATGGGCTTGCCCATCTCCAGCGACCAGAACTGGTTGTTCAGCGCGGTGAAGAGGAGCGGGGCGGTCTCGCCGCTGATGCGCGCAACGGCCAGCAGCACGCCGGTGAGGATGCCGGTGCGCGCGGCGCGGTAGGAGATGAAGACGACCATCTTCCACATCGGGCAGCCGAGCGCCATCGCGGCCTCGCGCAGGCTGTTCGGCACGAGCTTGAGCATGTCGTCCGTGGTGCGCACCACGACCGGCACGACGAGGAGCGCGAGCGCGATCGATCCCGCCCAGCCCGAGAAGTGCTTCACCTGCGCGACGTACACCGAGTACACGAAGAGGCCGATGACGATCGACGGCGCAGACAGCAGCACGTCGTTCAGGAAGCGCGTCGCGCGCGCGAGCCAGCTCGTCCGGCCGTATTCGGACAGCCACGTGCCGGCAAGGATGCCCACCGGCGTGCCGAGCAGGGTGCCGACGAGCACCATGAGGAAGCTGCCGACGATGGCGTTCGCGAGCCCGCCGTCGGCGCCCGGCGGCGGCGTCATCTGCGTGTAGAGCGCGACGCGCGCGAGCGCGTGGCCGCCCTCGTAGAGCAGCGTGCCGAGGATCCACACCAGCCAGAAGAGGCCGAAGGCGACGGCGAGACCGGAGACGCCGAGCAGGAGGACGTTGAGCACGCGCCGGCGCCGGTAGACGGGATTCGACGGGCGGATGGGGTTCGCGGCGTTCACGTGCGCGTCCCTTCCCTGCCCTCGAGCTTCAGAAGCAGCAGCTTGGACAACGCGAGCACCAGCGTCGTGATCAGGAACAGGATCAGCCCGAGCTCGATCAGCGCCGAGTAGTAGACGTCGCCGACGGCCTCGGTGAACTCGTTGGCGAGCGCGGACGCGATGCTGTTGCCGGGCGCCATCAGCGACGCGGTCAGGCGGTGCGCGTTGCCGATCACGAAGGTCACCGCCATCGTCTCGCCCAGCGCCCGGCCGAGGCCGAGCATGACGCCGCCGATGACGCCGACCTTGGTGTAGGGCAGCACCACGCGCCAGACCACCTCGAAGGTGGTCGCGCCGAGGCCGTAGGCGGATTCCTTGAGCAGCGGCGGGGTCAGCTCGAACACGTCGCGCATCACCGCGGTGATGAACGGGATCACCATGATCGACAGGATCACGCCCGCGGCCAGCATGCCGATGCCGAGCGGCGGCCCGGCGAACAGCTCGCCGAGGACGGGAATTCCGCCGAACACGGTGATCAGCATCGGCTGCACGTGCCCCTGGAAGATCGGCGCGAAGACGAAGAGGCCCCACATGCCGTAGATGATCGACGGAATCGCGGCCAGCAACTCGATCGCCGTGCCCAGCGGGCGCTTGAGCCACGTGGGCGCGAGCTCGGTGAGGAAGAGCGCGATGCCGAAACTGACCGGCACCGCGATCAGCATGGCCACCAGCGAAGTGACGAGCGTGCCGTAGATCGGCACCAGCGCGCCGAACGCCTCCTTCACCGGGTCCCATTCCGCGGACCAGAGGAACGCGGGGCCGAACTTCTGCAGCGTGAGCTGGCTGCCCGCGACGAGCGAGGCGAGGATCGCCGCGAGGAGGCTGAACACCAGCAGCGCCGCCAGCCGAGTGAGCCACTCGAAGGCGGCATCCTGCCAGGGCGCGGAACGCACGCTGCGCGGCCCCTCCGGCGCGCGAGTCGCCACCGAGGGAACGGGCGCGCTCATCGCGTCGGCGGGCGTCGACATCCCATGGCTCCGATTCTAGCGATGCGCCCGGGGCGGACTCAGTAGACCGGCTTCCCGGACTTGTCCTTCACCTGCGACTTCCACAGGGCCTGGATCTGCTTCACGACCGCCTCCGGCATCGGCACGTAGTCGAGGTCGTCGGCCATCTTCGCGCCGTTCGCGAACGCCCAGTCGAAGAACTTCATCACCTCGCGGCCGTTCTCCGGCTTCTCCTGCACCTTGTGGAGCAGGATGAACGACGCGCCGGTGATCGGCCAGCTCGCCTTGCCGGGCTGATCGGTGAGGATCACGCCCATGCCGGGCACGGCGTTCCAGTCGGCGCCGGCGGCGGCGGCCTTGAACGCGTCGTCGCTCGGCTGCACGAACGCGCCGTCCTTGTTCTGCACCTGCGCATGCGCGAGCTTGTTCTGCTTGGCGTAGGCATACTCGACGTAGCCGATCGAGCCGTCGATGCGCGCGGCGTAGTTCGCCACGCCTTCGTTGCCCTTGCCGCCGACGCCGGTCGGCCACTTCACCGCGGTGCCCTCGCCGACCGAGGCCTTCCACTCCTTGCTGACCTTCGAGAGGTAGTTCGTGTAGAGGAAGGTGGTGCCCGAGCCGTCCGAGCGGTGCACCACCGAGATCGCCTGGTCGGGCAGCTTCACGCCGGGATTCAGGCTAGCGATCGACGGGTCGTTCCACTTCTTCAGCTTGCCGAGGTAGATGTCGGCGAGCATCGCCCCCGTGAGGCGCAGCTGCCCCGCCGCGACGCCCTTGACGTTGTACACGGGGACGACACCGCCCATGATGGCGGGAAACTGCACGAGGCCGTGCTTGTCGAGGTCCTCGCCCTTCATCGGCGCGTCCGAAGCGCCGAAGTCCACGGTCCTCGCGGTGATCTGCTTGATGCCGCCGCCGGAGCCGATCGACTGGTAGTTGAGTCCCGCGCCGGTCGCCTTCTTGTAGGCGTCGGCCCACTTGGCGTAGATCGGATACGGGAAGGTCGCGCCGGCGCCGGTGATGTCGGCCGCCGACGCCGAGACGACGACGAAGCCGGCGGAGGCGCCAGCAAGGGTCGCGCGAAGCCATCGCTGCATGTCGGTTCCTTTCAGGGAACGAAAACGTGCGCGCACTCTAGGGCGCGTTCGTGACAGCGCTGTGACACATCGAAATCGTGCGCTGCATCAACGCCTTAGGGATGCGATCACGGAGGGGGCCGGACTACAATGCGCGTTCCCCCCGACGTTGCAGGAGCACGCCATGAATGCCCCGTCCCAGGCAGGACTTCCCGCCATCCCGTTGAAGGATCCGAAGCTCTTCCGCAACCACGCCTACGTCGACGGCGCTTGGGTCGGCGCCGACGGCGGCAAGATCTTCGCGGTGACGAATCCCGCCACGGGCGAATCGCTTGGCGCGGTGCCCGACATGGGCGCGGCCGAGACGAAGCGCGCGATCGCCGCCGCCGAGGCGGCGCTGCCGGCGTGGCGCGCGAAGACCGGCAAGGAGCGCGCGGCCATCCTGCGCAAGTGGAACGACCTGATCCTCGAGCATCTGGAGGACCTCGCGCTGATCCTCACCACCGAGCAGGGCAAGCCGATGGCCGAGGCCAAGGGCGAGATCTCGATCGGCGCCGCGTACGTCGAGTGGTTCGCCGAGGAGGCGAAGCGCGTCTATGGCGACACCATCCCGACACCGTGGGCGGACAAGCGCATCGTGGTGGTGAAGCAGCCGGTCGGCGTCTGCGGCGCGATCACGCCGTGGAACTTCCCGCACTCGATGATCACGAGGAAGGTCGCGCCCGGCCTCGCCGCCGGCTGCACCATCGTGCTGAAGCCCGCGGAGCAGACGCCGTATTCGGCGCTCGCGCTCGCGGAGCTCGCCGAGCGCGCCGGATTCCCGAAGGGCGTGCTGAACATCCTCACCGGCGATCCGCCCGCGATCGGTGGCGAGCTGTGCGCGAACCCGGCGGTGAGGAAGGTGTCGTTCACCGGCTCCACCGAGGTCGGCCGCTTGCTCATGCGCCAGTGCGCCGACACGGTGAAGAAGCTGTCGCTGGAACTCGGCGGCAACGCGCCCTTCATCGTCTTCGACGACGCGGACCTCGACGCCGCGGTCGAGGGCGCGATGATCTCGAAGTACCGCAACAGCGGCCAGACTTGCGTCTGCGCCAACCGCCTCTTCGCGCAGGACGGCATCTACGACGCCTTCGTCGCCAAGCTCGCCGAGAAGGTGAAAGGCCTCAATGTCGGGCAAGGCACCGAGCCCGGCGTGACGCAGGGCCCGCTGATCGACGCGCAGGCGCTCGCCAAGGTCGAGGACCATGTCGCCGACGCGACGAAGGCCGGCGCGAAGGTGCTCACCGGCGGCAAGCGCCACGCACGCGGCGGCACGTTCTACGAGCCGACGGTACTCGCGAACGCGACGCCGGCGATGAAGATCTTCCGCGAGGAGACCTTCGGCCCGGTGGCGCCGGTGTTCCGCTTCAAGGCCGACGCCGAGGTCGTGGAAATGGCCAACCGCACAGAGTACGGCCTCGCCGCGTACTTCTACAGCCGCGACATCGGCCGCATCTTCAAGGTCGCCGAGGCGCTCGACTTCGGCATGGTCGGCGTGAACAGCGGCCTCATCACGACGGAAGTCGCGCCGTTCGGCGGCGTGAAGCAGTCGGGCCTCGGCCGTGAAGGCTCGAAGTACGGCATCGAGGAATTCGTCGAGGTGAAATACCTCTGCCTCGGTCTCTGAGCATGGGCGGCGGCGATGTCGCCTGGCGGCCCGACGCCGCCACGCTGGAGCACGCGAACCTCGCGCGCTTCATGCGCGCGGCGGGCATCGCGAGCTACGACGAGCTGCTCGCGCGGGCCGATGCCGAGCCGGCGTGGTTCTACGACGCGCTGCTGAAGCACCTCGACTACCGCTTCTACCGGCCGTACACGCAGGTGCTGGACGAGTCGCGCGGCGCGCCGTGGACGCGGTGGTGCGTCGGCGGCACGACCAACGTGGTGCTGAACGCGATCGACCGCTGGCGCGGCACGCCGACATACGACAAGCCGGCGTTGGAGTGGGAAGGCGAGGATCGCCGCCGCGCGTCCTACACGTACCGCGAGATGGACCGCGAGGTCTGCCGCGTCGCGGGCGGGCTGCGCGGGCTGGGGCTCGGCCGCGGCGACGTGATCGCGATCTACATGCCGAACGTGCCCGAAGCGATGTTCGCGATGCTCGCCGCGACCAAGATCGGCGCGATCGCGATGCCGCTCTTCTCCGGCTTCGGCGCCGACGCGATGCTGTCGCGGCTGGAGCTCGGCCGCGCAAAGGCGCTCTTCACGGTCGACGGCACGCTCCGGCGCGGCAAGCCCGTGGACGCGAAGGCGGTGGTGGACGAGGCCGCCGCGAGCGCGCCGTGGCTAGAACGGGTCGTGGTGCTGAAGCGCACCGGCAACCCGGTGACGATGCAACCCGGTCGCGACTGCTGGTGGCACGAACTCGTCGCCGGGCAACCCGACGACGCGCCTACCGAGGAGATGGGGTCTGACGACCCGTACCTGCTCGTCTTCACCTCGGGCACCACCGGCAAGCCCAAGGGCGTGGTGCACGCGCACGCCGGCTTCCCGGCGAAGATCGTCCTCGACCTCGCGCTATGCATGGACCTGAAGCCCGAGGATCGCATGCTCTGGATGTCGGACATGGGCTGGGTCGTCGGGCCGCTCATCGTCTACACCACGCCGATCGTGGGCGCGACGCTGGTGCTGGTGGAAGGCGCACCGAACTTCCCCGACGCCGACCGCATGTGGCGCCTCGTCGCCGAGCACGGCGTCACCTTCCTCGGCGTCGCGCCGACCACGATCCGCACCTTCATGGCGCAGGGCAGCGAGCCATGGAAGGCGTTCGACGTGTCGCGCCTGCGCGTGATGGTGTCATCCGGCGAGCCGTGGACGCCGGACGCGTGGGCGTGGCTCTTCGAGCGCGTCGGCGGCAAGCGCGTGCCGCTGCTGAACTTCTCGGGTGGCACAGAGATGATGGGCATCCTCGCTTGCTGCCTCTTGCGGCCGCTCAAGCCCTGCGCCTTCAACACCGCGGTGCCCGGCACCGGCGCCGACGTGGTCGACGAAACCGGGCGCAGCGTCGCGCCGGGCACGGTGGGAGAACTCGTCATGCGCCGCCCGACGATGGGGCTGACGCGCAGCCTGTGGCAGGACGACGAGCGCTACGTCGCCAACTACTGGAGCACTTGGCCCGGCCTCTGGCACCACGGAGACTTCGCCAGCCGCGACGGCGACGGCCACTGGTACATCTGGGGACGCTCCGACGACACGCTGAAGATCGCCGGCAAGCGCACCGGACCCGCGGAGATCGAGGCGATCATGATGGCCACGGGCAAGCTCGGCGAGGCCGCCGCGATCGGCGTGCCGGACCCGATCAAGGGCTCGACGCTGGTGCTGGTGTGCAGCCTGAAGGCCGGCGTGAGCGATACGCCCGAACTCGCCACCGAACTGTCGCAGGCCGTGGTGCACGGACTCGGCACGCCGTTCCGCCCGAAGGACGTGCTGGTGGTGCGCGACCTGCCGAAGACGCGCAACATGAAGGTGATGCGGCGCGTGATCCGCGCCGCCTACCTCGGCGAGGATCCGGGCGACCTGAGTTCGCTGGTGAATCCGGAGTCGGTGGCGGAGATTCGCGCCCGGGCCTAGCCAGGCCCACGGCGATCCTGAGCCGTGGCTAGAGCTTCAGGCGCATCGGGCGCATCGGCGACGAGATGAAGCCGGCCTGCGAGTAGAGCCCGCGCGCGGTCGCATTGTCGCTGTCGGTAAGGAGCGTCAGCCGCAGCAGGCCCTTCGCGCGCGACTGGTCGATCGCGTGATCGAGCAGCGCCTTGCCGACGCCCTTGCCGCGCGCTTCCGGCTTCACCACCATGTCTTCCAGCAGGCCGGCGCGACCGCCCTCGGCGGTGCTCACGCTCTCCAGCACGCTGACCATCGCAACCACCTGCTTGCCCTCGCGCGCGACGTAGATCGTGCCGAGCTTCGCGTCGGCGAGGATCATCTTCAGCGCGCGTTCCTGCTTGGCGGAATTCGGGTTGAATTCGGCTTCCTGCGCGAAGAGCAATGCAAGCAGCTCGACGAGCTGGGAAAGCTCGGCAGCCTTGGCCGTGCCGCAGGCGACGGTCATCGACGGCAATCCGTGGCCGGCGCCCTGGACACGCGGGGGCTCGTGACTTCGTTCAGCGATTCGAGGAACGCGACCATGTCGTCGATCTCCACCGGCGCGAGATTCAGCGGCTTCAGGATCGCCTCGCCATCGGAATGCAGGCGATCGGGGCTGATCCCGGAATAGTGTCGCACGACATCCGCGAGCGTCGCCAGCCTTCCGTGATGCATGTAGGGCGCGGTGCGCGCGACGTTGCGCAATCCCGGCACCTTGAACTCGCCGAAGTTGCGATGCTCCAGCACGAGGTGCCGCGTGCGCACCGCCACGGTGCCCGATGCATCGTCGCTGTGCGCGCCGAGCTGGTTGAAGCGATTCGCGAGCAGCGACTTGATGCCGCCGTGGCGGCCGGGATCGACGCGACCGGGCTCGATGAAGAACGGCACGCCGGTGTCGTGGAACTCGCCGTTGGTAAACGCGGGCCCGAAGTGGCACGTGCTGCAGTTGCCGCGCCCGACGAAGAGGCGCAGCCCGCGTTGCGCGGCGAGCGGGTAGCGCGCGGCGGCGGCGCGGTCGCCGCGCGCCAGGGCATCCCGGAATTCGTCGAACGGCGAGCGGCCGCTGACAAGCGTCTCCTGGAACGCGGCAAGCGCCTTGCCGACATCCGCGAGGAGCTTGTCGTCGTCGCCGGTCGGCGGTGTGCCGAAACTTCGCTCGTAGCCGCAGGCGTGCTGCGCGTCCGTACGCACCAGCGCTGCGATGCCGGCGGGCGCTTGCCCCATCTCGCGCGGGTCGAGGAGCGGGCGAATGCTCTGCGCCCAGAGCGAATCGCCGGCGCCGTCCCAGCCGAACCATCGGTGATGCCGCACGTCGAGCAGCGTGGGAGTATTGCGATCGACCAGCGCAAGTCCGCGCGCTCGAGGTGCGCCGTCCTGCCAGTAGCGGAACGGGGCGTGGCAGGTCGCGCACAGTACACCGCCAGTGGACGAAAGCCGGGGTTCGAAGAAAAGACGCTCTCCCCACTCGATGGCCTCGCGCTTGCCCGACACGCGGTTCGAGGGATCGGGCAGCCAAGGCGCGGGCCACGGCCCGTGCGAGAGGATCCTGCGGACCTCGGACTCGGAAAACTCCAGCACCTGCGCCGACGCAACGGTCGCGAAGGCGGCGAACAGCAGGCCGAGCGCGCGGATCACTCCAGCCTGAGCGAATCGGTGAAGCGCTCGCCGCCGGCCTCGAACGCGAACTCCCAGCGCCCCGGCATGTGGAACACCCACCCCTCGACCCGGAAGCGGCCGTCGCCGGCGGCGCGGATCGACGGCTTGTAGTTCATGCCGTGACGGTGCTCGGGCATGCTCGCGTTCGCGGAGGCAAGGGGAGCCGGCGGGCAGGTCGCGACCTCGACGACGAAGGCCTCGCCGACGCGCACCGTCGACGGCACCGTCCGATAGGCAAGCGAATGCTTCGCCCCGGCGATGCGCCGGAAGTCGGGGAGCTCGCAGGACATCGCCGCGGGAGCGGCGGCGATCAGTCCCCCGAGCGCAAGATGTTGCCAAACAGCGCCTCGCCGTTCTTGAAGGCGATGCGTTCGGCGACGTCCTTGGGCAGGTCGGAGAGCCATTGGCGGGACCAGTTCGCGTGCTCGGGGATGTAGTGCCAGCGCTCCGGCGTGAAGGTGTCGGAGCCGACGGTGAAGCGGTCGGGGAACTCGAGGAACAGCTTCTTCCACTCGGGATCGGGCTTGCCACCCGAGGCGTGGTCGGTGCGGAACGCGAGGTCGCACCAGAGGTTGCGGTGCTTCTTCAGCATCTCACGCACGCGCTCGGGCCGGTCGAATCCGGAATGCGCCCACAGGATCCTCGCCTCGGGCCACTGCTTGAAGAGCCGCTCGACCGCGTCGACGTCCGAGTGCGCGTGCAGGAAGAGCCTGTACTGCTTCGCCAGCTGCACCATGCGGCGAGGGCCGGGCAGGTCGGCATCGGCGCCGTAGAGGTGGAACTCGCCGATCGCCGCGTACTTGTACTTCTTCAGGCGCTCTTCCAGGTACCCGGGCATCGAGGGATCGCGCACCCAGCTTGAGGTCTCGCCGCGCGAGCGGTACGGGCGCAGCGACGGGATGATGATGTCGGGGGCCTCCAGCAGCAGCCGCTGCTGGCCGTCGTCGCCGGAACTCGAGACCAACGCGCGCTTGACCCCCGCCTTGCGCAATATTTCGATCGCCGCCTTCGGCGGCAGGTTGTCCCAGGCGTCGTGCGAGTAATGCACGTGGGCATCGAAGATCGGCAGGTCGGCCGCCGCGGCGGGCAGGACGACGAACAGCAGGGACAGGATCAGTGCGCGCATCGGAGCCTCCGGGCGCATGTTACGTCGATCAGACGTTGAAGCGGAAGTGCATGACGTCGCCGTCGCGCACCACGTATTCCTTGCCTTCCACGCGCAGCTTGCCGGCCTCCTTGGCGCCCACCTCGCCCTTGCAGGCGACGTAGTCCTCGTAGGCGGTCACCTCGGCGCGGATGAAGCCCTTCTCGAAGTCGGTGTGGATCACGCCGGCGGCCTGCGGCGCGGTCGCGCCCACCGGCACGGTCCACGCGCGCACTTCCTTGGGCCCGGCGGTGAAGTAGGTCTGCAGGCCGAGGAGCGAATAGCCCGCGCGGATCACCCGGTCGAGGCCCGCTTCGGACATGCCCATGTCGGCGAGGAAGATCTCCTTGTCCTCGGCGGAGAGCTCGGCGATCTGCGACTCGATGGCGGCGCTGATCGCGACCACCGGCGCGCCTTCCTTCTTCGCGTGCGCCTCGATCGCGGCGAGCAGCGGGTTGTCCTTGAAGCCGTGCTCCGACACGTTGGCGACGTACATCGTCGGCTTCATCGTCAGCAGGTACAGCGGCTTCAGGACGTGGAGTTCCTCCTTCGACCAGTCCAGCGTGCGCACGGGCCTGGCCTCGTTCAGCGCGGAGAGCGCCTTCTCGAGCACCGCGACCAGGCGCTGCGCCTCCTTGTCGCCGCCGGTCTTCGCGACCTTGGCGTACTTCTGCATCTGCTTCTCGCAGGCCGCGAGGTCCGCCAGCGCGAGCTCGGTGTTGATCACCTCGATGTCGGCGACCGGGTCGACCTTGCCGGCGACGTGGATCACGTTCGGGTCGTCGAAGGCGCGCACCACGTGCGCGATCGCGTCGGTCTCGCGGATATTGGCGAGGAACTGGTTGCCGAGGCCCTCGCCCTTCGACGCGCCCGCGACCAGGCCGGCGATGTCGACGAACTCGACGACCGCGGGGACCAGCTTCTGCGGATGCTCGAGGTCGGCGAGCTTCGCCAGGCGCGGGTCCGGCACCTCGACGATGCCGACGTTCGGCTCGATGGTGCAGAAGGGATAGTTCTCCGCCGCGATGCCCGCCTTGGTGAGCGCGTTGAAGAGCGTGGACTTGCCGACGTTCGGCAGCCCGACGATGCCGCACTTGAGGCTCACTTCTTCTCCTTGGTGTGGAGCTTGAGCATCGCGCCCTGCAGGTCGCCGGCGATGCACAGGGGGAGCACGCCCGCGGCCTTGTCGACCGTGGCGTCGATCGCCTCGCGGTCCTCGGGGCTGGGCTTCTGCAGCACGTAGTGCTGCACTTCGTTCTTGTCGCCCGGGTGGCCGATGCCGATGCGCACGCGCCAGTAGTCGTGGCTGCCGATGCGGTGCGAGATGTCGCGCAGCCCGTTATGGCCCGCGATGCCACCACCCTGCTTCATCTTCGCGGTGCCGGGCGGGAAGTCGAGCTCGTCGTGCACGACGAGGATCTCCTCGGCCGGGATCTTGAAGAAGCCCGCCAGCATCTGGACCGGCTTGCCGGAGAGGTTCATGAAGGTCTGCGGCAGCACCACCCACGCGCCGCTCGGACCGTGGCGCCCGACGAGGGCCTGGTACTTCGCCTCGTTGCGCAGCGAGATGCCGTTGGCGAGCGCGAAACGCTCGACGCACCAGAACCCCGCGTTATGGCGCGTGCGTTCGTAGTCCCGGCCCGGGTTGCCCAGGCCGACGATGAGCCGGATGGCTGCCATGGAAGCTCCGAATGGACGAAGGGCGGCGGGGGCGCGAGCCCCGGCCGCCCCTGTCGGCGATTACTTCTTGTCTTTCTTGTCGCCGCCCTTGGCGTCGCCCTCGGCGGCCTTCTCCGGCGCGGCCTGCGCCGTGGTCGGCACGTCCGCGGCGGACGGGGTCGCGGCGCTCGCCGCGGCTTCGTCTTCCTCGGACACCAGCTTCGGTACCGTGAGGGTGGCCACCACGGGGTTGTCGGCACGGCCGGTGACGACCTCGACGCCCTTGGGGAGCTTCAGGTCGTTGACGTGCACCGAGTGGCCCACCGACATGTGGCCGAGGTCGACCTCGATGTACTCCGGCAGGTCGTCCGGGAAGCAGACGACGTTGAGCTCGTTCATCACGTGGCTGACGAGGCCGCCCTGCGTCTTCACGCCCGGCGAGCTCTCGGCGTTGATGAAGTGCAGCGGCACCTTCATGTGGATCTTCTTGTCCTTCGACACGCGCTGGAAGTCGACGTGCTGGACCTGCGCCTTCCACGGATGCATGTTGAAGGCGCGCAGCAGCACCGACTCGACGGCGCCGTCGACCTTCAGGGTCAGGATCGATGCGTGGAACTTCTCGTTCGAGATGTTCTGCATCAGCTCCTTGTGGTTGAGTTCCAGGTTCACGGGCGCCTTGTCGCCCCCGTAGACGATGCCGGGAACGGCCCCGGCGCGGCGAAGGCGGCGGCTCGCACCCGTACCTTGCGCCTCGCGCTTGCGCGCTTCGATTTCGAATTTCATCGCACTGCTCCTTTCAGGTATCCCGGGTTCCGCGACCAGAGCCCGGGGGTTGGAATACAAAGCCTCACTCGATGCGCATCTACTCGATGAACAACGAACTCACCGAATCCTCGTTGAAGATGCGCAGGATGGTCTCGCCAAGCAGGCCCGCCACCGACAGCTGGCGGATCTTGCGGCAGGCGCGCGCGTCCTCGCGCAGCGGGATGGTGTCGGTGACCACGAGTTCGTCGAGGTCCGAGGCGGCGATGCGATCGATCGCACCGCCCGACAGCACCGGGTGCGTGCAGTACGCGACGACCTTCTTCGCGCCCTCTTCCTTCAGCACCTGCGCGGCCTTGCATAGCGTCCCCGCGGTGTCGACCATGTCGTCCATGATCACGCAGGTGCGGCCGTCGACCTCGCCGATGATGTTCATTACCTCGGAGACGTTCGCCTTCGGGCGGCGCTTGTCGATGATCGCGAGGTCGGACTCGAGGCGCTTGGCGAGCGCGCGCGCGCGCACCACGCCGCCGACGTCGGGCGACACCACGATCAGGTCGTCGTAGCGCTGCTTCCAGACGTCGCCGAGCAGCACCGGCGCGGCGTAGATGTTGTCCACGGGCATGTCGAAGAAGCCCTGGATCTGGTCGGCGTGCAGGTCCATCGTCAGCACGCGCGCCACGCCCACCGAGGTGAGCATGTTGGCCACCACCTTGGCGCTGATCGCGACGCGCGCCGAGCGCGGGCGGCGGTCCTG
>CAZTXP010000167.1:0-5993 GCA_964617355.1 uncultured Enterobacteriaceae bacterium
ATCAGCGCGCGCTCGTAGCGCTCGAACGCCTCGGTCATGCCCGCGAGGGCCTTCGGATCGTTGATTTTCATCTTGCCGATTCTACTTGCGGCCGGGATAGCTCCTCGCCATGCCGGCGCGCACGTCCTGCTGGATGCCGTATTGGGGGAAGGGATACCGGAAGCCGTTCTTCGCCAGCGCCTCCATGCCCGCGATCGCGCGCGGCAATATCTCCGGCGGCAGCGCCATCAGCATCTCGTCGTCGAGCACGCCGCCGTAGCGGCGCTCGGCGAAGCACGGGATCGAGAGGCTCGGCTCGCGGGTCTTGAGGGCCCGGCCCCAGGAATCGGCGCAGGCCGACTCGCCGACCACGCTCCAGTCGAAGCGCTTGTAGCCCGACCACTGCAGGCCGTTGATGAAGTACATCATCGCGCCCGGCGTGGCGTAGAAGAGCGCGATGTCCGGCGGGTCGAGCCGGCCCGAGGCGAACGGCGACACCGCGAGCGCGGCGTACTCGCGCGGCGCGGTGTGCATCGCCTTCTGGTGCGCCGAGGCGTCGGCCGGCGTCGCGTACCAGACGCCGACCATGTGCTGGCCGGAGTACCAGGTCTCGTCCTGCCCGCCGAGGCCGACCACCGAGCGGCACTGGTCGCTGTTCAGGTCGGCGGCGGTGACGCCCACCGTCCAGCCGAGGCGCGAAGCCTGCGCCACCACCTGGTCGAGCGTGTGGATGCTGCCGCCGGGGCGGCGGATCTTCGGGATCGCCTCCATCTGCGCGGCGTCCTTGAAGAGCTTCATGCCGAACGGGATCGAGCGCAGC
Source organism: uncultured Enterobacteriaceae bacterium (assembly GCA_964617355.1). Classification (GTDB taxonomy): domain Bacteria; phylum Pseudomonadota; class Gammaproteobacteria; order Burkholderiales; family SG8-39; genus CAZTDU01. Next base: position 800 of record CAZTXP010000167.1, read on the forward strand.
TTCAGCAGCCGGTCGAGGTCGGCGGCGATCTTCGGGAGGTCCAGGGTGTCGCTCATCTCAGGCAGCCTTCGCGTTCACGACGCCGCTCGCGGCGTGGACCGCGCCGTCTTCCGCGTACACCGCATCGTCGTCGGTGGTGGTGCGGCGCATCTCGCGGCGTTGCGAGAGGTCCCAGCGCCGGCCGCGATGCAGCGTCGACCGGTTGTCCCACATCACGGTGTCGCCCACCTGCCATTCGTGGCGGTAGACGAATGGGCGCTGCGTGGCGTGCTCGAGGAGGTCCATCAGCAGCAACCGCCCCTCCGGCACCGAGCGGCCGAGGATGTGCGTCGCATGAACGCCGACCCACAGCACCTTGCGGCCCGAGACCGGGTGCGTGCGCACCAGCGGCCACTCGACCGGCGGGAACTTCGCCATCTGCTCTGCGGAGTACGTGGTGTCGCCCATGTACAGGCGGGAATGGAACGCGAAGTGCTCGGAGCGGAGATTCGCGATCTCGTCCTTCAGGTCCTGCGGCAGCGCGTCGTAGGCGGCGCGCAGGTCGCAGTATTCCGTCTGCCCGCCCTTGGGCGGCACGACCACCGCGTGCAGCATCGAGTACTTGGCGGCCGGCTTCTGGAACGAACTGTCGGAGTGCCACAGCGCGTTGGCGACGTTGCTCGCGATCTTCGAGGCGTTGTCGCGCACCACGTTGCCGTTGACGTCGACGTTCGAGAGGTCGAGCAGCTCGTCGTACTTGAAGCGATGTGCGCCGCCGCGCGCCTTCCGCAGCCCGGCGTCGAGCTTGCCGAACTGGCGCGCGAACGCGACCTGCTGGTCCTCGTCCAGCGGCTGGTTGCGGAACACGAGCACGCCGTACCGGGCCATCGCGTCGTCGATGGCGCGCACGGCCTCGCGCGAGAGCGGCTGCCGGATGTCGACGCCATAGGCTTCGGCGACGAACACCGGATGGAGCGGGTTGAGTTGCAGGGTCATGCGGGGATTGTCGCGCCGATGCCGCCCGAATCCAATGCCGCCCCGCGCACATTGCGGAACAGGGAAGTGCTGCACTGCGGGGTCGCCCTATACTCCGGCGCATGATGCTCCGCGCCCTGCTCCTCTCCGCCCTTGCCCTCGCCGCCCTGCCCGCGGCGGCCCAGAACTTCCCCTCGCGCCCGGTGCGCATCGTGGTCGCCAGCCCGCCCGGCGGCGGCACCGACATCATGGCGCGCCTGCTCGCCGAGCCCCTGCGAGAAGACCTCGGCCAGCCCGTCGTGGTCGAGAACAAGGGCGCCGGCAACGGCATCCTCGGCTCGCTCGAGGTGTCGCGCGCCGCGCCGGACGGCCACACCGTGATGATGGTCGCGGGCGCGCTCGCGATCGTGCCGTCGGTCTACTCGAAGCTCCCGTTCGACGCGCTGAAGGACCTGAAGCCGATCGCGCTGATCGCGCAGGTGCCCCTCATCCTGGTGACGAAGAACGACAGCCCCGTCAACACGATGGCCGACCTCGTCGCACTGGCGAAGCGCGACGGCGACAAGGTCACCTACGCCTCCTTCGGCAATGCCACGCCCTCGCACCTGGTCGGCGAGAGCATGAACCAGCTGGCCGGCCTGAAGATGACGCACGTGCCGTACAAGGGCAGCGCCGCGGCGCTCACGGACGTGCTGGGCGGCCTCGTCACCTTCGGCATCCTCGACGCGGTGTCGATGACGCCGCAGGTGAAGGGCGGGCGCGTGAAGGCAATCGCGGTCACCGGGCCGAAGCGCTTCCACGCGCTGCCCGACAAGCCGACGCTCGTGGAATCCGGCATCCCCTTCGACCCGGTCGGCTGGCACGCCGCGTTCGCGCCGGCGACGATTGCGCCCGCACTCGCCGCGCGCTGGAACGCCGCGTTCGTGAAGGCCACCAGCCGGCCGGACATCCGCGAGCGCATCGTCTCCGGTGGCTCGGTGCCGATCGAGCCGCCGCTCACGGTCGAGCAGTGGACGGCGCGCTTCCAGCAGGACGTCGAGCAATGGGGCCGCGTGGCCAAGGCAGCGAAGATCACCGTGGACGGGCCATGAAGCACGACGTCCGCATCACGCGGGGCGTGCGCTTCGGCGCCGGCATCGTCGGCCATCCGGCCGCGCCGCGCGAGCGCGAGCTGCTGCTCGACGTCTACGCGCCGACCGGCGCGAGCGGCCCGCTCCCGGCACTCGTCATGGCCTTCGGTGGCGCGCTGCATCGCGGCTCCCGCGAGCACGACCGCATGGACGCGGAGGGCCAGCGGAACACCACCATCGCGGAATACTGCGCGCGCTTCGCCGCGCGTGGCTACGTCGCGTTCTCGATCGACTACCGGCTGATCCCGGAAGACCCGCACCCCGGCGACACGCCACTCATCGCCAACGACAAGGGAATGCCGCACGCGCGCGTAAACCACGTGCGCAAGCTCATGGGCCTGCCTCCCGTCACCACCGAGCAGCTCGTCGGCGGCAGCGAGGCGGCGTGCGACGACATGGAGAAGGCGATCGCGTTCGTGCTCGGCAATGCCGCGCGCTTCGGCATCGACCCCGCGCGGGTCGCGCTCGGCGGCTTCTCGGCCGGCGCGCGCACCGCGCTGATGGTGGCGTTCGGCGCGCGCGCCCCGGTGCGCGGCGTCGCCAGCCTGTCGGGCTTCATGGGCGAGGAGGACCTCGCGCGCTACGTCACCGGCGAGCCGGGGCTGCCGAAGGCGCTGCTCGTCTCCGGCGAGCACGACCTGGAGCACGTCACCGCGTCGTTCGCCGGCATCGCCGCGCACTTCGAATCGAAGGGCCTGCTCGCCGGCGCGCACGTAGTCGCCGGCGCGAACCACTTCTACCCGGGCGAGAGCGCGGTCACGCGGCGCGACGGGCGCGCGAGCACCGTGGAAGAGGAGATGGCGGCGTTCTTCGCCGACGCCCTGCGCTGAACCTCAGCGCACCAGCCCGGCGATCCCGGTGCACAGGTAGAACACGCCGAGGCTCATGACGATGCGGTTGGTCCAGCGGCGGAACGCGGCGTCGCTGATCTTCTCGAGCAGCTTGCCCGACGAGCGCGTGCCGACGAAGGCCAGCACCACCAGCACCGCCGCGAACCACGGCGTGTGGCCGGTCGCCTCCCACGCGCCGAGGCCGCCGAAGTAGGCGATCTTCGCGAGGTGCCCGAGGCTCTGCAGCGCGGCCTTGGTCGCCACCACCGTGTGCCGCCCCATCGCCGAGCGCGCGAAGTAGAGGTCGAGGATCGGCCCCGCGACGCCCGCGGTGAGCGAGAACAGCGTGCTCGACACCCCGCAGGCGAACGAATGCCCGCGGCGCTCGACGTTCAGCGCGAACGACTTGGGCAGCGCGAAGGCGACGAAGGGCGACAGGCCCATGACCACCAGCGCCACGGGCTTGGCCACCACGACGTGCAGCGCCATCAGCACCGCGAAGGTCGCCGCGGTGCCCATCGCGCCGCCGCGGAACACGCGCCAGTCGATGGCGCGGCGGTGGATGATCGCGCGCGAGCCGTTCGACGCAAGTTGCGCGACGCCGTGCATCACCATCGCCGCCGGCAGCGGCAGCAACGCGAGCAGCACGCCCATCAGCATCATGCCGCCCGCCATGCCGAACACGCCCGAGACGAAGGACGTGGCGACCGTGGCCACGGAGATCAGCGACAGGACGGCGAGCGGCGACATCGGCCGGCATTGTGCGGCCGCGCGTCGTTCGGCGCTACTCCTACTCTGGCTTGATGCTCGCCTCGCGCACCACCTGCGCCCAGCGCGGCACCTCGTCGGCGATCAGGTCGCCGAGCTGCTTCGGCGTGCTGCCCTTGGCGATGACGCCGAAGTTCTGGAAGCGCGCCTGCAGCTCGGGCTGCGCGAGCGCGCCGGCCACTGCCGCGTTCAGCTTGCCGACAGCGTCGGCCGGCGTCCCCGCGGGCGCGAGCAGGCCGAACCAGATCTCCACCTTGTAGCCGTTCAGCACCGAGCCCATCGTCGGCGTCCCGGGGGCGAGCGGCGACGGCTCGGGGGTGGACACGCCGAGCAGCTTCACCTTGCCTTCCTTGATGAAGTTGTTCATCGCGGCCGAGGACGTGGTGATCAGCACCTTCACCTCGCCGGTGACCAGGGCGTTCGCCGTGGGCGCCTGGCCCTTGTACGGGATGTGCACCATCTTCACGCCGGCCATGCGCGCGAAGAGCTCGCTCGCGAGGTGGCCGAGCGAGCCGATGCCGGCGCTCGCGTAGGCGAGATCCTGCGACTTCGCGTAGTCGATGAAACCCTTCAGGTCGCTCGCGGGGACGGAAGCGTGCACCATCGCGAACAGCGGCGCCGAGGACACCTGCGACACCGGCGCGAAGTCCTTCACGCCGTCGTAGCCCGCGTCCTTCACCAGCAGCGGCGTCGTGCTGCTCGGGCCGTTGTTCGAGAAGAGCAGCGTATGTCCGTCCGGCGCCGAGCGCGCGACCTCGCGCGCCGCGATCCCGCCGGCGGCGCCGGCCTTGTTCTCGACGATCACCGGCTGGCCGAGCGCCTTCTGCATCGGCTCCTGCAGCGCGCGCGCCATCAGGTCGGTGGTGCCGCCGGCGGGATACGGCACGAGGATGCGGATCGGCTTCGACGGGAAGGCCTGCGCGAGCGCGACGGCCGGGACCGCCGCGACGAGCACGGCGGCGACGATATGGCGGATGACGGTCATGGTTCCCTCCTCCTCAATTCTTCGCGCGGCAGAGCGCGCCCGAGGCCTGCAGTCTCTCGATCTCGGCCGCGCCCTTGCCCAGCCGGCGCGCCAGCACGTCGGCGCCGTGCTCGCCGAGCGCCGGCACGCCGCCGGCGGTACGCGCGCCCTGCATGCGAAACGGCGGGTTCGGCGCCAGCATGGTCGCGCTGCCGGCCTTCACGGTCTCGAACAGCCCGCGCTCGGCCGCGTACGGCGAGGCCATCACGTCGGCCACCGACTGGTAGCGCGAGCACGGCACGCCGCCGGCGCGCATCGCGCGCTCGCACTCGTCGACGGTGCGGGTGGAGGTCCACTTCTCGATCTCGACGAGCAGCGCGTCCCAGTTCGCGGCGCGCGCGCCCGCGGGCGCGAAGCGCGGATCGGCCTTCAGGTCGTCGCGGCCCAGCACGTGGACCATGTCCTCGTAGTTGCCCTGCGAGATCGGCGCCAGCATCACGAAGCCGTCGCGGCAGCGCGAGGCCTGGTACAGCAGGCGCGGCTGCGAT
>CAZTXP010000168.1:0-14716 GCA_964617355.1 uncultured Enterobacteriaceae bacterium
TGCGTCCCGCGTAGAGGATCGACTGGTTCGGCATCAGCAGGCCGCCGGGGCTCTTCTCGGCGAGCGCGATCGAGGCCGCCAGGTGCGCGCGGATACCCTCGCGGTAGCAGGCAAGGTCGGCGAGCTTCTCGCGTACCGACTGCATCTTGTCCAGGCCCGTCTGCTTGCAGTTCCACATCGCGGCGCCGATCATCATGTCGGCGGTGTAGAGGATGCGCAGCACGAACGGGAACGCGGAATAGCGGTGCAGCGTGCTGCGGATGAAGCGCGCGCCCTCGGTGTAGCGGTAGAAGAACACGTCCTCCCACGGGATCAGCACGTTGTCGAGCACGAGCAGCGTGTCGACCTCGTCGTAGCCGTTGGACAGCGGGTAGTCCTCCTTGCTGCCGCGGCCCGCGAAGCCGGTGCGGCAGATGTGCTTCACGCCGGGCGCGCCCATCTTCACGATGCAGCCCAGCGCGTAGTCCGAGAGCTTCTCGTCGGTCCACGCGCCCACCGTCGGCTTCAGGAACGCCTGGTCGGCGTAGGCCGAGGCGGTCTCGTACTTGGCGCCGCGGATGATGATGCCCTTGTCGGTCTCCTTGACCACGTGGCACATCATGTCCGGGTCCTGGTCCTGCGGGCGGCGCGAGCGGTCGCCCTTCGGGTCGGTGTTCGCCGAGACGTGGAACACATCGTCCACCAGCACGCGCTGGATGTGGCGGTCGATGTTTTCGGCGAAGCGCGGGTCGATGCGATTCAGCACGTCGCGGCCGTCGAAGAGGGACCACATCTCGCCGATCGTCTCGTCGCCGACGCGCGTGATCACGCCGCCGATGTCCTTGAAGAACGCGTCGAGCGCGTTCCACTTGTCCCACCAGTCCTGCTGCTCGGTCGGGCGCTTGAGGAGGGTCGCGTTGCGCTGGTCGCCGTCCTGGTACGAGAACAGGTTCGCGTCGTATTTCTTGTCGAACTGGATGTCGTACATCCGCGCCTTCTTGTCGACGATCGGCTTGAAGTGCGCGTGCGTGGTGATCTCCTTCACCCGTTCGCCGTCCATCCAGACCTCGCGGCCGTCCTTCAGCCCGTCCTTGTACTGCTGTCCCGTGCGCAGCATGCGTTGCTCCCTGGATCAGAAACCGGAAAGGCCGCAACTTATCGCGGGTCAATCTTCGGCGATACTACGTTTTTCCACGGAACTGCATAGGTTTATCCGATATATTGCGCGGCATGGCCGCGCGCCTCTCGCTGCGCACCCTGCGCTACTTCGTCGCCGCCGCCGAGGCCGGCAGCCTCACCGGCGCGGCGGCGCGCGTGCACGTGTCCCAGCCCTCGCTGTCGGAGGCCATCTCGCGCCTGGAGGCCGACCTCGGCGTGAAGCTCTTCCTGCGCCGCCAGTCGCGCGGGCTCGCGCTCACCGTGCCGGGAGACCGGTTCCTGGTGCAGGCGCGCAACCTCCTCGCCCACGCCGACGAGGTCGAGCGCTTCGCCGACACCATGGGCGACCGGCTCGCGGGCGAGATCCGCATCGGCTGCTTCGTCACGCTGGCGCCCTTCGTGCTGCCGGCGCTGCTCTCCGAGTTCGCCGCGCAGCACCCGGGCATCCACGTCTCGTTCGAGGAGGGCAACCAGCAGGAACTGCTCGAGCGCCTGCGGCAGGGACGCTGCGAGCTGGCGATGACCTACGCCTACGGCCTCGGCGAGGAGTTCGAGTCCGAGGTGCTCGCCGAGCTGCCGCCCCGCGTGGTCGTCGCCGCCGACGACCCGCGCGCGCGACGCCGGCGCATCAGCCTGAAGGAGCTCGCCGACGCGCCGATGGTGCTGCTCGACCTGCCGCATACGCGCGACTACTTCCTGTCGCTCTTCCGCTCGGTGCGCATCGAGCCACGGATCGCGTATCGCGCGCACACCTACGAGATGGCGCGCGGCCTCGTCGCGCGCGGCCTCGGCTACACCATCCTGAACGCGATCCCGCGCCAGTCGCTGACCTACGACGGCAAGCGCGTCGCCGCAGTGCCCATCGAGGAGTCGCTGCCGAAGACGCTGGCGGTGTCGCTGCGGCCCAAACGCGCATCGCCACGACCGACGGTCGCCGCGTTCGCGGAGTTCACGCAGCGCTTCTTCACGCGCTCGTGGGAGGAGATCGTCGAGACGCTGCCGCGGCCGCGCCGCGTCAGCCGCCCGCCATCCGCCGCGCCCGACGGCGCCGCGCCCAGAAGAACAGCGCGGGCATCCCGATCATCCAGATGACGAGGGTGGCGAAGAAGTAGCCCATGTCCTGCAGGCGCTCGGCGTCGCCGGGCTCGCGGTTGCACGACCCGCCCGCCGCGCCCGGCAGGTTGTAGGAATCGATCAGGATGCGCTCGCGGCGAACGGCGTGGTCCGGGCCGGGCGGAAGCCCGTCGAGGTAGCGCATGACCACCGCCTGCGCCTCCGGCGCGGCGAGGCTCTGGATCTTGAGGCCGATGAGGTCGACCAGCGCGGTCGGCAGCAGGCTGGTCCCGGATTGCTGGATGACCAGTTCCACGCGGTCCTGCGCAAGCTGGCGCGCGTCGACGAGGACGTTGACGTCGTAGTCGATGTCGGCGACGCCGACGTTCCACTTCATCCGCACCCGGTATCGATGCAGCCCTCCCTCGGCGTTCTCGAAGCGCAGCTCGGCGTTGCGGAACCACAGTGCCCGGGAATCGACGAAGCGCACGCGCGCCGCGTTGCTCGGGCGCACGCCGGCATTCTCGAGCGCGGCGGCGAGGTACGGCGGGTAGTCGAGCAGCCACGCGTGCCGGCTTGCGCCGGGCTGCGTGCGGACTTCGAAGCGGATGCCCGCGGCGTCCGCCGCCAGCACCGGCTGGACGAAGACCGTCCCGGCGAGCGACAGCCACGCCAGCAGGGTCCGGATCATTCTCTTCATGCCGCCCTCCGGTTGCGCAGCGCCGAGGCGTCCGCGCGATAGACCGCGATCGCGCCCTGCGCCATCGGCAAGCCGAGCAGCAGCAGGAGGCAATGGCTCGATGCGAACACCCGCGGATCGAGGTATCCCATGTACACGCTCACGTAGGTCAGCGCCGCGACCTTGAGGCAGACGAGCGGCACGACGATCGACGCGAGGACCGTCTCGCCCGACGCGGCACGGCGCGGGCCGCCGGCGTACACCACGTAGAGGAAGCCCGCCAAGCCCGCCACCGCGACCATCCAGGCGAAGGCACGATACAGCTTGGCGATCCGGCGGATGAGATCGCGGCGCCCCGCCTGCGGGTCGCTCGCGGCAACGCCCGCCTTCATCGACGTCGACGGCACGAAGGCGGGATCCAGGCTGCCGTGGATCACGGTCACGTACATCTGCGTGGTTTCATGGTCGAGCGGCGATTGCGGGATGCTGCCGGGCGAGCCGTACTCGGGCCGCAGCGTCATGCGGACCGTGCCGACGAGTTCCTGCAACAGCACGCGGGTCCATTTCAGTTCCATGCGCGGGATCAGCCCGCCGCGAGGCTCGTTGCAGGACAGGCGGCCGTCGCCGCAGGCTTCGCGGATGCGCGCCGAAAGCTGTCGCAAGCGGGCCTGGGATCCGAGGAGATCGCTGGACGGCGCGGCGTCGAACACGGCGTCCTTGAGCCAGAACGGGAAGTAGCCGTTGGTCCATTCGCTGCAGACCCGGAAGCGCTGGCAGGAATAGCTGCCGGTGCCGGGCTTGGCGATGCGCGAAATCGTGCCCTGCATCTCGGGCACCTGCGCGAAGACCTTGCCGAGCGTCTCCTGCGAAATCATCACGTGCCGGTTGTCGCGCCCGGATTCCACCGCGCGCAGCGTCGCGACGAGCTCCGGGAAGGCGCCTTCGCTGAAGTCGTGCAGCAGCGGCACGCCGTAGACCTGCCCGATCCAGGCCCGCATGCCCGCATTCGCGGCGCCCGCCACCGCGAGCGGCACGAGCGCGACGACCAGGCAGCGGCGCCAGCCGATGCCCGGCGCGAACCAGGAGCAGGCGGCCGCGGCAAGAACGGGCAGCACCAGCACGAGCACGTCGTCCTCGCGCACCAGCGGCATGACGGCGACCGCCACCGCGAGGATCGCGAGCGCGACCAGGTCGCGACGCCGTTCGCGCGCGGAAAGCACGAGCCGCAGCGACGCGCCGACCCCGAGCGTCATCAGCGCGACGTTCAGCGGCTCGCGCATCGCGCGGAAGTAGTCCATGTCGAGCGTCGCGGGATTGAAGAGGAACAACCCGAACGCGGCGAGGATCACGGCATCCCCGGGGCCTCGCCCGCGCAACGCGGTCGCCGCATAGAGTCCGGACCCCACGTGCAGGAAGAACATGAACGACAGGTACGGGAGGCCCAGCGCCCCGAGCGCGGCCAGGTAGAAGGAGTAGCCCGGCAGCTTGACGAAGGTCCTCGCATCCAGCGGGCCGAGCGTGCCGTCGGTCAGCAGCCAGTACGCGCGCTTGATGTAGAGCTGGTCGTCGTGCGGGATGAAGGTCGCGTGGAGGTGGAAGCCGTCGACGAGCGCGTAGCGCAACGCGACGAGCAGCAGCACGCCCGCCGCGAAGATCGCATGCGAGGCCCATGGCCTGCGCGCGGCGACGCTCATGCGTTCAGCGACCCGTGGTGCGGCCCCTGCGCCCGACCCACCAACGCAGGCTGCCGAGCACCAGCATCGCCACGCCGGCCCAGACCGCGTTGCGCATCACCTCCTGCCCGCCGCCGTCCAGCACGATGCCGCCCATCGACGCGCCCAGGGACGCGATCAGCAGCGCCGGCGGCACGATCGCGAGCGTGGTCGCGATCGCGTAGGCGCGCGGCGAAATCGAAGTCACGCCGAGCAGCCAGTTCGCGGGCCCGAAGGGCACCACCGGATTGATGCGCAGGAACACGACCATGCGCCATCCGGACGTGGCGATGGCCGCGTCCATCCAGCGCCATTCGTTCGCGGCGGCGAATTCCCTCACGCGCTCGTGGAAGAACCGGCGCGACAGCCAGAACGCGACCAGCGCGCCCAGGCTCGCGCCCGCGACGGTGAGCGCAGTGCCCGGGACCGCGCCCCAGAGTACGCCGGCGGCGAGGTTCAGCGGCAGGGTCGGGAGCACCGTCACGACGAGCAGCGCGTACATGCCGACGAAGGCCAGCGGGGCGACGACCGGGTGATCCCGCAGGAAGGCCAGCATCTCGTCGACCGGGACGCGCCCGCGGGCGAACAGCATCCACGCGCCGACCAGCGCCAGCACGGCCGTCGCGGCGAGCCCGGCGAGCCAGCGCCGCGGGATCAGGCGCGGACCGTGCCGACCGCTCATTTCCAGAGGAACACTTCCCGGATGAACTGCGTGTAGTACGCCGCGCCCCACTTCAGCACCTGGAGCTTCCTCTCGCCGCCGATGCGGGGCGGCTCGTCGCCCGGGATCTCGGTGATCTTCAGGCGCCGCTTGGCGGCGCGCACCGAGAGCAGCGGCTCCCAGCTGATCTTGGTGCGGTACAGCCGCTCCACCATCGTGTAGGCGTCGTCGGTGTCGAGCTCGAGCTCGCGCACCAGCGCCGTCCGATAGGCGCGATAGATCACCATCACGTCGGTGTAGCGGCCGCCGTGCAGCAGGTTGACCGTGCGGGTGAACAGCCAGTTGCCGAACGCGGTGACGATGTCGTCGTCGTCGCTCTTCGCGTCTCCGAGGTAGCGCGAGGCGATCACCATGTCGTAGCCCTCGCGCATCTTCGCGAGCAGGTCCGGGATCAGCTCGGGCACCGAGTTGCCATCGGGGCTGAACGTGAGCATCACGTCGCCGCGCACGAGCGGCATCGCCTCGCAGTAGGCGTGCCGGAAGCCGCGCTGCTTCTGCACGTAGACCTCGTAGCCGGCCTCCTTCGCCCACTCGACCGTGCCGTCGGTGGATCCGCCGTCGACGACCAGGATCTGGTCGCACCACTCCCTCCGGATGCGAGGCATGATCGCCTTCATGCCCTCGATCTCGTTGAGGGTCATCACCAGAAGGGTCGATGCCATGCTCAATATCCGCGAGAAGGCTCTATTCTATTCTGAAGCGGCCGCCCTTCCCGCGCCCTGCGGATGTTGTCGACCACCTGCTCCGCCGCCGAGCGCGGGATCGCGACGCTCGCGAGGTGCGGGGTGACGAGGACCTGCTCGAAGCCGTAGAGCGCGTGGTCGGGCCGCAGCGGCTCCTCGCGGAACACGTCCAGCGTGGCCTCGGCGATCCGGCCCGAGCGCAGCGCGGCGACCAGCGCGTCCTCGTCGACCGTCCTGCCGCGCCCGACGCTGACGAAGCAGGCGCCCTGCGGCAGGCGATCGAACACCGCCTTGCCGACCAGGCCGTCGGTCTCCTTCGTGTACGGCAGCATCACGACGAGCACGCCGACGCCGTCGAGGAAGTCCGCGAGCTGGTCCGGGCCGTGGAAGGTCGCCACGCCCTCCACCGACTTCGGCGTGCGCGACCAGCCGCGCACCGTGAAGCCCTGCCGCACGAGCTCGGCAGCGGCGACCGCGCCGAGGTGGCCGAGGCCCATGATGCCGACGGTGGTCTCGCGCGTCTCCTTCGGATGGACGTAGTGCCAGCGCCGCTCGCGCTGCGCGCGCTCGAAGGCGACGAGGTTGCGGTGGTGGCGCAGCACCGCGAGCAGCACGAACTGCGCCATCATGCGGCTCATCTCCGGATCGGCGATGCGCGTGATCGGGATGTGCGCCGGGATCGTGCGGTCCGCGACGATCGCATCGACCCCCGCGCCGAGGTTCACGATCAGCTTCAGGTTCGGGTACTTCGCGAGCTCGCCCGGCGGCGCCTTCCACACCAGCGCCGCCTCGATCTTCGCCGGGTCGCCAACATCGGGCCACACGCGCACCTCGAGGTCGGGCATCAGCCGGCGCAGGTGGCCGGACCACTCCGCCGGATCGTCGAACTGGCTGTAGAAGAGGAGCGCCACGCTACTTCCCCGCCTTCGTCTTCAGCAGGCGCCTCATGGCCTCGATCGCCAGTTCGTAGCCCTCCGCGCCCAGGCCGGCGACGATGCCGGTGGCCGCCTTCGAGATGTAGGAGTGGTGCCGGAACGGCTCGCGGCGATAGATGTTCGACATGTGCACCTCGACGATCGGCCCGGGGAACGCGAGCAGCGCGTCGAGCACCGCGATCGACGTGTACGTGAGCCCCGCGCCGTTGATGATCAGGCCGTCGGCCTCCTTCATCGCCTCCTGGATCCAGTCGACGAGTTCTCCCTCGGCGTTGGTCTGGCGGAACTCGAGCGCGATGCCGAGCTTCTTCGCCGTCGCGCGGCAGCGGCGCCCGAGCTGCTCGAAGGTCTCGGCACCATAGACGTCCTTCGAGGTGTGGCCGTAGAGATTGGCGTTCGGGCCGTTCAGGAAATACGCGCGCATGCTCATTTCTCCCCCGGCACGCCGTAGCCCGGCGCCTTCGTCGGGTCGACGGCGCGCTGCACGTAGTCGTTCATCTGCGGCAGGTAGACGCCGAGCACGCGCTCGAGCTCGGCGATCGGCTCGTCGTGCCAGTCGACGCGCAGGTCGGCGATCGGCCACGCGTGGCGGTCGACGACGTAGAGCCCGGCCGAGCGCACCGGGCCCGCCTCGCCGCCCGCCTTCATCGCGCCCTTCAGTGCAGCCATCAACCGCAACGGGAAGGGCTCCTTGCGCGCCGCGAGGTAGGCGTCGACCATCGCCAGCGGCACGCCATCTCCCGCGAGCAGGTTGCCGCAGGCGATGCAGCCCTCGCCGCGCGCCATCGCGTGCACGCCGAGCGTCTTCGCGCCGGTGTAGTAGGCGGTGCCGCCGTCGCGATCGAGCACCGCGAGCTGGCGGAATTCCATGTACGGCCGCGATTCGAGCAACTCGTCGAGCGCGCCCTGCGCGCCGTAGCCGCGCTCGAGCAGGTCGAGGCCGAGCGCGCCTAGCGTCGGGTCGGTGATGTTCTGCGTGGCCACGGCGCCGACGCCGGCACGCGCCCAGCGCCCGCAGCGCGCCGGGACGGCGATGCTCGAGGACGAGACGACGATGCCGAAGCGGCCGGAGTCCGGGCAGCGCGCGAGGATCGAGAAGGTCATGGCGAGGCTCCTAGAGCTGCAGGGTGTCGACGTCGGGCACGCCGGGGTCGGCGAGGCGCTGGTAGCCCTGGTCGGCGTAGATCAGCGGCGTGCCGCCGGAGGACGCGAGCGCCACGACCTCGCCGACGAACACGATGTGCGTCGAGAGTTCCAGCGCGTTCGTCAGGCGGCAATCGAGGGCGATCATCGCACCCTCGAGCACCGGGGCGCCGGTCGCGAGGCGCGTCCAGCGGTCGCAGGCGAAGCGATCGTCGCGCCACTGCGGGATGCGGCCGGCGAAGCTGTCGGCGACGTGGCGCTGGCCGCGCTCCAGCACGTTGACGCAGAACACGCCGTTCGCGCGCAGCGCCGGGGGCGTCGGCGCCTTGGCGTACAGGCAGGCGAGCATCTGCGGCGGGTCGGCCGTCGCGGTGCAGAAGGAACTGACGGTCACGCCGAAGCGGCCGCCGGCGCCGTCGGTGGTGATCACGGACACCGCGGTCGCGGCGAGGCGCATCGCGTCGGTGAACAGGCGCTTGTCGATCGGATTCATGCCGCGACGATAGGACAGGAGCGCGGGGCTCGTAAAGCGCGGGCGCAAACCGGCACGGGCCATCGCGTATAGTCCCGACGCCCATGCGTGAGCGGATGCCATGCTGCTGAAGCTGCTGCGCGACCTGTTGCGCGGCGGCGATCGCGCCCCCGCGCCCTCGGCCGAGGCGCTGTTCCAGCTGGGCTCGCGCCTGGGCGGCGAGGGTCGCTCGCAGGAAGCGCAAGAGGCGCTGAGCCAGGCTTGCGAGCAGGAACCGCGCAACGCCGGCTACCGCATCGCCCATGCACGCGCCTGCATCGCCGCGGGGCACCCCGCGGACGCGATCAAGGCGCTCGACGCCGCGCGCGAACTGCGCCCCGACCTGCCGGAGGTCGAGGCGATGCTGGTGAAGCCCCTGCTCGACACCTGCGACTGGTCGCGCGTGGCGCAAGCCACGCAGCGCATCGTGCAGCGCGCCGCCGAGCGCCCGGCCGAGGAGTGGACGCGCGCGCTCGATCCCTGGACGTCGCTGCTCCTCGATCTGCCCGAGGCGCTTCGGCGCGAGGTCGCGCTCCAGCACGCGCGGCGCATCGCGCAACGCGCAGCGACGCTGCCGCGGCCCGCGATCGCGCCGGCGCAGCAGCGCAGCCGCATCCGGATCGGCTACCTGTCGTCCGACTTCCGCGAGCACGCCACCGCGCACCTCGCCGCCGGGCTCTTCGAGCAGCACGATCGCGCGCGCTTCGAAGTGCATGCCTACTCCACGGGACGCGACGATGGCAGTGCGATGCGCCGACGCCTCGTGGCCGCGTTCGATCGCTTCGACGACCTGCCCGGTACCGATAGCGCGGCGGTTGCGCGACACATCGCAGCGGATGCGCCGGACATCCTCGTCGACATGAAGGGCTACACGAACGACGACCGCATGGAGGTGCTGGCGGTGCGGCCCGCAGCCGTGCAAGTGCATTTCCTCGGCTACCCGGGCTCGCTCCATGCGCCGTTCATCGACTACCTCGTCGCCGACCGCGTCGTGGCGCCCGATGCCGGAGTCTTCGGCGAGGCGCTCGCGCGGCTGCCCGGTTGCTACCTCGCGCAGGACGATCGCCAGCCGGTCGCGGCACGCATTCCGTCGCGCGCCGAGTGCGGCCTGCCCGCGGAGGGATTCGTCTTCTGCAGCTTCAACCAGTCGTTCAAGTTCGCACCCGACGTCGCCGCAACGTGGATGCGCCTGCTCGCCGCGGTGCCCGGTAGCGTGCTCTGGCTGCTCGACACCAACGACGCGGCGAAGGCCGTGCTGCGCACCCTCGCAGAGCGCGAGGGCCTGTCGCCCGCCCGCCTCGTGTTCGCGCCGTGGATCGCGAAGCCGGAGCACCTCGCCCGCACGCGACTCGCCGACCTGTTCCTCGATACCCACACCTGCAACGCGCACACCACCGCAAGCGATGCCCTCGCCGCCGACGTGCCCGTGCTGACCTGGCCGTCGCCGCAATTCGCGGGGCGAGTGGCCGAAAGCCTCGTGCGCGCCGCCGGCCTGGATGAGCTCGTGGCCGGCAGCCTCGCGGACTACGAAGCGCGCGCGCTGGCTTGCGCGAGAGACCCGCAACGCCTGCACTCGATCCGGGAACGGCTGGCGCAGGCGCGGCGCACGCGCCCGCCGTTCGTCACGCGCGACTACGCGCGCGCGCTGGAAAGCGCCTACGAACGCATGCTGGAAAGACGGCTTGCGGGCAACGCGCCGGAAACCTTCGACGTGCCGGGAAACTGGAGCGGGTGAAGGGAATCGAACCCTCGTTCACAGCTTGGGAAGCTGTTGTCTTGCCATTAGACGACACCCGCTGCGAGGGGCGAAATTGTATCATTCGCCCCATGATCCACGTCACCGTCAACGGCGCCGAGCACCGCTTCGCGCAGCCCCTCGCGGTCGCGCGGCTGCTCGAGGAACTCGCGCTCGCGGGCCGCAAGATCGCGGTCGAGAGGAACGGCGAGATCGTTCCGAAGAGCGCGCATGCCGACACGCTGGTCGCCGACGGCGACCGGCTCGAGATCGTCGTCGCCGTCGGGGGAGGCTGAGCGTGGCCGAGCACCGCTTCGTCGCGCAACTCGCCTGGACCGGCGGCCCCGGCGCCGATGCCGCCTCCTATTCGCGCGACTTCGAGATCCGCACCGCCGGCAAGCCGGTCGTCGCCGGCTCGGCGCCCTCGGTGTTCAAGGGCTCGGACGCGCGCCACAGCCCCGAGGACCTGATCCTCGAGTCGCTCTCTGCCTGCCACCTGCTGACCTATCTCTCGATCTGCGCGCGCGCCGGCATCCGGGTGACGTCGTACTCGGACACCATCACGGGCACGCTCGGCATGAAGGACGGCAAGATGCGCATGGTGGAGGCGCTGCTCAAGCCCGTCGTGACGGTCGAGGGCGCGGATCGCGTCGCCGAGGCGCTCGCGCTGCACGAGAAGGCGCACGCGCAGTGCTTCATCGCCAACTCGGTGAACTTCCCGGTGCGCAACGAACCGGTCGTCACCGCCGCCTGAAGGAGGCCGCCCCATGAAGGATCCGCTCGTCATCGCCGGCCGCGAGTACGCCTCGCGACTGCTCGTCGGCACCGGCAAGTACAAGGACTTCGCCGAAACGCGCGCCGCGCTCGACGCCTCGGGCTGCGAGATCGTGACCGTGGCGATCCGCCGCACCAACATCGGCCAGACCAAGGGCGAGCCGAGCCTGCTCGACGCGGTGCCGCCGTCTAAGTTCACCTACCTGCCGAACACCGCGGGCTGCTACAACGCGCAGGACGCGGTGCGCACGCTGCGCCTCGCGCGCGAGTTGCTCGACGGCCACGCGCTGGTGAAGCTCGAGGTGCTCGGCGACGCGCACACGCTCTACCCCAACATGCCGGAGACGCTCGACGCGGCCAGGACGCTCGTCAAGGACGGCTTCCAGGTCATGGTGTACTGCTCCGACGACCCGATCCAGGCGAAGATGCTGGAAGACATCGGCTGCGTCGCCATCATGCCGCTCGCCTCGCTGATCGGCTCGGGCATGGGCATCCTGAACCCGTGGAACGTGCAGCTCGTGATCGACGCGGTGAAGCTGCCGGTGATCGTCGACGCCGGCGTAGGCACCGCGTCCGACGCGGCGATCGCGATGGAACTCGGTTGCGACGGCGTGCTGATGAACACCGCGATCGCCAAGGCGAGCGACCCGATCCGCATGGCGCGCGCGATGAAGCTCGGCGTCGAGGCCGGGCGCGAGGCCTACCTCGCCGGCCGCATGCCGAAGAAGCTCTACTCGGCCTCGCCCTCTTCGCCCGTAGAAGGCAAGATCGCCGCTTCGCAGCCGAAGGCCGCTTGAGCGAAGGCGTCCCGCCGGAGTCCGGCCCGCCGCATCGCCCGATCCGCAGCTACGTACTGCGCCAGGGTCGCGTCACCCCGGCGCAGGAGCGCGCGATGGCGGAACTCGCGCCGCGCTTCGCGCTCGAGTATTCGCCCGCGCCGATCGACGCCCGCAAGGTCTTCGGCCGCGACGCGCCGCTCGTCGTCGAGGTCGGCTCGGGCATGGGCGAGACCACCGCCGCGATCGCGGGCGCGCATCCCGGAACCGACTACGTCGCGATCGAGGTCCACCTGCCGGGCGTCGGCGCGCTGCTGAAGAAGATCGAGGCCATGGGCCTCTCGAACCTGCGCGTGATCCGGCACGACGCGATCGAAGTGCTGACGCACATGATCGGCGACGGCAACCTCGCCGGCCTGCACCTTTACTTCCCCGACCCGTGGCCGAAGAAGCGCCACCACAAGCGGCGCATCCTGCAGCCGGCGTTCGCCGCGCTCGTCGCGCGCAAGCTCGCGCCGGGCGGCCTCTTCCACGCGGCCACCGACTGGCCCGAGTACGCCGAGCACATGCTCGCCGTGCTGTCGGCAGAGCCTCTGCTCGAGAACACCGCGGAGGCCTACGCCCCGCGCCCCGCGAGCCGGCCGCTGACGAAGTTCGAGAACCGCGGCGTGAAGCTCGGCCACGAGGTGCGCGACCTCCTCTTCCGCCGGCGCTGAGACTTTCGTCACGCCGCGGGCCGCGCGCCACGGGTTCGCCACGATCCGCCGCCGCTTCGCCCCGCGCCAGGGAGACCTTCGGCGCGGCGCGGTTCCAGTGTTGCCTCCATCGCGCCGATCGTCGGCGCGACACCACGAGAGGAACACCCCATGAACGCATCCCCCCTTCGCACCCTGGTCGCGGCGGCCGCCCTCGCCGCCGCCCCCGCGGCATTCGCGCAATCGGAGTCGGCCTTCGACCCCTGCGGGCCGGAAGGTCGCGCCCGACTGGAGGCGCTGGTCGAATACCACCTCGCGCCGAACCCCGCCGACTTCGTCGCCGCATGGCAGACGCTCTTCTGCGGCGAGTCCAGCATCCGGCACGCCTCGCAGCGCGTCGGCTTCCCGTTCCTCGAGCGCTTCACGCTGCACGACGGATCCCGCGTGCGCGAGGAAAGCAACGCGCTCGACCGCAACGGCTTCATCGCCAACTACCGCTACCTCGACCGCGACCACCGCATGGCGGACCACGCGGAGTTCGCGACCAGTGCGAGCTGGTCGCCTTCGCACGGCGTGCTGCGCATGCGCTTCGAGGGCGACGCCGGGGCCGGCAGCCGTGCATTCCGCCTGTACAGGGGAAAATGGATCTGGATCGACGAGCACCACGTCATCGAGGAGGGCGTCGAGGACGACGACGAACCCGGCTGCTGAGCGGCGCGATCGCGGCGATGCCGGCAAACCTGCTATCGTTTCCGGCGCCGCCGCGAGGAGACCGCCGATGCTGCAAGCCGCCGACCTGACCATCCGACTGCACCCCGACGACGACGTCGTCATCGCTAGGGTGGAGATCCCCGCCGGCACGCTGGTCGCGAAGGAGAACGTGCGCGCGGCCTCGCGCATCCCCGCCGGCCACAAGCTCGCGGTGCGTGCCGTCGCCTCCGGCAAGCCGGTGCGCCGCTACAACCAGGTGATCGGCTTCGCGACGGTCGACATTCCCCAGGGCGAGCACGTGCACGTGCACAACCTCGCGATGGGCGACTTCGACCGCGACTACGCCTACTGCGAAGGCGTGAAGCCCACCGAATTCGCGAAGGATCCGGCGACCTTCATGGGCATCCGGCGTGCCGACGGTCGCGTGGCGACGCGCAACTACATCGGCATCCTCACCAGCGTGAACTGCTCGGCGACGGTGGCGAAGATGATCGCGCGCCATTTCGAGAACCGCCTCGACGCCTACCCGAACGTGGACGGCGTCGTCGCGCTGACGCACAAGACCGGCTGCGGCATGGCGAGCGAAGGCGAGGGGATCGACGTCCTGCGCCGCACGATGGCGGGCTACGCGCGCCACCCGAACTTCTTCGCCACGCAAGTGGTCGGCCTCGGCTGCGAGGCGAACCAGATCAACAACCTCCTGTCGGTGCATCAACTCAAGCGCAGCGACACCATGGCCGCCTTCACGATCCAGGAGAAGGGCGGCACGATGAAGGCGGTGCGCGAGGGCATCGCGCGCATCGAGGCCATCCTGCCCGAGGCGAACAGGGTGAAGCGCGAGCCGGTGCCGGCGAGCCACCTCGTGCTCGGCTTGCAGTGCGGCGGGTCCGACGGCTACTCGGGCATCAGCGCGAACCCCGCGCTGGGCGCCGCGGTGGACCTGCTCGTGCGCCACGGCGGCACCGCGATCCTCTCGGAAACGCCGGAGATCTACGGCGCCGAGCACCTGCTCACGCGCCGCGCGGTGTCGCGCGCGGTCGGCGAGAAGCTGGTCGCGCGCATCCAGTGGTGGGAGCGCTACACCGCGAAGAACGACATGGAGATGAACAACAATCCGTCGCCCGGCAACAAGGCGGGCGGATTGACGACGATCCTCGAGAAGTCGCTCGGCGCGGTGGCCAAGGGCGGCACCACCAACCTGGTGCAGGTGCTCGAGTACGCCGAGCCGGTCACCGAGCGCGGCTTCGTCTACATGGACACGCCGGGCTACGACCCCGTGTCGGCCACCGGGCAGGTCGCGGGCGGCGCGAACCTGATCTGCTTCACCACCGGGCGAGGTTCGGCGTACGGCTGCAAGCCCGCGCCTTCGCTCAAGCTCGCCACCAACACGAAGATGTTCCAGTTCCAGGAAGAGGACATGGACATCAATTGCGGCACCATCATCGACGGCA
>CAZTXP010000169.1:0-12915 GCA_964617355.1 uncultured Enterobacteriaceae bacterium
ACGCGCTGGGGCGTGGTCACCGCGATCGCGCGGATCTTGTTCGCGCGCAGCTGCGGCAGCATCAGCGGCATGGTGTCGAACATGGCGTGGATCTGGCCGTCGAACATCGCCGGCAGCGACTCGTTGGTGCCCTTGTACGGCACGTGCGTCATGTCGATGCCGTCCTTCTTCTTGAACATCTCGAAGATCAGGTGCTGTGCGGTGCCGATGCCGACCGAGGCGTAGTTCAGCTTGCCGGGCTGCGACTTCGCCATGCCGATCAGGTCCTTCACCGTCTTCGCCGGCGAATTCGCGGGGACGACCAGCGCGAGCGGAGACGCGGCGAACATGGTCACCGGGATCAGGTCCTTCTTCGCGTCGTATGGCAGGTTCTTGTAGAGGTTCGGGAAGATGGTCAGCGGCCCGAGGTTGCCCATGCCGATGGTGTAGCCGTCCGGCGCAGCCTTCGCGACATCCGCGACGCCGATGCGCCCGCCCGCCCCCGCCTTGAAGTCGTTCACGATCGGCTGGCCGAGCGCCTTCGCGACGCGATCGTTGAACTGGCGCGCGAGCAGGTCGTTCAATCCGCCCGCCGGCCACGGCACGACGAACCGGACCGCGCGGTTGGGCCACTCCTGCGCGCTGGCGCTGAAGGCGATGCAGAACGAAACGACGGCGAGAAGGAAGCGCATGCGGGTCTCCTGTTGGCGTTAGCATAACGGCATGAGCGCACCGAGAACAGTCCGCGCGCCGCGCGGCACGCAACTATCCGCGAAGAGCTGGCTCACCGAAGCCCCGCTTCGCATGCTGATGAACAACCTCGACCCCGAGGTCGCCGAACGCCCCGAAGACCTCGTCGTCTACGGCGGCATCGGCAAGGCCGCGCGCAACTGGGAGTGCTTCGACCAGATCGTCGCGTCGCTGAGGAAGCTCGAGGCCGACCAGACGCTGCTCGTGCAGTCCGGCAAGCCGGTGGGCGTGTTCCGCACGCACGCCGATGCACCGCGAGTGCTCATCGCGAACTCCAACCTGGTGCCGAAATGGGCCAACTGGGAGCACTTCAACGAGCTGGATCGCAAGGGCCTGATGATGTACGGCCAGATGACGGCCGGCTCCTGGATCTACATCGGCAGCCAGGGCATCGTGCAGGGGACCTACGAGACCTTCGCCGAAGCCGGCCGCCAGCACTACGGCGGCGACTGGAAGGGCAAGTGGATATTGACCGGCGGCCTCGGCGGCATGGGCGGCGCGCAGCCGCTCGCGGCGACGATGGCCGGCGCGTCGATGCTCGCCGTCGAGTGCGACCCGACGCGCATCGACATGCGATTGAAGACCGGCTACCTCGACGCGAAGGCCGCGACCATCGACGAGGCGATGGCGATCCTCGGCAAGGCGCACAGCGAAGGCAAGGCAATCTCCGTCGGCCTGCTCGGTAATGCCGCCGAACTGGTGCCGCAGCTGCTGAAGCGAGCGCAGCAGACCCAGTTCCGCCCTGCCCTCGTCACCGACCAGACCTCGGCGCACGATCCCTCCAACGGCTACCTGCCCGAGCACTGGTCGCTCGATCGCTGGAAGGACCTGCGCAAGAAGGATCCGGACGAAGTCGCGATCTCCGCGCGCGAGGCGATCGCGAACCACGTGCGCGCGATCCTCGGCTTCCAGGCCATGGGCATCCCGTGCGTGGACTACGGCAACAACATCCGCCAGGAAGCGAAGGACGTCGGCGTGAAGAACGCGTTCGACTTCCCCGGCTTCGTGCCGGCGTACATCAGGCCGCTCTTCTGCCGCGGCAAGGGGCCGTTCCGCTGGGCGGCGCTGTCCGGCGATCCCGAGGACATCGCGAAGACCGACGCGAAGATGCGCGAGCTGTTCCCGCAAGACCGCATGCTGAACCAGTGGCTCGACATGGCCGGCCAGCGCATCCACTTCCAGGGCCTCCCGGCGCGCATCTGCTGGATCGGCCTCGGCGAGCGGCACCGCGCCGGCCTCGCGTTCAACGAGATGGTGCGCACCGGCGAGCTGAAGGCGCCGGTGGTGATCGGCCGCGATCACCTCGATTCCGGCTCGGTGGCCAGCCCGAACCGCGAGACCGAGTCGATGCGCGACGGCTCGGACGCGGTGTCCGACTGGGCGCTCCTCAACGCGATGCTAAACATCTCGAGCGGCGCGACCTGGGTATCGCTGCACCATGGCGGCGGCGTCGGCATGGGCTACTCGCAGCATGCCGGCATGGTCATCGTCTGCGACGGCACCGAGGCGGCCGCGAAGCGCATCGAGCGCGTGCTCTGGAACGATCCGGCCACCGGCGTGATGCGCCACGCGGACGCGGGCTACGCGGAGGCGATCGCCTGCGCGAAGGAACAGGGCCTCGACCTGCCGATGATCCGCGGATGAAGCTCGGGCGCACGCCGCTGGCGCTGCAGGACCTGCGGGCCATCGTCACCCGCGGCCCGCGGCTTGAACTCGATCCGGCGTGCCTGCCAGAGCTCGAAGCCGCGGTCGCTACCATCGAGCGCATCGTCGAGAAGGGCGATCCCGCCTACGGCATCAACACGGGGTTCGGCAAGCTCGCGCAGACGAAGATCGAGCGCGCGGAGCTCGCGCACCTGCAGGAGAACATCGTCCTGTCGCATGCCGCCGGCGTAGGGCCTCCGCTCGCCGACGATGTCGTGCGGCTCGTGATCGCCTTGAAGGTGGCCAGCCTCGCGCGCGGCCGCTCCGGCGTGCGCAAGGGCACGATCGAGAAGCTGCTCGCGCTCCATAACGAGGGGCGCCTGCCGAAGATCCCGTCCAAGGGCTCGGTGGGTGCCTCGGGCGACCTCGCGCCCCTCGCCCATCTCGCGATGGCGCTGATGCCGATGACGTTCGCGCCCAAGGAAGGCCTCGCGCTGCTGAACGGCACGCAGGTCTCCACTGCACTCGCGTTGTCGGGGCTGTTCGCCATCGAGAACGTCTTCGCCGCGGCGGTGGTCTCGGGCGCGCTGTCGGTGGATGCCGCGATGGGCAGCGACACGCCCTTCGACCCGCGCATCCACGAAGTGCGCGGCCATGCCGGACAGATCGCGGTCGCGGCGGCGTACCGGCGCCTCCTCGCAGGCAGCGAGATCCGCGCTTCGCACCTGAAGGGCGACGACCGCGTGCAGGACCCGTATTCGCTGCGCTGCCAGCCGCAGGTGATGGGCGCGTGCCTCGACATCATGCGCGGCGCGTCCGCGACGCTCGCCGTCGAGGCGAATGGCGTCTCGGACAATCCGCTCGTTTTTCCCGGCACCGGCGAGGTGCTCTCGGGCGGCAACTTCCACGCCGAGCCCGTGGCGCTCGCCGCCGACACGCTTGCGCTCGCCTGCGCCGAGATCGGCGCGCTGTCGGAGCGGCGCATCGCGCTCCTCATCGACGGCGCGATCAGCCGACTGCCGCACTTCCTCGTCGAGCACGGCGGGCTGAACTCCGGCTTCATGATCGCGCAGGTCACCGCCGCGGCGCTGGGGAGCGAGAACAAGACCCTCGCCCATCCGGCGAGCGTGGACAGCCTGCCGACCTCCGCGAACCAGGAGGACCACGTCAGCATGGCGACCTTCGCCGCGCGGCGCCTCGGCGACATGGCCGACAACACCGCGGGGATCGTCGCCGTGGAACTGCTCGCCGCCGCGCAAGGCGTGGACTTCCGCAAGCCGCGCAAGACCTCGCCCGCGCTGCAGGAGGCGATGGCCGAGATCCGCGCGCGCGTGCCCTTCTACGACAAGGACCGCCACTTCGCGCCGGACATCGAGGCGATCAAGGCGCTGGTGCTGGCCGGCGCCTTCAACCACCACGCAGCCGAACTGCTGCCCTCGGGGGGCTAACGATGGACCTCTATCGTTTCAAGGCGGGTCGCGTGCCGCTGCTGGTCTCGATCCCGCACCTCGGCACCTACATCCCCGAGGACCTGCGCCGGCCGATGACGGTCGCCGCGCGCCGCGTCGCCGACACCGACTGGCACCTCGACCTGCTGTACACCTTCCTCGACGAGATCGGCGCCTCCAGCCTGATGGCGACGCACTCGCGGTACGTGATCGACCTGAACCGGCCGCCGGAGGACGTCAACCTCTACCCGGGCCAGGACACCACGTCGCTGTGCCCCATCGACACCGGCAACCGCGAGCAGGTCTACTCGCCCGGCTGCGAGCCGACGCCCGACGAGATCGCCGAGCGTACCGAACGCTACTGGAGGCCGTACCACGCCAAGCTCGCTGAGGAACTGGCGCGACTGAAGGCGAAGCACGGCTATGCGCTTCTCTGGGAGGCGCACTCGATCCCGTCGGTCCTGCCGCGCTTCTTCGAGGGCAGGCTCTGGGACTTCAACCTCGGCACCAATCGCGGCGCCGCCTGCCGGCCGGGCGTCGGCGAGAAACTGCTCGCGGTGGCCTCGAAGGCGAAGTGCTACACCGCGGTGCTGGACAAGCGCTTCGTCGGCGGCTACATCACGCGGCACTACGGGCGTCCGGCCGAGGGCGTGCAGGCGGTGCAGCTGGAACTCACGCGCTGCACCTACATGGACGAGGCCGATCCGACGTTCTCGTTCCGCGAATCGCTTGCGCGCAAGGTGCGCCCGCACGTGCGGGCGCTGGTCGAGACCTACCTCGAAGTCGCTCGGCCCGCCTGAACGGTCGCGACGCGAGGATTCGCGCCGATGGCGTAGGCGAGTTCCGCCGGGCTGGCGACGTCCCAGAGCACGAAGTCGGCGCATTTGCCTTCCTCCAGCGTGCCGTGCGTCGCCTGCAGGCCCAGCGCGCGCGCGCCGTTGCGCGTCACTCCCGCCAGCGCCTCCTCCGGCGTCAGCCGGAACAGCGTGCAGGCCATGTTGAGCATCAGCAGCATCGAGGTCACGGGCGAAGAGCCGGGATTGCAATCGGTCGCCAGCGCCATCGCCGTGCCGTGCTTGCGGAAGGCCTCGATCGGCGGCAGCTTCGTCTCGCGCAGGAAGTAGAACGCGCCCGGCAGCAGCACCGCCACCGTGCCGGCGAGCCCCATCTGCCGCGCGCCTTCTTCGCTCGCGAACTCGACGTGGTCCGCAGAGAGCGCGCCGTGCCTGGCGGCGAGGGCCGCGCCGCCGTATTCGCAGCGCTGGTCGGCGTGCAGCTTCACCGGCAGCCCGAGCGCCCGGGCGGCGTCGAACACGCGCGAGGTCTGCTCCTGCGTGAAGCCGATGTCCTCGCAGAAGGCGTCGACCGCGTCCGCGAGCCCCTCCTTCGCGATCGCGGGCAGCGCGGTGCGGCAGACGAAGTCGATGTAGTCGTCCTTGCGGCCCGGGTACTCCGGCGCCAGCGCATGGGCGCCGAGGAACGTGGTCCGGATCGTCACCGGCGCGTCCGAGGCGAGCCGGCGCCCGACCCGGAGCATGCGCGCTTCTGTATCGACGTCCAGGCCGTAGCCTGACTTCACCTCGAGCGTGGTGACGCCCTCGTCCACCAGGTCCGCCAGGCGACGCCGGGCGCTGGCCAGCAGCTCGTCCTCGCTCGCGGCGCGCGTGGCGCGCACGGTGGACGCGATGCCACCGCCGGCGCGGGCGATGTCCTCGTAGGTCGCGCCATTCAGGCGCATCTCGAACTCGTTGGCGCGGTTGCCGGCGTAGACGATGTGGGTGTGGCAGTCCACGAAGCCGGGCGTTATCCACGCGCCGCGCGCGTCGCGCTCCTCGGCGGCCTTGCCAGTCCACTCGCTGCGAGGGCCCACCCATGCGATGCGATCGCCCTCGACCGCGATCGCGCCATCCGCGATCGCCCCCCACGGGGCGGCGCCTTCGCGCATCGTGGCAATTCGCGCATTCGTCCAGAGCACGTCGACCATGCCGCTATCATAGCGGCCTGGTTCCGCAGGAGCGAAGCATGCAGAAGATCGTCGAGTGTGTTCCCAACTTCTCTGAGGGGCGCGACCCCGCGGTGATCAAGGCCATCACGGCGGAGATCGAGGCCGTGCGCGGCGTCACGCTGCTCGACGTAGACCCGGGCGAGGACACCAACCGCACCGTGGTCACCTTCGTCGGAACGCCCGACGCCGTGGTCGAGGCCGCGGTACGCGCCGGCCGCAAGGCCGCGGAGCTGATCGACATGGCGAAGCACCACGGCAGCCACGCTCGCATGGGCGCGATGGACGTCTGCCCGTTCGTGCCGGTGGCCGGCGTGACGATGGACGACTGCGTGCAGCTCGCGCGCGAGGCCGGGCGGCGCCTCGGCGAAGCCGGCATCCCGGTCTACCTCTACGAGAAGGCCGCCGCGACGCCCCAGCGCCGAAACCTCGCCGTAGTGCGCGCCGGCGAATACGAGGGCCTCGAGAAGAAGCTCGCCGACCCCGCGTGGAAGCCCGACTTCGGGCCCGCGAAGCACAACCCGCGCACCGGCGCGTACATCGTCGGCGCGCGCGAGTTCCTGATCGCCTACAACGTCAACCTCGCGACCACCGACAAGCGCTACGCGGACGACATCGCCTACAACCTGCGCGAGCGCGGCCGCCACCTGCGCCGCGGCAACGTGATTCCGTTCTACTACAAGGGCGAGGCGATCACGTTCGCCAAGGGCGCCTACCCCTGCGGTGCGTGCGAGCACGTGGCGAAGGATTGGGCCTCCCTCTCCGCCCACTACAAGGACGCGCACGGCAAGGACCTCGACGCGCGCTACCGCGCGCTCGGCTACAAGCCGGGCGAGGTCGAGGGCAAGACGGCGTATGCCGACGGCCGCTTCACGCACGTGAAGGCGGTCGGCTGGGTGGTCGAGAAGTACCGCAAGGCGCAGATCTCGATCAACCTGACCGACTACAAGGTCGCATCGGCGCACGCCGTGCTCGAGGCGGCGCGCGAAGAAGCGGCGGCGCGCGGCATTCCCGTCACCGGATCGGAGATCGTCGGCGTGGTGCCGTATGACGCGATGCTCGAATCCGGTCGCTGGTACCTGCGCCGCATGAAGAAGTCCACCGGCATCCCGGTCGGCGACATCGTCGAGACCGCGGTGCAGGCGATGGGGCTGCGCGACGTCGCGCCCTTCGACACCGAGAAGAAGGTGCTCGGCCTGCCGAAGGCCTCCGGGCCGCTCGTCACGAGTACCGTCGCGGGCTTCGTGGACGAAGTCTCGCGTGACACCCCCGCCCCCGGCGGCGGCTCGATCGCGGCGCTCGCCGGTTCGATCGGTGCGGCGCTCGCCGCGATGGTCGCCAACCTGTCGGCGGGCAAGGCCGAGTTCGCCGAGCGGTACGACGAGCTCGACGCGCTCGCCTCCGAGGCGCAGGCGGTGAAGGACGCCCTCCTCGCCGCCGTGGACGAGGACACGCAGGCCTTCAACGGCGTCATGGACGCGCTGCGCATGCCGAAAGACACTCCCGAGCAGCAGGCTGCGCGCACTGCCGCGCTGCAGGCCGGCTACCGGCACGCCACCGACGTGCCGATGCAGACCGCGCGACAGTGCCACGCCGCGCTCGATCTGTGCCGACGCGCGGCCAGGATCGGCAACGACGCCATGATCACCGACGCCGGCACCGGGGCGCTGGTCTGCCTCGCCGGCGTGAAGGGCGCGGCCTACAACGCGCGCGTGAACCTGAAGTCGATCAAGGACGCGAGCTACGTGAAGGCGACCGCGGGCGAGATCGCCACGCTGCTGTCGGGCTCCGCCGCCCTTGCCGCCGAGGTGGACGCCGAGGTGATGCGCCTGACGGCCTAGCGACCGGCTACTGGATCTGGCACTCGAGGTTGTTGCCGCTGCCGACCCTGCCGCCGAGGATGGTCTGGTTCAGCGCCTGTGCCGGCAGCACGACGCGAATCCCCTGGCTCGCCGGCACGACCGCCGGCGGCGTGGTGAACGACTGCACGTAGCCGAATTCGCCGACGCGGAAGTCCTGCGTGCCGGCCTGGTTGGTGACCACGATGATGCCGTCGGCCACGTCCACGTGCAGGCCGTTGGGCGGTGCGCCGCCGCCCGGCGCCACGACGCCCGCGCAGTCGTTGTTGCAGACCAGCATGCTCCAGTGCGTGCCGCGGATGTCGATGGTCGCATTTGGCGTGGCGACGCCGTACTTGCCCGGGTTGCGGCGGCCGAGCAGGCCCGTGACGCTGCGCATGCCGCCCTTCAGCAGGCTCATCACGACGTTGTCGCTGTTCGGGTTGCCTTCCTCGTACTTGTAGGCGTCGATTTTCAGCTGCGTGGACGGCCGCAGCACCGTCTCGGCGCCGTCGGACCACTTGATGCGCGCGTAGCTGGCGTCCGAGGTGATGATCAGGTCGCCCTCGCCCACGCCGCTCTTCATCGTCAGGATGCGCGAGCCGCCGTCGGCACGCCGCGCGATCACCGCGCCGGAGAGGTGCGTGACCTCGCCGTCCACGGCGAGCGCGGGGGCCGCCGGCAGCCCGAGCACGAGCGCCAGCGCCATCCACGCCGCGCTAGTTGCACTTCTGGACATTCTTCTTCCGCTTCTTCTGGTCGTCGTCGGTGCCGCTGCCGGAGGTGCCCGAGGCCGAGTCGTCGTCGCCGGCCGCCGTGCTCGTGGACGTGCTGCTCGAGGCCACCTTCACCGTCTGCACCGCGTTGTTGACCAGCAGCACCAGTACCTCGTCGAGCACCGCGCCGCCCGTGCCGCCGCTGCCGCCGGCCGCCGCTGCAGTCGGGATCAGCACGCCGCCCGCACCGTAGAAGCCGGTGGCCGAGAGCGTCGGTGGCGTATAGGGGTTCGACGTGAGCACGGCGCAGGTGGCGCAGGTGGTGGACCCGGTATTCACCGCGCCGAGCGACACCACGCCCGCGTTGGCGTTCAGGCCGGTACCGGGGGCGAGCTGGATCGTACCGCCCGAGAGCGCGGCGATCGTCGTGCCGCCCGTGCCCGAATCGACCAAGGCGTACGAGCCGTCGCCGCTGCCGCCGAGCAACTGGATGTTCGCGCCGGTCATCGCGACGGTGTTGCCGGTCACCTGCGCGATGCTGCCGGCGCCCGCGCCGCCCTGCAGCACCAGGTTGCCGGTAGAGGCGATCGTCACGGACTGCGGATCGATCGAGGCCGACGCCCCCGGCATGTTGCCGCCGGCGATCATGATGCTGGTGGCGCCGATGACGATCGAGTTGGCGGCCTGCAGCTTGGCGCCGTAGCCCATCGTGGTGTCGCTGCCGCGCAGCGTCAGCGTACCGGCGTTGATCGACAAGTTGCTCGCCGCGACCACCGAGGCGTTGCCCGTGGCCAGGGCGTCGGGCTGGACGGTGATGCTGGAGCCGCTCAGGAAGATGCTGGACGCCTGCACGCTGCCGTTGGCGACATTGACCGCGCCGCCGATCACCGACAGCGAGCCGCCGCCCGAGACGTTGAAGTCGTTGCCGAAGACCACGCCGCCGTTCGTGTACAGCGTGGTGCTGGCGGAGGTCGCGCGCGCGATCGGCGCGTTCACCAGGATGCCGCCGGCGTGGCTCGTGGCGCCGATCTGGAGTGCGCCGACGAGGGTGGCGAGGTCCGCCGCGGAGAGCGACAGGCCCGGCCCCGAGCCCAGCGTGATCGGCTGCGCATCCGTGGTCGAACGCACCAGCAGCATGCCCGAGCCGCTGTTGACGCTGCCGCCCGCGAGCGACATGGTGTCACCGCTCAGCGTGACCTGCGATGCGCTGCCGGAATTGGTGATCGTCCCGCCGTTGACCAGCGTGCCGGTCATCGCGTTCGCGAGCACGCCGCCCGCGCCGCCCTGGAGGGTACCGAGGTTCGTGACTCCCGTGCCCTGTACGTCCACGCCAGCCGCAGCGCCGGAGGACACCGTGACGGCCGGTCCGACCGTGACCGAGCCACCGAGGGCGATCACCGAGACGTCGCCGACGCTGTTGGTCAGCGCCGAGGCGACGTTGATCGACCCTGCGTTGATCACGTCGAGGAATCCGCCGTCGCTGGTGCCGTCGACCGTCAGCAGTCCCGTCGAGCTGACGTAGGTGACGTCGCCGCCGCCCGAATTGTTGATCGACACGTTCGCCGCGCTGTTGGTGAGGCCGAGGTTGGCGCCGCCCATCGAACTGAAGCCGAACGCGAGGCCGCTGACCGTGCCCGTGCCCGACTGGACCATCGGGCCGCCGGCATCGAGGATCACCGGCCCCGAGGGCGCCTCGACGGGCGCCTCGATCGACAACGCCTTGGTCGTGGTGAGGTTGATCGGGCCGGCCGTCGCCTTCAGGCTGCGGCCGCTGAAGCTGGCGAACGGGTCGAGCGTGTCGCCGTTGACGAGGCGCAGCAGGCCCGCACCGCTGTCGGTCACGGACACCGACGTGGCGATCGCGGCGAGGTTCTGCACGTCGGTGTCGATCACGATGGTGCTCGGCGTGCTCGCGATCAGGTTCTGCGCCGTAAGGACGTTGCCGCCGGTGTTGATCGCACCGGTCGTGATCAGCTGCACCGTCGCGAAGGCGCCCGGCGCAATGCTCACTGCACCCGCCGCCGAGATATTGCCATTCGACGGGTTGCCGATCTGCAGTCGCCCGCCGCCCGCCGACAGCTGCGACAGCTCGGCCTGCGACAGGTGCATCGCGCCGCCGGTGCTGATGGAGCCGAGCACGATGTCGCGGCCGGCCGAGAGCGTGTTCAGCCCCACCGCGCCGACGCCGGAGACTGTGCTGTTGATCGCGAGGTCGTCGGCGGTGAGGGTCACGGTGCCGCCAGTGGCGTTCAGCGGGCCGTTGACGGTCAGCACGCTGCCCGGCGTGAGCTGGCGCAGGTCGATCGCGCCCACCGCGCTGCCGGAACCGAAGGTGCCGGAGCCGCCATCGTAGATCGTGGCCGATCCTGCGCCGGCGACGAAGCTGGTGGAGCCGCCGATGTTGTTGGTCGCGTTCGTGAGGGTGACGCTCTGCGCCGAGACGTCGAGGTTCTGCGCGAACGCAATGGCCCCGCTCTGCGTCAACGCGCCGCCCGCGGACAGGTAGACGTCGCCGCTCGACGTGGACGTGCCCGCGGCGAGGTCCAGCGCACCGGCGTTCTGGATGCGCACGTTCCCGCCGCCGCTATCGAACCGCAGGGAGGTCACGCTGGCCTGCAGCGGCGTCGCGTCGCCGATGCCGCCAGCGCCCGACGACACCAGGTTCGCCGACGTCGCGGTGATGTTCGTGGCGGCATTGCCCCCCGCGACGATCGCGCCGCTGACCGCCTGCAGGACCACGTTGGTCGCCTGTACGTCGTTCACGTAGAGGGTGCCGCTCGACTGCACGCCAAGCACGTCGTTGAAGCCGGTGATGCTGCCCTTCACCTGCACGAATCCGGTGGAGGTCGACAGGTCTCCGCCGCCGCTGCCGCTGATGCTGCCATTCGACTGGATGAGCCACGGCACCGCGAGCGACTCCCCGGACGCCAGCACGACCGTGCCCGCCGTCGTGCCGTTGTCGCTGACGATCAGGGTGTCCGGCGTGAACGCAGCGCCATTCGCGATCGTGACCGCGGCACCGGCGACCTCCAGGACACCCCCGCCGGTCACGGCCGCGGTGCCCAGGAAGTCCTGCGGCTGGGAACCGTCGAGGCGCAGCGAGGATCCGAGCGACACGTTGAACGCGCCGGCGTGCGTGCCGGGGCCACGCATCGACATCTCGCCGGCCACCAGGTTGAGCGAGCCGTTGTTGTCGAGGCGGCCATGTGCGATCAGGGGGTTGCCCGCCGGCGTGCTGACGTTGATCGTCGCGCCGGCGAGGTTGCGCACGGTGCCGCTGGCGCCGAGGATGTTCTCGGGACCGGTCAGCGTCATGTTGAAGATGCCGCCCGGCTGGTTGTTGATCACCGACACGCCCTGCAGGTCGATGGTGCCGCCGTTCCAGGTGACCGTGCCGAACTGGTCCCAGGTCTTGTTGACGAGCGTCTTGGTGCCGGTGGGCACCAGCAGCGTGGTGCTGGTGTTGGCGGTGACCAACGCGCCCGCGCCGTCGATCACGCCAGTGTTCCAGTTCAGGCTGTTGGTCACCGTGACTGTGCCGGTCGCGGTGAGGTTGCCGCCGGCGAGCGTGAGGTTGGTGATCGTCGAGGCGTTCGCGCCGGACAGATTCAGCGAACCGTTCGAGCCGAGGAAGAGCGTGTCGTCCGTGCCGGCCACGGTCAGGCGCTTGGCGGTCTGGCCGCCGGCCGAGACGGTCACGGTCTGCACGCCTGCGATGTCGTTGATCACCGCGTCCTCGGCCGCGGTGGGCGCGTGACCGAGGCTCCAGTTGATGCCCTGGTCCCAGAGGCCGCCGGCGTTGGCGGTCCAGGTGTTCACGGCCTGCTGGACCGTCAGCACGAGGATGCTGGGGCCGTACGCCGGGCTGTGCGCGATCGTGGGTGCGTTGATCGTGAACGCGCCCCCCTGGCTGCCGTAGGTGACGACCGGATAGGTCTCCCCGGGGTTCGTGAGGTAGCCGCCGATCTCGCTGACGTTCAGGTTGCCGCCGCTCGTCAGGCTGCCACTGATCGCGAGGACGTCGTACAGGCCGGGCGTGTTGCCTGCGATCTCGATGTTGACGTTGCTCGTCGCGCCCATCGTCACGGAACCGGCAATCGACAGCGTGCCTGCCGCGTTCATGCCGCCGGGGTTGATCGTGCCGTTGGTGGTGAGCGTCCCGCCGTTGAGGTTGAGGGTTCCAACGCCCGTGATCGCGCCATTGCTGGTGAAGCTTCCCGGGACCGTCAGCGTTCCCGAGGTGAGCAGGAGGTTTCCGGCCGCCGCGTCGAAGGTGAGCGTCCCCCCGTTGCTTCGCAATGCGAATGTCGAGCCCCCTGCCACCTCCAGCGTTCCACTGTTCACGAGACTGCCGCTGCTCGAGGTCGATTCGAGGTAATTCACGCTCGCCCCCAGCGCCCGGAACGTCCCGCTGTTGTTCAGCACCGTCCCGCTGTTCAGCCTCAGTGCGCTGGTGGAAGCCAGGTTCAGCGTCACCAGCCCGGCGTTGTTCACCGTCAGCCCGTCCAGCTGGTGGTCGTTCCCCGTGATGTTCAAGT
>CAZTXP010000170.1:0-45703 GCA_964617355.1 uncultured Enterobacteriaceae bacterium
CGCACATCGGCGCCTGCTGCGCCCCCCGCCGCGCCGGCGATTCCCGGCCTACCCGGGCAAGTCCAGGCGCCGGTGGCGGCAGCGGCACCTCCGAGTGCCGGCGGCCTGGCCGCAGCTGCGCCGGCCGGCGCTCCGTTGACCTCCGGTACGATTCCGAAACAGCGGGAGACTCCAGCACCGGCCACCGCCGCTCCGCCAACTTCGCGGGAAACGACCGGCGCCCCGGCCCGCGGAACCGGTCCAAAGCCGCCTGCCGCGAATCCAGGCTCGCCGCGCACGCCGTCCGGCTCGTCGAACTTGAGCGTCAATCGTCGAGGGCCGATCGTGGACCCGCGGATCGAAACCGCATGGCAGGCGTACAACCAGGGAGACCTGTCGACCGCGCGCACCAACTACGAGGCGATGTTGCGGGCCGACCCGATGAATCGCGATGCGCTGCTGGGCATGGCAGCGGTGGAGATACGCACCAGCCGTCCCGAACAGGCCGCCGGCTATTACCAATCTCTGCTGCAGGCGAATCCGCGAGACACCTATGCGCAGGCAGGACTTCTCGCCCTGCGCGCGCAGATGGGTGACTCCGTACAAACCGAGTCGCGGGTGAAGAACCTGCTTGCCGCCGATCCCGACGCGCAAGTCCTTTATTTCACGCTCGGGAACCAGTACGCGCAGCAGGGCCGCTGGGCCGAAGCCCAGCAAGCCTACTTCAGGGCCTACACGGCGGAGCCCGAGAACCCGGATTTCGCCTACAACCTCGCCGTGAGCCTCGACCAGCTCAGGCAGTCGAAGCTCGCGCTCGAGTACTATCGCCGGGCAATGTCACTTGCGCAGCAACACGCCAGCAGCTTCGACCAGACGCTCGCGCGAAACAGGGTCCAGGAGCTTGCGCGGTAGGCCGCTGACCGGTTCGTCCGAGGGCGTTTACACTCTCTGACTCCGGCCCCCGACGGGCGCCGGAGTATCATGTCAAGCGTATGAATTCGCCCACCAATCCCCAAGCCAAGCGCCATATCGGGCAGATCCTGATCGACCAGGGAATCCTGACCGAGGATCAACTGCGCATTGCGCTGCTCGAGCAGATGAAGTCGCACCTTCCGGTCGGGCGGCTGCTGGTGCAGCTCGGCTTCGTGTCGGAAGCGACCCTGCGCGACGCGCTGTCGGAAAAGCTCGGCCTGCAGTCGGTCGACCTCGCGCACATCATCGTCGACCCGGCCGCGCTGAAGATGCTGCCGCGCGACCTCGCGCGGCGCTTCCGCATGTTCCCGGTGGCGCTCGACCGCTCGGCGCGCAAGTTCATCATCGCCCTCGCCGACACCAACAACATCGTCGCGGTCGACCAGTTGCGCGCTCACCTGAAGAGCGACCTCGAGGTCGAGCTGCGCATCGCCGGCGATTCCGAGATCGAGCGCGCGATCGAGCACTACTACGGCCACGAGTTCTCGATCGACGGCATCCTGCGCGAGATCGAGACCGGCGAGGTCGACTACGCGTCGATCGCGGACGGCGACGAGTACTCGCAGCCGGTGGTGCGCCTGATCTCGGCGCTGCTCGCCGACGCGGTGGACCGCGGTGCCTCCGACATCCACTTCGAGCCGGAACAGAACTTCCTGCGCATCCGCTACCGCATCGACGGCGTGCTGCGCCAGCTCCGCTCGCTGCACAAGACCTACTGGCCGGCGATGGCGGTGCGGCTGAAGGTGATGTCGAAGATGAACATCGCCGAGACGCGCGCGCCGCAGGACGGCCGCATCTCGACCACCATGTCGGGGCGAGTGGTCGACTTCCGCGTCGCCTCGCTGCCGACCTCGCACGGCGAAAACGTCGTGCTGCGCATTCTCGATCGGCAGAAGGGCATCGTGCCGCTCGACAAGCTCGGCCTCGAAGACGCCCAGCTGGAGCTCCTGCGGCGCATGATCGCGCGCCCGGAAGGCATCATCCTCGTCACCGGCCCCACCGGCAGCGGCAAGACGACCACGCTCTACTCGATCCTCAACCACATCAACTCCGACGGCGTGAACATCATGACGCTGGAGGATCCGGTCGAGTACCCGATGACGCTGATCCGGCAGACCTCGGTCGCCGACTCCGCGAAGCTCGATTTCGCCAACGGCATCCGCGCGCTGATGCGCCAGGACCCGGACGTGATCCTCGTCGGCGAGGTGCGCGACGAGGACACCGCCGAGATGGCGTTCCGCGCCGCCATGACCGGCCACCAGGTCTACTCGACGCTGCACACCAACTCCGCGGTCGGCGCCATCCCGCGCCTGCTCGACATCGGCATCGTGCCGGACATCATGGCCGGCAACATCATCGGCGTGATCGCGCAGCGCCTCGTGCGCAAGCTCTGCCGCACCTGCCGCCAGCCCTACGACCCCGACGTGCGCGAGCGTCGCCTGCTCGGCCTCACGCCGACCGAGCCCGCGACACTCTACCGGGCGGTCGGCTGCGAGCAGTGCGACTACCAGGGCTATCGCGGGCGCATGTCGATCCTCGAGATCCTGAAGATCGACGCCGCGATCGACGAGCTCATCGCGCGCCGCGCCACCGCGCGCGAGATCCAGACCGCGGCGCTCGCCAAGGGCTTTCGCACCCTCGCCGACGACGGCATCCGCCTCGTCAAGCTGGGCGTCACCGGGCTCGACGAACTGATGCGCGTGGTCGACCTTACCGACCGCATGACCTGAGCGCCGCGGCGAGCCGGCGATGGCGCTCTACACCTACAAGGCGATCGACGCGAACGGCAAGACCGTCCTCGGCCGCGTCGACGCGGCCAACCCGTTCGACCTGGAGCAGCGGCTGTCGCGCATGGGACTCGACCTGGTCTCGGGCGCCCCGTCGTCGCAGCAGAGCCGCCTCATCGGCGGCGCGCGCATCAAGCGCGCGGACCTGATCAACTTCTGCTTCCACCTCGAGCAGCTGGCGAGCGCCGGCGTGCCGATCGTCGAGGGCCTGGTCGACCTGCGCGACAGCGTGGAGAACGTCCGTTTCCGGGAGATCGTCGCCGGGTTGATCGAGTCGATCGAGGGCGGTCGCGGGCTGTCGCAGGCGATGGGCGAGTTCCCCGAGGTATTCGGCAAGGTGTTCGTGAGCCTGGTGCGCTCGGGCGAATCGACCGGCAAGCTGCCCGACGTGCTGAAGAGCCTCACCGAGACCCTCAAGTGGGAGGACGAACTCTCCGCGCAGACGAAGAAGCTGCTGATGTACCCGGCCTTCGTCGGCACCGCGGTCGGCGGCGTGGTGTTCTTCCTGATGATCTACCTCGTGCCGCAGATGACCGGCTTCATCCGCAACATGGGCCAGGACGTGCCCCTGCAGACGCAGATCCTGATCGCCGTCTCGTCGTTCTTCGTCAACTTCTGGTGGGCCGTGCTCGCGGCGCCGTTCGCGCTCTGGTTCGGGCTCAAGGCGGCGATCCGCTCGAGCCCCGGCTTCGCCTACGGCTGGGACGGCTTCAAGCTGCGCGTGTGGATCATCGGACCCATCCTGCGCAAGATCATCCTGTCGCGCTTCGCGCAGAGCTTCGCGATGATGTACGGCTCGGGAATCACGGTGCTCGACGCGATCCGCGCCTCCGAGGAGATCGTCGGCAACCGCCCGCTCGAGGCGGCGCTGCGCACCGTGGGCCAGCAGATCGCCGAGGGCAAGAACATGACGCTGGCGTTCCAGGACATCGGCCTCTTCCCGCCGCTCGTCATCCGCATGCTGAGGATCGGCGAGAACACCGGCGCGCTCGACCGGTCGCTGCTCAACATCGCCTACTTCTACAACCGAGAGGTCCGCGAATCGATCAGCAAGGTGCAGGCGATGATCGAGCCCATGATGACCGTGGTGCTCGGCGCGATCCTCGGCTGGGTGATGCTGGCAGTTCTCGGGCCGGTGTACGACTCGATCTCGAAGATGAAGTTCTGAGATGGCCGACCGTCACCTCCTCTACTTCACGTCCGACGCACGGCAGCTCTATCGCTCCAGCGGCGGCAAGCTCGCGCTCGAGGCGTCCTTCGGCCCGGACGAGGCCGGTGCCGCGTCCTTCGCCGAGCACATCGCGCGCCTTCGCGGCACGCACATGCACGTTGTCGCCGACCTCGCGGGCGAGGACTTCCACGAGGACCACATCCCCGCGCTGCGCGGTGCGGACCGCACCGCGATCATCCAGCGCCGTCTCGCGCAGCGCTATCGCGATGCGCGCATCGCGGCCGCGTTCACGCTCGGCGTCACCGAAGGCGAGCGCCGCAACGAGCGGCTGCTGCTCGCGTCCTTCACCAACGCCGAGCAGTTCACGCCCTGGCTGGACGCCATCTCGCACGCCGGGATCACGCTCGCAGGCGTCTTTTCGGCGCCGCTCCTCGCACCGGCGCTTGCCGAGAAGCTCGGCGCGCGCAAGGGGCACGCGCTCGTCGTCACGCTCGATTCGGCAGGCCTGCGCCAGAGCTTCATCGAGGACGGCAAGCTGCGCTTCGCGCGCCTGGAGCGCGTCGCCGACACGTCGCCGATCTCGCTCCCGGCCTTCGTTCGCTCCGAGACCACCCGTCTCGTCCAGTACCTCGGCACGCTACGCGTGCTGCCCAAGGACGGCGGGCCGGTGCAGGTGTTCGTGGTGGCGCCGTCCGGGCAGCGCGCCGGGTTCGAGGACGCGCTGGTGTCCGACACGCGCCTGGCATTCCACACCACGACCATCGAGGACGCCGCGCGCAAGGTCGGCCTGCGGTCGACGAGCGCCGACGCCGGCGGCGAACAGCTGTACTTGCAGCTCGCCGCCAGGAAGGCCCCGCGCGAGCAGTTCGCGCGCAGCGAAGACCGGCAGGCGTTCTTCCTCTGGCGCCTGCAGCGCGGAGTCCTGGCCGCGGGTGCGCTCGCCTTCACGGTTTGCGCGGCGGTCGCCGGCGCGCGATGGCTCGACGTCATGAGCGTGCGCGACCTCGCGGCCGCGCAGGCGCAGGACGCCGCCGCGGCCGCGGCGGAGTACCAGCGCATCACTTCCGCCTTCCCGGTCACGCAGACGACCACCGACAACTTGCGCGCCACGGTGAACGAGTTCCGCAGTCTCGCCGCGCGCACATCATGGCCCGCCCCAGACCTCGCGCACGTTTCGCGGGTGCTCGATCGCTTCGCGCAGCTCGAACTGGACCGCATCGACTGGCGCGTCGAACGCGAAGCCACCCTCGGCGCGGCCAAGCCGGCGGCCGGCACGCCCGCAGCCACCGCGAAGGCCGACGGCGACGGCGCCTACGTACGCGTGATCGAGGTCGCCGGCCGCGTCAATGCCACGCGGCGCTCCGACTACCGCGGCATCACCGGGCAGGTGCAGGAATTCGCCGATGCGCTGCGCGCCGACGGCGCGTACCGGATCGTGCGCACCCAGCTGCCGTTCGACGTGACTTCCGACAGCACGCTGTCGGGGGATATCGGGGAAGCGGAGTCCGCCGAGGCACCGAAGTTCACGGTCGTCATCGCGAGGCGCGTACGATGAACTTCTCGTCCGCAGAACTGAAGAAGCTCGCGCCCGCGCTGGTCGTGCTGGTGCTCCTCGTCGCCGGGGGCACCGCGCTGATCTGGTTCACCGATCGCAGCCTCAAGTTCGCGCAGGCGGAGCTCGCGACCGCGCGCAACGACCGCGCGCAGAACCGCGAGAGGCTCTCCAAGATCGCCGAGGAGGAGCGCGAGGTGAAGGAGAAGCTCGAGGTCTATCGCCGCCTGCGCGATGCGCGCGTACTCGGCGAGGAGCGGCGTCTCGAGTGGGCCGACGCCGTCACTCGCATCCGCAAGCAGCGCGAACTGGCGGACGTGCGCTACCTCGTCGAGCCGCAAAAGCTCGTCGTGTCGCTGCCGGGCAAGCCCGCCAGCGTCGACTTCTTCGCCTCGACGATGAAGCTGACGATGTCGCTGCTGCACGAGGGCGACATGCTCACCTTCCTCGACGACCTGCGAGGCTCGGGCAATGCCTACTTCTCGGTGCAGCGCTGCGCGATGACGCGCAGCGGTGTCGCGGGCGCGCCCACGAGCCTCGCGCCACGCGTGCAGGCCGAATGCACGGTCGACCTCGTGACGATCCAGGACCGGGGAGCGAAGCGATGAGGCACATTGCCGCCGCGGCACTCGCGCTGCTCGCCTGCGCGACGGCGAACGCCGAGGAACTGGGCCGACTGTTCCTCACGCCCGAGCAGCGCGAAGCCCTCGATGCACGGCGCCGCGCGCGCCTGCCGGACAAGCCGGCGCCATCTGCCGCCCAATCGGCCCCGTCCATGCGTGTGGACGGGTACGTGCAGCGCCCTGGCGGGCGATCTACCGTGTGGCTGAACGGACAGCCTTCCCGGGAAGACTCGGGCGAGCGCGCGGCACGCATCGCCGGCGCGGGCGGCGTGTCGGTACGGCTTGGAGACGAAAGCCGGGACGTCACTACGAAGGTCGGCCAGACCGTCGATTCGTCGAGCGGAAGCGTGATGGATCCGCTCGAGGGCGGCGAGATCCGCGTCCGGCGCGCCCCGGCGCCCCGCGAGGTTCGGGGAAGATGACCAGCCGCGGCCTGACGCCCCTGCGCAAGCAGTCGGGCGCGGCACTGCTCGCCATGGCCGCCGTGCTGGTGCTCGGTACGGCCTGGCTTTCGGTTTCTATGCTGGGGACCGTGCAGTCGCAATCGATCGCCCTTCGCGCCAAGGATGGCAAGACGCTCCTCGAGGCCAAGACCGCCCTGATCGCTTACACGGCCCAGCAGGCGTACGAATTCACCGAGAACTCGCCCGGCCGACTGCCATGCCCCGAAGACCCGTCGTACATGACCGATACCGACGCTGAGAACGACGGCCTAGCGGCGGCGACCTGCACGCTGCCCGCGGTCGGTCGGCTGCCTTGGCGCACGCTTGGCATCGCGCCCCTGCGGGATTCGTCGGGTGAACTCCTCTGGTATGCGGTCTCGTCGGGCTGGGCGATCCCGCCAAGCGCCTCGCCCGCCGCGGTCGCCATCAACTCGAACACCGTCGGCCAGATCACCGTGGACGGGCAGGTGCCGGCCACGGCCACACCCTCGAACACGGTGGCTGCGCTCATCATCGCGCCCGGGCCGCCTCTGACGCTGGCACCGACCGGCGCACAACAGGCGGCCGGCTGCGTCGCTCGGACGCAGGTGCGGGGGAGTTTGCCGCCCGACCTGCGCAACTACCTCGAATGCGAGAATGCGACCTCGCCCGCGAACGCCACCTTCGTCACGTCCGTGACCGGCAATGCGACGAATAGCGTGTTCAACGATCTCGTCGTCGCCGTCACGCCGGCGGAGATCCTCGACCGCGTCGAACCGGTCGTCGCGGCCCGCATCGAGCGCGACGTCGTTCCCCAGTTCCGCAGCTACGCCCAGGACACCATCGACGGCTGGGCCTTGTCCTCGTCGCAGCCGGTATATCCCTTCGCTGCGCCATTCGGCAACCCTTCTACCTCCAACTGGAAGGGATTGGCGGGG
Source organism: uncultured Enterobacteriaceae bacterium (assembly GCA_964617355.1). GTDB lineage: Bacteria > Pseudomonadota > Gammaproteobacteria > Burkholderiales > SG8-39 > CAZTDU01. The sequence goes on from CAZTXP010000170.1 coordinate 7,445, forward strand.
ACCTACCAAGGCCTGATGCCACTTACCCGGTCGCAAGGCTGCACCCCCGGCACCGAGCTCGACTGCGACAATGCCCACGTGCAATGGAATACGGGTTCGATCACGATCACCAAGGTGAGCGGGACGCCGACCCTCGTCAGCACAGATTGCACGGCGTCTACCACGTCGCAGATCAGCTGCGACGTGACCTACCGCCGGACGGGCTGCGGATTCTTCTCCTCGTGCACGACCGGAACCCTCGCGATCAGCCTCTCCTCGGCCGCGCTGAACGTCGGGACCGGGTTCAAGAAACGGCCGAGCAGCGTGCCCGCGCCGACCGTCGTCGCGTCGTCCTGGTCGTCGCCATCCACGCCAACAAAGGCAAGCCTGACTCTCGACAACACGGGCAGCGTGCCCCTCGACTACGGCGGCACGCTGGCAAGCTATACCTGCCCGGCCTGGTCGTTCGGTTCCTGCACCGTGACGCGGACCGTGCGCGTGACCTTGCCGACGTTCGGCGATCACTGGGCGCTAGCGCCCTCCACGTCGGATGCATGGTGGTGGTTCAAGAACTCCAACTGGCACCACGTCGTCTACTATGCAGTGGCCCCGAATCACTCCCCGTCCGGCGTGACGCATGCCTGCACCACCGGCGTGGACTGCCTGACGGTCGCCAACCTCTCGCCGGCGGGTGGCCAGCGCGCGATCCTGATCCTCGCGGGGCGCACGCTGACGGCCAACGCGCGACCGAGCAGCGCATTGGCCGAGTACCTGGATACGGTCGGCATCACCGGCATCGACCCGGCCATCAATCGCGACGGCGACACCGCGTTCTACAAGGCGGGTGCGAACGCGACGATGAACGACCGCTTCGTCACGCTCGACGCGAACTGATGCGCCGGCCCCTGCACAACGCAATGCGCGGCTTCTCGCTCGTCGAGGTCGCGGTCGTGATGGCGATCATGGCCCTCGTGCTCGGCGGCGCGATGATGACGCTGTCCGCGCAGCAGGAAGCGCGCAGGTTTGCCGACACGCAGCAGCAGCTCGAGCAGGCCCGAGAACTGCTGCTGGCCTTTGCCGCTACCTACAAGCGGCTGCCCTGCCCGGCCACTACCGCGGCCGGCAGCGGCGACGAGGCGCCCTCGGGCGGCGGAACGTGCACGTCGTACTACGGCGGATTCCTGCCCGGCAAGGCGATCGGCTACCAGCCCGTGGACGCCGCGGGATACGCGCTGGACGCTTGGGGAAACCGGATCCGCTACGCCGTCTCGAACCTCAGCTGGTCCACGGCAGGCGGCTTCACGACGGCCCACGTATCCGGCAATACTGCAGTGCAGTGGTCGATCAACAACACGCCGGCGGACCTCGCGATCTGCAGCACCACACCCTCGGTCGCATCAAGCACGTCGTGCGACACCGGCACGCGTCTGACCGGTAGCAATGTCGTCGCCGCACTCGTCTTTTCGGTGGGCAAGAACGGGCCGACGGGCGGCACGGGAGCGAACGAGGCCCGCAATCTCGACGGCAACGCGCTGTTCGTCAGCCGGCCGCCCGATCCGAGCAGCTTCGCCAACGGCGAATTCGACGACCAGATGGTATGGCTGCCGGTGAGCGTCCTCTATTCCCGGATGGTGGCGGCGGGCGTGCTGCCATAGCCCCCTGGGCCAGCGGCTAGGCGCTCGCGAGCAGGAAGCACACGTCGCCGTCCCTGTTGCGCTCCAGCGCGAGCGAATAGCCGTTCGCCTGCGCCTGGCGCGACGACTGGTACAGGCCGATGCCGAGCCCGTCGGTGGTGGAACGCAAGGGCGCCTGGAACAGGCCTCGCTCGATCTCCGCGGGAACGGCTTTCCCGGAATCGCAGACGCGGAACTGCAACCCGCCCGCGCACTGCAGTTCCGCGCGCACCTGGACCGATGGGTCGGCCTTGCGCTTGGCGAGCGCGTTCTGCAGCAGGTTGTCGGCGACGCTCTCGGCCATCGCACGCGGGATGGACAGGCCAGGACGCAGTCCGCGCTCGACGAACGCGACGCCGGACTCGCGATACTGCCGGCCGAGGCCCCCCCACCATTCCGCGGCGTCGATGCGCTCCTCTCCGCCCGGCCTCGGGTGCTGCAGCTTTTCCAGCGTACCGGACAGGCGCTGCGCGATCACCGGCAGCTGGCGGCGCAGGAGCGCGCGCTGCTCCGGCGTATCCTCGGCCTCGGGGCGCAACGCCACGGCGCACAGGACGTTGAGCGACTGCAGCAGGTTCTTCACGTCGTGGGTCATGCGCGCGCCGGTCTCGTGGACCGCCTGCACGTAGCTCTGCTCGCGCAGGCGCTCCTCCCGCAGCTTGGCGAGGTAGAACTCGCCGAGCACCTGGGCGAGCAGCGTGAGGTGCCAGTGGAGCACCGGGCTGGTGCGGTACCGCGAATAGATCGTCAGCGAGAACCCGCGGTTCGCATGCTCGACTGCGTGCGCCGTCGCCTCGCCGGTCTCGCCCGCGTCGGTCGCGGTGCGCCAGCGCGCGCCGCTCACCCACGGCAGCCTCGCCAGCCCGCCCACGCCTTCGGCGAGGAAGCGGTCCGGACGCGGCTCCGTCTGCAGCAGCTCGGCGAGGAAGTACAGCCAGCGCTCCAGCGGCATGCCGATCGAGAACAGGTAGCGCGACACGAAGACGTTCAAGCCGGCGAAGCCGACGCGCGGGTTCCACGCCAGGCCGATCACCAGCACCGCGATGCCCATGATCAGCAGCGTGCGCACCAGCGCCTCGAGGTACGAGGTGCGGCTGACCGTCATGAACGTGAAGCTGCCGAGCACCAGCATGCCGAGCACGAGCACCAGGAACACGGTGTAGAAGAAGTCGATTACCTGCGGGACGTCCTGCGACTCCGGCTCGACGGGGAGCAGCGCCATTGCGCCGAGCAGCACGGGCAGCGTGTACTCGGCGAACGCGCGCATCTCGGGCGAGATCTCGCGCCGCGGCGCGATCTCGGGCAGCACCGCGACGACGAGCAGCGCGAGCAAGTACACGAACACCAGAAGGTAGAAGCGTCGCTGCCAGCGCGCCTGCTGCTGGTAGACCTTCCCGCCGACGATCCCGGACAGCACCACCACCCAGAAGGCGAGCATCCACCAGTCCAGGCGCAGCATGATGGCGACGGACACCGCGACGATGACGCCAGCCTGCACCGGGGATATCCGCTGCTCGCCACGTACGAACGGCTGCCAGAGGAGCAACAGGCCGAAATGCGCGATCAGGAACGCGCGTGCCCAGTCGTCGGTGACGCCGCGGAACGCGGCGAAGTGCAACAGCAGCAGCATGCCGACCACGACGAAGCGCCACCAGCGCTGGCTGAAGCGCCAGATCGCCTGCGCGGCGGAGGTCGTCAAGTCGGGAGGACGGGCTTGCATGGCGGCACGATCGGTCCCACGATAATGCCATGCACCCGGACGCCAACCCGCACGCCAACTCGCGCACCGACCCGTCCGCCGGCCTGCCCGGCCCGATGCGCACGCTCGCCCGTGCGACGCTCCTGGAGGCGCGCCGCAGCGGGCTGCCGCTGCTCGCGCTGGCCTGCATCGCCGGCGCGATCGGCCTCGCCGCCTTCGTGTCTCAGGTCGCGATCACCGAGAGCGTGCCGCTCCAGGCCGCGCTCGTCGCGGCTCTGCTGCGCGCGAGCGCGGCGTTCCTCGTCGCCGCGCACGTCGTCACGAGCGTAGTGCGCGAATCCGCGGACAAGGGTTTCGAGCTCGCGCTCTCGTTGCCGGTGTCCCGCAGCCAGTTCTACCTCGGCCGCCTTCTCGGGCACGCAACCGCGGGCACTGCGATCGCGACCGCGTTTGCGCTCCCGCTTCTTGCCTGGGCCACGCCGGGCGCCGTCGCGGCCTGGTGGCTGTCGCTCGCGTTCGAGACCCTGCTCGTCGCGTCGTTGAGCCTGTTCCTCGTCTTCACGCTCGCGCACGTCGTGCCCGCCCTCGCCGCCGCCGCCGGGTTCTACGTCCTCGCGCGAGGGATCGCATCGGTGCAGGCGATCTCCTCGAGCCCGCTCGCCGACGAAGGCATCGCGTCCCGGGCGGCGCAGTGGGCCGTGGATGGCGTGGCGCTGCTGCTGCCGCGACTGGACATCGCCACCCGGTCAGACTGGCTGGTCTATGGCGCACCCGGCGCTGCGGAACTCGGGCGCGTGCTGGCGAGCCTCGCGGTCTATGCCGCGCTGGCGAGCGCCGCCGGCCTCGTCGATTTCCACCGGCGCAACCTGTGAACCCGGCGCGCGACGAACGCCCCCTCGGAGCCGTCCCGCGATCGATCTGGGCCGCGTTCGCCCTGCTGCTGGGCGCGCAGATCGCGATCGCGATCACGCGACCCGCGCGCGCACCCGCCGCCGAGGACCTGCCGCCACCGCCCCGCTTCGCGGTGCTGGAGGTCGCGGCCCTCGGCGAGAAGGCCGCGTTCGCGCGCCTCGCCATGATCTACCTGCAGGCCTTCGACCTGTCGAGCGACAACGCGACACCCTATCGCAATCTCGACTATGCGAGGCTGGTCGGCTGGCTGCGCGCAATCCGCGACGTCGATCCACGAAGCGATTACACGCTCTTCTCCGCGGCGCGCATCTACGCCGAGAACCCGAATCCTGCCCGCAGCCGGATGGCGCTCGAGTTCGTCCACGAGTCGTTCCTCCAGGACCCCGACCGGCGCTGGCCGTGGCTGGCGCATGCCGCCTTGCTGGCCAAGCACCGGCTGCGCGATCTCGCGCTCGCGCGGCGCTATGCCGCGGACGTCGCCCGGCTGTCGCATGACCCGAACCTGCCCGATTGGGCGCGCCAGATGGAGGTATTCGTGCTCGAAGACATGAACGAACTCGACGCAGCGCGGGTCCTGCTGGGCGCCATGCTCGCGGCCGGAAAGATCCGGGATCCGGCGGAGCGGCGATTTCTCGAGCACCATCTGCAGGAACTCGAATCCCGCTCCGGAAGCGCGGATAAAGGTGAAAAACGTTGAACGCCTGACGAGTTTGTCGAAATTCCGTCATCCGGAGACCGTAAGGCTGGGAATTTTGCCGTTTTTGCCCTCCGAATCAATGGCACGTGAATTGCAGTGGGTTACGGGCGCATCACCCCGCATCACCTAATTGCTACGAAGGGGAACATCCATGAAACGGCAACAAGGCTTCACGCTGGTCGAGATCGCGATCGTGCTGGTGATCATCGGCCTCCTGCTCGGCGGCATCCTGAAGGGCCAGGAGATGATTACCCAGGCCAAGATCAAGAACGCCATCGCCGACTTCTCCGGCATCTCGGCCGCGTACCACGGCTACGTCGACCGCTACAAGAAGATCCCGGGCGACGACCCCTGCGCCGGCACCGGCGCCGGCCTCACCACCGGTAACTGCGGCACCACCACCGCGCGCTGGACCGGCGCCACCGGCGGCGACGGCAATGGCCAGGTCGCCGGCAAGTACAACACGGGCACCGGCACCGACGAAACCCGCCTCTGGTGGGACCACCTGCGCCGCGCGGGCTTCGTCTCGGGCGTGGGCAACAACCAGCCGTTCAACGCGCTGACCGGCATCATCGGCATCCAGACTGGCGACGCGCAAGCCACCATCGGACCGGCCCTCGGCGGCTTCACCGGCCTGATCATGTGCTCGGCCAACCTGCCGGACAAGATCGCGATCTCGGTGGACACGCAGATGGACGACGGCGTGCCCAACAGCGGCAGCGTGCGCGGCGTGGCGCAGACCTCGCCCAACCCGGACGTGATCAACACCACGACCGCCGCCACCGCGTACCAGGAAACCGGCACCAACGTGTACACGATCTGCCGGTCGCTCTAGCGAACGCGGTCGCACCAACCCGGAAGGGCCGGCACTGCCGGCCCTTCTGCTTTCAGGCCCCCCGTTCGAGGCGCGCGTCGGCGGCCTCCAATGCCTCCGGCGTTCCGAGCAACACCACGACGTCCCCTGCCCGCAATACGCCTGCGGCCCCGGGCGCAAGCTTTCCTTCGCCCGGACGGCGCACCGCCGTGACCTCCACGCCAAGCCGACCCATGTCTAGGGAGTCGACTTCGCGCCCGGCAGCATGCGACTTCGCTTCCAGGGTGACGGCATGCAGGCGGGGATGCGCGGCCTCGACCGAATCGGGCACATCGCTCGCGCCGTGGAACAGGCCCCTCAGCAACCCGTAGTGCTCGTCCCGCACCGTGCGGATGCGACGCATCACGCGCGTCAGGGGCACGCCCAGCCACACCAGCGTGTGCGAAGCCAGCATGAGCCCGGATTCCAGTGCCTCCGGTACGACCTCGGAGGCCCCCGCCGCGGTCAGCGGCCCGATGTCGGTCTCGTCGCGCGCACGCACGATCACCGGCAGTTCGGGCCGCAGTCCGTGGATGTGCGACAGCACTCGCACTGCGGCGCGCGAGTCCGCGAAGGTCACCACGACCGCCGCCGCCCGCATGATCCCCGCGGCGACCAGCGACTCGCGCCGCACGCTGTCGGCGAACACCACGCGATCGCCGGCGAGGCCGGCCTCGCGCACGCGATCCGGATCGAGGTCGAGCGCGACGTACTTCAGTCCTTCCGACTCCAGCAGGCGGGCGAGCCGCTGCCCGTTGCGCCCGTAGCCGAGGATGATGACGTGGCGTTCGTCCTGCAGGGACTGCACCGCGATCCGGTGCAGTTCCAGCGACCGCGCCATCCACTCCGAGGCCGCGAAGCGCAGCACCAGGCGGTCGCTCGACGCGATCATGAAGGGCGTGGCGAGCATCGACAGGATCATCGCCGCCAGCAGCGGCTGCGACACCGGCTCCGGCAGCAGCGACCCGGCGCTCACCAGCGCAAGCAGCACGAAGCCGAACTCGCCGCCCTGCGCGAGCGCGAGCCCGGTGCGCAGCGCGGTCCCCGCGCCGGCGCCGAAGGCGCGCGCCAGCGCCGTCACTAGCGCGAGCTTGCCCAGCACGATCACGCCGAAGAAGAGCGCCACCGACAGCGGCGCGTCGAGGACCTGGTGCGCATCCAGCATCATGCCGACGGTGACGAAGAACAGGCCCAGCAGCACGTCCCGGAACGGCTGGATTTCCTGCTCCACCCGGTAGCGATACTCCGTCTCAGAGATCAGCATCCCGGCGAGGAACGCGCCGAGGGCGAGCGACAGCCCGGCCGCACCGGTGACGAACGCCAGCCCCAGCGTCACCAGCAGCACGTTCAGCACGAAGAGTTCCGTCGATCGGCGACGTGCCACCACCCCGAGGAGCGCGCGCATCAGCCGCGGCCCCGCGACCAGCAGGATCGCGAGCACCACGGCGGCCTTGGCGAGCGCGAGGCCGACCTCGCGGCCGAGCGCCTCCGCCGGCTGGCCCAACGCCGGCACGAGGATGAGGAGCGGCACCACCGCGAGGTCCTGGAACAGCAGCACGCCGACGATGTCGCGCCCGTGCGCGCTGTCGAGTTCCATGCGCTCTGCAAGCAGCTTGATGACCACCGCCGTGGACGACATCGCGATCACGCCCCCGAGCGCGAGCCCCGCCTGCCAACCCAGCCCCAGCGCGTGCAGCGCAAGCGTCGCCGCAGCGATGGTCAGCGCGACCTGCGCGAGGCCCAGCCCGAACACCGCGCGACGCATCACGCGCAGCTTCGGCAAGCTGAACTCGAGGCCGATCGAGAACATGAGGAACACGACACCAAACTCGGCGAGGACGCGGGCCTGTTCCGTCTCCGGGACCGCGCCGAGCGCGTGCGGCCCGAGCACCAGGCCGACCCCGAGGTAGCCGACCATCGGCGGCAACTGCAGGCTGCGGCACAACGCCACCGCGAGCACGCTGCTCGCGAGCAGGACGAGCACGGGCAGCAGGCCGAATCCGGAGGCGTCCATGGTCGAAGGGGCTGATGCGATAATACGGCATGGGTCCGCGGCATCCCGCCCTCGAGCTCGCGCAGCGCGTCCTCGCCATCGAGGCCGACGCCGTGCGCGCGCTGATCGAACGGCTCGACGAGCGCTTCCTCGCCGCGCTGTCGCTGATCCTCGAGTGCCGCGGCCGCGTGATCGTGAGCGGCATCGGCAAGTCGGGCCACGTCGCGCGCAAGATCGCATCCACGCTGTCCAGCACCGGCACGCCGGCGTACTTCGTGCACCCGGCCGAGGCGAGCCACGGCGACCTCGGCATGGTGCAGCCCGAGGACGTGCTGATCGGGCTGTCCAATTCCGGCGAGAGCGACGAGCTGCTCGCGATCGTGCCGCTGCTCAAGCGCCGCGGGGCGCGCCTCATCGCCATGACCGGCAACGCGGAATCCACCCTCGCGCGCGAGGCCGACGTGCACCTCGACGCCGGCGTCGCGCAGGAGGCCTGCCCGCTGAACCTCGCGCCCACCGCGAGCACCACCGCGGCGCTCGCGCTCGGCGACGCGCTCGCCGTCGCGCTGCTCGACGCGCGCGGCTTCTCCGCCGACGACTTCGCGCGCTCGCACCCGGGCGGCGCGCTCGGCCGGCGCCTGCTGACCCACGTGTCCGATGCCATGCGCAAGGGCGCCGACGTGCCTTCGGTGGACGAAGGCGCGACGCTGAAGGACGCCCTCCTCGAGATGACGCGCGGCCGCATGGGCATGACCGCGGTGCTCGATCGGGACCGCCGCGTGCGTGGCATCTTCACCGACGGCGACCTGCGCCGCACCATCGACCGCATCGGCGACTTCTCCACCGCGAAGGTGGCCGACGTGATGAGCGCGAACCCGCGGGTGGTGGTCGCCGACGACCTCGCCGTGGAAGCCGTGCGCATCATGGAGCAGCACAAGGTGAACCAGCTCCTCGTGGTCGACGGTGCCGGCGCGCTGGTCGGCGCACTCAACATGCACGACCTCTTCCGCGCGAAGGTCCTGTAGCGCGCATGGCCGCCGCCCGTGCCCCTGCCGCCGCGCTGCGACGCGCCCGCGCCGTGCGCTTCATGGCCTTCGACGTCGACGGCGTGATGACCGACGGGCGCCTCTGGTACGGCCCTTCGGGCGAGCAGTTGAAGGCCTTCCACGTTGCCGACGGCCTCGGGGTGAAGCTCCTCGCGCGCGCCGGCATCGCCACCGCGATCCTGTCGGCGCGCAAGTCGCGCGCGCTCGCCCGCCGCGCCCGCGAACTCGGCATCGACCACGTGGTGATGGGCGCGGAGGACAAGCGCGACGCCTTCGCGAAGCTGCTGGCGCGCGCGCGCGTCGATGCCGCCGCCGCCGGCTACATGGGCGACGACCTCGTCGACCTGCCGGTCCTGCGCCGCTGCGGCTTCGCCTGCGCGCCCGCGAACGCGCAGGCGCTCGTGCGCGCGAATGCGCACTACGTGTCGCGGGCGCGCGGCGGCGAGGGCGCGGTGCGCGAGGCCTGCGAATTCGTGCTGCGCGCCCAGGGCCGGCTCGAGGACGCGCACGCGAGGTACCTCGCATGATGCGCGGCGCCACCGACCGCCTCTTCCCGCTCGCGCTGATGCTCGCCCTCGCGCTGCTCACCTTCTGGCTCGATCGCGCGGTGCGCGAGGAGCAGGTGCACCCGTCGCTGCGCCGCCACGACCCGGACTTCATCGTGCACCACTTCCGCATCACGCACTACGACGCCGAGGGCCGGGTGCAATCCACGCTCACCGCCGACGAGATGCGGCACTTCCCCGACGACGACACCACCGAGCTTGCCGCGCCGTCGGTGGTGCAGACCAAGCCGGACACGCCGCGCATGACCGTCACCGCGGAGCGCGGCGAGCTGTCGCAGGACGGCGTCGACGTCTTCCTGCGCCGCAACGTGCTGGTGGTGCGCGAGGCCCGCGACCCGACGCCGGAGCAACGCATCCGCACCGAGTTCCTGCACGTCGTGCGCGAGAAGGCGGTGGTGCGCACCGACCGCGACGTGCTCATCACGCAGCCCGACCGCGAGATCAGCGCGCGCGGCATGGAATACAACAACGACACCGGCCAGATCTTCCTGCGCGAGCGCGTACGCGGCCGCATCGACCCGAAGAAGAAAGACGAACCTTGATTCCTTCCCCCGATACGCGAGCGGCCTTCGCCGCCCTGGCGGCGATCGTGCTGCTGCAGGCTTTCCCGGCATTTGCCGAGAAAGCGGACAAGGACAAGCCCACGCACATCGAGGCCAACCGGATGAGCGCGGACGACACGCGCCGGCTCAGCATCTTCGAGGGCAACGTGGTGCTCACCAAGGGCACCATCATCATCCGGGCCGATCGCATCGTGGTGCGGCAGGATCCCGAGGGGTACCAGCTCGCCACCGCCACCGGCGCGCCGGTGCGCTTCCGGCAGAAGGCCGAGCCCAAGGGCGACAAGGAAGGCGTCTGGATGGACGGCGAGGCGCTGCGCATCGAGGTCGACGATCGCAACGAGAAGATCGAGCTCTTCGACCGCGCCTGGGTGAAGAGGGACGAGGACGAGGTGCGCGGCGACTACATCTTCGTCGACCAGCGCTCGGAGTTCTTCTCCGCGATGAGCGGCAAGGGCGGCGCCTCGACGGGGTCGGACGGGCGGGTGCGCGCGGTGATCCAGCCGAAGAACAAGCCCGAGGACGCGCCGCCCGCCCCGGCGGCGCCCAAGCCCGCCGCGGCCCCGGCGCCCGCCGCGCCGGCCACGAAGAAATGAGCGTCCTGCGCGCGGAACAGCTGCGCAAGCGCTACAAGTCCCGCACCGTCGTCCACGACGTCGGGCTCGAGGTCTCCAGCGGCGAGGTGATCGGGCTGCTCGGGCCCAACGGCGCCGGCAAGACCACGTGCTTCTACATGATCGTCGGGCTGGTGGCGGCGGACAGCGGCCGCATCCACCTCGACGGCCGCGAGCTCACCCACCTGCCGATCCATCGGCGCGCGCGGCTCGGCATCTCCTACCTGCCGCAGGAGAACTCGGTGTTCCGCCGGCTCAGCGTCGAGGAGAACGTGCAGGCGGTGCTCGAGCTGCAGGGCCTCGCGGGCGATGCGCTCGAGGCGCGGCTGGTCGAGTTGCTGAAGGACCTCAGCATCCTGCACCTGCGCAAGCACGCGGCGCTGTCGCTGTCCGGCGGCGAGCGCCGGCGCCTCGAGATCGCGCGCGCGCTGGGCACGCGCCCCCTCTTCATCCTGCTCGACGAACCCTTCGCGGGCGTCGACCCGATCGCGGTGCTGGACATCCAGCGCATCATCCGCTTCCTGAAGGAGCGCGGCATCGGCGTGCTGATCACGGACCACAACGTGCGCGAGACGCTGGGCATCTGCGATCGCGCCTACATCATCAACGAGGGAGCCGTGCTTGCCTCGGGGCGCCCGGACGAGATCGTCTATAATGAAAACGTCCGCCGCGTGTACCTCGGCGAGAACTTCCGCATGTAGCACCGGCCTCCGGCCCTCCCCCGCATGAAGCAGACCCTGCAGCTACGGCTCTCGCAGCACCTGACGCTGACGCCGCAGCTGCAGCAGTCCATCCGCCTGCTCCAACTCTCCACGGTCGAGCTGAACCAGGAGATCGAGCGCATCCTGATGGAGAATCCCGCGATCGAGCGCGAGGACCCGGACGTGCCGGCCTCCTTCGGCGCCGAGCCCGGCGCCACGCCCGCCCAGGAGGCGCCCTCGGCGCCGTCGGCGCCGGAGCCGGCCGGCGACGCTCCGGGCACGGATTGGGAACCCGAGTTCGGCGGGGCGTCGCGCAACGGCGACGACGAAGACGGCGACCGCCCGTTCGCGGCGCCCGACCTGCCGACGCTGCGCGACCACCTGCTCGAGCAGATCACGCTGCTCACCCTCGAGCCGCGCGACCGCGCGATCGCCGAGCTGCTGGTCGACGCCCTCGACGACGACGGCTACCTCACGCAGCCGCTCGAGGAGATCGCGGCGATGTTGCCGCCGGAAGCCGAGTGCGGCGTCGACGAGCTGGCGATCGCGCTGCAGCACCTGCAGCACCTCGATCCGGTCGGCGTCGGCGCGCGTTCGCCGAGCGAGTGCCTCGCGCTGCAGCTGCGCGCGTTGCACGACGATCCGCATTGCGACGAGGCCGCGCGCCGCCTCGCGCTCGAGATCGTCGAGAAGCACCTGCAACTGCTCGCGGCGCGCGACTACAACCGCCTGAAGAACCTCACCGGCGCCGACGACGATTCGCTGCGCGCGGCACAGTCGCTGGTGCGCAGCCTCAACCCGCGCCCCGGCGCGGCCTACGCGCGCGTCGAGGCGCGCTATGTCGTGCCCGACGTCGTGGTGCGCAAGGCGAAGAGCGTCTGGCGCGCGAGCCTCAACCCGGAGGCCATGCCGAAGCTGCGCATCAACCGCCTGTACGCCGAGCTCGGCGCGGGGCGCGGCTCGCAGCCCGGCCTGGCCTCCAAGCTGCAGGAGGCGCGCTGGCTGATCAAGAACGTGCAGCAGCGATTCGACACCATCCTGCGCGTCGCGCAGGCGATCGTCGACCGGCAGCGCGCGTTCCTCGAGCACGGCGAGGTCGCGATGCGCCCGCTCGTGCTGCGCGAGATCGCCGATGCGCTCGGCCTGCACGAGAGCACCATCTCGCGCGTGACGACGCAGAAGTTCATGGCGACGCCGCGCGGCACCTTCGAGCTGAAGTACTTCTTCGGCAGCCACGTCTCCACCGAGTCCGGCGGCGCCGCGTCGTCCACCGCGATCCGCGCGCTGATCAAGCAGCTCGTCGCGGCAGAGGACCCGAAGGCGCCGCTCGCGGACTCCCGGATATCGCAAATTCTCGGCGAGCAGGGTATCGTAGTGGCGCGACGCACCGTCGCGAAATACCGCGAATCCCTGCAGATCCCGCCGGTCAACCTCAGGAAAACCCTCTAACAGGAGTCGGCGCATGAACCTCAACGTCAGCGGTCACCATCTCGAGATCACGCCCGCGATCCGCACCTACGTGAGCGAGAAGCTCGGCCGGGTGACGCGGCACTTCGACCAGGTCATCGACGTGCACGTCATCCTCTCGGTCGACAAGCTGCGGCAGAAGGCCGAGTGCACGCTGCACGTGCCCGGCAAGGACCTGCACTGCGAGAGCGAGGAATCCGACCTGTACGCCGCGATCGACCTGATGGTCGACAAGCTCGACCGCCAGGTGCTGAAGTACAAGTCGAAGGTCTCCGAGAAGTCGCACGAGGCGCTGAAGCGCCGCGCCTGACCCCCGCCCGGGCGGGCGCGGCGGGTGTTCTATAATCCGCGCCTGCGTTCCTGGCGCCCCGGCGCCGGCCCATGAGCCTCGTCTCCACCCTCCTCCCCGCCGCCAACGTCCTGCTCGACCTCCAGGTCTCGAGCAAGAAGCGGCTGTTCGAGCAGGTCGGGCTGCACTTCGAGAACCACCACGGACTCGCGCGCAGCGTAGTGTACGACAGCCTGTTCGCGCGCGAGCGGCTCGGCTCGACCGGGCTCGGCCAGGGCATCGCCATCCCGCACGGCCGCATCAAGGGCATCAAGGAGGCGCTCGGCGCGTTCGTGCGCCTTGCGCAGCCGGTGCCCTTCGACGCGCCCGACGGCGCGCCCGTGTCGATCGCCTTCGTGCTGCTGGTGCCGGAACAGGCCACCGACAAGCACCTGCAGATCCTCTCCGAGCTGGCGCAGATGTTCAGCGACCGCGGGCTGCGGGAATCGCTCGCCTCGGCGCCCGATGCCGCGCGGCTCGTGGAGATCATCTCGAATTGGCAGCCGGATGCGCCAGGTCAACGTCGCGCAGCTGCATGAGGCGAACCGCGAGGCCCTGTCGCTCGCCTGGGTCGCCGGGCACGACGGGGTCACCGCGGTGCAGCGCGAGGCGGCGATCTCCGCCGCGCTGATCGGCCACCTCAACCTCAACCACCCGAACAGCATCCAGGTCCTCGGCGCGTGGGAAGCCCCCGCGCTGAACGACGCCGACGCCGCGACGCGCGCAGCGTTCGTCGAGCGCCTGCTCGGCGCGGGCCCGGCGGCGGTGATCCTCGCCGACGGCGTCTCCGCGCCGCGCGAACTGGCCGAAGGCGCGGCGCGCGCGCACGTGCCGGTGCTCGCCTCGCCACTACCCGCAGCACACGTCATCGAGCGCCTCGCGCGCTACCTCTCGAAGGCGCTGGCCGATGCGACCGAACGCCACGGCGTGTGCATGGACGTGCTCGGCCTGGGCGTGCTGATCACCGGCGACTCCGGCGTCGGCAAGAGCGAGCTCGGGCTGGAGCTCATCAGCCGCGGCCACGGGCTGGTCGCCGACGACGTAGTCGACATCTCGCGCATCGCGCCGAACACGCTCGAGGCGCGCTGCCCGGCGCTCCTGAAGGACTACCTCGAGGTGCGCGGCCTGGGCCTCTTGAACATCCGCACGATCTTCGGCGAGACGGCCGTGCGCCCGAAGATGCGCCTGCGCCTCGTCGTCCATCTCGAGCGCCCGGCGCAGGGCCCGCAGGCGATGCCCGCCGAGCGCCTGCCGCTCACCGAGCTCGCCGAGGAAATCCTCGGCGTCACCGTGCGCAAGGTCGCGATCCCGGTGGCCGCGGGCCGCAACCTCGCGGTGCTGCTGGAGGCCGCGGTGCGCAACTACATCCTCCTCCTGCGCGGCATCGACTCGAACGCGGAATTCTTCGCGCGCCAGCGGCTCGCGATCGAGTCGGGCACCTGACCGGCCGCGACGCGCGCCGGATCGGCTAGAGTGGCGCGACCATGCGGCTGATCGTCGTCAGCGGCCTCTCCGGCGCCGGCAAGAGCGTCGCCCTCGGCGTGCTCGAGGACTGCGGCTGCTACGTCGTCGACAACCTGCCCGCCACCTACCTCGCGGCGGTGGTGAAGGACCTCGGCGCCGGCGGGCACGAGCAGGTCGCGGTGAGCGTCGATGCGCGCAGCGCGGCGCTGCCGGCGCTCGGCGAAAACCTCGACGCGCTGCGCGCGCAGGGCGTCGAGTGCCGCGTGCTCTTCCTGCAGGCGAGCGACGAGGCGCTGCTGCGGCGCTACGCCGAGACGCGCCGCCGCCATCCCCTGACCGGGACGCGCACGCTCGCCGAGGCGATCTCGGAGGAACGCCGCATGCTCGAGCACGTGGCGCGCCTCGGGCATCGCATCGACACCAGCGGCATGGCGGCGCGCCAGCTGCGCAACTGGGTGCGCGAGTTCGCCGGCGCGAGCCCGTTCGCGCGCACCCTGCTCTTCGAGTCCTTCGGCTACTCGCACGGCATCCCGCTCGACGCCGACTGGGTGGTCGACGCGCGCATGCTGCCGAACCCGCACTACGAGGATGCGCTGCGTCCGCTCACGGGCCTGGACGCGCCGGTCGCCGAGTTCCTCGACGCGCAGGAGCCCGTGCAGCGCTTCCGCGACGACATTCGCGCCTTCCTCGAGCGCTGGCTTCCCGACGTCGAGCTGGACAACCGCAGCTACCTCACGGTGGCGATCGGCTGCACCGGCGGCCGCCATCGCTCGGTCTATCTCGCCGAACGCCTCGCCGAGGCCTTTCGCGGTCGCTGGAACGTCCTCGTGCGCCACCGCGGCCTCGCCGCGGGCGACGGCTCCGCTTGAACGACGACGTCGCGCTGTTCCCGCTCGGCACGGTGCTGTTCCCGGGCGGGCTGCTGCCGCTGCGCATCTTCGAGGCGCGCTACATGGACATGGCGAAGGCCTGCCTGCGCGACGGCGCGCCGTTCGGCGTCTGCCTGATCCGCTCCGGGCGCGAGGTCGGTGCACCGGCGGAGCCCGAGGCGATCGGCTGCCTCGCACGCATCGTCGAGTGGGACATGCAGCAGCTGGGGCTCCTGCTCGTCACCGCTTCCGGAGGCGAGCGCTTCCGGATCCTCGAGCGCCGCGTGGAACCCGACGGACTTGCGCGCGTGCGCATCGAACGCCTGCCCGAGGACGAGGACGACGCCGTGCCGGAATCGTTCGTGGCCTGCGCCCGGCTGCTGGAGCGCGTCGTGGCCGAACGCGGCGAGAAGGTGTTCGCCATGCCGCATCGCTTCGACTCGGCCTCGTGGGTCGGCTGCCGGCTGGCGGAGATCCTGCCGGTGCCGCTCGCCGCGAAGCAGAAACTGATGGAACTCGACGACGCGCTGCTGCGCCTGGAGATCCTGCACAAGTTCCTCGTGCAGCACCGCCTCGCCTGATTCAGCTCGAGGACAGTCGCTCCAGGATCGCGCGCACCGGCACCGGGATCGCGGCGCGAAGCGCCGCCGCCGGCGCCATCCACCGCTGACCCTTGCGGCTGCCGCCCGGCGCGCGTACTTCGACCCGCAGCGGCTGGATCGCGAGCCGGAAGTGCGTGAATCCGTGCTCCAGCGACGCGAGCTTGCGCGTCACGCCCGCCTCGCAACCGAAACGCTCGCGCACCTGCGCGGGGAGCGCGCCGGGAACGCGCTCCGGGAACGTCCACAACCCGCCCCACAGGCCTTTCGACGGCCTCTGCTCCAGCAGGACCTTGCCGCCGTGCGCCAGCACCAGCCAGGTCGCGCGCCTCGACGGGATCGCGCGACGCGGCTTCGGCGCAGGCAATTCGGCGATGCGCCCGTCGCGCCGCGCGACGCAGTCCGCCGCCACCGGACAGCGCGCGCAATCCGGATTCGCGCGCGTGCAGACGGTGGCCCCGAGATCCATCAGCGCCTGCGTGTAGGTCCCGATGTCCTTCTCCGGCAGCAGGGATTCGGCCAGCGCCCACAGGTCGTCCGGCCCGCCGAAGCGGCGCGCCAGCACGCGCTTCACGTTGCCGTCGAGGATCGCGGCGCGACGCCCGAACGCGAACGCGGCGATCGCCCCGGCGGTCGAGCGCCCCACGCCGGGCAGGGCTTCCAGCCCCTCGACGGTGTCCGGGAACGAACCCATCGACGCCACCGCACGCGCCGCCTTGTGCAGGTTGCGCGCCCTGGCGTAGTAGCCGAGCCCGCTCCAGAGGCGCAGCACGGCGTCCTCCGGAGCGCGTGCGAGCGCGTGGACGTCGGGAAAGCGCGCGAGGAATCGCTCGTAGTAGGGGATCACGGCGGCGACCTGCGTCTGCTGCAGCATGATCTCGGACAGCCATACGCGGTAGGGGTCGCGCGTGCCCTGCCACGGCAGCCCGTGGCGGCCCGCGACACGCTGCCAGCGGACGAGTTTCCGGGCGAAGGCGCTCACTGGTGGATTCTAAGGTTGACGTGCCTCAACTCGCTCGCACCGGCGCGAGCGTACGCTGGCGACATGGACCGGAACCCTTCACCCCCGGCGCCGGCGGCGCCCAAGGAGCCCGGCACCGAGGAGCGCGTCGCCGAGGCGCTGTCGCTGAACGCGCAGCACCTGAAGACGCTCCACGACAACGCCGAGGCGATGTTCGACCCGTTTGGCGTGATCGCGCCGCTGACGCACGCGAACCTCGCGTGGCTGCTGCACCCGCAGGAGTTCTCCGAGCGCTGGCTGCGCTTCTGCTCCGAATTCCTGACGCTTCAGATGCATACCGCGGCGCGCCTCGCCGGCCGCGGCGGCGCCGATTTTGTCAAGCCGCAGCCCGACGACACGCGCTTTTCCGACCCTGTCTGGTCCAACGACGTACCTTCCGACCTCGCCAAGCAGTGGTACCTGTTCTTCACGCGCCAGATCGAGGACGCGCTCTTCGACACGCCGGGCCTGTCGCCCAAGGAGCGCCGGCGCGCGGCCTTCTGGTGGCGCAAGTACCTGAACGCGGTGGCGCCGACGAATTTCCTCCTCACCAATCCGATCGCCGTGCGCAAGGCGATCGAGTCCCGCGGCGAGAGCCTGAGGAAGGGATTCGAGCTGTTCCTCGCCGACCTGCAGGCCGGCACGGTGCGCATGACCGACCCGGGCGACTTCAAGGTCGGCCAGAACCTCGCCTCCACGCCGGGAGCGGTGGTGATGCGCAACCGCCTGCTGGAGCTCGTGCACTACGCGCCCCAGGCCGGGCAGGTGCACCGCGTGCCGGTCGTGATCGTCACGCCGTGGATCAACAAGTACTACGTGCTCGACCTCAACCCGAAGAAAAGCATGGTGCAGTACCTGCTGAAGCAGGGCTTCGACGTCTACATCACGAGCTGGAAGAACCCCGGCGCCGACATGGCCGAGGTGCGCTTCGACGACTACCTGCTCGAGGGCGTGGACGCGGCGGTGCGCACCGCGCGCGAGCTCTCCGGCTCCGACAAGGCGCACCTCGTCGGCTACTGCATCGGCGGCACCCTCGTCTCCACCTACATGGCGTGGCTCAACCGCCGGCACGAGAAGCGCGAGGACGTGCCGGTGTCCTCGTGGACGCTGCTCACGACGCTGGTCGACTTCCAGTCGCCGGGGGACATCGAGGTGTTCATCGACGAGGGCGGCGTGCGCTGGCTCTCCGACATGATGCAGAAGCGCGGCTACCTGGACGGCCGCGAGATGGCGTCCTCGTTCCGGCTACTGCGCTCCAACAGCCTGATCTGGAACTACGTGGTGCACAGCTGGCTGTACGGGGAGAAGCCCGCGCCGTTCGACGTGCTCTACTGGAACATGGACGCGACGCGCATGCCCTACCGGATGCACGAGTTCTACCTGCGCGAGATGTACCTGAAGAACAACCTCGTGAAGGGCGACGCGCTGACCATCGCCGGCGAGCCGATCGACCTCGCGCGCATCCACCAGCCGCTCTACGACGTCGCCGCCGAGGACGACCACATCGCGCCGTGGCGGCAGACCTTCAAGATCAACGGCTACGTCACCTCGCCCAAGCGCTTCGTGCTGTCGAGCTCGGGGCACATCCTCGGCATCGTCAACCCGCCGACCAAGCCCGCGAAGCGCAAGTACTGGATCGGCCCGGCGCACCGCGGCCAGAGCGCGGACCGCTGGCGCGCGCAGGCCGAGGCGCACGAGGGCAGCTGGTGGGAAGACTGGACGCGGTGGCTCGCGGAGCGCTGCGGCCCGCTCGGCCCGCCGCCCGTACTCGCGGACGAGCGTCACCCGAAGCTCGCGGACGCGCCCGGCACCTACGTGCTCGAGCGCTGACCCGGACCGTCCGCCCCTACTTCACCGTCGCGAAGCGCGCCTGCGGCCGGTCGTCGGCGCTGTGCGAGATCGACACGTTCTTCTTCATCGCCCAAGGCCGCAGCTGGTGGTGCAGCGGCACGTAGTAGTGCTCGTCGCGCGTCTTCTCCAGTGCTTCCTTCAGCAGCGCGTCCCGCGCCTTCGGGTCGGTAGCGATCTTGATGGCGTCGATCGTGTTGTCGAGCTTCAGGTCGCTGACCCGCCCGAGGTTGAAGCTGCCGTCGGCACCGGTGGTCTTGGTGCGCACCAGGGACTGCAGCGTGTAGAGCGCATCGAACGTGGCGACGCCCCAGCCGAGCATGTACGCACTGGTATCGTGCTTCAGGATCTTCGGGATGTAGTTCGCGAACGGCATCGCGTTCAGCTTCACCTTGAGGCCCGCCT
Organism: uncultured Enterobacteriaceae bacterium; assembly: GCA_964617355.1. Taxonomy (GTDB): domain Bacteria; phylum Pseudomonadota; class Gammaproteobacteria; order Burkholderiales; family SG8-39; genus CAZTDU01. The sequence continues at coordinate 26,718 of CAZTXP010000170.1, forward strand.
TGGCCCACATGCCGACCAGCGCCTGGCAGATCTCCTCGTCGTTCACGTAGCGGTTGTTCGGGCAGTCGAGCGTGAACTCGAAGCCGTCCGGATAGCCCGCCTCCGCCAGCAGCTTCTTCGCCTTCGCCGTGTCCGCCTTCGGGTAGACGTCGAGCTCCTTCGAGTGTCCGTGCACGCCCGGCGCCACCATGATCCCGGCGGGGATCGAGAGCCCGCGCATCACGGTCTTCCGGATCAGCTCGCGGTCCACGGCCGTGTTCAGCGCCTCGCGCACGCGCCTGTCCTTGAACGGGTTCTTGCCCTTCACGCTGGAGTACGCAAGCTCGTTGTTGTGCTGGTCGAGCGCGATGAAGATGGTGCGCACCTCGTGCCCGTCGAGCACCGACAGGGCCGGGTTCTTGCGCAGGCGCTCGACGTCCTGCGTCGGCAGGTCGGTGACCAGGTCGACGTCGCCGGCGAGCAGCGCCGAAACGCGCGTCGCGTCCGCCTTGATCGGCGTGTACACCACGTCCGCGACGTTGCCGTCCCGCTTGCCCCACCAGTCCTTGTTGTACGCCATGACGATGCGCTGGTCGGGCGCCCAGCTCTTGATCACGTAGGGCCCCGTGCCGTTCACGTTGCGTGACGCGAAGGTCTCCTCCTTCGCCTTGTAGTCCTGGATGTTCTGCGAACGGTTCTTCTCCGACCAGGCCTTGCTCATGATGCGGAAGTCGACGATGTTCCGCAGCAGGATCGGCGACGGCCCCGAGAGCAGGAAGTCGACGGTATGGTCGTCAAGCTTCTTCACTTCCCTCACGTTGCTGACGTAGATCTGCATCGTGCCCTGCGGCTGCAGGATGCGCGTGAACGAGAACACCACGTCGTCGGCGGTGAACGGCGAGCCGTCGTGGAACTTCACGCCCTTTCGCAGCGTGAAGCGCACCTGCAGCGGCGAGAGTTCCTTCCAGCCCGTGGCGAGCGCCGGCTCGATCTTGTAGTCCTTCGTGTAGCGCACGAGGCCTTCGTACGCGTGCTGCAGGATCGCGTTGGTGGTGGCGTGGTTCTGCGAGTGCGGGTCGAGCGTGAGAACGTCGTTCTGCGCCGCCCAGCGCAGGGCCTGGGCTTGGGCGGGCATGGCGGCGAACACGGCCGCGGCGAACGCGGCGAGAAGGGGGGCAAAGCGCATGGGGACCTCTGCGACGGGAACCGGGATGCGCTGCAGTGTAGCCGTATCGCTCCCCGCGCGGAAACGTTTGACCGCCCGGGCGCGCTTGGGCACCATCCGGCGGCCATGGCCGCGTTCATCCTGCGCCGCATCGCCCAGGCCGTCCTCGTCATGCTGGCGGTGGGCCTGATCGCGTTCTCGCTCTTCCGGTTCGTCGGCGACCCGGTGGTATCGATGCTCGGCCAGGACGCGACGCCCGAGGACCGCGTCCGCATGACCCGGCTGCTCGGCCTCGACCAGCCGTTCTACGTGCAGTACGCGCAGTTCCTTGGCCGCGCGGTGCGCGGGGAGTTCGGCCTGTCGCTGCGGCAGGTGCGACCGGTATCGACGCTGCTGATGGAGCGGCTCCCGGCGACGCTCGAGCTCGCCGCCGTCGCCGCCGGCTTCGCGCTCGTCGCCGGGATCCTGCTCGGCGTCTATACGGCTTTACGGCGGCATTCGTGGCTGTCGCAGCTGCTGCTCGCGGTGTCGCTCGTGGGCGTATCGCTGCCGACCTTCCTGATCGGCATCCTGCTGATCCTGCTCTTCGCCGTGGTGCTCGGCTGGCTGCCTTCGTTCGGCCGCGGCGACACGGTGGCGCTCGGCTGGTGGTCGACCGGGTTCCTGACCTGGTCGGGCCTGAAGGCGCTGGTGTTGCCCGCGATCACGCTGGGGTTGTTCCAGATGACGTTGATCCAGCGGCTGGTGCGATCCGAGATGCTCGAGGTCCTGCGCACGGACTACATCAAGTTCGCCCGCGCCCGGGGACTGCCGGACCGCGCGGTCCACTTCGGCCATGCGCTGAAGAACACCCTCGTTCCCGTGATCACCATCACCGGGCTGCAGCTGGGGGCGATCATCGCCTTCGCCATCATCACCGAGACGGTGTTCCAGTGGCCGGGAATGGGGCTGCTCTTCATCCAGGCGGTGACCTTCGCGGACGTGCCGGTGATGGCTGCCTATCTGTGCCTGATCGCGCTATTCTTCGTCGTCATCAACCTGGCGGTGGACCTGCTGTACTACGCAGTGGACCCGCGCCTGCGCATCGACCGCACCATCGCCGCGCACTAGCGCGGCCGGAAAGGAATCGCCCCCATGAAGAACGACCCGCTCGAGATGCTCCGGCTGTACCACGCCGAGCTGATCCACATCCGGCGCGACATCCACGCCCACCCCGAGCTCGGCTTCGAGGAGAAGCGCACCTCGCAGCTGGTCGCGGACAAGCTCGCCGAGTATGGCGTCGAGGTCCACCGCGGCATGGCGAAGACCGGCGTGATCGGCGTGATCCGCGGCAAGTCGACCTCGAGCGGCCGCATGGTCGGCCTGCGTGCCGACATGGATTGCCTGCCGATGCACGAGACCGGCAATGTCGCCCACAAGTCGACGAATGCGGGCCGCATGCACGCTTGCGGCCATGACGGGCACACCACGATGCTGCTGGGTGCCGCGCGCTACCTCGCGCAGACGCGCAACTTCGACGGCACCGCGGTGCTGGTCTTCCAGCCGGCCGAGGAAGGCGGCGGCGGCGGCCAGGTGATGGTGAAGGAAGGCCTGTTCGAGAAGTTCCCCTGCCAGGAGATCTACGCGCTGCACAACTGGCCCGGCCTGCCGGTCGGCAAGATGCAGGTGCGCCCCGGCCCGATGATGGCCGCCACCGACGAGGTGCGCATCAAGATCACCGGCCGTGGCGGCCACGCGGCACTGCCGCACCTCTCGGTCGACCCGGTCGTGGTCACGGCGCACGTCATCACCGCGCTGCAGACCATCGCCAGCCGCAACGCCAACCCGCTGGACTCGATCGTGGTGTCGCTGTGCTCGATGCAGACCAGCCAGCTCGGCGCGTTCAACGTCATTCCCGGCCACGTGGAGCTGATCGGCACCGTGCGCACCTTCCGCCCCGAGACGCGCGAACTCGGCGAGCGCCGCGTGCGCGAGATCGCCACCGCGGTGGCGATGGGACTGGGCGCGAGCGCGGAGGTCGAGTACCGCCGCGGCTACCCGGCGACCGTGAACACCGAGAAGGAAGCGCACTTCGCCGCGCGCGTCGGCGAGAAGGTGTTCGGCAAGGGCAACGTCGTCACCGACGGCGAGCCGACCATGGGCGGCGAGGACTTCTCCTACATGCTGCTGGAACGGCCGGGCGCGTACGTGTTCCTCGGCCAGGGCGGCGCGCAGGGCGGCTGCTTCCTGCACAACCCGGCCTACGACTTCAACGACGACGTGATCCCGCTCGGCGCCAGCTACCTCTCGGCGCTGATCGAGGAATCGATGCCCGCCAAGGCCTGAGGAGAATCCATGAACCGCCTGCTCGCCCTCCTCCTTGCCCTCGGACTCGCGGCCGGTGCCGACGCCAGGACGTTCAAGTTCGCCGACCAGGGCGACGTGGTCTCGATGGACCCGTATTTCTTCAACGAAAGCTTCCTGATCAACTTCACCGGCAACATCTACGAGTCGCTGACCGGACGCGGCAAGAAGCTCGAGGTGACGCCGGAACTGGCGACCGACTGGAAGCAGACCGCGCCCACCGTCTGGCGCTTCAACCTGAGGAAGAACGTCAGGTTCCACGACGGCTCGCCGTTCACCGCGGACGACGTGATCTTTTCGCTCGAGCGCATCCGCGGCGAAGGCTCGGACCTGAAGAGCCACGTCGCCGAGATCCGCGAGGTCCGCAAGATCGACGACCACGCGATCGACATCGTCACGCGCGCGCCATTCCCGATCCTGCCCGAGGTGATCAGCATCTGGCGCATCATGCCGAAGGCCTGGTGCGAGAAGAACAACTCGACGCGCCCGAGCGACGTGCGAAAGGGCATCGAGAACCACGCCAGCCAGAACACCAACGGCACGGGGCCGTTCATCCTGAAGTCGCGGCAGGCCGGCGTGCGCACGGTGCTGGTGCCTAACCCGAACTGGTGGGGCAAGGCCGAGCACAACCTGACCGTGGTGATCTACACGCCGATCGGCAACGCCGCGACGCGCGTCGCGGCGCTGATCTCCGGCGAGATCGACATGATGCAGCCCGTGCCGCTGCAGGACGTGGCGCGCCTCTCCGCGAACCCGAACCTGAAGGTCATGCAGGGCGCGGAGTTGCGCACGGTGTTCCTCGGCATGGACCAGAAGCGCGACGAACTGATGTTCTCCAGCGTGAAGGGCAAGAACCCGTTCAAGGACGTGCGCGTGCGCCGCGCCTTCTACCAGGCGATCGACATCGAGGCGATCCGCAAGACGACGATGCGCGGCGCCTCGTCGCCGACGGCGCTGATGGTCGGGCCCGGCATCAACGGCTTCACGCAGGAGCAGAACAAGCGCCTGCCGTACGACCCCGAGGCGGCCAGGAAACTGCTCTCCGAGGCGGGCTACGCCTCGGGCTTCGAGGTCGGCATGATGTGCCCGAACGACCGCTACGTGAACGACGGCGAGATCTGCCAGGCGGTGGCCGCGATGCTGGCGCGCATCGGCGTGAAGGTGAACCTCACGACCGAATCCAAGGCGACGTACTTCTCTAAGATCCTGCGGCGCGACACTTCGTTCTACATGCTCGGCTGGACGCCGAGCACCTACGATTCGCACAATGCGATCTTCTCGCTCATCGCCTCGCCGGGCGAAGGCGGGCGCGGCCAGTTCAACCTCGGCCAGTACGCGAACGCGCGGGTGGACGAGCTGGCCACCGCGATCGCCGCCGAGTCGGACGCGAAGAAGCGCCAGGCGATGATCTCCGAGGTCTTCAAGCTGCACCACGACGAGGTCGGTCACCTGCCGCTGCACCAGCAGGTGCTGTCCTGGGGCATGAAGAAGAACGTCGAGCTGGTGCAGCTCGCGGACAACTTCAACTACCTGCGCTGGGTCGTGCTGAAGTAGGGCCGCGGCCGTCTGGGAGGGCGCCGTGGCCAACGACAAGGGCGCCGGGATGGGCGCGTGGCAGAGACTGTGGGACCACGACCTGGCGTGGAGCTTCCGTCGCTCCCCCGTCGCGATCGTCGCCGCCGCGCTGACGCTCGCCGGGCTGCTGGGCGCGCTGCTCGCGCCGTGGATCGCGCCGCACAACCCCTACGACCTCGCGTCCCTGAACCTCGGCGATGCATTCAAGCCGCCCGCGTGGAGCCCCGAGGGCATGGCGACCTACCCGCTGGGCACCGACGACCAGGGGCGCGACGTGCTGTCGACGATCCTCTACGGCGCGCGCATCTCCCTGCTGGTCTCGGTGTCGGCGACGCTGATCGCGGTACTCGCCGGCGTGATGCTGGGATTGCTGTCGGGCTACATCGGCGGCGCGTTCGACGCCTTCGTGATGCGCCTGGTGGACGTACAGCTTTCGTTCCCGGCGATCCTGATCGCGCTGCTCGTAGACGGCGTCGCGCGCGCCATGCTGCCGCCGGACGCGCACGGCGGGGCGCTTGCGCTGCTGGTGCTGATCCTCGCCATCGCGTTTTCCGATTGGGTGCAATTCGCGCGCACGGTGCGCGGCTCGACGCTGGTGGAGAAGAACCGGGAGTACGTGCAGGCTGCGCGCGTGATCGGCCGCCACCCGCTCGCCATCATGTTGCGGCACGTACTGCCGAACGTCATGGGCCCGGTGCTCGTGATCGCCACCATCCGCTTCGGCCTCGCCATCATTACCGAGGCAACCCTCTCGTTCCTCGGCGTCGGCGTGCCGCCGACCACGCCCTCGCTGGGCACGCTGATCCGCGTCGGCAACGACTTCCTCTTCTCCGGCGAATGGTGGGTAACCGTGTTCCCCGGCCTCGCGCTGGTGGTGCTCGTGCTGTCGGTCAACCTGCTCGGCGACTGGCTGCGCGACGCGCTGAATCCGAAGCTGCGCTGAGCATGGCGACCCCGCTCCTCGAGGTGAAGGACCTGCGCGTCGAGTTCCCGACGCGGCGAGGCACGCTGGTCGCGGTGGACGGCGTGTCGTTCTCGATCGCGCCCGGCGAGGTGCTCGGCGTGGTGGGCGAATCGGGCGCCGGCAAGTCGCTCACCGGGAGCGCCATCATCCGCCTGCTCGAGCCGCCCGGCCGCATCGCCGCCGGCGAGGTCCGGCTGGAAGGCGAGCGCATCGACAACCTGCCGGCGGAAAAGCTGCGGCGCATCCGCGGGCGGCGCATCGGCGCGATCTTCCAGGATCCGCTCACCTCGCTGAACCCGCTCTACACCGTGGGGCGGCAACTCGAGGAGACCATCCTCGCGCACCTGGAAGTGTCGCCGCGCGAGGCGCGCGAGCGCGCGCTGCGGCTCCTCTCCGAGGTCGGCATCCCCGCGCCCGAGCACCGCATCGACCACTACCCGCACCAGTTCTCCGGTGGCATGCGCCAGCGCGTGGTGATCGCGCTCGCGCTCTGCGCCGAGCCGCGGCTGATCGTCGCCGACGAACCCACCACCGCGCTCGATGTCTCGATCCAGGCGCAGGTCATCGGCTTGCTGAAGCGCCTCGCGCGCGACCACGGCACCGCCGTGATGCTGATCACGCACGACATGGGCGTGATCGCGGAGACCGCCGATCGTGTCGCGGTGATGTACGCCGGGCGGCTGGCCGAGATCGGACCGGTGCGCGACGTGATCCACTCGCCCCGGCACCCCTACACCGCCGGGCTGATGGGCTCCATCCCCAAGCTCACCGTCGGCTCGGGCAAGCGCCACGCGCGCCTCGCGCAGATCGAAGGCGCGATGCCGCGCCTGACCGCGATCCCCCCGGGATGCGCATTCCATCCTCGCTGCCCGAAGTGTTTCGAGCGCTGCTCGGCCGAGCGCCCGGACGCAATGCCCGTCGAAGGAGGCGAAGTGGCCTGCTGGCTGTTCGATCGCGAGGGGGCAGCCCGTGCCGCTGGTTGAACTCGACGCCATCGGCCGCGACTTCGACGTCTCGAAGCCGTGGTTGAACAGGGCGCTGGAAGGCGAGCCGCGCCGCATCCTGCGCGCGGTCGACGACGTCTCGCTCGCGATCGAGAAGGGCGAGACGCTCGCGCTGGTCGGCGAGTCGGGCTGCGGCAAGTCGACCATCGCACGGCTGATGGTGGGCCTGTACCGGCCTACGCGCGGCACGATGCGCTTCGACGGCGCCGATCTCGCCACGCCCGCCGGTGCCGCCCATCGGCGGCGCATGCAGATGATCTTCCAGGATCCCTTTGCCAGCCTGAACCCGCGCTGGCGCGTGCGCGACATCATCGCCGAGCCGATCCGCGTGCTCGGGCTGCTGGCGGACGAGGAGGCGATCCGCGCGCGCGTCGGCGAGTTGCTGGTGCAAGTTCGCCTCGCGCCGGAAGACGCCGAGAAGTTCCCGCACGAGTTCTCGGGCGGCCAGCGGCAGCGCATCTCGATCGCGCGCGCACTGTCGGGCAACCCGGAGTTCCTCGTCTGCGACGAGCCCACCTCGGCGCTGGACGTCTCGGTGCAGGCGCAGATCCTGAACCTGATGGCGGACCTGCAGGAATCGCTCGGCCTCACCTACCTCTTCATCTCGCACAACCTCGCGGTGGTGGCGCACATCGCCGATCGCGTCGGCGTGATGTACCTCGGCCGGCTGGTGGAACTGGCGCCCGCGGAGGAACTCTTCGCGCGGCCGCGCCACCCGTACACGCGCATGCTGCTCGACGCGATCCCCGACCTCGAGATGAGCGGCCGCTCGCGCACGCCGGTGGCGGGGGAAGTGCCGAACCCGCTCGCGCCGCCGGCCGGCTGCGCCTTCAACCCGCGATGCCCTCACGCGAACGAGCGCTGCCGAGCCGAGCGGCCCGCGGCGCGGCCGTCCGGCCCGGCCACGGTGGCCTGCCACGGTATCGAGGAAGGGCGGCTGCCGCCGCCCTGACGCGGCTACTTGCGGCCGAACAGGCCGCGCACCGCGTCGCCGACCGCGCCGGCCCCCTTCTTCGCGGTGTCGCCCACCGCGCCTCCCGCGGCGCCCGCGCCGCCGAGGATGCCGCCGAGCGCCGAGCCGGCGAGCGCCGTGTAGTCGATGCTCCAGCTCGGGTTGTCGAGCGACCCCGTGATCTTCACCGGCACCGTGATGCCGGCGACATCGCCGGCGGCCGCGCCGCCCTGGCCCTTCGACGTGTTCACGAGCGAGGCCTTGGCGAGGTAGTCGATCGAATGCCCGCCAATGTCGATCGCGCCGGCGCCGCCGAGCCGCGCGAACGGCGCGGCCGCCTTCAGGTCGCTGTTCTTCGCCACGCCGCCGGCGATCTGGAAGCTCGCGCTCATGTCGGAGAAATCGGTCTGCTTGCGGGTGTCGCTCTGCACCGACTTGGCACCCATCGCGGACTTGGCATTGCGGAAGCTCTCGGCGAGGTTGATGCCCTTAACGGCGCCGTCCTTGATCACCACGCTCGCGCCGCCAGCGAGCGCGCGCTTCAGCGACGGGACCGCGGCACCCGCGGTCGTCACGTCAACGGTCACGTTGCCGCGCCCTTCGAGCACGTCCTTCTGCGCGGCGTCGCGCAGCAGCGGGCCGAGCGCCACGCCTTGCAGGGTCTCCTTCACCGCGAAGCGGTTGCCGTTCGCGTCGGCCGACAGCGATCCCGCCAGCGTGCCGCCGTAGAGGTTCGCCGAATGCGGGCTGACCTCGAGCTTGCCGCCGGCGAGCTTGATCTCGGCCTTCACGTTCTCGAGCTTCACTCGCTTCACGGTCAGCGCGCCGGCGCTGAACTTGCCGGTCACGGTCTTGCCCTTCAGCGGCGAGAGGTCGATCGCGCCGTCGCCGCCCTTCGCGTCCTTCGCGTCCGGGTGCACGTAGCGGTCGACGTTCAGCTTGTCGATCGCGACGTCGAACGTCGCCACCAGCGGCTCGAGCTTCGTCGCGCCGAGCTTCGCGGCGATCGAGGTCTCGTCGAACTTGGTGTTGAGGTCCACCGTGGCGCTCTGCTTCGCGAGATCGGCGCGCACCGCCGCCGCGATCGGCAGCGTCACCGTCTTCTGCGGCACCGCCGGCCCCGAGAAGGTCAGGTTGGCGGCGATCTTCGGCAGCTCCCAGACGCGCTGCGTCAGGTTGGCCTTCACCGGCGTCGACACCGTGCCCTTGGCCCCGTTGCCCTGCACGCTGGAGTCGAACTCCAGCGCGACCGAGGCGATGGACAGCGCGGCGGCCGACCCCTCCACCGCGGCAACGTTCAGCTTCGCGTCCACCGCCCGGCCCGGACCCTTCACCGACAGCGTTCCCGTGATCGCCTGCCCTTCAGCCTTCGCCGGCGTCACGCGCAGCCGGGGCGCGTTCAGGGCCGCGACGAGCGCGTCGCGATCGAGCGTGCCCTTGGCCTGCAACGCGAGCGCGTCCACGGTGTACTCGTCCTTGCGCGCGTCGGCGGCGACGTCCCCGGTCATGCGCAGGTCCAGCCCGCGCAGCGTGTCCGCGTTGCCGGTGACCCGCGCGTCGAGCTTCGACAGCGCGAACGCCTGCTTCGCGAGGTTCATCTTCGCCGAGGCCGCCACCTGCACTTTCAGCGCGAGGTCCGGTTTCTTGCCGGCGACGGCGAGCGACAGCGAGAGCGGCGTCGGCGCGTCGTCCTCGAGGCGGCCGGTCGTCAGGGTGAGGCCCGTCACCGCGACCGTGCGGCCCGTGGCGAGGTCCGTGAAGCTGGCGGCGGCGTTCTCGACCTTGATCTCGGCGACGCGCACCTTCGGCGGCTCGGTCTTCGCCTGGTCCTCCTGCTTCGGCCCGGCGAGGTCGGCGAAGTTCATGCGGCCGTCCTTGTCGCGAACGAGGTTCGCCTTGAGCCCCTTCAGCGAGAGCGCATCCACCGCCACCTCCTTCGACAGCAGCGGCATCACCTTCACCGCCACCTCGAGCGCGTCGAGCGACACGAATACCTTGTCGCTCTTCGGTTCGGAGAGCGACGTCTTGCCGAGCGACAGGCGGAACACCGGAAACAGGCTCAGCTTCGGCGTGCCCTCGATCGCCAGCGTGCGCTGCTTCTCGTCCTTCATCCAGCGCTCGGCGCGCGACTTCACGAACGCGCCGTCGACCACCATCACGAGGGCGACGAGCGCGACCACGACGAGGGCGGCGATCCCGCCGACGGCGTAGGCGGCATAGCGGACGGCTTTCATGGACTTCCTTTCTGGCGCGAAGGCAGGTTGGCGACGCCGAAGGGCACGTGGCCGGCGGCGACGTGCTGGCGCGCGGACTCGACGTGGCCCTGCTGGTCGTCGAAGAAGAAATCGGGCTGGAAGGCGGCGAGGAAGGAGCCCTTGTCGAGGCCACCGAGGAACATCGCCTCGTCGACCTCGATGTTCCATTGCATCAGCGTGCGCACCGCGCGCTCGTGGGCCGGCGCGCTGCGCGCGGTGACCAGCGCGGTGCGCAGCTTCACCGGCGTCTCGGTGCGCGCCGCCGCCGACTGCAGGCGCTGCAGCGCCTCGAGCAGCGGCTTGAACGGCCCCGGCGGCAGCGGGCGCAGGGCATGCTGGGTCTCGTGGCGCGTGAACGCGTCCAGCCCGCCGTCGCGGTAGACGCGCTCGGCCTCGTCCGAGAACAGCACCGCGTCGCCGTCGAAGGCGATGCGCAGCTCGTCGCCGTGCGCCTCGGCCGCCTGCGGAGACTCGGGATAGACGCGCGCCGCGGGAAAGCGCTGCTTGAGCGCCGCCCGGACATCGGCCTCGTTCGCCGACAGGAAGAGGTTCGCCTTCAGCGCTTCCAGGTAGCGCCACGGGCTGCGGCCCCTCGTGAACACGCCCCGCTCCAGCCGCAGGCCTGCCCCCTCGGCCGAGTTGAAGATGCGCAGGCCCGAGACAGGGTCGTTCTTGGACAGGATCACCACCTCGACGCGCTGCGCGTCGGGCGTGTTGAAGGCCAACAGCTTCTTCACCAGCGCGAAGGCCACGCCGTGCTTCGCCGGCGTGTCGAGGCGCGCGAACTGCAGGTCGATGTAGGCGCGCTCGCCCAGCCGCTCGAATACGCGGTTCTCCTCCTCGAAATCGAAGAGGGCGCGCGAGGAAATCGCGACGACGAGCTTGCCTTCGAGGCTGGCCGGCATGGGGAATCAAATTCTACGCCCCATGAACGTGCGCCCGCCGCTCGCGGTTGACGCCCTTCTACAAGGGGTCGGCGCCGAGCGCGGCGAGCATCGCGCGCGCCACTTCGCAGTCCTGCGCTCCCGTCCCGGAACCCACGCCGATGCCGCCGACGCACGTGCCGCCGAACAGGATCGGGAATCCCCCTTCGAGGTTCGTGAGCTTTCCCTCGGTGGCGGCGGTGAACAGGTTCTCCAGCTTGGGGTCGAGCTTGCCCGAGGGCTGGCGGTGCGACGCGGCAGACATCGCCTTCTTGTGCGAGGTCATGATCGAAAAGGTCTTCGCGCCGTCCATGCGCACGAAGCCGAGCAGGTTCCCGCCGTCGTCGACGACGGTGATGTTCTCGGGCGCGCCGAGGGCGTTCGACTTCTCGATGCCCGCACGCAGCGCGTGCATCACGCCTTCATGGGTCAGCTTCAGGCTTGGCCGCGTGTACGACATGGCTTGTTCACTCCGTGAAGAGATAGGCCTCGGCGAGGCGCGCCTGCACGCCGATCGTCGCGCCGACGGGCCAGCGCTCGAGCGCCTCGTAGCCGGGATGCCGCACGCGCAGCAGCCAGCCGTTGGCGGCCTTCGCGACGATGTCGACGTGCGTGCCCTGGTACACGTGGGCCTCGACGGTCGCGACGCCCAGGTTCGCCTCGGGGTCGCCCGGATCGCGCGCCACGAGCGCCTCGGGCCTCACGTAGAGCACGCCCTTGTCCCCGGTCGCCTGCGCGCGCGTCGGCGGCAGTCTCAGCGATACGTCGCCGGCGCGCAGCGCCAGCTCGCCGCCCTCGCGCGCGACCTCGCAGTCGAGGCGATTGACCTCGCCGATGAAGGACGCGACGAAGTGGTTCGCAGGCCGCCGGTAGAGCTCCGCCGGCACCGATACCTGCTGCACCTCGCCGCGCGCCATGACGGCGATCCGGTCCGACAGCGACAGCGCCTCGGACTGGTCGTGCGTGACGAAGATCGTGGTGATGCCGACCGCGCGCTGGATGCGCTTGAGTTCCACCTGCATCTCGGCGCGCAGGTTCTTGTCGATCGCCGAGAACGGCTCGTCCAGGAGGATCAGCTCCGGCCGGATGACGAGCGCGCGCGCGAGCGCGACGCGCTGCTGCTGCCCTCCCGAGAGTTCGCGCGGCCGGCGCTGCCCGGCGAACCCGAGGCGCACCGTCTCCAGCGCTTCCTCGACGCGCGCGCCGATCTCGCGCGCCGGGACCCTGCGCATCTTGAGGCCGAAAGCCACGTTCTCCGCCACCGTCATGTGCGGGAACAGCGCGTAGTTCTGGAACACCACGCCGATGTTGCGTTCGTGGGGCGCGAGCCGGGTGATCGGCTTGCCGTCGATCAGGATCTCGCCGCCATCGGGCTCGAGGAACCCGGCGATCAGGTTGAGCAGCGTGGTCTTGCCGCAGCCCGAAGGCCCGAGCAGGGTCACGAACTCGCCCTTGGCCACCTTGAGCGACACCTCGGCGACCGCCTTCGTGCCGCCGAAGGACTTCGCCACGCGCTCGATCGAGAGGCTGTGGGCTTCCATCAGTGGCCCGCCTGGATCGACAGGATGCGGTCGAGGCCCAGGAACCTGTTGGCGATCGCGAGCGCGAACGCCGTCGCCGCGATCAGCATCGTGGAAAGCGCCGCCATGGTCGGGTCCGCATACTCCCTCACGTAGGTATACATGGCCACCGGCAGCGTCTGCGTGCGCTGGCCGGTGACGAAGAGCGTGGCCGTGAACTCGTTGAACGACAGGATCGCCGCGAACAGCCACCCGCCCGCGAGGCCCGGTGCGAGGAGCGGCAGGTCGACGCGCAGGAACACCTGCAGCGGCCGCGCACCAAGGCTCGCCGCGGCACGCTCCAGCATCGGGTCGACGTTCTTCAGCGACACGTAGACGCTGCGCATCACGAAGGGCAGCACGAGGATCACGTGGCACAGCACCACCACCGAGTAGGTGCGCGACATCCCCGCGGCGGAGGCCAGGATCAGGAAGCCGACGCCGAAGGTGAAGTGCGGGATGACGAGCGGCGACAGCAGCAGGGCCTCCAGCAGGTCGCGGCCGCGGAAGCGAAAGCGCTCGATCGCGAACGCGGCGAGCGTGCCGACGACGAGCGCGATGCCCGAGGCCCACGCGGTGACGATGAGCCCGTTCTGGATGCCGCTGCGGAAGTCCTCGTAGGTCCACGCGCGCACGAACCACTTGGTCGACAGGCCGTCGGGCGGGAACATCAGCAGCGACTTCTCGCCGAACGCGGTGATCACCACGACGACGGAAGGCAGCAGCGCGAAGGCCAGCGTCGCCGCGACCACGGCGCCGAAGGCGAGGCGGAGGAGGCCGTCGGTTTTCACCGGAACCCCGCCTGTTCCAGGCGCCGGGTGACGAGGCCCAGCAGCGACAGGATCGCGAAGATCAACGCCAGCGACACGAGCGACAGCGTGGCCGCGAACGGGAAGTCGAAGTTCGAGAAACCCAGCTGGTAGACGAGGTTCGACACCATGTTCACCTTGCCGCCGCCGACGAGCTGCGGCGTCGCGAACGCGGACAGCGTCCACGCGAAGATGGTCACGGTACCGGAGAGGATCCCGGGCATGGACAGCGGCAGCGTCACCTTCCACAGGACCGCGAGGGGTCCCGCGCCGAGGCTCGCCGCGGCCTTCTCGTAGTCCGGGTTTATGTGGCTGATCGCGGCCGAGAGGATGATCACCATCACCGGCAGCGAGTACTGCACCAGCGCAAGGGTGACGCCGGTCATCGTGTACAGCAGCTCGAAGGGCGTCTCGATCAGCCCGAGCCATTTCAGCGAGCCATTCACGAAGCCGTTCTTGCCCAGCACGATCAGCCACGAGTAGGTGCGGACGATGTCGCCCGTGAACAGCGGGATGATGGTCGCGATCAGGATCGCCGACTTCAGCGCCGCCGAGCGGGTGCGCACCAATGCCAGGGCCAGCGGATACCCGAGGACGAGGGAGAACCCGGCCGTGAAGGCCGACAGCAGCAGGCTGTCGACGAACACGCGCAGGTACACCCAGCTCGACATGCGCCCGAAATTGTCGAGCGTGAAGCCACCGACCTGCAGCGAGCCCGGCACGTGCTGCCGGAACGCGTACTGCAGCAGCGCCGCCATCGCCGCCGCGAGCACCACCGCCGCGATCGCGGCGGGCGCGACGAACCAGGGGAAGTAGGCGGGACGGCGTCCTGCAGCGCCGGAACCCGTCATTTCCAAACGGCCATCATGCGTTGCGAGGGGTGCACGAGGGGGCGGCGGAACGCCCCCTCATTCCTCACTTCGCGATGAGGTTCTCGGTGAACCACTTGCGCCAGTCGCCCAGCAGCTCGGCGCGCTGCTTGTGGTCGATGACGATCGCCTGCTCCTTCCACTGCGCGGCCGTGGTGAACATGCCGGGCAGCTTCGCCACCGCCGGATCGACCTTCGCCTGGGTGCTCATCGGGCTCACCCGCACCTTGTTCGCCAGCGTCGTCTGCACCGCCGGGTCGAACAGGATGTTGATGAACTTGTAGGCGAGGTCGGCATTCTTCGTGCCCTTGTTCAGGCCCACCGTGTCGATGCCGACGATCGCGCCCTCCTTGGGCACCACGAGGTTGATCTTCACCCCCTGCGACATCATGTGGTACGCGTTCGACGACAGCAGCACCTGCACCGGCGTCTCCCCGGAGCCGATCTTCTCCTGGCTCGTCGCGTCCGAGTTGTAGAACGCCTTGATGTTCGGCTTGAGTTCCATCAGCTTCTTCTGGCCGGCGGTCCACTCCTTCGCGGTCTTCGCGCCCGACAGCAGCGCGGAGGCGTAGATGATGTGGCTCGGGTCGAAGTCGGGCAGGCCGAGGGTGCCCTTCAGCTTCGGGTTCCACAGGTCGGCCCAGGAGCCGAACTTGATGTCCGCCGGCACGAGGTCCGGGCGGTAGGCGATGGTGTACACGTACGACCACGCGCCGACGTGGAACGGGCTGATCATCGCCTCGGGGAACAGGCTCTTCGCGTTCGGCACCTTCGCCGCGTCGAACTTCTCGTAGAGGTCGTCCGAGGCGTACAGCCAGCCGACGTGGCTGGTGGTGAAGATGATGTCGGTCTCGGGATTGCCCTTGGAGAGCTTGGCCTTGTTCAGGCGGTCGATGGTGCCGCCGGTGACGAACTCCACCTGCGCGCCGGTCTCCTGCGTGAAGCGCTTGGCCACGTGCTCGGCGACGAAGTCGCGCCAGCTGCCGCCCCAGATGCTCACCGAGATCTTGCCCTGCGCCGATGCCGCCATCGGGACGAGCCCGATCGCGAATGCCGCGGCGATGCACCCCAGTTTCTGCGTCGAGTTCATGCGTTCTCCTGAAAGATTGGTTCCACGGGCGGTCAGGCCGCCCGGCCTTCCTGCGACACGGGGCTACCGTGCATCAGTCCGTACCTCGAAAGCAATCTGCATGCCGTGCCCGACCCGACCGCCTCGCGCTCCGCCGAGGTGAGGTCGGCTTCCTCCAGCGCCCGGACGCTGTCGGCGACGGGGAAGTAAGGATAGTCGGTCCCCAGCATGATGCGGTCGGCACCGTAGACCTTCACCGCCATCTCGAGCGCGCGGGGGCCGAGCGACGAGTTGTCGAACAGCAGCTGGCCGAAGCGCTCGAAGCGGGCGATGGTGCGGCGCTCGCGGACCGCTTCCATCTGGCGCATGCGCTCGTACATCACCAGTCCCGCACCACCGAGGTCGATCACGTGCACCACGATGTTGCGCCGGTCGGCCAATCGATCCGAGCACAGGATCGTGACCATGACATGGGCGAGGTTTCCGAACAACTCCACCGTCGAGACCCGGTGCATCGCCTGGTCGGCGAACTTCGGCGGCGGGACGTCGCCCGGGCGCGGCGACGGGTGCACCATCAGGCAGGCCCCCGTTTCCTCGGCCGCGTCCAGCACCGGCGCAAGTTCGTCCAATCCCGCCTCGCTGCGGAAGAACCCGGCCGGCACCACGGCCCCGACCAGCCCGAGGCTCCCGCGCAAGCGGCGCAGCTCGGCCGCGGCCGCCTGCATGTCGGCATAGGGAAGCCCGCCGACACCGTAGAACTCGCCGGGATGGGCGCGGCAGTGGGCCGAGAGGTGGTCGTTGTAGTCGCGCACCATGGCCACGCCCTCCGCACCCGGCAGGATGTCCAGCCCCCGCCCGGCCGGGAACGACAAGACCTGCGCGTCGAGGCCGACGCGCTGCATGAACGCGCGCCGCACCGCCGGATCGTAGTGCTCGGGAGTGAAGGCGAAGGTCATCTCGCGGGAACGCAGCAGCTCCGTGCCGTTGGACGCGCGCTCGACGAACGGCGGCTCCTTGCGCCGCCGCAGCGACTCGAGCAGGCCCTCGCTCAGGTAGTGCGTGTGCGCGTCGATGCGCAACCGGCCTACTCCGCCTTGATGCCCGCGGCCCGCACCACGCGGCCCCAGCGCTCGATCTCGCTTCGGATATGCGCCGCGAACTGCTCCGGCGTGTCGCCGACCGGCTCCATGCCGATGCCGAGGATGCGCGCGCGCACCTCCGGAATCGCGAGTACCTTCGTCACCTCCGCGTGCAGGCGAGCGACCGTCGCCCGGGGCGTTCCCGCGGGGGCGACGAGACCGAACCACGACTGCGCGCTGTAGCCCGCCACGCCCGCCTCCGCCGCCGTGGGTACATCCGGCAGCAGTTCGGAGCGCTTTGGCGTGCTGATCGCCAGCGCGCGCATCTTGCCGGCCTTGATCTGCGGCAGAGACGCCGGGATCTGGTCGAGCACGAGGTGCACCAGCCCCGCCATGAGGTCGGCCGCCGCGAGGTGCCCGCCCTTGTACGGCACGTGGACCATCTCGATCCCGGCGAGCGTCAGGAACATCTCGGTCGCCATGTGACCGGAACTGCCCATCCCCGCCGAGCCGAACGGCAGTTGCCTGGGCTGCGCCTTCGCCGCGGCGACCAGGTCGCCGAGCGTGCGGTGCGGCGACTGCGCGCCGACGAGGAAGAGCAGCGGCGCGGCCGCGACATTGGTGATCGGCTCGAAGTCGCGGATGGCGTCGTACTGCAGCTTCGGGTAGAGCGTCGTCGCGATGCCGTGCGTACCGGCGGTGTTGAGGAAGAGCGTGTAGCCGTCGGCCGGCGCCTTCGCGACCGACGCCGCCGCGATCGTGCCGCCCGCGCCGGGCCGGTTCTCGACGACGATCGACTGCCCGAGCGGCTTGGCAAGCTCCGCGCCGACGATGCGCGCCAGTGCATCCGAATTGCCGCCCGGCGGGAACGGTACCACGACCTTCACCGGCTTCGACGGGAACTCCTGGGCCGACGCGAGGCTCGCGAACGCCGCCGCGAGCCACGCGAGGAGCGCGCGCCGCGTCAACGCAGGCTCCGCTTGCGCGACGCCGTCTTCTTCTTAGGCTTCTTCGCGAGCGCCGGCTTGTCCGGCACCACGGCGTACGCGTCGATCTCCATCAGCAGCTCGGGGCGCGCGAGCCCCTGCACGATCAGGCCGGTGCAGACCGGGTACACGCCCTTCAGCCACTTGCCGACCACGCGGTACACGGGCGTCCGGTAGGCGCGGTCGGTGATGTAGATCACGATCTTGCAGATGTCCTGCAGGCCGGACCCCGCCTCCTCGAGGAGCGTCTTCAGGCACTTCATCGCGTTCTCGGCCTGCGCGGCCGGGTCGTTGATGCCGTGGATCTTGCCGCTGAAGTCCATGCCGGTCTGGCCGCGGACGAAGACGTTGTTGCCGGCCCGCACGATCATGCACAGGTCGTTGTCGATGTCCTGGCCCTTCCACATCGTGCGCGTGTTGTAGCGCCGCAGGCGGGTGTGCGTGTACTTGGCCATGTCAGGCTCCCTTCTGCGCCGGCGCGTCGACCTTGTCCGACAGCCCGGCGAAGTTCTTCACCAGCCCGAGCGGCCCCTGGAAGTCGAAGCTCTGGTAGAGCGCGTTAAGGTGGTTGAAATGCGGCGCCTGCGCGAACTGCACGAAGGTCAGCCGGTGCCCCGCGTAGTCCGAGTTGAGCAGGTCGCGCGCAAAGGCGAGGAGCTTGCGGCGGTCCTCGGCGAACCAGTTGTCGTTCAGCGAGTAGAACTTGTCCATCCAGTTCCTGGTCTCGCCGGAGACGAAGGTCGAGTAGTTCGGCGTCACGCACAGCTGCCCCCCGCACAGCTCGCGCGCGATGTGCATGATCTGCGGCAGGTTCGAGCAGGCGTGGATGCGGCCGGCGTAGAGCAGCGACTGGTTCGGCATCAGGAGGCCGCCGGGGCTCTTCTCGGCAAGCGCGATCGACGCCGCGAGGTGCGCGCGGATGCCCTCGCGGTAGCACGCGAGGTCGGCGAGCTTCTCGCGCACCGACTGCATCTTGTCGAGGCCCGTCTGCTTGCAGTTCCACATCGCCGCGCCGATCATCATGTCGGCGACGTAGAGGATGCGCAGCACGAACGGGAACGCGGAATACCGGTGCAGCGTGCTGCGGATGAAGCGCGCGCCCTCGGTGTAGCGGTAGAAGAACACGTCCTCCCACGGGATCAGCACGTCGTCCAGCACGAAGATGGCGTCGTCCTCGTCCAGCCGGCTGGAGAGCGGGTAGTCGAACGGCGTACCCATCACGGCGGCGGCGTTCTCGTAGGAGGCACGTGAGATCAGCTTCACGCCCGGCGCGCTCATCGGCACCATGAAGATGCAGGCGTACCGCTTGTCTTGGAGCGGAATCAGGCCGTTGTGCGCCACGAACGTCGCGTTGGTCAACGCCGATCCGGTCGCGACGACTTTGGCGCCGCTCACCACGATGCCGTTGTCTTTCTCATCCACGACGTGCACGCACGCTTCGGCGCGCTCGTGGAT
>CAZTXP010000171.1:0-3440 GCA_964617355.1 uncultured Enterobacteriaceae bacterium
CCGGGCGCGGAGCAACGCTGCGCGATCCTCGGCGGCCGCCAGCTCGCTCCCCTCGCTCTCGGCGACGAGCGGGCACACCCAATAGGCCTGAGCGCCGGTCGACAGGTGACGGTCCAGCCCGTCGATCACATCATCGAGCCGGTCGAGCGAAATGACGCGCGTATCGACCGGCGTGCGCCCCGGCGGCATCTCGTCGAGCTGCGACACGTCCATCTCGCCATGGTTGGCGAGTTGCAGCGTCCGCGGGATCGGGGTGGCGGTCATCACCAGCAAGTGCGGCGGCCGCTGGCCCTTCGCGGTCAGCATCAACCGCTGCGCGACGCCGAAGCGATGCTGTTCATCGACGACGACGAGCGACAGGTCCTTGTACGTCACCGCCTGCTGGAAGATCGCGTGCGTGCCGACGATCACCTGCGCGTCGCCCGACTGCGCCGCGGCGAGGGCGGCCTTCTTGCCCGCCTTGGCGAGGCCGCCGTGCAGCCATTCGACGCGCACGCCGAGCGGCGCGAGCCACTCCGAGAACTTGCGGTAGTGCTGCTCCGAGAGCAGCTCGGTCGGCGCCATCACGACCGCCTGCCATCCGGCGTCGACAGCGATCGCGCACGCGATCGCGGCGACGATGGTCTTGCCGCTGCCAACGTCGCCCTGCAGCAGGCGCTGCATCGGGTGCGGCGCGGCGAGGTCCGCGAGGATCTCGCCGACGACGCGCTGCTGCGCGCCGGTGAGCGGGAACGGCAGCGCCTCCAGGACGCGCCGGTGCAGCGCGCCGCCCGCCGGCAGCGACGGCGCGTTGCGGCTGCGGCGCGCGAGGTACGCGCGGCGCATCGACAGCTGCTGGGCGAGCAACTCGTCGAACTTCATGCGCTGCCACGCCGGATGCGTGCGACCGGCGAGCGCGGCGACGTCCGCGCCGGGCGCGGGCCGGTGCAGCGCGCGCACGCTGTCGGAGAAGCCCGGCAGACGCAAGCGCTTCAGCAGTGCCGCCGGCAGGGTGTCGTCGGCCGGTGCCGCGTCGAGCGCCTCGGACACGAGCTTGCGCAACAGCGCCTGCGACACGCCCGCGGTCGCGGGATACACCGGCGTCAGCGCGTCGGGCAGCGGCTCGCCTTCGTCGACGAGGCGATAGCGCGGGTGCGACATTTCCGCGCCGAACCATCCGGCGCGCACTTCGCCGAACGCGCGCAGCCGCAGGTGCTCGTCGGCCGCGCGCTGGAACTGCTTCAGCTGGCTGCCGTAGAAATTGAAGAAGCGCAGTGCGAGCGGGCCTTCGGCAGTCTTCGCGTGCACCACGAGTTGCCGGCGCGGCCGGTAGGCGACCTCCGCGCGAACCACCTCGGCCTCGACCTGCACCGGCACGCCCGGCGGCGCCTGCGACGGCGCCGTGAGGACGGTCTCGTCCTCGTAGCGCAGCGGGAGGTGCAGCAGCAGGTCCGCCCGGGAGCGGACGCCGAGCTTTGCGAGCTTCTTCTTGAGGGCCGGGGGGAAGTCGCTCACCCGGCGTGCAGGATGCAGTCCACTTCCACGAGTGCGCCGCGCGGCAGGCTCGCGACGCCGACCGAGACGCGCGCCGGGTACGGCGCCTTGAGGAACTTCGCCATCGCGTCGTTGACCTTGCCGAAGTGGCCGAGGTCGACGAGGTACACCGTCATGCGCACCGCCTGTTCGAGCGACAGTCCGGAGGCGGCCGCGACCGCGGCGAGGTTGCGGAACACGCGATCGATCTGCGCGTCGATGCCCTCGACGAGCTGGCCACTCGCCGGATCGAGCCCGATCTGCCCCGAGAGGTACACCGCGCCGCCGGCGCGAATCGCCTGCGAATAGGGGCCGATGGCGGCCGGGGCTTCCTTCGTCTCGATCGGGGTCTTCATGGTGCTCCACGCAATAGAATGGTCGCCGCAATCTTAGCCGACGCAATGCCCGCCAGCAGCCCGAAGATCGACAACCTGCAGAAGCTCGTCGGCACGCCGCGCGACGGTGCGCTGCTGCGCTACGGCCTCGGCATCGCGCATGCGGAGGCGGGCAACGCGGACGAGGCGATCGCGCAGCTGTCGCGCGCGGTCGAGATGGATGCCGGATACTCGGCGGCGTGGAGCGCGCTGGGCCGCGCGCTCGCCGATGCCGGACGGCGCGACGAAGCGCTCGCCGCCTGGACGCGCGGGCTCGGGGCCGCGCGGGCGAAGGGCGACAAGCAGGCGGAGAAGGTGATGAACGTGTACGTGAAGCGCCTCGAGGCGCGGGGATGAGGATGCGAGACGACGACACCATCGAAGGCCGCAACGTGCTGGGCGGCGCGTTGCAGCCGTGCAGCACGCGGCCGCTGACGGGCTTCTACCGGGATGGCTGCTGCAACACGGGATACGAGGACACGGGCATCCACGTCATCTGCGCGCAGATGACCGACGAGTTCCTCGCGTTCTCGAAGGAGGCGGGCAACGACCTTTCGACGCCGATGCCGGAGTTCGGCTTCCCGGGCCTGAAGGCGGGCGATCGCTGGTGCCTGTGCGCCGGGCGCTGGAAGGAAGCCCTCGACGCGGGCGCCGCGCCACGGGTGGTGCTCTCCGCGACCCACGAGGAAGCGCTCGCGATCGTGCCGCTCGAAGCGCTGAAGCGCCACGCGCTCGACCTGAGCTGAAAAGCAGAGGGGCCGCCACGGCGGCCCCTCGGGAAGAATGTGGTGGAGACGAAGGGGATCGAACCCTCGACCTTCGCATTGCGAACGCGACGCTCTCCCAGCTGAGCTACGTCCCCACGGAGGGGCGCAATTCTAGCGCAAACGGGGTACCCGGGACAATGGGGCCCGGCTGCTAAGATCGAAAGGCCATGCAGATCACTCCCCCGTTCGGCTACCGGGACGTCGTCCCGCTCTACAAGACCCAGAAAGTGCGCCTGCTGTCGCCGGGCGAGATCCCGGCCTTCGCGCACGACCTGAACGCGATCCCGATCAGCTTCACCGAGTTCGCGCTGATCGGGCGCGAGTACCCGATCGTCTTCACCTCCGGCGACAAGGGCCAGACCTTCGCGCCGGTGGCGGTGCTTGGCATGACGCAGGGGGAAAACCTCTTCTTCGCCGACGGTGCCTGGGCGAAGGGCGTGTACGTGCCCGCCTACGTGCGCCGCTACCCGTTCTGCATGGCCACGGTCACGCTCGACAAGGTGCAGCAGCAGGACCGCCTGATCTGCGTCGAGCAGTCGCGCGTCGTCGACGACGGCGAGGCCCTCTTCGACGAGGCCGGCAACCCGCTCGAGAAATGGAAGGAACTGGAGCGCCTGCTGGTCGAGTACGAGGCCGACCTCGAGCGCAGCCGCGAGATGTGCGCGATCCTCTCCGACTACGGCCTGCTCGAGCCGTTCACGATGCAGGCGACGCTCAACTCCGGCGACGCGATGCACCTCACCGGCATGCACCGCGTCGACGAGAAGAAGCTCGAGCACCTGAACGC
>CAZTXP010000172.1:0-36088 GCA_964617355.1 uncultured Enterobacteriaceae bacterium
CATGCGCACTGGATGTACGCGCTGGTGCGCACCGGCGAGCCGGGCAGCCGCCACGCCGGCATCACCTTCGTGCTGATCGACCTCGCCACGCCCGGCATCACTCGCCGCCCGATCCGCAACATCGCGGGCGATGACGAATTCTGCGAGGGTTTCTTCGACGGCGTACGCGTGCCGCTCGAGAACGTGGTCGGCGAGATCGGCGGTGGCTGGCGCATCGCCACCGCGCTCCTGAACGAGGAGCGCATCCGCATCGGCAGCCCGCACCTCGCGCTGAAGGCGCTGGGACGCCTGAAGGCCGTGGCGGCGGCGACCGGCACCGATCGCGACCCGGCGATGCAACGACGCATCGCGCAAGCCGAGGTCGAGTGCGAGGCGCTGGTCGCCGCGTATCTCGAAGCGCTGGTGCAGCTGGAGTCCGGTGGCGACGCCGCGGCCGCGAGTGCCTGCCTGAAGATCTTCTCCACCGAGACGGTGCAGTTCGTACTCGACATCGCGCAAGAAGCGGCCGGCGCCCTGCGCGCGCGGCGCGAGACCGCTGGGGCGGGAGCCGCGCTGGTCGACTACTGCGAGATGTTCCTGCAGTCGCGGCGACTGACGATCTACGGCGGGTCGAACGAGATCCAGCGCACGCTGCTCGCGAGCCGCGTGCTCGGGCTGCCCGACGGAAGGGCCAAGGCATGAGCGACGATCGAGAACTGGTCGCGCAGAGCGCCGCCGACTTGCTGCAGCACCTTGGCGGCCTGAAGCATGCGCGCGCGGTACGGGATGGGTGGCCGAAGGTCGATCGCGCTGCTTGGAAGGCGATGGCGGACGCCGGATGGATCGGCACGCTCGTGCCCGAGTCGGCCGGCGGATCGGGCATGGATGCGCTCGACGCCTGCGCCTTGCTCGAGGCCGCGGGCGAATGGCTCGCGCCCGAGCCGCTGGCGGCCGCGATCGCCGCGGCCACGGCGCTGGCGAATCATGCGGTGCTGCCCTCCGTGCTCTCTGGCGAACGCCTCGTGCTACCGGCGCTCGACGCCTATGACGGCGAAGCGGCAGTGCGCGCGCAGGGCAAGGGCGAAGCGCTGGTGCTCGACGGCACGATCGCGAACGTCGTCGACGGGCATTGGGCGACGGACTTCCTCGTGCCGGCACGCATCGGTGACGAGACGGTTCTCGCGCTCGTGGCAGCCAACGCGAAGGGAGTCGCCTACGCGCCGGTCGCGACCGTCGATGGCGGTGGCGTCGGCGAACTGCGGCTCGAGCGCGCGCCCGCGCTGCTCGTCGCCACCGGCGATGCCGCGCGCGTGGCGCTCGGCACGCTCGCCGACCTCTCGTCGCTCGGCCGCGCTGCGCTGCTCTCGGGCCTGATGCGCCGTGCGCTTGCCATGACCGTCGAGTACCTGAAGACGCGCCAGCAGTTCGGTCGCCCGATCGGCGCGAACCAGGTACTCCAGCACCGCGCCGCGACGGCGCAGGTAGAAGTCACCGTCACCGGCGCGCTCGTGCGCGAAGGCTGGCGCGCCGTCGGCACCGCGCGACAGCGCGTGGGCGCCTCGGCCGCCGCGGCGCGTGCCAGCGCGGCGGCGATGCGCGTGACGAAGGAATGCATCCAGCTGCACGGCGCGATCGGCTTCACCGACGAGTACGACATCGGGCTCTTCCTGCGCCGCGCGATGGCGCTCGCGGGCGCCTGCGGCGGAGAGGACGCGAACCTCTCGCGCTACGCCGCCGGCTGAGCGCGGCGCACGCTTCCGGAAGGGCCGGGCGGATAGAATTCCGCCCATGAACCTCCACTCCAAGCTGCAGCAACGGGAAGCGCAGGGCAAGCCGCTGCGCATCGGCGTCATCGGCGCCGGCAAGTTCGGCGCCATGTACATCGCGCAGGTGCCGCGCACGCCGGGGGTGCACCTTGCCGGCATCGCCGACCTGTCGCCCGCGAACGCGAAGGCCAACCTCGCGCGCGTCGGCTGGGAAGAGGGCGCGTACGGCGCCGCATCGCTCGACGCCGCGCTGAAGGAGCGCCGCACCTTCGTCGGCGAGGACTGGAAGGCGCTGGTCGCGCACCCCGAGATCTCGATCGTCGTCGAGTCCACCGGCAATCCGATGGCGGCGGTGGAACACGCGCTGGAAGCGTTCCGCCACGGCAAGCACGTGGTGATGGTCACGGTGGAAGCCGACGCGTTCTGCGGGCCGATGCTGGCGAAGAAGGCCGCCGAGGCCGGCGTGATCTACAGCCTCGCGTACGGCGACCAGCCGGCGATCATCTGCGACCTCGTGGATTGGGCGCGCGCCGCCGGCTTCCCGGTGGTGGCGGCGGGGCGCGGCCACAAGTGGCTGCCGCACTTCGCGCAATCCACGCCCGAGACGGTGTGGGGCTACTACGGCCTCACGCCCGAGCAGGCGAAGATCGGCGGCCTGAACCCGAAGATGTTCAATTCCTTCCTCGACGGATCGAAGCCGGCGATCGAGTCGAGCGCGGTGTGCAACGCCACCGGCCTCACCGCCGCGCCCGAGGGACTGCTCTATCCGCCCGCGGCGGTGGACGACATCCCGTTCGTGATGCGCCCGCGCTCCGAGGGCGGGCACCTGCACCACAAGGGGCAGGTCGAGGTGATCTCTTCGCTCGAGCGCGACGGCCGCGTCATCCCCTACGACATCCGCTTCGGCGTCTGGGTCGCGTTCGAGGGCGAGACCGAATATATCCGCCGCTGCTTCAGCGAGTACGGCGTGCGCACCGATCCGTCGGGGCGCTACGCGTGCCTGTACAAGCGCTGGCACCTGATCGGGCTGGAGGTCGGCATCTCGGTGGCCTCGGTCGGCCTGCGCGGCGAGGCCACTGGCTGCGCCACGGGCTTCCGCGCCGACGCGGTGGCGACCGCGAAGCGCGCGCTGAAGGCGGGCGAGGTGCTGGACGGCGAGGGCGGCTACACCGTCGTCGGCCGCCTGATGCCCGCCGAGGATTCCCTCAAGGCCGGCGCGCTGCCGCTCGGCCTTGCGCACGGCGTGAAGATGCTGAAGCCGGTCGCGCAGGGCGAACTGGTGCGCTGGAGCGACGTCGCGATCGACGGCAACCTCGCCGCCGTGAAGCTGCGCCGCGAGATGGAGTCGGCCTTCGCGGCCGGCGCGCGCCAGGCGGCTTGAGGCGGGCGGGTTTCGAAACGCCGTGCGGGTGGGCACGGCGCTTGCTGTAGGCTGGACATCGCAATCAGGGGAGGCAGTGTCCATGGAGATGCGTCCGGCGTTCCGTCGTTCCTTGCTCATTGCAGGTGCGTGGTGCCTCGCGCTGGCGCATGCGCCAGCGTTCGCGCAGGCCGACTGGCCCACGCAGCCCATCCGCTTCGTCGTCGGCTACCCGCCGGGCGGCGGCGCCGACGTCACCGCGCGCCTCTTCGCCGAGCACATGTCGCGCGCGCTCGGGCAGCGCATCGTTGTCGAGAACCGCTCGGGCGCGAGCGGCGCCATAGGCGCCACCACGGTCGCCAAGGCCGACCCGGACGGCTACACGCTGCTGGCCGCGGCGATTTCCGAGATCACCATCAACCCGGCGATCAACAAGTCGCTGACCTACGACCCCATCGCGGACTTCGCGCCGGTGACCCTGCTCGGGCGCTTCCCGCAGGTGCTGGTGGCCGCGCCGACCTTCCCGCCGAATACGCTCGCCGAGTTCATCGCCTGGGCCAAGGCGAACCCGGGCAAGGCGCGCTACGCCTCGTTCGGCAACAACACGCTGAACCACGTGAACGGCGAGCGCTTCCGCCTCGCCGCCGGCATCGACACCGTGCACGTGCCGTACAAGGGCAGCGGGCAATCGCTGGTCGACGTGATGTCGGGCGTGGTCGAGTACACCTTCGACTCGCCGGCCACCACGCTGCGGCACGTGAAGGCCGGCAAGCTGAAGGCGATCGCGGTTACCGGCGACGAGCGCATCCCCGGCGAAAACATCCCGACGGTAATCGAGGGCGGCGTGCCCGGCTTCACCTACTACAGCTGGATCGGCCTGCTCGCGCCCGCGAAGACGCCGCGTGTCGTCGTCGAGCGCCTGCACCGCGAGGCGGTGGCGGCGATGAAGCAGCCGGAGCTGCGCAAGGTCGCCGAGGGCAACCACATGCAGACCGGCGGCAACACGCCCGACGAATTCGCGCAGCAGATCCGCAACGAGCTCGCGCAGTATCGCCAGACGGCGGCGCGCGTAGGACTGAGCGCGCAGTGAGCCTGGAAAAGCTGCTGCGGCCGCGCTCGATCGCGGTCGTCGGCGTGTCCGAGCGGCCCGAGGCGATCGGCACCCGCGTCTGGAACAACCTGCGCAAGATGGGCTACGCCGGGCGCATGTACCCGGTGAACCCACGCTACCCGGAGTTTGGCGGCGTGCCGTGCCACGCCTCGCTGTCGGCGCTCCCCGAGGTCGTGGATGCCGCATTCCTCGGCGTGCCGGCGACGGCGGGCCCGGACCTCGTCGATGAAGCGGGGCGCGCCGGCATTCGCGCGGTGCTCACCAACGCCAACGGCTACGCCGACGGCGACGAGGCCGGCAAGGCGCTGCAGGAGCGCCTCGTCGCGGCGGCCGCGAAGCACGGCATCGCGCTCTGCGGCCCGAACAACATCGGGCTGATGAACGTGCTCGACCGCACCGCGCTGTGGACGCCGCGCTACATGGAGAAGGTGAATCCCGGCCCGATCGCGGTGATCGCGCAGAGCGGCTCGATCGCGCTGATCCTGTCCGAGGACGAGCGCGACCTCGGCTTCGCTTACCTCGTCACGGCCGGCAACGAGGCCGTGACCACGGTCGCCGACTACCTCGAGGAGGTGGTGAAGGACGAGCGCGTGAAGGTGGTGCTGCTGTTCCTCGAGACCATCCGGCAGCCGGAGACGTTTTTCCGGGCCGCGGCCGAAGCGCGCCGCCGCGGCACGCGCATCGTCGCGCTGAAGCTCGGCACCAGCCCCGAGGGCCGCACGCTGGTGCAGGCGCACACCGGCAGCCTCGCGGGCGAGGACCGCCTCTACGACGCCTACTTCGACGCGCTCGACATCGTTCGCGTGCGCGACCTCGACGAGATGCTCGAGACCGCGGTGATCCTGTCGCGCAACACGGCCGCGCTTCCCGAGGGCGGCCCGTCGGTGGTGACGCTGTCGGGCGGCGAGGCGGCGCTGATCGCCGACCTCGGCTCGGAACTGGGCTTGAAATTCGAGGACCTGTCCGCGGACACGCTCGCGCGCCTGCGGCCGGCGTATCCGCCGTATTCCAGCGTGCACAACCCGGTGGACGCGTGGGGCCTCGGCTTCAACGCGGAGCGCTTCGGCATCGTGCTGCACGCGCTGCTCGATGACCCGCGCATCAACTTCATCGGTTTCTCGATCGATGCGCCGGGACGCGGCGGCGGCGACGTGCCTTATGCGCTCGTCATGGCCGAGGCCTGCGTGGCGGCGAAAACGACCAAGCGCCTCGCGTTCTTCAACAACACCTCGGGCTCGGGCGTGAATGCAGAGGTGAGGGCGGTGCTGGATCGCGCGGACATCCCGTACCTCTCGGGCCTGCGGCCCGCGCTCGCGGCGATCCGCAACCTCGTCCACCTCCCGCCGGCCGGTGACCTGCCCACGACAGCGACGCTGCCGCGCATCGCGATGCCGCTGCCGACGAGCGAGCCCGACTGCTTCCGGCTGCTGCGCGAGCACGGCGTGCCGATGATCGAGGCGGCACGAGCGGCTTCCGCCGACGAGGCAGCATCGATCGCCGGCGGTTACGGCTATCCGGTGGTGCTGAAGGGCATCGCGCCGACGGTCGCGCACAAGAGCGACCTCGGCCTCGTCGCACTGCGACTGGAGGACGAGGCCGCCGTGCGCGCCGCGTTCGCCGACCTCTCCGGCAAGCTCGCGCGGCTAGGCGCCGCGGGCGAGATCGTCGTGCAGCGCATGGCGGGCGAGGGCGTGGAGCTGATCCTCGGCATCCGCAACCAGCCGGGCTTCGGCAGCTTCGTCATCGCCGGCCCGGGCGGCGTGCTCGTCGAACTCGGCAACCAGGCCTGCGTGCGTCGCGGTCCCGTGAGCGAGGACGAGGCGTTGGCCATGCTCTCGCGTACCGCCGCCGGCCGGCTGCTCGACGGCGTTCGCGGCCGCCCGGCCTGCGACAGGCGGGCGGCCGCTCGCGCGATCGCGGCGTTCTCGCGCGTAGGCGCGGCACTCGCCGGCACGCACGCTGCCCTAGAGATCAATCCGCTGGTCGTGACCCCCGAGGGCGCGGTCGGCGTCGACTTCCTCCACGAACCGCACGCGAGCGAGCGATGAACTACGAACAGCTGACCTACGCGGTGGACGACCGCGTCGCCACGATCACCCTGAACCGCCCCGGGATGCACAACGCGCTGAGCGAGCGCCTGGTCGACGAGATCATGGCCGCCGTCGCGCAGGCGGATGCCGACCCCGAGGTGCGGGTGCTGATCCTCACCGGCGCGGGAGGAAAGGCGTTCTCGTCGGGCTACGACATCAAGGAGTCCGCGGCCAAGCCGCCGCGCACCACGGCGCAATGGCGCGAGCGCATGCAGAAGGACATCAAGTTCACCTACTCGGTCTGGGACTGCTCCAAGCCGGTGATCGCGCTGGTGGATGGCTTCTGCTTCGCCGGGGCGCTGGAACTGGCGATGTGCTGCGACATGCGCTACTGCTCCGACGACTCGAGCTTCGCGGCGATCGAGGCGCGGTTCTCCAACGGCATCGCGACGATGATCATGCCGTGGCTGCTCGGCCAGCGCTCGCGCGCGCTGATCTACACCGGCGACACGATCGGCGCGGCCGAGGCGCACCGGCTCGGCCTCGTCGACGGCGTGTTCCCGAAGGCGAGCGTGCACGCCGAGACGCTGAAGATCGCCAAGCGCATGTCGCGCGTGTCGCTCGAATGCCTGCAGTGGAACAAGAAGGCGATCA
The DNA here is from genome assembly GCA_964617355.1 of uncultured Enterobacteriaceae bacterium. Classification (GTDB taxonomy): domain Bacteria; phylum Pseudomonadota; class Gammaproteobacteria; order Burkholderiales; family SG8-39; genus CAZTDU01. The sequence goes on from CAZTXP010000172.1 coordinate 6,901, forward strand.
ACCACACTTTCGAGACCATGGGCCTCAGGAACGCGATCGCCTACGGCGCCGAGGCCTGCGCGCTGATGGATTCGATCGGTTCGCCGGAAGCCGCGACCTTCTCCAGCATCCGGCGGGAGAAGGGCATGGCCGAGGCGCTGAAGTGGCGCCGCGACCAGTTCGCCCCCTACGAGTGACCTTGCGAGGGTGCCCGAGGGACGGCGGAACGTCCCTCGTTCCTATACGCCGCGTTCCTTGAAGACTTCGCGCGCGACGCGGAAGGCTTCCACCGCTGCCGGCACGCCGCAGTAGATCGCGGTCTGCAGCATCACTTCGCGGATCTGTTCCTTGGTTAGTCCGTTGTTCAGCGCGCCGTTGACGTGCAGCTTCAGCTCGGGGCCGCGGTTGAGCGCGATCAGCATCGCCATGTTCAGCATGCTGCGCGTCTTGCGGTCGAGCCCGGGCCGGTTCCAGATGTCGTTCCAGCAGTAGGTATTCAGCAGGTCGACGAACGGCTGGTTGAAGTCGTCGACGCCGGACATGGCCTTGTCCACGTAGGCGGCGCCGAGCACCTCCTTGCGGGTCTTCAGGCCGTCGTCGAATCGTTGCTGGTGCGGGCGCTTGTCCATCTTCTGCTCCTAGGCGAGGTCTTCGTAGCGGATGCCGGCGCGGCGCAGGGCCGCGTCGAAGGCGAGGCCGCCGGGGCGCTGGCCCTGGCGGAAGAACGCGGCTTGCGCGGGGATCGCGTCGAGCACGGGCTGCGCGACCGGAATGTTGCGGCCGGCCATGCCGTCGGCGGCCATCTGCACGTCGCAGCCGCGCTGCAGCGTCCAGTAGGTCGAGAACGCCTCGGTGAGCGTGGCGCCGACGACCAGCAGGCCATGGTTGCGCAGGATCAGGATGCGCTTCGTGCCCATGCTCTTCACCAGGCGCGGCTGTTCCTCGAGGTTGGTGGTGATGCCCTCGAAGTCGTGGTACGCGACGTCGCCGGCGAGGATCGCGCTGTAGAAGTTGTCGTGGCGCAGGCCGCCTTCCTTGCACGACACCGCCATGCCGCTGGTGGTGTGCGTGTGGATCACGCAGTGCGCGTCCTCGCGCGCGGCGTGGACCGCGCTGTGGATCACGAAGCCGGCGCGATTCACCGGGTACTTCGAACCGTCCACCGGCTCTCCCGCGTGGTTCACCTTGACGAGGTTGGTGGCCGTGACCTCGGTGTACCAGAGGCCGTAGGGGTTGATCAGGTAGTGCTTCTCCGGCCCCGGCACGCGCAGCGTGATGTGGTTGTAGATCAGCTCGGTCCAGCCCATCCAGTCGAACAGGCGATAGCAGGCCGCGAGTTCGAGGCGGCGCTCCCATTCACCGGCTTCCATGCCCTCGGGCTTCAGCTTCAGCAGTTTCTCGCTCAGGTCCATGACGTCCTCCGTGGTCGCGAAAGTATACTGGCCGCCCCGAGGAGGAATCACGAGCATGGCTTCGAACCCGCGTCCGGTCGCAGAGATCTTTTCCGAGGCCTCGCACCTTGGCGCCTGCCTGCGTGCCGAGGCGGCGCTGGCCGAGGCGCAGGCCTCTCTCGGCGTGATCCCGCCCGAGGCGGCGCGCGAGATCGCCGCGAAGGCGCGCATCGAGACGCTCGACGTGCCCAGGATCCGCGACGCGACGCGCAAGACCGGCTATCCGGTGGCGCCGCTGGTGCGGCAGCTGACCGCCGCCTGTGGCGAGCACGGGCGCTTCGTGCACTGGGGTGCGACCACGCAGGACATCCTGAACACCGCGCTGGCGCTGCAGGCCAACGAGGCGCTCGCGGCGCTGGACGCGGAGCTGCGCGCGCTGGTGCGCGCGCTGGCGGGCCATGCGCGGACGCATCGCGACACGCTGATGGTCGGTCGCACCTTCGGCGGCCACGCGCTGCCGATCACCTTCGGCTTCAAGGCCGCGGTGTGGCTGTCGGGCGTGCTGCGCCATTGCGAGCGCCTCGCGGCGCTGCGCGAACGCCCGCTGGAAGGTGAATTCGCCGGCGTCGGCGGCACGCTGGCCTCGCTGGAGGGGCGGGGCCTGGAGGTGCGCGCGAAGTTCATGGCGGCGCTGGGGCTGCCGCAGGCGCGTATCACGTGGGCTTCGCAGCGCGACCGCGTGGCCGAGCTCACGGGATTCCTCGCCGTGCTCTGCGCGTCGGCGGGGAAGATCGCGGCCGACGTCACGGAGCTCTCGGGCACCGACTTCGGCGAACTGGCCGAGCCGGTGTCGGGCGGCAAGGACGCGAGCAGCACGCTGCCCTTCAAGGCCAACCCGATCTACTGCGGCCACGTGATGACCGCGGCGACGCTGGTCGCGCAATCGCACGGCGCGGTGCTGTCGGCGATGCGCCAGCACGAGGAGCGCTCCAGCGAGGGCATGCTGGAGTACGAAGCGGTGCCGCAGGCCTTCCTGCAGGCGGCGCGCTGCCTCGCCAATCTGCGCACGGTGCTGGAAGGACTGCAGGTGTTTCCGGAACGCATGCGCCGCAACCTCGGCCTCACGCGCGGCGTGCTGATGGCGGAGCGCTACATGATGGCGCTCGCGCCGCATCTCGGCCGGCTCGCCGCGCACGACCTCGTGCATGAAGCGTGCGAGAAGGCGGTGCACGAAGGCAGCGAGGTCGGCACCGTGCTCGCCGCGATGCCCGAAGTGGCAAATCACTTCGACGCGCAGGCGATCGCCAAGCTAGGCGATCCGGCGGGCTACCTCGGCACCGCGCCGGCGATGATCGACGCGGTGCTCGCCGAAGCCGGGCGCTGGTCCTGAGAGGTCAGCCCGGCGCGAAGAAGCGGAAGCCCGCGGCGGCGTAGGGAGAGCCGCGCGGCGCACGGTCGCCGGCGTAGGGCACGAGCTTGCTGAGCTTCGCGGCGGCGTCCGCCGGGGACAGCCCGCGGTTCAGCATCAGGTCCAGGTAGGTGAATTCCAGCAGTGCGCTCGCTCCCCAGTCGACGCTGGTGGTGTAGCCCGACACCGGCCACGGTTGCCCGCGCATGACGCGCGTGGCGTCGTTGCCGACGAGGCAGGACGAGAAGTGCAGCAGGCGCAGGTTCTCGACCGCGGCGAGCGCCTTCAGCACGCGGCGCGTATCGATCAGTTCGCCGTGCACCGTGAGGCCGCCGGGCAGTCCGTGGCTGGCGAGCAGCACGATCGCGGGCTCGGGCAGGAAGGCGAGTTCCGCACACCAGTGCTCGAGGCTCTCGGCGTCGTGGAAGAAGCGGTGGCGGATGCGCACCGACGGCAGCCGCGCGAAGACTTCGCGCACCATGCCGCCATAGGAGTACTCGGGCTCGCCGAGGCCGCGCTGCCAGTGCGCCTCGAAGACCACGAGCCAGGTGAGGCCGGGCGTGGCGTGCGCGCGGCGGCCGTTCCACGGCTTCCACGCACGGCGCCCGCGCGGGCGCCACTCGCCCTCGAAGCGATCGCCTTCGGCCGCGAGGCGGAAGCGGCCCTCGCCGGTGGCATTGCGCTCGCGGTAGCGGAAGGTGAACACGTCGCCGTTCGCGCGCCCCGCGAGCGAGGCTCCGCCCGGCCCTGCGTACGTGCCGGAGACGCGCGCGCCATCCTGCGTCAGGCGGATGCGCCCGAAATCGGACTCCCACAAGCCGTCCCAGCCGCGATGGCCTTCCCAGCGCCGCGACGTGCTCGCGCCTTCGGCGCGGTAGGTGCCGACGAAGCGGCCGCCGCGCAGGCGGCGGAACTCGCCGGTGCCGCGCTCGCCCGGCTCCTCGTAGACGAAGCGCAGCCGCGAGCCGTGCACGCGGCCTTCGATGCGGCCTTCGCCGCCGGGGTAGCCGTAGGTGCCGACGACGCGGGCACCGAGCTGCTCCAGCGGCATCGGGCCGTAGGTGGTGAACCAGCGCCCGGAGAAGGACGGCGTCATCGGGTCAGTCGAGCCGCGTGTTGGAGTCGACGATCACCTTGCGCCACTTCGAGACCTCGGCGGCGAGGAAGGTGCCGAACTCCTCGGGCGTGCTGCTCATCAGGTCGAGCGACTGCGCGCCGAATTTCGCGCGCAGCTCCGCGTTGTCGAGGATCTTGCGCAACTCGGCGTTCAGCTTCGCGATGACCGGCGCCGGCGTGCCCTTGCGCACCACGACGCCGAACCAGATGCCGGCGTCGTAGCCCGGATATCCCAGCTCGGCGATGGTCGGCAGCTCCGGCAGCGCGGCGGAGCGCTTCGCGGTGGTGACGGCGAAGGCCTTCAGCTTGCCCGAGCGCACGTGCGGCATCGAGGTGATCGGCGTGTCGAACATCAGTTGCACCTGCCCGGCGAGCAGGTCGGTGAGCGCGGGCGCGCTGCCCTTGTACGGCACGTGCGTGAGCTGCACGCCGGCCATGGCCTTGAAGAGTTCTCCGGCGAGGTGCAGCGGGTTGCCGTTGCCCACCGAGGCGAAGTTCAGCTTGCCGGGGTTCGCGCGGGCGTAGTCGGCGAGTTCCTTCACCGAGTTCACCGGCACCGAGGGGTGCAGCACCAGCACCAGCGGCGAGGATGCGGTCAGCGTCACCAGCGAGAAGTCACGCGCCGGGTCGTACGGCAGCTTGGCGTAGAGGCTCGGATTCACCGCAAGGCTGCCGGAACTGCCCATGAAGAGCGTGTATCCGTCCGGCTCCGACTTGGCTGCAGCCTCCGCGCCGATGATGGTGTTGGCGCCGGGCCGGTTTTCGACCAGCACCGGCTGCCCCAGGGCGTCGCCGAGCCGCTGCGCGAGCGCGCGCGAGAGCTGGTCGGTCGAGCCGGCGGCGGTGTAGGGGACGATGAGGCGCAGCGGCTTCGAGGGCCAGGCTTGCGCGTGGGCGCGGGTCGCGACGGCGAGCGCGCACAGCAACAGGGTCGGGAGGATGCGTGGCATGGGGAGCCTGGGGTTCGGGAATCGACCGGGGGCCAATGGTAGCCGTTCCGCTATCCTCGGACGCCATGAAGACGAAACAGCTGCTTGCGGTGGTGCTCCTGCTGCCCGGTGTCGCGGCGGCACTCGGCACGGCAATCGAGGGTGCGTGGGTCGACGGGCTCGGCAAGGAGGTCCAGGTCGTGAAGGACGGGGACGGTCGCCGCCAAGTGCGCGTGGACGGCCGGCCGATGGCGCTTGAGAGGCTCGTGCGCGACGCCTCCTGGCGTGGCGCGGTGTTCTTCGACCCGACGCCGGCCGGTGAGTCGTACATCAAGTCGAGGGCAGGATCGGTCGCCTACCTGACCGCGGACGGCTTCATGCTGTGGGGCGAGGAGCCCGTGAATTTCTCGCAGTCGAGAGCCGACGGCGTGGTGCGCGGAAGCCTGCGTGCTTGGCGCCCCGCATCCAGGCCATGGCCGCGCTTCGAATGCAGCGACGAGGCATTGCGCTTCGGGTTGCAGCGCCTCGGCGATCTGCGTGTGGTGGTCGCCGATCCGCAAGGTGCGGGGATCGATGCGAAAGGTTGCGAACTCGACATCTCCAGCGTCGGGTACTGTCCGGGCTGCCGTGGCGTCTCGGAGCGCCTTGCCTATGTCGTGCCCGACCGATGCAGCCTGCGGATCGGCGGGAACGCGCCGGGCGCGGCGAGCGTAGCGCTCCAGGCTGGAATGCGGATCGACTTCCACGTCGCCCGGGGAAGCTACCTGACCGGGATCGAGGTCGCATACGTGCGCGAGGGCGACGCCATGCGCCGGCTGGCATGCCGACCGGTACCGGTCGAGGCGGTGGGCCAGGGCGCGACATCGCCCTGATCGGCCACGGATCTGAAAAAAGTGCTCAAGCTTCCCGGTGGTTGGGCGAAAATACCCTTGCCGTTACCAGTTCCGATGCTCGAAAGGAAATCGCCATGCCGTTCTGCCCCTCCTGCGGTGCCGAAGCCAACGAGAAGGCCGTCGTCTGCGTGAAGTGCGGCGTGGCGCTGCCCGGCGCGAAGAGCGTCCCGGGCGGCGAGGTTTCGGACAAGGAATGGCTGGTGACGCTGCTGCTGGCGTTCTTCCTCGGCGTGCTCGGCGTGCATCGCTTCTACACCGGGCACACGGGCATCGGTGTCGCGCAGCTGCTGACCCTGGGCGGCTGCGGCATCTGGTCGTTCATCGACTTCATCCTGATCATCGTCGGCTCGTTCAAGGATGCGCAGGGCCGTCCCCTCAAGAAGTAGCGCGCGAGCCACCGACGCCGCGATCCTCGCGGCGCTCGGCGTGCTGGCGCTGCTGTCGCTGTTCGAGCCGCACCTGGTGGCCGAATGGATGCCGCCGTGCCTGTCGAAGACGCTGCTCGGCATCGAATGCTGGGGCTGCGGCATGACGCGCGCGGTGCTCGCATGCCTGCAAGGCGACTTCGATGCAGCTTGGGCGTACAACCCGCGCTACGTCGTCGTGGTGCCGCTGATCGCGTGGTCGTGCGCGCGGCTGGCGTGGCGCGTGGCGCGGCCGCAGCCGACGCCCGCGTAGCGCGGCGTCCGAGCCCGACGCAACCTGCGAACGGAGGGTCGTAACGCGTGCTCTATCGGGGAATGGACAGGGCGTCGCTCGACGCCGCGTACAACAATCGCGCGGCGGTGCGCGAGTATCCGGCGATCTCGGCCGCGCGTGCGGCACTGAGCGCTCAGGTGCGACAACGCCGCAAGCTCCACGCGGACTTGCGCTACGGAACGGGCGAGCGCGAGCGGCTGGACTTCTTTCCCGCGTCGCGGCCCGGCGCCCCGGTGCTCGCCTTCATCCATGGCGGCTACTGGCAATCGAACGACAAGGAGGCCTCGAGCTTCCTCGTCGAAGGGCCGCTGGAGCGCGGCTTCGCGGTCGCGCTCCTCGAGTACACGCTAGCGCCCGAAGCGGACATCGACCGGATCGTCGCCGAGATCGCGCGCGGCATCGGCTGGCTCGCCCTGCATGCGGGCGAGTTCGGTGGCGATCCCGCGCGACTCTACGTGGCCGGACATTCCGCAGGTGGGCACCTCGCGGCATCGGCGATCGGGCGGCGCGACGTCGCGGGCGTGCTGCCGATCAGCGGGCTGTTCGACCTGGAGCCGATCCGCCTCTGCTACCTCGACGAGAAACTGCGCCTGACGGACGCGCAGGTCGCGCGCCAGAGCCCGATCCGGGGCATTCCGCGCGAGCGAGTGCCGGCGGTGGTCGCCGCCGGGGCGGCCGAGTTGCCCGAACTCGTGCGGCAGTCCACGGAGTACGCCGCGGCGCTGGGCATCGCGCCGCTGGTGCTGCCGGGCCACGACCACTTCACCATCCTCGAGGAACTCGCGAGGCCGGACGGCGCGCTCTGCAACGCGCTGGGGTCGCTGGCCGGCGGCGTCCTCGCGTGAACCGGTCGGTGCCCGGCGAGACCCCCGGGAACGGCGGGACGTCGCGGCTCGCGAACCGCGTATTGAGCACCCTCTGGCGGAGCCAGTAGTATCCAGCGCACCAGGAGGGACCGATGAGCGGCATGACGATGGCCGAGAAGATCCTCGCGCGGGCGAGCGGGCGCGAGCGCGTGAGGCCGGGCGAGTTCGTCACCGCGGCGATCGACCTCGCGATGGCGAACGACGCGCAGTTCCCCCAGGCCGTGAAGGCGCTCGAGGACGTAGGGCTGAAGCGCGTGTTCGATCCCGGCAAGGTCGTGGTGATCATCGACCACTGGGTGCCGGCGAACACCCCGATCGTGGCGGAGATGCATCGAGGCATCCGCGCGAACGTGCAGGAGCTCGGCATCGAGCACTTCTACGACGCTGGCGTCGGCATCGAGCACAAGGTAATCCCGGAGAAGGGCCACGCGCTGCCGGGCGAGCTGATCGTCGGCAGCGACTCGCATTCGACGACCTACGGCGCGCTCGGCGCGGCCGCGGCCGGCATCGGCCTCACGGAACTCGCCTACGTCATGTACACGGGCAAGTTGTGGTTCCAGGTGCCGCCGACGGTGCGCTTCGAGCTGAAGGGCCGGCTCGGCCACGGCGTGGCGCCCAAGGACCTGATGCTGGCGCTGCTGGGCAAGTACACGACGCAGGCGGGCCAGTACAAGTCGGTGGAGTTCGGCGGGCCGGTGGCGGAGGCGATGACCATGGAAGGGCGCCTGACGCTCGCCAACATTTCGGCCGAGATGGGCGCGAAGTTCGCGATGTTCGCCGCGGACGCGACGACGCTGGAGTACCTGCGCACCCGCACCGACCGCCCGGTGCAGGCGTTCGGGCCGGACGTCGATGCGCAATACGAGGCGGTGCACGAGATCGACTGCTCCAGAATCGAGCCGCAGGTGGCGGCGCCGCACAAGCCGGACCAGGTGAAGAACGTCTCCGAGTTCGCATCGGTGCGCGTGGACCAGGCCTTCATCGGCTCGTGCACCAACGCGCACGCGGGCGACCTCGAGCGCGCCGCCCGCATCATGAAGGGCCGCAAGGTCGCGAAGGGCACGCGCTTCCTCGTCATCCCGGCGTCGCACGACGTGTTGGTCGAGGCGATGAAGAACGGCTCGCTCGCCGTGCTCGTCGAATCCGGCGCGATGGTCGGCACGCCGGGCTGCGGGCCCTGCGCCGGCGGCTCGACCGGGGTGCTCGGCCCCGGCGAGACCGGCATCGCGAGCACCAATCGCAACTTCAAGGGCCGCGGCGGCAGCCCGGACAGCTTCCTGTATCTCGCGTCGCCCGAGACGGTGGCGGCGTCGGCGATCGAGGGTCGCATCGCCGATCCGCGCAAGTACCTGCCGGCGGAGGGTGCATGAGCATGCAGGACATCACGGGTCGCGTCTGGAAGTTCGGCGACGACATCAACACCGACTACATGGCCCCTGGCTTCGTGAAGAACCAGCCCTGGGAACTGGTGAAGAAGGCCATCCTGCACATCCACCCCGGATTCACCGCGGGCTTCAAGCCCGGCGACGTGATCGTCGCCGGCGAGAACTTCGGCTGCGGCTCATCGCGCGAGGCGGCGCCGGCGAACCTGAAGAGGATGGAGGTCGGTTGCGTGGTGGCCGAGTCCTTCGGACGCATCTTCCTGCGCAACAGCATCGCGATCGCGTTCCCGGTGCTGATCTGCAAGGGCATCACCCGTGCGTTCGAGGAAGGCGACGAGCTGCAGCTCGACTTCGCGCGCTCGCGGGTCAGGAACCTGACGCGCGCCACCGAGATCGAGGGCACGCCGCTGCCGCCGGAGCTGGTGCGCATCGTCGCCGCGGGCGGAATGATGCAGCTGCTGAAGCAGGAAGCGGCCGCACGACAGGAAGGAGCCTCGCATGGCTGACCTGCCCAAGCGCATCCACATCAAGGAAGAGGGCCCGCGCGAAGGCTTCCAGATCGAGAAAGGGCCGATCACGACGGCGCGCAAGATCGAGCTGATCGACGCCCTGTCGACGACCGGCGTGAAGCACATGCAGATCGTGTCCTTCGTCAGCCCGAAGGCCGTGCCGACGATGGCCGACGCGGAGGAGGTGGTCCGCGGCCTCACCCCGCAGCCGGGCGTGTCCTACACCGGGCTGTGGTTCAACGACCAGGGCCTCGACCGCGCGATCGCCACCGGCCGCCTCGACATCAAGGGCAACCTCTCGACCTCGGCCTCGGAGACCTTCCTGAAGAAGAACCTCAACCGCACGCCCGAGCAGCAGCTCGCGGTGACGCGGGGGCTGATCGGCACCTACAAGGCGCGAGGCATCGAGATCGAGCGCGGCACGGTGATGGCGGCCTTTGGCTGCAACTTCGAGGGCGACGTGGCGCTCGCGCGCGTGCTGGAGAAGGTCGACTGGCTGCTGGGCCTCGCGAAGGAGCAGGACGTGCCGCTCAAGCGCGTGTCGCTGGCCGACACCATGGGGTGGGCGACGCCGCTGGCGATCAAGCGCGTGGTCGGTGCCGTGCGCGAGCGCCATCCCGACACGGAGATCGAACTCCACCTGCACGACACGCGCGGCATGGGCATCGCGAACGCGCTGGCCGGCATGGAGATGGGCGTGGCGCGCTTCGATGCGTCCGTCGCCGGGCTGGGCGGCTGTCCGTTCGCGGGACACGCCGGCGCGGCGGGCAACGTGTGCACCGAGGACCTGGTGTTCCTCTGCGACGAGATGGGCATCGAGACCGGCATCGACCTCGACAAGCTCGCCGAGTGCGCGCGGCTGGCGGAGGACGTGGTCGGCCATCCGCTGCCGGGATCGGTGATGAAGGGCGGCACGCTGCGCGCGCTGCGTGCAAAGGTCGCGGAGGCGGCAAAGGCGTGAGCGACGAAACCGGAAAGGCCGCGGCCTCGCTGCCGCTGGCGGGGATCCGCGTCCTCGAGTTCACGCACACGATCATGGGTCCGAGCGCGGGCATGATGCTCGCGGACCTCGGTGCCGACGTGATCAAGGTAGAGCCTGCGCCCGAAGGCGACAATACGCGCCGCTTGCAGGGCTTCGCGAGCGGCTTTTTCTTCGCGTTCAACCGCAACAAGCGCAGCCTCGCGATCGACTTGAAATCCGGGGAAGGCCGCGCGCTGGTCCATCGCCTCGTGAAGGACACCGACGTCGTGCTCGAGAACTTCGGGCCCGGCACCATGGAGCGGCTGGGCTGCGGCCATGCCGATCTCTCGGCGCTCAATCCGGGGCTCATCTACTGCGCGCTGAAGGGCTTCCTCTCGGGTCCGTACGAGCATCGCCCGGCGCTCGATGAAGTGGTGCAGTACATGGCGGGACTCGCCTACATGACCGGCCCGCCGGGACAACCGCTGCGCGCGGGTGCGTCGGTGATCGACCTCATGGGCGGCATGTTCGCGGTGATCGGCGTGCAGGCCGCGCTGCGGGAGCGCGAGAAGACCGGCAAGGGCCAGTTCGTGAAGTCCGCGCTGTTCGAGTCCACCGCCTTCCTGATGACGCAGCACATGGCGGGGCAGGCGGTGACCGGGCGGCCGCCGCCGCCGATGCCGGCGCGCGAGGGCGCGTGGGGCATCTACGAGACTTTCAAGGCGTCCGACGGCGAGCTGGTCTTCATCGGCATTACCAGCGACAACCACTGGCGCCGCTTCTGCCAGCACTTCGGCCGCGCCGACCTCGTCGAGGATCCTCGCTACGCGAACAACCAGTTGCGCGTGAAGGCGCGCGCCGACATCCGCCCGTTCGTCGCGGAGTGTGCCGCGAAGCACACGCTGGCCGAGTTGACCGAGGTATTCGACCGCATCGGCATCCCGTTCGCGCCGGTGGCGAAGCCCGGAGACCTGTTCGAGGACCCGCAGTTGAACGCCGGCGGGCGCATGCTCGATGTCGCGTTCAAGGACGGCCGGCGCGCGAAGATCCCGCGGCTGCCGGTGGAGATCGGTGCGCACGACTTCGGCCTGCGCCGGCAGGCGCCTGCGATCGGCGAGCACAGCGACGAGATCCTTGCCGAGGCCGGCTTGTCGCGCGCCGAGATCGCGGCGCTGCACGAGCTCGGCGTGGTGCATGGAGACAAGGCATGAAGACTTTCGTTGCGTTCCTCGCGCTCTGCGTGGCCGCGCCTATGGCGTTCGCGCAGGCCTATCCCGCGAAACCGGTGCGGCTGGTCGTGCCTTTCCCGCCCGGCGGCGGCTTCGACGGCATCGCGCGCCCGGTGGCGGAGAAGATCGGCACGCTGGTCGGGCAGGCCGTGGTGCTCGACTACCGCCCCGGCGCCGGCGGCAACATCGGCATCGAGCACGCGGCGAAGTCGGCGCCTGATGGCTACACGCTGCTGATCGCCAACGTGTCGATGACCTCGAACCCGGCGATCTGGAAGGTGGTGAACTACGACGCGGCGAGGGACCTCGCGCCGATCTCGCGCATCGGCAATGCGAGTTCCGGGCTCGCGATCCATCCGTCGGTGCCGGCGGCGGATTTCCGGGAGCTGCGCGCGCACGCGAAGGCCAAGCCGCTGAACTTCGCGTCGCCCGGCGTCGGCACCAGCTCGCACCTGATCGGCGAGATGATGAACCTCGAGGGCATCCTGTCGCTGGTGCACATTCCGTACAAGGGCACCGCGCCGGCGATGGCCGACGCGATCGGCGGGCAGCTCGACGCGGTGATGCTGCCGCTGGTGTCGATCGCGCCGCACATCCGCAACGGCAAGCTGCGCGGCATCGCGGTGTCGAGCGCGCAGCGCGTGTCGACGATGCCGGAGCTGCCGACCTTCGCGGAACTCGGATTCCCGCAGGTGCAGTCGGACACGTGGTACGGGCTCTTCGCGCAGTCGGGAACGCCGGAACCGATCCTGCGGCGCCTGCATGAAGTCACGGTGGCGGCCGTCGCGTCGCCCGACGTGGCGGACCGGTTGAGGAAGACGGGCTACGAGCCCGTGAGCAGCACGCCGGAGGCGCTGGGTACGCTGGTGAGATCGGAGCTGGCGCGCTGGAACAAGATGGCGACGGACGCGAAGATCCCGAAGCAGTAGCGCTGCCTGCGGGCGGACTTCGGTCTGCGTATGTATTGGCTCCCCGACCAGGGCTCGAACCTGGGACCTGCGGATTAACAGTCCGTCGCTCTACCGACTGAGCTATCGGGGAATCGCGAGAGAGGCGGAATTCTACCCGAAACCGCGGCCTCAGCGCACCACGACGATCGGCCGAATACCGAGGGGTTCCCGCAGCTTTTCCGCGACTTGCGCGGCTTCCTGCCGCGAGCGGAACGGCCCGACCTGCACGCGAAAGAGCTGCGCGCGCTCGACGACCTGCGCCGAGAGGCGCTCCTCGGCGAGCTGCGGCTGCACCTTGCTGCGGAAGCTCTCGGCGTTCTGCGCGGCGCCGAACGCGCCGAGCTGCAGGAAGATGCCGGGCGCGTCGGCGGACGTGGCGAGCGTGGCGGCGGGTTCGGCGGGCTCGGCAGGAGCGGGCTTCGGCGTGCCTGGAACGGGCTTTGGCGCAGCGGGTGGCGCGCTGGCGGTCGTCGGCGCATCGGGTGCGAGGATCGCCTCGACCTCGACGGTCGCCGTGCCGGATTGCGCGAAGCCGAGGCGGTGCGCGGCGGCGTAGGACACGTCCATGATGCGCCCCGACAGGAACGGGCCGCGGTCGTTCACGCGCACCACCACGCTGCGCTTGTTCTCGAGGTTGGTGATGCGCGCGTAGCTCGGGATGGCGAGCGTCGGATGTGCCGCGGTCATGGCGTACATGTCGTAGACCTCGCCGCTCCAGGTGCGCTGGCCGTGGAACTTGCGGCCGTACCAGGAGATGGTGCCCTGCCGGCGATACTCGACGACGGCACGGTAGGGCGCGTATTCGCGTCCGTAGACGGTATACGGCTCATTGGCGCGCGCGTTCGGCGGTTCGGCGCGCGGCGCAGCGTCGGCGACCTTGTCGAGGTCGACCGGCGGTGGGCCGTCGGGCGCGTCGTCGTTGTAGAAGCCGCCCGGTCGCTTCATCAGCTGCGACAGCGGGATCGGCTTGGGCCGCTCCGCGGCTGCGGGCTTGGGCGGCTCCGGCGGCGGAGGGGATGCGGGGGCGGGCGTGGCGACCGGTTCCGCCGCCGGCCGGGTCTTGAAGAGATCCCCGAGCGACTCGACGCCGGCGCAGCCGCCGGCGAGGAGCGCGACGAGGAGGGCCGCGCTAGCGGATGACCTTCGCAATCGCGTCGGCGACGTAGTCGATGTTCTTCGAGTTCAGCGCCGCGACGCAGATGCGGCCGGTGTCGATCGCGTAGATGCCGAACTCCTCGCGCAGCCGGCCGACCTGCTCCTTGGTGAGGCCGGTGTACGAGAACATGCCGCGCTGCTTCGCGATGAAACCGAAGTCGGCGTCGGGCACGCGCTTGTGGATGCCGTCGACCAGCGCCTGGCGCAGCGACTTGATGCGATCGCGGATCGCGCCGAGCTCGGCATCCCAGGCCTTGCGCAGCGCCGGCGTCGACAGCACGCGCGCGACGATGTCGCAGCCGTGGGTCGGCGGGTTGGAGTAGTTGGTGCGCACGACGCGCTTGATCTGGGACAGCGCGCGCGCGGCTTCCTCGGCGCTGCCGGTGAGCAGGCTGAACGCGCCGACGCGCTCGCCGTAGAGCGAGAAGGACTTCGAGAACGAACTCGACACGAACACCGGCGACATGGCCTGCGAGAACAGCGTCACCGCGAGGCCGTCGTTCTCCACCGTATCCGAGAAACCCTGGTAGGCGAGGTCGAGGAAGGGCACGAGGCCGCGGCGCTTGACCACGTCGACGACCTTCGGCCAGTCCTCGGCGGCGATGTCGGCGCCGGTCGGGTTGTGGCAGCAGGCGTGCAGCACGATGATCGAGCCGGCAGGCAGCTTCTCGAGCGCGGCGAGCATCTCGCCGATCTTCACACCGCGGGTCTTCGGGTCGTAGTACGGATAGGCCTCGACCTTGAAGCCGGCGGCCTCGAAGAGCGCGCGGTGGTTCTCCCAACTCGGATCGCTGATCCAGACCGTGGCGTTCGGCGACAGCAGGTGCAGGAAATCGGCGCCGATCTTCAGGCCGCCGGTGCCGCCGATTGCCTGCACGGTGACCACGCGGCCTTCCTTCACGGCGGCGGATTCCGCGCCGAAGACCAGCGCCTTCACCGCGTTGTCGTAGGCGGCGAGGCCGTCGATCGGCAGGTACGACTTCGGCGCGCCGCTCGCGATGCGCAGGTCCTCGGCCTCCTTGACGCACTCCAGCACCGGCACCTTGCCGTTCTCGTCGTAGTACACGCCGACGCCGAGGTTGACCTTCTTCGGGTTCTTGTCCGCGACGTAGGCCTCGGTAACGCCGAGGATCGGATCCTTCGGCGCCATGGGGACGGAAGCGAGGATGGAGGAGGCTTGAGGGGCGTTCATGATCTACAATTCCCGGTTTTGCGCAGTGCGGAAGATTCTACCCGTGACCGCCATGTTCCCCAACAGCCCGTTCCGCTTGCACCAGCCGTACGAGCCCGCGGGAGACCAGCCCGAGGCGATCGCGAAGCTGGTGGAAGGCATCGACGACGGCCTCGCGTTCCAGACGCTGCTCGGCGTCACCGGGTCGGGGAAGACCTACACGATGGCGAACGTGATCGCGCGGCTCGGGCGGCCGGCGATGGTGTTCGCGCCGAACAAGACGCTCGCGGCGCAGCTGTACGCGGAGTTCCGCGAGTTCTTCCCGGAGAACGCGGTCGAGTACTTCGTCTCGTACTACGACTACTACCAGCCCGAGGCCTACGTCCCGGCGCGCGACCTGTTCATCGAGAAGGACTCGTCGATCAACGAGCACATCGAGCAGATGCGCCTGTCGGCGACCAAGTCGCTGATGGAGCGGCGCGACGTGGTGATCGTCGGCACGGTGTCGGCGATCTACGGCATCGGCGACCCGTCCGAGTACCACAACATGGTGCTGCACCTGCGCGAGGGCGAGAAGATCGGCCAGCGCGAGCTGCTGGCGCGCCTCGTCGCCATGCAGTACGAGCGCAACGAACTCGATTTCCGCCGAGGCACCTTCCGCGTGCGCGGCGACGTCATCGACATCTTCCCGGCGGAACACGCCGAGCAGGCATTGCGCGTCTCGCTGTTCGACGACGAGCTGGAGTCCCTGCAGCTCTTCGACCCGCTCACGGGGCGCGTGCTGCACAAGCTCGCGCGCTTCACGGTGTACCCGTCGAGCCACTACGTGACGCCTCGCGAGACCACGCTGCGCGCGGTGGAGGCGATCAAGGCGGAGCTGCGCGAGCGCATCGAGTTCTTCCACAAGGCCGGGCGCCTCGTGGAGGCGCAGCGCATCGAGCAGCGCACGCGCTTCGACATCGAGATGATGGTGGAGCTGGGCTTCTGCAAGGGGATCGAGAACTACTCGCGCCACCTGTCGGGCCGGCAGGCGGGCGAGCCGCCGCCGACGCTGATCGACTACCTGCCGCGCGACGCGCTGATGTTCGTCGACGAGAGCCACGTCACCATCGGCCAGCTGGGCGGCATGTACAAGGGCGACCGATCGAGGAAGGAGAATCTGGTCGAGTACGGATTCCGGTTGCCCTCGGCGCTCGACAACCGGCCGCTGCGCTTCGAGGAGTTCGAGGCGGTGGTGCGCCAGACGGTGTTCGTGTCGGCGACGCCAGCGGACTACGAGAACCGCAAGGCGGCGCAGGTGGTGGAGCAGGTGGTGCGGCCGACCGGACTGGTCGATCCGGAGGTGATCGTGCGCCCGGCGACCACGCAGGTGGACGACTTGATCTCCGAGATCCACGCGCGCGTGAAGGATGGCGAGCGCGTGCTGGTGACCACGCTCACCAAGCGCATGGCCGAGGAACTGACCGATTTCCTCGGCGAGCACGGCATCAAGGTACGCTACCTGCACTCCGAGGTCGACACGGTGGAGCGCGTCGAGATCATCCGCGACCTGCGTCTCGGCGAGTTCGACGTGCTGGTGGGCATCAACCTGCTGCGCGAGGGCCTGGACCTGCCGGAAGTGTCGCTGGTGGCGATCCTCGACGCGGACAAGGAAGGCTTCCTGCGCTCGGCGCGCTCGCTGATCCAGACCATCGGCCGCGCGGCGCGCAACCTGAACGGCACCGCGATCCTCTACGCCGATGTGATGACCGACTCGATGAAGGCGGCCATCGGAGAAACCGAACGACGCCGCGCCAAGCAGATCGCGCACAACGAGTCGCACGGCATCACGCCCAAGAGCGTGATCAAGCGCATCAAGGACCTGATCGACGGCGTGTACGGCGTGGAGGACGCGCAGGCGGCGCTTGCCGCGCAGGGCGGCGCGCGCTACGAGGCGATGGGCGAGAAGCAGGTCGCGAAGGAGATCAAGCGGCTAGAGAAGGAAATGCTCGAGCACGCGCGCAACCTGGAATTCGAGAAGGCCGCGAAGGCCCGCGACCAGCTGTCGACGCTGAGAAAGCGCGTCTTCGGCGTGGAACTCGCCCCGGAGGAGTGATCCCCGGGGCGAGGTAGCACGTCGCTAGTTTTTCGTTTCGACCTGTTGCAGCGACTCGTCGGCCGCCTTCGGCCGCTCGCGGCGCGGACGCCCGAGCTTGACCGGCTCCTCGTCGACGACCGGCGCGGCCGGCTTGGACGTGGTCTCGATCATCACCAGGCCGGAGTCTTGCAGCATCGCGCGCGAATCCACCGGAGCCGGCGCAGGGGCCGGGGCAGGGATCGGTTCGACGCGCGCGGCCGGAGGCTCGACCGGGGCAGGCGCGGGAGCGGCTGCGACCGGAGCGGGCGTCTCGACCGGCTGCGCGTCCGCCACCACGGGAGCAGGGTGCTCCTCGACGGGCATCGACGGCGCGGACTGCGGGGTCTCTTGCGGAGTGTCGTGAGCGGCGTCGTGAGCGGCCTCGTCGGCTGCACCGTCATCCGCGCCCGCCGGCATGCCTTCGCCTTGCGCGCCCTCGCCACCACGACCGCGACCGCGGCCACGGCGACGACGGCGGCGACGCGGCTCTTCGCCTTCACGCGGCGGGCCCTGGTCGGCGCCCGGGGCGACCTGGCCCTCGGCACCGGCCGGCACCTGGGCTTCGCCCGCGACCAGCGACTGCACCTCGGCCGGCTGTCCCTCGACCGGCGCCTTCTGTTCCTGGCGCGGCGGGCGGTCTTCGCGCTGCGGACGACGTTCGCCGTCGCGACGCTCGCCCTCGGGCCGGCGTTCGCCCTCTGGACGGCGCTCGCCCTCTGGACGGCGCTCGCCGTCGGGACGACGCTCGCCGCGGCGGCCATGACCACGCTCACCGCGCTCGCCGCGTTCACCTCGTCCACCACGATCGCCACGATCGCCGCCGCGTTCACCGCGGTCGCCACCACGTTCGCCGCGCCGGCCTTCGCGCCCTTCGCGATGACCCTCGCCGCGACCGCCACGGCCGCCACGATCACCACGCTCGCCACGCTCGCCACGCTCGCCGCGACGGTGCTCGCGTTCCTGCGGGCGCCCTTCGGCGCGCACGGGTTGTTCGGCGGGCATTGCAGGCTCGTTCGCCGCGGCTGCGTTGTCAGCCGGCTTGTCGGTCTTGAACCAGCCGAGCAGGCGGCCGATGAAGCTCGAGCGCGCCGGATCCTCGGACGGCATGGCCGCGGGCGCCGCGACCGGCGCGGGCTGCGCCGCGACCGGTGCGGGGACGGGATCGGGCACCACCGGCGCCGGCTGCGAGGGCACGATGCCCTGCACGGCGGCCTGCTGGCGCTCCTTGCGCGGCTCGCCACCGACGCCCGGCGGCAACTCGGGCTCGCCCGGCTGCTCGACCAGCTCGTAGCTCGCCGGCACGTGGTCCATCTGGTTGAGGTCCTCGTGCTTGAGGCGCGTGACCTTGTAGTGCGGCGTCTCGAGGTGCGAGTTCGGCACCAGCACGATGTTGACCTTGAGGCGCGACTCGAGCTTCTGGATCTCGGGGCGCTTCTCGTTGAGGAGGAAGCTCGCGACGTCGACCGGCACCTGAGCGTGCACCGCGCCGGTGTTCTCCTTCATGGCCTCTTCCTGCAGGATGCGCAGCACGTGCAGGGCGGTGGACTCGGTGCCGCGGATGAAGCCGGTGCCGCCGCAGCGCGGGCAGCTGATGTGCGCGGTTTCCTCGAGCGAGGGCTGCAGGCGCTGGCGCGACAGCTCGAGCAGGCCGAAGCGCGAGATCTTGCCGACCTGCACGCGCGCGCGGTCGTAGTGCAGCGCCTCGCGGAAGCGGTTCTCGACCTCGCGCTGGTTGCGCTGCGACTCCATGTCGATGAAGTCGATGACGATCAGGCCGCCGAGGTCGCGCAGGCGCAACTGGCGCGCGACTTCCTCGGCCGCCTCGAGGTTGGTGCGGAACGCCGTCTCCTCGATGTCGTGGCCCTTGGTGGCGCGCGCCGAGTTGACGTCGATGGCGGTGAGCGCCTCGGTGTGGTCGATGACGATCGCGCCGCCCGAGGGCAGGTTGACCTGGCGCGCGTACGCGCTCTCGATCTGGTGCTCGATCTGGAAGCGCGAGAACAGCGGCACGTCGTCGCGGTAGAGCTTCACCTTGGCGACGTTGGCGGGCATCACGGTTTCCATGAACGCGCGCGCCTGGTCGTAGATGTCCTCGGTGTCGATCAGGATCTCGCCGATGTCGGGCTGGAAGTAGTCGCGGATCGCGCGGATCACCAGGCTCGACTCGAGGTAGATCAGGAACGGCTTGTGGACGTTCTCCTTCGCCGCGCCCTCGACCGCCGTCCAGAGCTGCATCAGGTAGTTCAGGTCCCACTGCAGTTCCTCGTGCGTGCGGCCGATCGCGGCGGTGCGCGCGATGACGCTCATGCCGTCGGGGACGGTTAGCTTGTCCATGGCGTCGCGCAGTTCGTTGCGATCCTCGCCCTCGATGCGGCGCGAGACGCCGCCGCCGCGCGGGTTGTTCGGCATCAGGACGAGGTAGCGTCCCGCGAGGCTGAGGTAGGTGGTGAGGGCCGCGCCCTTGTTGCCGCGCTCGTCCTTCTCGACCTGGACGATGAGTTCCTGGCCTTCCTTGAGCGCGTCCTGGATGCGCGCGGAACGCCCGCTGTCGGCGCCGTCGCGGAAGTAGCTGCGGGCCACTTCCTTGAAGGGCAGGAACCCGTGCCGCTCCTCGCCGTAGTCGACGAACGCGGCCTCGAGGCTGGGCTCGATGCGGGTGATGATGCCCTTGTAGATGTTGCTCTTGCGCTGCTCCCGTGCGGCGGATTCGATGTCGAGGTCGATCAGCTTCTGGCCGTCGACGATGGCGACGCGCAGTTCTTCCTGCTGCGTCGCGTTGAATAGCATTCGTTTCACTTCTTGTTCTCCTGCGCGCGCAGGAGAACCGGCGGGCCTTCGGTCAGTGCACTCCTAGTGGACTAGTTGGGCGTCTTGCGAGGGGGTGGCCGGCATCCGCTGGCTTTCCTTCGGGCCGCGGTGCGCGCGCTTCTAGTAAAGTACTGCCAGTGCGATATCGCTACTCTCGGTGAGCGACTGTAACCGCTGATTCGGGACCGGCATGGGCCGGACAGGAGGCGGATTGCAGGCCTTGGAATCGATGCCCCTCGGGGCTCTAAGTTCCGCTGGCCTGTGCCTCGCGGCACGAAGCAGCAAGCCGGATCATACGAAAAATGAAAGAGTTAGGCAAGGCACGGGCGACGGTACTCGAAGTCGGGGAGTCGGCCGAAAGCCAGCGTATTGACAACTTTCTGTTGCGCCACCTGAAGGGGGTCCCGAAAAGCCACGTCTACCGGGTCCTGCGCAGCGGGGAGGTGCGGGTCAACAGCGGCCGGGTGAAGCCGGAATACCGCCTGCAGCCCGGCGACCGGGTCCGCGTGCCACCGATCCGGGTCGCGGAACGTGAAGATTCACGCCCGGTCCGGCCCGGCCCACCGCTGCCGGTCGCCTTCGAGGACGAGGCCCTGCTGGTCCTGGACAAGCCCTCCGGGGTCGCGGTGCATGGCGGCAGCGGGGTCAGCCACGGCGCCATCGAGTCGCTGCGCGCGGCGCGGCCGGACGCGAAGTTCCTGGAACTGGCGCATCGGCTGGACCGCGACACCTCGGGCTTGCTGGTCATCGCCAAGAAGCGCAGCACGCTGGTCGAGTTGCATCGCATGCTGCGCGAGGGCGAGGTCGAGAAGCACTACCTCGCGATCGCGAAGGGCCGCTGGCGAGGCGGCGCTCGCGAATTGCGCGAATCGCTGCACAAGTTCGTCACCAAGGAAGGCGAGCGGCGCGTCGCGGTCCGGGGCGACGGCCAAGCGGCGCTCACGGTGGCGAAGCCGGTGCGCATCGCCGACGATTTCAGCCTGCTGGACCTGCGCCTCATGACTGGGCGCACGCACCAGATCCGCGTGCATCTTGCCCATGCCGGCCACCCGGTGCTCGGCGACGACAAGTACGGCGACTTCGCGCTCAACAAGGTGCTGGCGGCCAAGGGCGTGAAGCGCTTGTTCCTGCACGCCGCGAGCCTCTCGTTCCGACATCCCGCGACCGGGCGCGCGCTGGACCTGCGCTCGCCGCTGCCCAAGGACATGCAGGACTACCTCGATGCCCGCTGAATCCCGCTATTCGCTCATCGTCTTCGACTGGGACGGCACGCTGTGCGACTCCGCCGCGACCATCGTCTCGTGCATCCAGGACGCGGCCCGCGAGATGAACCTCGAGGTGCCGGACCGAGAACGCGCGAGCCACGTGATCGGCCTCGGGCTGCAAGATTCCCTGCGGCACGCGGTGCCGGACCTGCGGCCTGAGGGCTATCGCGAATTCTCCGAGCGCTACCGGCGCTTCTTCCTCGAACGCGAGTCGCGCACCGACCTCTTCGAGGGGGTGCGCGAGCTGCTCGCGGAGCTTGAAGGACGCGGGCACCTGCTGGCGGTGGCGACCGGCAAGAGCCGGCGCGGTCTCGACCGCGCCTTCGACACGAGCGGCATCCGGCGACACTTCGTCGCCTCGAGGTGCGCCGATGAGACCGCGCCCAAGCCGGCGCCGGACATGCTGCACGAGTTGATGGATGAACTGGACGTCGCGCCGGAGCGGCTGGTGATGATCGGCGACACCTCGCACGACCTCGGCATGGCGACCAATGCCGGCGTCGATGCGGTGGCCGTGACCTACGGCGCGCATCCGGCGGCGTCGCTGCGGGCGCTCGCGCCGCGCGGCTGCGTGTCCAGCGTCGAGGAGTTGCGCGAGTGGCTGGCGACGCACGCGTGATCTGCGACGGCGCCGAGCTCGCCGACGGTGGGCGCGGCGTGCGCTTCGAGGTCGAGTACTTCGGCGACCCGGTGCCGGCCTTCGTGGTGCGTCATGAAGGCGTGGTGCGCGGCTACCTGAACCGCTGCAGCCACGTGCCGATGGAACTCGACTGGCAGCCCGGTGTCTTCTTCTCGGCTGACCGCGAGCTTTTGATATGCTCGACGCACGGTGCCGCGTACGCGCCGGAAGACGGGCGCTGCCTCGGCGGTCCCTGCGACGGAAAGCCCCTCGTCGGCCTGCGGGTCGAGGAGCGCGACGGCAAGGTCTACTTCACGGGATTCGACGATGGCGGATAGCGGCGGCAACTGGGAACGCGAGACGATCGAGAAGCTGGCTTTCGCGGCGCTGAAGGAGCAGCGGCGCGCGCGGCTGTGGGGCATCTTCTTCAAGCTGCTCACCTTCGCGTACGTGACCTTCATCCTCGTCATGGCCTTCGACTGGAAGGACAAGCAGGAAGGTTCCTCGGAGCCGCACACCGCGCTGGTCGAGCTGAACGGCGTGATCGGGGCGGGCACCGACGCGAGCGCCGAGAAGGTGAACGCGGCGCTGAACGCGGCCTTCAAGGACAAGGGCACGCGCGGCGTCGTGCTGCGCATCAACAGCCCGGGCGGCAGCCCGGTGCAGTCGCAGGCGATCTACGACGAGATGCGCCGCCTGAAGAAGAAGTACCCGAACATCCCGTTGTACGCCGTGGTCGAGGACATCTGCGCCTCGGGCGGCTACTTCGTGGCGGTGGGCGCGGACCGCATCTACGTCGCCAAGTCGAGCATCGTCGGCTCGATCGGCGTGCGCATGGACAGCTTCGGCTTCACCGGCCTGATGGAAAAGCTCGGCGTCGAGCGCAGGCTGCTCACGGCGGGCCAGAACAAGGGGCTCCTCGATCCCTTCCTGCCGGTCGACGAGAAGCAGAAGGAGCACATGGTCGGCATGATCGGCGACATCCACGAGCAGTTCATCAGCGTGGTGAAGGAAGGTCGCGGCAAGCGCCTGAAGGAGTCGCCCGAGATCTTCTCCGGCCTGATCTGGACGGGCGCGAAGAGCCTCGAACTCGGCCTCGCCGACGCCATCGGCACGCTCGACCTCGTGGCGCGCGACGTGATCAAGGCCGAGGACATCGTCGACTATTCGCAGAAGGAAAACCTGGCGGAGAAACTTGCCCGGCGCCTCGGGGCCGGGGCGGCCAGTTCGCTCGCGGAATTCGCGATCCGCTATTCGCCGTCGCAGATCCGCTGAATCCGCTCAGAGCGGGCTGGCGCCGAACTCCTTCAGCAGCGTGGTGAGCGCGATCAGCGGCAGCCCTACCAGCGAGGTCGGGTCGTCGGTCTCCATGCGCGCGATCAGGACGATGCCCAGGCCCTCGGACTTCGCACTACCCGCGCAGTCATAGGGTTGCTCGCGGCGCAGGTAAGTCTCGATCTCCCGGGAGCCGAGAGTCCTGAAATGGACGGAGCAGGGCACGACCCGGCATTCGGCCCGCCCGGTGTTCGAATCCAGGACGCATACGCCGGTGTCGAACCGGGCCGCCCGGCCCGAAAGCCAGGTCAACTGCGCCACCGCGTTTTCGTGCGTTCCCGGCTTGTCCAGTCGGCGGCCGTCGCACGAGGCGACCTGGTCCGAGCCGATGATCAGTGCGCCCGGGTACGCCTTTGCGACGGCTTGCGCCTTTGCCCTCGCCAGGCGTTCGGCCGTGCGCGATGCGGTCTCGCCCTCCAGGGGCGTTTCGTCGATGTCCGGGCGGGCGCATTCGAAGGCAATCCCGAGGCGCTCGAGGAGCTGCTTCCGGTAGGCGGACGTCGAGGCCAGGACCAGCCGTTTCGGTTCAGACATGACTTTGTTTTGACACGGTTTTTTTGGAATGATATCATTTAGGGTTTAGGCTTCACCAGCCATGCAGATTCATCCACCGGCTCCGCGGGCAGGGTTTCCGCACATCGACGGGTTCAGGTTCGCCGAGAAAGGGGATGCGTTGCGGGGCAGGTGCAGGGTGTCCGGGTTCAGCCGCTTGCAGGATCTGCTGAACTCGGGCGCGGGCGAACTCGAATACGAGGTGCGCGGGACCAGGGATGAAGCCGGCAGGCCCGCAATCGGGATCAGGATCGACGGCGAGCTGCAGTTGACCTGCCAGCGTTGCCTGAAGGCGATGCCGTTCGCGCTGCGGGTGGATGGGATGCTTGTGCTGGCGAAGAGCGAGGCCGAGATCGAGGCGCAGCCGATCGATCCGGAAGCGCCGGACCGGGTGCTTGCAGGCAAGGAAATGGAGGTCGGGACCATGCTGGAAGACGAGATCCTTCTGGCGATTCCCTTTGCGCCGCGGCACGAGCGTTGCTCGGCAGGCGGCGTTGAGAAAGGCGGGGCGCAGGCCTCGCCGTTTGCAGACTTGCGCGGACTGCTCAATCGGGGCGGCCGGGCCAGGAATTGACGAAAGGAGTTTCACCATGGCAGTCCAGCAGAACAAGAAGTCCCCGTCCAAGCGCGGGATGCATCGCGCCCACGACTTCCTCACCAACCCGCCGCTCGCCGTCGAGCCGACCACCGGCGAGACGCACCTGCGCCACCACGTCAGCCCCACCGGGTTCTACCGGGGCAAGAAAGTCGCCAAGGGCAAGGGCGAGTAGTTCCCGCTGAGTACCGGCCGTCCACGGCGGCCGTTCGAGACCCGGCATGGACATTACGGTTGCCATCGACTGCATGGGGGGCGACCACGGCCCGCACGTGACCGTTCCCGCTGCGCTGGCATTCCAGAAGAATTCACCGTCGATCGACCTCGTCCTGGTCGGCCTCCAGGATGCGCTCCTGGCCGAGCTCAGCGCACGCGGGGCGGCGCCAGGCCCGCGCCTGCGCGTCCACCACGCGTCCGAGGTCGTCACGATGGACGAGTCGGCCGCGAGCGCGCTGCGCGGCAAGAAGGACTCTTCGATGCGCGTCGCGGTCAACCTCGTCAAGGCCGGCGAGGCGCATGCCTGCATCAGCGCCGGCAACACCGGCGCGCTCATGGCGGTCTCGCGATTCGTGCTCAAGACGCTGCCCGGCATCGATCGGCCGGCCATCTGCAGCGTGCTGCCGACGATGACCGGCCGGGTCTACGTCCTCGACCTTGGCGCGAACGTGGACTGCGGGCCCGAGAACCTGCTGCAATTCGGCATCATGGGCGCGTGCCTGGTGGCCGCGGTCGAGCACAAGGAAGCGCCATCTGTCGGCCTGCTGAACATCGGCGTGGAGGACATCAAGGGCAACGAGCTGGTCAAGCTCGCGGCCGAGTTGCTGCGCGACAGCGGGCTCAATTTCCATGGCAACGTCGAAGGCGACGACATCTACAAGGGCACCACCGACGTCGTCGTCTGCGACGGCTTCGTCGGCAACGTGGCGCTCAAGAGCTCCGAAGGCGTCGCGCAGATGATCGCCTCGTTCCTGCGCAACGAGTTCAAGCGCAATGCGTATTCCCGGCTGGCGGCCCTGGTCGCGCTTCCGGTGATCAATGCCTTTCGCAAGCGCATGGATCACCGGCGCTATAATGGTGCGAGCCTCCTGGGCCTGAAAGGCATCGTGATCAAGAGCCACGGATCGGCGGATGCCTTCGCGTTCGAAATGGCGCTGGACCGCGCGGTGGAAGAGGTGAGGAACGGGGTGCCGAAGCGCATCTCGCAGCGCATGGCCCTGTTGCATCCCCCCAAAGCAGCCTGAATGATCTATTCGCGCATCGCCGGAACCGGCAGCTACCTCCCGCCGCGCATCGTCACCAATGCCGAATTCGCGCAACGGCTCGATACCAGCGACGAGTGGATCCGCGAACGCACCGGGATCGCGCAGCGGCATATCGCAGACGAGTCGCAGGCCTCGAGCGACCTGGCATTGGAGGCGAGCCGCGCGGCGATGCAGGCCGCCGGAGCGCAGGCGTCGGAAGTCGACCTCGTCATCGTGGCGACATCGACCCCCGACTTCATCTTCCCGAGCACCGCGTGCCTGCTGCAGGCAAAGCTCGGCATCAAGGATTGCGCGGCCTTCGACCTCCAGGCGGTGTGCAGCGGTTTCGTCTATGCGCTCTCCACCGCGGACAAGTTCATCAAGTCCGGTCAGCACAAGTGCGCGCTGGTCGTAGGCGCCGAGGTCTTTTCCCGGATCCTCGACTGGAACGATCGCGGCACCTGCGTGCTGTTCGGCGACGGCGCGGGGGCCGTGGTGCTGCGCGCATCCGACTCGCCCGGAATCCACTCGAGCGTGTTGCGCGCCGACGGGCGGCACGCCGGCATCCTTTCGGTCCCAGGCAACGTCAGCAACGGCAGGATCCTCGGATCGCCTTTCCTGCAGATGGCCGGCAACCAGGTGTTCAAATTCGCCGTCAAGGTCCTCGACGAAGTCGCCCGCGAGACCCTGGCCGCCGCAGGCGCCGGCATCGGCGAGGTCGACTGGCTGATCCCGCACCAGGCGAACGTGCGGATACTCGACGCAACCGCGCGAAAGCTCGGCATTCCGGCGGAAAAGGTCGTCGTCACCGTGGCCCATCACGGCAATACATCGGCCGCCTCCATCCCGCTGGCGCTGGACGAGTACGTGCGCAATGGCAGCATCCGCCCGGGCCATCGCCTGCTGATGGAGGGCGTGGGCGGCGGCTTCACCTGGGGCGCGGTCTACGCCACTTTCTAGGAGAGATTCTGGGCTCATGAAACTCGCAATGGTTTTCCCCGGACAGGGTTCGCAGTCGGTGGGCATGCTGCGCGCCTACGAGGGGCTGCCGGGCGTCGAAGTCGTTCGCCGCGAAGCGGCTGCGACGCTCGGGGACGGCTTCCCCGCGCTGCTGGACGCGGGCCCGGCCGAAGCGCTCGGGCTTACGGTCAATACACAGCCCGCCATGGTTACCGCAGGCTATGCCGCGTACCGTGCGTGGATCGAACTCGGCGGTCCGCCGCCCGAAGTGCTCGCCGGCCACAGCCTCGGCGAATACACGGCCCTCGTGGCGGCGGGGGCGATTTCCTTCGCCGAGTGCCTGCCGCTGGTCAGGTACCGCGCCGAAGCCATGCAGAAGGCAGTGCCGGCCGGTGAAGGCGCGATGGCGGCCATCCTCAGCCTCGATGACGAGGCGGTGCGCGCTGCGTGTTCCGAGGCGGCCCAGGGTCAGGTCGTCCAGGCCGTGAATTTCAACGGCCCCGGGCAAGTGGTCATTGCGGGCAGCAAGGACGCGGTGAACCGCGCAATGGAAGCGTGCAAGGCGAAAGGCGCGAAGCGCGCGCTGCTGCTGCCGGTCAGCGCCCCTTTCCATTCGAGCCTGATGCAGCCGGCCGCCGAAGCACTCAGGGCCTATCTTGCCGGGGTCACGCTGAACGAGCCGAAGATCGCGGTGATCAACAACGTCGATGTCGGCATCCAGACGGCACCGGAATCGATCAAGGACGCGCTGGTCAGGCAAGCCGCCTCTCCGGTGCGCTGGGTCGAGACGATCAACAGGATGGCGGCGATGGGTGTGACGCACGTCGTCGAGTGCGGCCCGGGCAAGGTGCTTGCGGGCCTGACGAAACGGATCAATTCCGGGCTGCAAGGTTTCGCCCTGGCCGACCGTGCATCGCTCGAGCAGACGCTGGCGACCGTGAGGAGCGCATGAGCGCGCTTGCGGGAAAGGTCGCCCTCGTCACCGGCGCGTCGCGCGGCATCGGCCGTGCAATCGCGATGAGCCTCGCCGGTGACGGCGCCAGGGTCATCGGCACGGCCACGAGCGAATCGGGCGCGAAGGCCATCGGTGAAGCGCTCGCATTCGCGGGTGGCGCCGGCAGGATGCTCGACGTGCGCGACGCAACCCAGTGCGACGCGCTGCTCGCATCGATCGCCAAGGAGTTCGGCGACATCTCCATCCTGGTCAACAACGCAGCGATCGTGCGCGACAACCTCGGCCTGCGAATGAAGGACGAGGAGTGGGACGACGTGATCCAGACCAACCTGCGCCCGGTGTTCAGGCTGTCGCGCGGCGTGCTGCGCGGCATGATGAAAGCCCGCTGGGGCCGCATCATCAGCATCACTTCGGTGGTCGGCGCCGCCGGCAATGCCGGCCAGATGAACTACGCGGCCGCCAAGGCCGGCGTGGTCGGCATGAGCAAATCGCTCGCCCGCGAAATCGGCAGCCGCAACATCACGGTGAATTGCGTCGCTCCGGGGTTCATCGACACGGACATGACGCGCGCCCTGTCGGAGGAGCAGAGGACGGCGCTGCTGGGCCAGATTCCGCTGGGGCGCCTGGGCGCCCCGGAAGACGTGGCGGCGGCGGTTGCTTTCCTCGCCTCGCCGGCGGCCGGCTATATCACAGGAACCGTTCTGCATGTCAATGGCGGCATGTACATGGCCTAGATTTGTTTTCCCACCGCATTCCGGCCTGGTGCGGTGCTTTTGGTAAAATGCGCCGCTTAGGCTTGGCCCAACAGGGAAGGAGCAGGACATGGACAACATCGAACAACGCGTAAGAAAAATCATCGCCGAGCAACTCGGGGTCAACGAAGCGGAGATCAAGAACGAGTCCTCCTTCGTCGACGACCTCGGCGCCGACTCGCTCGACACCGTCGAGCTCGTGATGGCGCTCGAAGAGGAGTTCGAGACCGAGATCCCGGACGAGGAAGCCGAGAAGATCACCACGGTCCAGCAGGCCATCGACTTCGTCCAGGCGCGCCAGAAGGCCTAGTCGGCCAGCCTGCCAACCAGCGGAGCCAGATTGACACGCCGCAGAGTCGTAGTCACCGGGCTGGGTGCGGTCAGCCCGGTGGGCAACACCGTGTCGGCCGCCTGGGACAACCTGGTGGCCGGCCGATCCGGAATCACCCGCGTCACCCGCTTCGACCCGTCGAGGATCACCTCGCAGATCGCCGGGGAGGTGAAGGGTTTCGACGTCACCGCATACATCTCCGCCAAGGAAGCGCGCCGGATGGACACCTTCATCCACTACGGCATGGCGGCCGGGCTGCAGGCCTGGAAGGATTCGGGCATCGACATCGCAAAGGAAGATCCCGAGCGCGCGGGCATCAATTTCGGCTCCGGGATCGGCGGCCTGCCGATGATCGAGAACACCCACAGCGAGCTGCTCAAGAACGGGCCCCGGCGCATTTCGCCGTTCTTCATCCCGAGCACGATCATCAACATGATCGCGGGCAACCTTTCGATCATGCTCGGGACGAAAGGGCCGAATCTTGCGATCGTGACCGCGTGCACGACGTCCACGCACTGCATCGGCGAAGCGGCAAAGGCGATCCGCTACGGCGAAGCCGAAGTCATGATCGCGGGCGGGGCGGAAGCGACGGTGACCGAGCTTGCGATGGGCGGATTCGCCTCCGCGCGCGCGTTGTCTACGCGCAACGACGCACCCGAGGCGGCCAGCCGCCCCTGGGACAAGGATCGGGACGGATTCGTGCTCGGTGAAGGCGCCGGCGCGGTCGTCCTCGAAGAGTACGAGCATGCCAGGGCGCGCGGCGCGCGGATCTATTGCGAACTCGCAGGCTACGGCGTGAGCTCGGACGCCTTCCACATGACTGCGCCGGCCGAGGACGGCGATGGCGCCTTTCGCTGCATGCGCAACGCGCTGCGCGACGCCGGCATCCCCCTGGATGCGATCGACTACATCAATGCCCACGGCACCTCCACGCCGCTGGGCGACATCGCCGAGACGATGGCGGTGAAGAAACTGCTCGGTGACCGAGCCAGGAAGGTCGCCGTGAATTCGACCAAGTCCA
>CAZTXP010000173.1:0-23795 GCA_964617355.1 uncultured Enterobacteriaceae bacterium
TCAGCACCAGCGTGCGCCCTTCCTGGGCCAGCCGCCGCAGGCGCTCCCAGATGAGGTGCCGCGCCTGCGGATCGAGGCCGGTCGTGGGCTCGTCCATGAAGAGCATCTGGGGATCGTTGACGAGGGCACGCGCAAGCGTCAGCCGCCGCTTCATGCCCCCGGACAGAGCCTGGATCTTGGCGTCCTCGCGTCCGCCGAGGCCGGCGAACTCCAGCAGCTGCGGGATCTTCGCCGCCACTTCGCGGTCGCGCATGCCGAAGTAGCGACCGTAGACCTTCAGATTCTCCGCCACGCTGAAGTCCGGATCCAGGCTGTCGAATTGCGGCACGACGCCGATGCTCGCGCGGGCCTCGCGGCCGTGCGCCGGCACCTCGTGGCCGAGGAGGCGGATCTCGCCGGCATCCGGATCGGCCAGCCCCAGGCACAGGCGCAGCGTGGTCGTCTTGCCGGCGCCGTTCGGCCCCAGCAGGCCGAAGCATTCGCCGCGCGCGACCTCCAGATCCACGCCGCGGACGACTTCCTGTTCGCCGAAGCGCTTGCGCAGGCCCCGGACCTGCAGCGCCGCCTCGCTCATTTCCAGCTGTTCTGCACGATGGCGCGCAGCACGTGCAGCCGCCGGTGGAAGAAATGGTCCGCCCCGGGCACCACGACCACCGGCAGGTCCTGCGGCCGCGCCCAGGCGAGAACGTCGGCCAGCGCCACCGTCGTGTCCTCCTCGCCGTGGATCAGGATGGTGTCCGGCGGCACGGGAACCGCTTCGAGGTGACGCACCGCGACGCCGACCAGCACCATGCGCCCCGGCGGATGGCCGGCGGCGGCCAGCCGCTGCGCGAGCCGGGTCTGCACCGCGGCGCCGAAGGAGAAGCCCGCGAGCACCGGCCGCTCGGCGCCGGCGTGGCGCAGCACCGCGGCCAGGTCGTCGACCTCCCCGCGGCCCTCGTCGTGTACGCCTTCGCTCGCGCCGACGCCGCGGAAGTTGGGCCGCCAGGCCGCGTAGCCCAGTTCCACGAAGGCGCGCGCCAGGGTCTGGGCGACCTTGTTGTCGAGCGTGCCGCCGAACAGGGGATGCGGATGCGCCACCAGCGCCACGCCGCGCGCCGGCGCTCCCTGGGGCTCGTCCACCGCGCACTCGATCTGTCCCGCCGGACCCTCGATCCGCAGGCGCCGCGTGGAGGGTCGCATCAGCCGGGGTGCGTCAGATGCGCAGCCGGTCGACGACGCGGCCGTGCACGAGGTGCTCGTCGACGATCTCGTCAATGTCGGCGCGGTCCACGTAGGTGTACCAGACCGCTTCCGGATACACGACGGCGCAGGGCCCCTCCTCGCAGCGGTCGAGGCAGCCGGCCTGGTTGACGCGCAGCTTGCCTTCGCCGGCAAGGCCGAGTTCCTTGACCCGCTTCTTGGCGTAATCGCGCATCTCCGAGGCGCCCTTGGCGTTGCAGGATGGGCGCTCGTTGCCTTCGCGCTGGTTGCAGCAGAAGAAGAGGTGGCGCTGGTAGTAGGACATGCCTGCCATTTTACCGGAGGGGTTCCCGTCGCAGCGCGGCGGCGAGATAGACGAGGTAGGCGAGCGCGCCAAAGGGCCAGGCGGCGGATACCAGGCGCGTCAGGCCATTGAAGTTGAGGAAGTGTCCCTGTTCCCAGACTTTCAGCGTGGCGGCCAGGTAGGGATTGGGCGGTGCGAGGTTGACGAGCACGGTGGCCGCCATCAGCAGGACGGCCGCCAGCGCGAGGCGCGCGGTCCGGGGAAGCCACAGCGCCGCCACGGCGAGCGCGGCGCCGACCGCAAGGCCCTGCTGCGCGCCGGGCGTGAGCCAGGCGAGGACGTGCTCGGCGCGCATCAGCACGGCGAAGGCCGACATCTTCACCAGCAGCGCGACGGCCACCAGCAGCGCGGCAAGGCGGGCGATCGGCGCTTCCGCCCGCGCCACGGCCGAGGCGAACAGGCTCACTGCGGCGAGGTTCGCGGCCGTGACCATCGCCTCCACGGAAACGAAGAGCTCCGCGGTGTACCGCTCGCCGAGGGCGCCCGAGAACAGGTTGCGCAGGTCGCCGGTGCCGAACAGGAGGGACGCGGGATTGAGCTGCGCGAACAGCCAGAGTCCAAGGAGGGCGAGCCCCAGGTCGGTGACCGCGCCCGGCGCGAACGCCAGTCCCCGCAGCCTGCGCAGGGGACCCGTGCCGAGGATCCAGGGCGCGGTCGCGCGCGCGCAGAGGGCGCCCGCCAGGCTGCCGGCGAAGTTGGCGAGCAGATCCGCGTTCGACGGGATACGTGCCGGCAGGAAGTTTTGCGCGGCCTCCAGCGCGAGCGACAGCGCGCCGCCGCCGGCCGTGGCGGCGGCGACGGCTGCCAGCCCGGCCAGGCGTGGCTGCATCGCCAGCACCGCGAGCAGGCCGATGGGCAGGTAACCGAGGAAGTTCGACGCGAGGTCGAAGGTGGTGACATAGCGCGGCCATGGCGCACCGAGGAACGCGAGCGGCGGGCCGCCGGCGTCGCGCCAGCTCGCCAGCGGGTAGAGCGAAGCGTAGGCCACCAGCAGCACATACGCGGCCAGGAGATACCGGGACAGCGGGGAAGCGCGCAGGTGCGCGCCGCCGGGCTCCTGCCCGCTAGGGCCGGTGCTGGGGCTGCCCACCGTGCGCTTCATGCGCGCCGTGCGGCGGCGGGGCCGCGTGGCCGGCGCCGTGTCCCCCGGGATGCGCGGGCACGCGCTCATGGGGGATGAAGGAGCCCATGACCATGCCGAACAGCGAGAACAGGAATCCCACCAGCTGGGGCGGCAGCGTGGCGTCGGCGGCGATGCGCTCGGCGATCACCCAGGAGCCCAACCCGAACACCACCGACAGGAGCGCCCCCGGGACGTTCGCGCGCCGCCAGAAGATGCCCGCCGCGAGCGGAACGATGCACGAGACCAGGGTCACCTTGTAGGCGTTCTGCACCATCTCGTACATGGTGCTGCGCGAGTTCAGCGCGAAGAGGAGCACCGCGAGCGTGAACGCGACCAGCACGACGCGCAGCAGCAGCAGGAACTGCCGGTCCCCCATGCGCGGGGCGAGCGGGCGGATCACGTTCTCGGTGAAGAGCGCCGTCGGCGCGAGCAGCGCGCCCGAGGCGGTGGACAGGATCGCCGACAGCAGCGCTCCGAAGAAGAGGACCTGCGCCCAGAGCGGCGTGCGCTGGAGGATGAGATCCGGCAGGATGCGCTGGATCTCCCGGGCGTCGTCGCCGGCGAACACCTTCGAGTAGCCCGGGTCGATCACCAGCGCGGCGTAGGCGATGAAGATCGGCACGAAGGCGAAGCAGAAGTAGATCGCGCCGCCCGCCAGGCAGCCGCGGATGGCGGTCTTTTCGTCCTTGGCGGAGGTGACGCGCTGGAAGACGTCCTGCTGGGGGATGGATCCGATCGACAGCGTCATCCAGGCGGCGATGAACGCGAGCCATTCCTTGGCACCGCCCGCGGGCCAGAAGGCGAACTTGCCCGCCTCCGCCGCCGCCGCGACCACCTTGCCGGCCCCGCCGGCCATGTCGCCCACCAGCCAGGCGACGGCGACCAGCCCCACCAGGATCACCACCGACTGGAAGAGGTCGGTCATCGCCACCGACCACATGCCGCCCCAGATCGTGTAGCCCAGCACGATGACCGCGCCGATGACGATCCCGCAGTCCAGGCCGATGGCCCCGCCCGAGAGCACGGAGATCACCAGGCCCAGCGCCGTGAGTTGCGCGGAGGTCCAGCCGAGATAGGACGCGGTGATCGCCAGGCTGCAGATCAGCTCGACCGGCTTGTTGTAGCGCTTGTGGTAGAAGTCGCCGATCGTCAGCAGGTTCATGCGGTAGAACGCGCGGGCGAAGAAAAGCGCCACGAACAGCAGGCAGAACGACGAACCGAAGGGGTCGGCGACGATGCCGCCCAGGCCGTCCTTGGCGAAGGTGGCCGAGACCGACAGCACCGTCTCGGCGCCGAACCACGTGGCGAACACCGTGGCCGTGCTCATGTAGAGCGGCAGGCTGCGGCCCGCGACCAGGAAGTCCTTGGAGTTGTGCACCCGCTGCGCGGCCCACAGGCCGATGGCGATGGTGACGATGAAATAGAGGGCGACGGAGCCGATCAGCATCGGCGCCGAGTTTACAGGAGCGAGGCGGCGGCCAAGGCCAGGGCGAGCGCCGCCAGGACGGCCAGCGCCGCGAGCAGCCGGTTGCGGCTCCGCCCCTGCGCCTCCAGGCGCTCCAGCGCCCCTTGCAGGCCCGTCAGGCGGTCCTCCGCGAGCACGCGATGCGCCAGCCGCGGCAGGGTCGGCAGGGTCTGCGCCCAATACGGCGCCTCGTGCTTCAGGGTGCGCACCAGGGCACGCCAGCCGATCTGCTCGCTCATCCAGCGCTCGAGGTAGGGCTTCGCGGTCTGCCAGAGGTCGAGGTCCGGATCGAGCTCGCGGCCCAGGCCCTCTATGTTGAGCAATGTCTTCTGCAGCAGCACCAGCTGGGGCTGGACCTCGACGTTGAAGCGCCGCGAGGTCTGGAACAGGCGCAGCAGCAGCTTGCCGAAGTAGATTTCCTTCAGCGGCCGCGCGAAGATCGGCTCGCAGACGGCGCGGATGGCCGCCTCGAAGGCATCCACGCGGGTGCCCGCGGGCACCCAGCCGGCGTCGACATGCGCCTGGGCGACGCGGCGGTAATCCCGGTTGAAGAAGGCGAGGAAGTTCTGCGCCAGGTAGCTCTTGTCCACCTCGGACAGCGTGCCCATGATGCCGAAGTCGAGCGCGACGTAGCGGCCGCGCGCGTCGCCGTCGGTGGCGACCAGGATGTTGCCCGGGTGCATGTCGGCGTGGAAGACGCCGTCGCGGAACACCTGGGTGAAGAAGATCTCGACGCCGGCGCGGGCCAGGCGGGCGATGTCGACGCCCGCCGCGCGCAGTGCATCCACCTGCGACACCGGCATGCCGTGCATGCGCTCCATGACCATCACGCGGCGCGAGCACCAGTCCCAGTAGACCTCCGGCACCGCCAGCAGGGGCGAGCCGGCGAAATTCCGGTGCAGGAGCGACGCGTTCGCCGCCTCGCGCAGCAGGTCCATCTCGTCCTCGAGGTGGTGGGCGAACTCCGCGACCACCTCGCGCGGCTTCAGGCGCCGGCCATCCGCCCAGACGCGCTCGAGCAGCACGGCCGCGGTCTCCAGCAGCTTCACGTCGCGCGCGATGGCGCGCTCGACGCCGGGGCGCAGCACCTTCACGGCCACCTCCCGGCCGTCGGCCAGGACGCCAAGGTGCACCTGCGCGACCGAGGCGCTCGCCACCGGCGTGCGCTCGAAGCTGCGGAAGACCCGGTCCAGGGGAAGCGCCAGAGATTGCTCGATCTCGGCCACCGCCAGCGCCGGATCGAAGGGCGGAACGCGATCCTGGAGCCGCGCCAGTTCGTCGGCGAGGTCCGCGGGCAGCAGGTCGCGACGCGTGGACAGCACCTGCCCGAACTTGACGAAAATCGGCCCCAGCGTCTCCAGCGCCTCGCGCAGGCGCGCGCCGCGTCCCGGATCTGGCGTCTCGCCGGCGTAGCGCGGCAGGAAGCGATGCAGCTCGTAGCGCCAGACGACGCGCAGGATGCGAACCAGGCGCAGCAGGTTGCCCATCCTTCAGCGCACCGGGCCGATCCGGTCGAGCCGCTTTTCCAAGCGCTCGATCGCGTCGCGAAGGCGGGCGTTGTCGCGCGCGAAGCCGGCGAGCTCCGGACGCCGGACGAGCAGGCGGGCCTCCTCCGCGGCGTAGTCGACGAAGCCCTCGGCGAGCCGGCGCGCCGCGTCCGCGTGCCATGCGGCTGCGGACCTCAGGGCGCCAAACAGTCGATGAGCGGCGACATCGCCGATCAGGCGGGCGGCATCCTCCTCCGCGTCCCAGCGCAGGTGGCGGACGAGGAACATGACCTCGCTTGCCAGGCGCGCGTTGCCGGCAACCTCGACTTCACGCAGCAGGTGTTCCTCGCCGCGCAGCGCGGCAGCAAGCGCGCCCGGACCGAAGGCGACCGTCAGGGAGGGCGGCGCTTCCGCCACGGCAGGCCCGAGGTTGCCGCCGTCGAGCACGGTGAAGCGCAGCGCGGGCAGCGGCGGGGAGCGCAGCTCGACCGTCTCGCCGGCAAACGGCGCGAGGCGCTCCCTCGCCCAGCTTTCGGAGGCGAGCAGGCGGTTCAGCGCGGCGGCGAGGGGCGATTCGA
This sequence comes from uncultured Enterobacteriaceae bacterium, assembly GCA_964617355.1. Lineage (GTDB taxonomy): Bacteria > Pseudomonadota > Gammaproteobacteria > Burkholderiales > SG8-39 > CAZTDU01. The sequence goes on from CAZTXP010000173.1 coordinate 6,200, forward strand.
ATGGCATGGCCCGGAAAACAAAAGGCCACCTTGAGGTGGCCTTTTAGAGACGACGATACCGCGAGTCTAATCCACCGGCGGGTCAGTGCATCTGCTGGATGCCGGCCAGCTGCCAGCCGGCCCCGCCGCTGACGGGCTTGGCGAGGTTCCAGACTTCCTCGAATCCCTGCGGCGTCTCGCCGGGCGCCTCCCGCACGGTGCCGGAGAAGCGCACGCTCGCCCAGTGGCGGTCGCCTTCGGTGACCACCTCGAGCAGATCGGCGTTCAGCGCCAGCACGTCGACCTGCTGCCGGGCGCCGCCGCGGGACTCGATGTCCTTGCGGAACTCCTCGTACATCTCGTCCGTGGCGAACTCGCGCAGTTCGGCCAAATTGCCCTGGTCGTTGGCAAGCTGTAGGCGCATGTAGTTGAGCTTGGCGCCGCGCAGGAATCCTGCGACATCGAAGCCCGCCGGGACATTGGGAGCCGGCGCGGCCGAAGGCTGCGCATCGAAGCCGGCAGCCTGCGAAGGCGGCGGCGCGGACACGGTTTCATTGCCCATCGCCGGGTAGGAGGCGCCCTGCGGCCCCGCACCAGCGTACTGCATCGGCCGCAGGCCGCCTTCGCGGCGTTGCGCGAGCATGCGAACGACCGCCATCGCCGCGAACACGAGCAGCGCGACGAGCATCATGCCCACCAGCATGCCGCCCATGCCGTTCGCACCCATCACCCAACCGAGCGCACCGCCCAGCGCAAGTCCGCCGAGCAAAGGTGCCCAGCGGGCGAAGCCCGATGCCGGCTGCGGCGCGGGCGCGGCCGCGGGCTGGCCCGCCTGTTGCGGCGCGGCCTGCTGCTGCCCGGCCTGCGCCGGCTTGGCGGGCGCGGCTGCCGGCGGCGTGCTCGTCACGCTGCGCTGCGCACCGACGGAGCGCGCCCCGCCCAGGCGCTTGGCGGCGTCCGCCTCGCTCACCATCATCGCCGCGCAGGCGAGCGCGACCGAAAACACCAATGCAAACCGTTTCATGAAGATCCCTCTTCCCTCGTCCCTGACCGCCCCGGCGGGGCGATGTCAGCAAAATGTCAGCTTCGCCATCCTAACCGAGTTTGATGCCACGGTGAACAGCAACCGCGCCGGCGGCGAGATTGAAGTATTCGACCCGTTCCAGGCCGGCACGTTCCAGCAATCCGGCCAGCGCGGCCTGGTCGGGGTGCATCCGGATGGATTCGGCCAGATAGCGGTAGGAGGCGGCATCGCCCGCGACCCGGGCGCCCAGCCAGGGCAGGAACCGAAAGGAATACAGGTCGTAGGGCTTCTGCAGCGGCTTCCAGATGTGCGAAAACTCCAGGACGAGGAGGCGCCCGCCGGGCTTGAGCACCCGCGCCATTTCGGCCAGCGCGACCTCCTTGTGCGTCATGTTGCGCAGGCCGAACCCGACGGTGACGCAATCGAAGGTCCCGGCAGTGAACGGCAGCCGTTCGCCGTCGCAGCGCACCGCGGGCAGGAGAAGCCCTGCATCGGTCGCCTTGTCGCGGCCGCGCGCGAGCATGGGCCCGTTGATGTCGGTCATGCACACGCTGGCGCCGCGCGCCGCCATGGCGCGCGCAAGGTCGCCGCTGCCCGAGGCGACGTCGAGCACCCGCTCGCCGGGCCGGATGCGCGCCAGCGTCACGGTGAAGAATTTCCACAGCCGGTGCATCCCGAACGACATCAGGTCGTTCATCAGGTCGTAGCGGTCGGCGACGCGGTCGAACACCTCCTCGACCCGCTTCGCCTTCTCCGACTCGGGAACGCGCTCGAAGCCGAAATGCGTCTCGGCCATGCTCAGTCGCGGCTTGCGCCGGCCTTCTCGAGGCTCTCCAGGTACGCGGCCCAGAGCCGGTCCTGGTTCTCGCCGAGGTAGTAGAGGTAGTCCCAGGCGTAGATGCCGGTCGCGTGCCCGTCGGAAAAGGTCGGTTGCACGGCGTACGAGCCGACCGGATCGAGCGAGCGGACCTCCACCTGCCGCTTGCCTGCCTGCAGCACTTCCTGGCCCGGGCCGTGCCCGCGCACTTCGGCCGAGGGCGAGTGCACGCGCAGGAACTCGTAGGGCAGGCGGAAGCTGCGGCCGTCGGAAAAGGCGATCTCCAGCAGGCGCGATTTCTGGTGCAGCGTGATGCCGGTGGGCGTCGCCTCGGCCGCGGCCGGCGACGTGGTCTCGGACATCAGGGCACCATTTCGTAGGCGCAGCGCTCGTAGTCCGCGCCGCGGTCGATCATCTCGGTCAGGCGCACGCGCAGGTGCGCCTCGACGTAGACCTCGATCACGCGCTTGGGCTTGTACCAGCCCGAGGGCAGGACCAGCGACGGCGGCGCGTTGAGCGCCTGCACCGCGGTCAGCGACAGGGCCTGCACGTACTTGGCGCCCATGACATTGAGGCCGGTGGGGCGGGCCGCGGTCGCGGCCGGCAGGCCGGGCAGCAGGCGCACGCCGGCGAACAGGTCGCCGGCGTCGTTCTGCATCAGCCAGCGGACCTGGCCGAGCATGAAGCTCTTCGAGTCGGCCGGGCGCACCGCCACCATCTGGCCGTGGGTGTAGCGCTTGCCCGGATTGCCGACGCGCCGGACCATCTTCAGGCCCTGCGCGCTCTCGTCGAGGATCTGCCAGTGCTCCAGCAGGTAGCCGTGCACGACGCTGTAGTCGTCCTCGTCGCGCGTGCTGACCCGGCCGAAGGCGATGATCTGGTCGCGCTGCGCCGCGGTGAGTTCCTTCGCCTCGCCGGGCTGCTTGAACACGTGCCCGGAAATGTAATAGTGGATCGCCCCCAGGTCGTTGCAGGCCTGCGCGACGTCCGTCACGCGCTTGCGCTCGGCGCCCCGCGGCTGCTTGGCCTGGCACCACTGGCGGTAGAGGAACACCAGCAGCTGCTCGCAGGACGGCTGCACGCAGTCCTCGCCCAGCGCGAGCTTGGCCGGCGACTCGCCCTTGCGCAGCAGGCCGATGCGGTTGCGCAGGCTCTTGGCGAGCCGCGACACGTCGAGGTAGCGGGGTTCCTTCGCGGCCGGACCCTCACGCTCCGGGAAGACGTCGCTCGCCAGGTCCACCACCAGCGGCGAGATGTCTTCGGCGGGCGCTTCGGCGACGATGACAGCTTTCTCGGCCCAGCGCTCCAGCAGGAACGCGGCGAAGGTGAGCTGCCGCTGGCTGAGCTCGTTCGGATTCGCCATGCCCAGCAGCAGGGCGCGCACGTAGGCGATGCGCGGCGAGGTGTCGTTGACGTCCCGGTTGAGGTAGTCCTTCACCTCTTCCTCGGCGACCTCGAGCGACTCGGCCTGCGCGTACACCGCGTGCAGGGCGCGCCACTCGGCGGCGGGTACCTGGCGGTACGCGCGGTAGTGGTGGAACATCTTCAGCCCGGAGTACATCAGCGCGCGCTGGCAGACGAGGCCGGCGTGCCCGCGCATGCCCGCGTCGCCGGAGAGGCAGGCTTCCAGGCAGCGCAGGTAGCCGACGCGCATCTGCTCCCAGAGGCGCGTCGTGTCGTCGAACACCGCCGATTCGGCCTCGGCCATCGGCAGCGCGCGGTTCGTGAAGCGCTTCGCCTGCTCGATCTGCACGAAGTTCACCGCCTCGCGAAGGGATTCCAGCACCGCGAGGCGGCTGGAGGCCTTGGTCGGCAGGCGGTTGAACTCCTCGACCTGATCGAGCAGCTGGCGCTGCGCCTCGATCACGTTGGCGAGCGGGATGTTCTCCAGCCACGCCTTGGCGGAATCCTCGTCGGTGAACTCGGGCGCGGCTTCGGCGGAGAGGTCGGGAAGGCTGAGGTCGGTCATGGGGTCGTCATCCTTGCGCGGCGAGCCGCGCGTCCAGGTGCGCGGCGAGCCGCGCTCGAAGTCGTGAGTCGTCGATCGCGAGCGCGCGTGCCGGCGCCGCGCGCCGGGGCGCGCCCCACGACGGATCGGGGAAGTGCGCGTCGTCGGCCCAGCGGCCAATCACGTGCCAGTGCAGGTGCGGGACCATGTTGCCGAAGCTAACGACGTTGACCTTGTCCGGATTCCATTCCTCGCGCACCACTGCCTCGGCGGCCCACACGGCGCGCATCAGGCGCTCGCGCGAGGGCCCGTCCAGGTCGGTCATCTCCTTCACGTGGCGCTCGAGGATCACGCGCAGGAACGCGGGATAGTCGTCGCTGGAAGCGCGCACCACGCGGCAAAAGCCGTCGCGCCACAGCACCGGTCCCGCGCCGCCGTCGCCGTCGCAGAGCACGCACGCGCCGGCACTCACAGCAACACCCTTTCGATGCCCCCGCGATTCGCCTTCTCGACGAATCGCGGCAGCCAGTCCGGCCCGAGGACGTGTCGCGCCATCTCGACCACAATATAGTCGGAAGAGGTGCCGGTGTCATCGGAAAACCGGGTCAATCCTTGCAAGCACGACGGGCATGAAGTGAGAATTTTCACGTCGCCGTCGAATCCGTCGCCTCGCGCCGACAGGACGTCCTTGCGGAGCTCCTCCTCCTTGCGAAAGCGCACCTGCGTCGACACGTCCGGGCGCGTCACCGCGAGCGTGCCCGACTCGCCACAGCAGCGCTCGGCGAGCGCGACGCCGCGGCCGCCGGCGCCACTGCCCATCAACGCATTCACCACCTTCAGCGGCGACTGCATCTTGATCGGGCTGTGGCAGGGATCGTGGTACAGGTAGCGCGTGCCCTGGACGCCGTCGACCTTCACGCCCTTCTCGAGCAGGTACTCGTGGATGTCGATGAGCCGCGAGCCCGGGAAGATCTTGCCGAACTCGTACTGCTCGAGCTGGTCCATGCAGGTGCCGCACGACACCACCACGGTGCGGATGTCGAGGTAGTTGAGCGTCGTCGCAAGGCGGTGGAACAGCACGCGGTTCGCGGTGATGATGCGCTCGCCCTTCTCCGCCTCGCCGGCCGCGGTCTGCGGATAGCCACAGCACAGGTATCCGGGCGGCAGCACGCACTTCGCGCCGACCTCGTAGAGCAGCGCCTGCGTCGCGAGCCCGACCTCGGAGAACAGGCGCTCCGAGCCGCAGCCGGGGAAGTAGAACACCGCGTCCGCGTCCTCGCCGGCCTTCGCGGGATCGCGCACGATCGGCACGATCTTCGCGTCCTCGATGTCGAGCAGCGCGCGCGCCGCGCGCTTGGGCAGGTTTCCCGGCATCGGCTTGTTGACGAAGTGGATCACCTGCGCGCGCAGCGCGGGGCGCCCCGTGGTCGCTGGCGGGCGCGCGGTCTGCGCGCGCGCAAGGCCGAGGCGCTTCGAGACGCGGTGCGCGAGCCTCTGCGCCGCGTAGCCCCACTGGATCATCGCGGTGCGCAGGACGTTGATCTTGCGCGGGTCGGTCGCGTTCAGGAACAGCATCGACAGCCGCGTGCCCGCATTCAGGCGCCGCTTGCCGCTGCGGCGCAGGAGGTTCCTCAGCGCGATCGACACGTCGCCGAAGTCGATGTCCACCGGGCACGGGCTCTCGCACTTGTGGCACACGGTGCAGTGGTCGGCGACGTCGGACAGCTCATCATAATGCGCGAGCGCGACGCCGCGGCGCGTCTGCTCCTCGTAGAGCACCGCCTCGGCAAGGAGCGAGGTGGCGAGGATCTTGTTGCGCGGCGAATAGAGCAGGTTGGCGCGCGGCACGTGCGTCGCGCACACCGGCTTGCACTTGCCGCAGCGCAGGCAGTCCTTCACCGCAGAGGTGATGCTGGAGAGGTCGGTCTGCTCCAGGATCAGCGACTCGGCGCCGATCAGCGAGAAGCTCGGCGTCCACGCGTTCGCGAGGTCGGCGCCCTCTAGCAGCTTGCCGGCGTTGAAGCGCCCTTCGGGATCGACGGCCTGCTTGTAGTCGCGGAACGCGGCCTTCTCGGCCCCGGTCAGGAACTCGAGCTTGGTGATGCCAATGCCGTGCTCGCCCGAGACCACGCCGCCGAGCGACACGGCGAGCGCCATGATGCGCTCCACCGCCTCGCGCGCCCGCTGCAGCATCGCGTAGTTGTCGGAGTTCACCGGGATGTTGGTGTGGACGTTGCCGTCGCCGGCGTGCATGTGCAGCGCGACGAACACGCGCCCCGAAAGCACGCGGCGGTGCACCGCGTCGATGCCCTCGGCGATGCGCCGGAACGGCGCGCCCGAGAAGACCGCGAGCAGTTCCTCTCGCAGCTCGCGCTTCCACGACAGGCGTTCGGCCTGCGAGAGCAGCGCGGCCATGGTCGCGGGGTCCTGGCTGTCGCGCAGCGCCGTCCAGCGCGCGCGCACCCTCGCGATCGCCTCCAGCGCCTGCCGCGGTCGCTCGCCGAGCATCTCCGGGTCGGGAACGGCGTCCTCGCCGTGCGCCACCGGCAGTTCGCCTCCCAGGTAGGCCTCCAGCGCGTCCAGCAGCTCCAGCTTGTTGACGATCGAAAGCCCGATGTTGATGCGCTCGACGCCGTCGGTGTAGTCGGCGAGGCGCTCCAGCGGGATCACCACGTCCTCGTTGATCTTGAAGGCGTTGGTGTGGCGCGCGATCGCGGCGGTGCGGCCGCGGTCGAGCCAGAAGCGCTTCCTCGCCTCGGCCGACACCGCGACGAAGCCCTCGCCGGCGCGCGCGTTGGCGATGCGCACCACCGCAGAGGCGACGGTGGCGACCTCGTCGACGTGGTCGCCCGCGATGTCGGCGAGCAGCACCATCTTCGGCCGCGCGGCGCGGCGCGACTTGGTGGCGTAGCCGACCGCCTTGAGGTAGCGCTGGTCGAGGTGCTCGAGGCCTGCGAGCACCACCTGCGGGTGCGCGTCGACGTAGTTCTTCACCTCGACGATCGCGGGCACCGCCTCGGCCATGGTGCCGAAGAACTCCAGGCACACGGTGCGGGTATGCGAGGGCATGCGATGCAGCACGAAGCGCGCCGAGGTAATGATGCCGTCGCAGCCCTCCTTCTGGATGCCGGGCAGCCCGCCGAGCACCTTGTCGGTGACGTCCTTGCCCAGGCCCGGCTTGCGGAACGCACGGCCCGGCAGCGACACCTCGCGCTCTTCCAGCACCTTGCGGCCGTCGGCGGAACGACGGCGCAGCCGGAACGTGGCCGTCTCGGCATCGTGGATCTTGCCGAGGTTGTGGCCGACGCGCTCCACGTCGAGCCACTCGCCCTGCGGCGTGACCATGCGCCACGAGGCGAGGTTGTCGATCGCGGTGCCCCAGAGCACGGCCTTCTTGCCGCCGGCGTTCATCGCCACGTTGCCGCCGATGCACGAGGCGTCCGCGGACGTCGGGTCGACCGCGAAGACGAGGCCCGAGTCCTCCGCGGCGTCCATCACGCGGCGCGTCACCACGCCGGCGCCGCAGCGGATAACCGGCACCGGGTCGTCGACGCCCGGCAGCGCGGCGCGCTCCACGGCGCCGAGCGCGTCGAGCTTCTCGACATTGATCACCGCCGATCGACGCGTCAGCGGTACCGCCCCGCCGGTGTAGCCGGTGCCGCCGCCGCGCGGGATGATCGTCAGCCCGAGCGCGATCAGCTCGCGCACGATGCCCGCGACCTCGTCCTCGGTATCCGGCACCACGACCACGAACGGGTACTCGACGCGCCAGTCGGTGGCGTCGGTGGCGTGCGACACGCGGGCGAAGCCGTCGAACAGGATGTTGTCGCGCCGCGTCGCGCGCGCGAGGCGCCGCAGCGCCTTGGCGCGCAGTTCGCGCGTCTCGGCGAACGAGGCCTCGAAGCGATCCACCATCGCGCGCGCCTCGTCGAGCAGCGGCGCGACCTTCGGGTTCTCGCCGCGGCGCTCGTCGATCTCGCCGAGCCGCCGGCGCATGCCGTCGACCACGCTGGCGCGCCGCTTCGCGTGCTCGACCAGGTCGTCCTCGAGATAGGGGTTGCGCATCACCGCCCAGATCTCGCCGAGCACCTCGTAGAGCATGCGCGCCGAGCGCCCGGTGCGCCGTTCGTCGCGCAGCTCGAGGATCGCCTCCCACGCGGGCGCGCCGAGCAGGCGCAGGACGATCTCGCGGTCGGAGAACGAGGTGTAGTTGTACGGAATCTCCCGGAGGCGCGGGTTCATGCCGTCCCCTGCACGCCGAACACCTCGCGATAGCTGGCGTAGAAGCTGCCGAAGAGCGTCGGCATGATGACCAGCAGAACCGGGAACAGCATCCCGGCCGCCGTGACCTGCGCCTTGCCGCTGGTCAGCGCCGCGAGCGCGGCCAGCGTGGCGAAGGGCACGATCACGGTCACCACGGCCGCGACCACGCCGTAGGCGAGGAACGCGCGCCAGTTCATCAGCATCGCGACATAGCTGAAGAACAGCGCCTTGGGGACGCCGGTGCCGTGCCACGCGACCAGGACGGGCGAAAACCAGAACAGCATCATGACCTGCGAGTACGCGAGCGCGGCGAGCGCGATCGCGCCTAGGAAGGCATCCGACTTCAGGGCCTCGGCGTCCGGGCGGCGCCCGGTGGCCAGCCAGCGCGCCAGCACGCCGTCGTCGGCGAGCGCGGACAACCCGAGCATCGCCAGCATCAGCGCGAGGTACAGCGCGCCGAGCGCGAGCTGCGCCTGCGGCCGCTCGCGAAAGCCCGAGAACAGGATGGCGAGCCCGATGTCGCTGCCGCGCGAGGCTGCGCGGCTGGCCGCCATGAAGCTCACCGAGAAGCCCGGCACCAGCATCATCGCGGCGACCACGCCGACCACGGGCAGGATGCTGACCAGCGTCATCAGGAACACGTAGGCGAACACCATCGCGATCCAGCCGACCGGCGCGGCCTTGAAGATGCGCCAGCCCAGCGGCAGCCAGCGGGCCCCGTGCATCGGCGTGAGCACGCGTGCCTGCATCAGGCCACCCAGGGCGCGCGGTCGCGAGCGCGCAGCTCGAGGATCTCGCGGAAGTGCTCCGGGTCGTGCGCGTGGACGAGCATGCCCGGGCGCGGCAGGTGGAAGTCGTAGAGGCGCGAGAGCCAGAAGCGCAGCGCTGCGGCGCGCAGCATCACCGGCCACGCGCCGCGCTCGAGCGCCGTGAACGGCCGCTCGGCGGCATAGGCCGCGAGGAACGCCAGCGTGCGGGCTTCGTCGAGCCGCCGGTCGGCCTTGGGGTCGCGCAGGCACCAGTCATTTACGCACACCGCGCAATCGAACAGCAGGCAATCGACGCCGGCGAAGTAGAAGTCGATCACGCCGGAGAGGCGGCCGCCGTCGAAGAGTGCGTTGTCGCGGAAGAGGTCGGCGTGCACCGGCCCGCGCGGCAGGTCAGGGAAGCGGTGCAAGCCTTGCGTGCGCAGTTCCTCTTCCAGCAGCGCGGCCTTCGCCGCGTCGAGGAAGGGCGTCACCGCCTGCGCCGCGACGCGCCACCACTTGGGCCCGCGCGGGTTCTCGAGGTAGCCGCCGTACGAACGCCCGGCGAGGTGCATGCGCGCGAGCAGCGAGCCGAGCTCCGCGCAAGCGTCTGCGTCCGGGCGCTCGACCGACGCGCCGGAGAGCCGCGTGACCAGCGCCGCGGGCTTGCCGTTCAGCGTCGACATCAGGCCATCCGAGAGGTCCGCGATCGGCGCCGGGCACGGAATGCCGTGGCGCGCGAGGTGCGACATCAGCCCGAGGTAGAACGGCAGCTCCTCGGCGGGCAGGCGCTCGAAGAGCGTGAGGACGAAGCGGCCCTGCTCGGTGGTGACGAAATAGTTGGTGTTCTCGATGCCCGAGGCGATGGGCTCGAGCGCGCGCAGGTGGCCGACGGAGTACCGCGCGAGCCACTGGCCCAGCTGTGCTTCGGAAACGGGCGTGAAGACCGACATCGTCGCGGCAATGCCTCTGGTCGCTGCTGGGCGGCCCGGCGCGCGAACTACGGCGCGCCGGCGACGATCAATCGAACGTGAAGATCGTCCACTGCGGCACGCGCACGCCGTCGTCGAGCCCCTGGCGGCGATAGCTGCCGTCGGCCTGCTCCACGAGGGTGTACGGCGGGCCGTTCTCCGGCGTGACCTTCATCACCGAGCGCCCGCCGTCCCGGATGACCTCGACCTTGTCGCCGGCGCCCACGGGGATGCGCACGCGCGGCTCGTCCACCGAGGCATCGACGACGCCCGGGGGCGGCGGCGGCACGTCCGGCAGGGGCTCTAGCTTCGGGGGCTGCTGCGCCCCGGCCGCCAGCGCCATGCCGAGAAGCGGAAGGATGAGGATCCGTCGCATGGCCTCATTCTACTCCGGCGCCGGCCCCGCTCACAGGTTGAGCAGGACCTCGCGCTCGACGGCCGAGAGCTCGAAGCCGCGCTGCTCGTAGAACGCGAAGATCGCGTCCACGGCCTGCCGGGGGTCGTCGATCAGCTGCACCAGGTCGGCGTCCGCCGGGTCGATCATGCCCTCGGCGACGAGATGGCTGCGGAACCAGTCGACCAGCGGCCGCCAGTAGGGGGAGTGCATGAGGATGATCGGCATGCGGCGCGTCTTGCCGGTCTGCACCAGGGTCATCGCCTCGAACAGTTCATCCAGCGTGCCAAAGCCGCCCGGCAGGCAGATGTACGCGGTGGCGAACTTCACGAACATCACCTTGCGCGCGAAGAAATGCCGGAAGCGGATCGAGATGTTCTGGTATTCGTTCGAGCGCTGCTCGTGCGGCAGCTCGATGTTGAGGCCCACCGCGGGCGAGCGCCCGTGGAACGCGCCGCGATTGGACGCCTCCATCACGCCGGGGCCGCCGCCGGACATCACCGCGAAGCCCGCGTCCGACAGCAAGCGCGAGACCTGCTCCGCGAGCGCGTAGTAGGGAGAATCGGGCTTCACGCGCGCGCTGCCGAACACCGACACCGCGGGCTGGATGCCGGCGAGGCGCTCCGTCGCCTCGACGAACTCTGCCATAATCCCGAACAGCCGCCACGCTTCGCGCGCCGGCGCGCCGAGGCCGCCCTGCTGCGGTCTTCCGTTCCCTTCGCTCATCTGCCACCCTGCCCGAGGACGATCCCGTGAAGACGCTGCTCCTCGTGGACGGATCGTCGTACCTGTACCGCGCTTTCCACGCGCTGCCGGAACTGCGCAACCCGAAGGGCGAACCGACGGGCGCGATCTACGGCGTCATCGCGATGCTACGGCGGCTCGGTGACGACCACAAGGCGGACGCGCGCGCGTGCGTGTTCGACGCCAAGGGCAAGACCTTCCGCGACGACGAGTATCCCGAGTACAAGGCGAATCGCGCGTCGATGCCGGAAGACCTCGCGGCGCAGATCCCGCCGATCCACGAAGGCGTCGCCGCGCTCGGCTGGCCGGTGCTCGCGGTCGAGGGCGTCGAGGCCGACGACGTCATCGCCACGCTCTGCGAGCAGGCCAAGGCGCAGGGCTGGAACTGCATCGTCTCCACCGGCGACAAGGACCTCGCGCAGCTGGTCGATCCGTCGGTGACGCTGGTCAACACGATGTCGAACGAGACGCTCGACGTCGAGGGCGTGAAGGCGAAGTTCGGCGTGCCTCCCGAGCGCATCGTCGATTACCTCGCGTTGGTCGGCGACGCGGTGGACAACGTGCCCGGCGTGCCGAAGGTCGGGCCGAAGACCGCGGTGAAGTGGCTCTCGCAATACGGCACGCTCGACGACGTCGTGGCGCACGCCGCGGACATCGGCGGCGTGGTCGGCGAGAACCTGAGGAAGACGCTGGACTGGCTGCCGACGGCGCGGCGGCTGCTGACGGTGAAGCGCGACGTCGCGCTGCCGGTGCCGCTCGACGCGCTGCACGACGGCGAGCCCGACCCGGGGCGGCTGCGCGCGTTCTTCGAGCGCTACGGCTTTCGCACGTGGCTGCGCGAACTCGAGGGGGGCGGGCCGGCCGATGCGAAGCCGCGACGCGCGCCCCCGGCGACCGCCGCCGTCGCCGAACCCGCGCAGGCGCCGGTGCACGCCGAGCGCCGCAAGGTGCGCACGCTCGAGGGCGAGAAGGACCTGCTCGAATTCCTGCCCGCGCTGGAAGCCGCGCCCCTCGCCGGATTCGACACCGAGACCGACAGCCTGGAGCCGATGCGGGCGCGGATGGTCGGCCTGTCGTTCGCCGCTGGCGACGTGGCGGCCTACCTGCCCCTCGCCCACGAATACCCCGGCGCCCCCGAGCAGATCGGCGTCGCGCGCGCGCTCGAGATCCTCAAGCCGTGGCTCGAGAACCCGGCCCGCCTCAAGGTCGGCCAGAACGCGAAGTACGACATGCACGTGCTCGCGAACCACGGCGTGACGCTCGCCGGCATCGCGCACGACACGATGCTCGAGTCCTACGTGTTCGAGGTGCACGAGCGCCACGACCTCGAGACGCTCGCGCTGCGCCACCTCGGCTGGCAGACCATCTCGTACGACGCGGTCACCGGCAAGGGCGCGGCGCGCATCCCGTTCTCCGCGGTCGAGATCGGACGGGCAACCGAATATTCGGCCGAGGACGCGGACTGCACGCTGTCGGTCCACGATGCGCTCTATCCGCAGGTCGCCGCCGACGCGAAGCTCAGGCGCGTCTACGAGGAGATCGAGCTGCCGGTGATGCCGGTGCTGTGGCGCATGGAGCGGAACGGCGTGCTGCTCGACACCGCGAAGCTGGAACGCCAGAGCCACGAACTTGGCAAGGAGCTGCTGGAGATCGAGCAGAAGGCCTACGAGGCGGCCGGGCAGCCGTTCAACCTGAATTCGCCCAAGCAGATCCAGGAGATCCTGTTCGAGCGGCAAGGCCTGCCGGTGAAGAAGAAGACGCCCTCGGGCCAGCCCTCGACCGACGAGGACGTGCTCTCGGAGCTCGCGCACGACTACCCGCTGCCGAAACTGCTGCTCGAATTCCGCGGACTCGCGAAGCTCAAGTCGACCTACACCGACAAGCTGCCGAAGATGGTGAACCCGGACACCGGGCGCGTGCACACCACGTACTCGCAGACCGGCGCGGTGACCGGGCGGCTGGCGTCGAACGACCCGAACCTGCAGAACATCCCGATCCGCACGCCGCAGGGCCGGCGCATCCGCGAGGCCTTCATTGCGCCCGAGGGCTGGACCATCCTGAGCGCCGACTACTCGCAGATCGAGCTGCGCATCATGGCGCACATCTCCCGCGAGCCGGCACTCGCGCGCGCCTTCGAGCGCGGCGACGACGTGCACCGCGCCACCGCCGCCGAGGTGTTCGGCCTGCCGCTGGACAAGGTCACCGCGGACGAGCGCCGCGCCGCGAAGTCGATCAACTTCGGCCTGATCTACGGCATGAGCGCCTTCGGCCTGGCGCAGAACCTCGGCATCGAGCGCGCCACCGCGCAGGCCTACATCGACAGCTACTTCCACCGCTACCCGCACGTGCGCGAGTACATGGAGCGCACGCGCGAGCAGGCGAAGACCGAGGGCTACGTCGAGACCGTCTTCGGCCGGCGCCTGCGCCTGCCGGAGGCGAGGAGCGGCAACCCGCAGCGCCGAGCGGCCGCCGAACGCGCCGCGATCAACGCGCCGATGCAGGGCACGGCCGCCGACCTCGTGAAGATGGCGATGGTGCAGGTGCAGCGCTGGCTGGAGCAGTCACGGCTGCGCACCAGGCTCGTCATGCAGGTGCACGACGAACTGGTGCTCGAATCGCCGGAGGACGAGGCCGCCGAAGTGCGCGCGAAGGTGCGCGAGCTGATGGAGAACGTCGCGAAGCTCGACGTCGCGCTGGTGGTGGAGGTGGGCTCAGGCCCGAACTGGGACCAGGCCCACTGACCTCGCGCTATTTCAGCGCGCCGAAGACCTTCTTCAGGATGTCGCTGCCGGCCTGTACCGGGTTGGCGCGGATCTTCTTTTCCTCTTCCGCGACCATGAAGAAGAGGCCGTCCAGCGCCTTCTGGGTGACGTAGCCGTCGAGGTTTGCGGCGTCCTTCTTGACGAGGCCGAACTTGGCGCCCTTCTCGGCGTACTCGTTGTATTTCTGCGCCAGCGCCACCTTCTGCGTGGCGTTCTTGACGATCGGCAGGAACTTCGCGCGCAGCTGGTCGGACGTGGCGCGCTTGAAATACTCGGTGCCCGCGGTGTTGCCGCCCGACAGGATGCCCTTCGCGTCCTGCACGCTCATGTTCTTCACCGCCTGCACGAAGAGCGCCTTCGCCTCGGGTACCGCGGCCTCGGCGGCGCGGTTCATGGTCAGGACCAGTTCGTCGGAGTACTTGCCCATGCCCACGCCCCGCATCAGCTTGTCGGCGGTCTTCAATGACTCGGGCAGCGGGATCTTGACCTGCGAATTGCCGAAGAAGCCGTCGGTCTTGCCGAGCGTCGCGACCGCCACCCCCGACCCCTTCTCGAGCGCAGCCTTGAGGCCGGCCACTGCGTCCTGGTTGGAAAGCTTGTCGAGCTGCGCGAGCGCAACGCCCGGGACAAGCACGGCGAGAAGAGCGAAAATGCGCAGGTTCATGATCCACGTCCGATGAAGAAACACCAGGACAAGCTTATCGCCGCGGTCGCCGTGCTGGCAATCCTCGCCGGCATCGGCGTTTCGCTGCTGCGCAAGCCCGACGCGCCCGAGGTGCGCTTCGCCACGCTCGCGGGCGAGTCGCTCACCACCTCGGGCCTGCGCGGGCAGGTCGTCCTCGTCAATTTCTGGGCAACGACCTGCACGGTTTGCATCGCCGAGATGCCGAAGCTGGTCGACCTGCAGAAGAAGTACGGCAGTCGTGGATTCACGACGCTGGCGGTGTCGATGAGCTACGACCACCCGAACCACGTGGCCGCGTACGCCAACCAGAAGGCCCTGCCCTTCAAGGTCGCGCTCGACACCTCGGGCGAGATCGCGAAGCGCTTCGGCAACGTCAGCGCCACGCCCACGACGTTCCTCATCGATCGACGCGGGCGCATCGTCAAGCAGGTGCTCGGCGAGCCGGACTGGCCGGCGTTCACGCAGCTGGTCGAGAAGCTCCTCTCGGAGCCCGCCTAGGCGATTCCCTCGGCCTGCCGATCGGCGTGGTACGAGGAGCGCACCATCGCGCCCACCGCCGCGTGGCGGAATCCCATCTCGGCGGCCTCGCGCTCGAACATCGCGAACGTGTCGGGGTGCACGTAGCGCTCCACCGGCAGGTGATGGGCCGACGGCGCGAGGTACTGGCCGATGGTCAGCATGTCGGCGCCGTGCGCGCAGGTCGCGCATCACGGCGAGGATCTCGTCGTCGGTCTCGCCGAGGCCGACCATCAGGCCGGACTTCGTCGGCACCTGCGGATGCGCGGCCTTGAACGCCCTCAGCAGGGAAAGCGAGTGCGCGTAGTCGCCGCCCGGCCGCGCCTGCCGGTAGAGCCGCGGCACGGTCTCGAGGTTGTGGTTCATGACGTCCGGCGGCGCAGCGCCGAGGATCTCGAGGGCGCGATCCATGCGGCCGCGGAAATCGGGCACCAGCACCTCGATCGTCGTTTGCGGCGAGCGCTCGCGCACCGCGCGGATGCAGTCGACGAAGTGCTGCGCGCCGCCGTCCTTCAGGTCGTCGCGGTCCACGCTCGTGATCACCACGTACTTCAGCGCAAGACGCGCGATCGTGTCGGCGAGGTGTTCCGGCTCCTTCGCGTCGGGCGCGAGCGGCCGGCCGTGGCCGACGTCGCAGAACGGGCAGCGTCGCGTGCAGATGTCACCGAGGATCATGAACGTCGCGGTGCCCTTGCCGAAGCACTCGCCGATGTTCGGGCACGAGGCTTCCTCGCAGACCGTGTGCAGCTTCTGCGCTCGCAGGATGTCCTTGATCTCGTAGAAGCGGGAACCCTCGGAAGCCGCCTTGACGCGGATCCACGCGGGCTTCCGGAGCGCCGGCTTCGGCACGATCTTGACGGGGATCTTCTCCGTCTTGCCCGCGCCCTTCAGCTTGGTGCCGGGTTCACGCACGTTCGAGCGCCTCCGACAATCGCGCCGCGAGCCGCTCGCCGAGGGCCTCGCAGCCTTCAGCGATGCCGAGATCGCGCGTGCGCGTGACGCGCAGTCCCGGATAGCCACAGGGATCGATCGCGCCGAAGGGCGCGAGATCGAGGTCCACGTTCAGCGCGAGGCCATGGAACGCGCGGCCTTTCGTGATGCGGATGCCGAGCGCCGCTACCTTGGCGTCGTCGACGTAGACGCCCGGCGCGCCCTTTCGGCGCACAGCGGTCACGCCATGCTCGGCGAGCAGGCCGATCACCGCGTCCTCGAGCATGGCGACGAACTCGCGCACCTTGATGCCGCGGCGCGCGATATCCACCAGCGTGTAGACCACCGCCTGCCCGGGGCCGTGATAGGTGACTTCCCCGCCGCGCTCGACTTGCACCACCGGGATCGATGTCGCGGACTTCGGGCCGAACGCCGGATCGGCAGCCAGGCCCAGCGTGTACACCGGCGGATGCTGCAGCACCCAGAGTTCGTCCGGCGTATCGGGACCGCGCACCGCGGTGAACGCGCGCATGTCCTCGAGGGCGCGCTCGTAGGGCATGAGGCCTAGGCGGCGCACGACGATCGATTCGAGGACCGCGGCCATCACAGCACCATCACGACCGAAGGGTGGTCGCAAAGCTCGCGGTAGAGCGCATCGAGCTGTTCCTGCGACTTCGCGTTCACCGTGACCGTGAGGCTGAGGTACTTGCCCTTGCTGCTGGGGCGCATTTCCATGGTGGAGGGCTGGAAATCGGGCGCATGCTTCAGCACGACTTCCATCACGCCCTGCGCGAACCCGCCTTCGCGCCGCCCGAGGATCTTCATCGGGAAATCGACCGGGAAGGTCAGCAGCGAGGGCTGCGCCTCCGGCAGTGGTTTCGGTGGTTCCTCGGCCATCTCAGGCCGCCGCGCGTTGCGCCCCCGCGCGCATGACCTGGTTCTTGAAGTCCTGGTACAGCTGGTGCATGCGGCGGAACAGCGGCCCCGGCTTGCCGTCGCCGACGGGCTTGCCGTCGAGCTCGACGACCGCGAGCACTTCCTTGGAGGACGAGGTCACCCAGATCTCGTCCGCGCCGCGCACCTCGGCTTCGGTGATGTGGCGCAGCTCGAGCGGCATCTTCGCGGCCTGCGCGAGCTCGACGATAACGTCGTAGGTGATGCCGGGGAGGATCCAGTTCGACTTCGGCGGGCCGAGCACGACGCCGCCCTTGGCGATGAACACGTTCGAGGCCGAGGCCTCGGTGAGCTTGCCGTCGCGGAACAGGATGGTCTCCACCGCACCGACGTCGGCCGAGACCTGCCGGATCAGGCAATTGCCGATCAGCGAGATCGACTTGATGTCGCAGCGCGCCCAGCGGAAGTCCTGCGCGGTGACCGCGCGCGCGCCGCGCTCGACGAGCTCCTTCGGGGGGCTGACGAGCGGGTTCGACATCATGAAGACGGTGGGCGTCGCGTCCTTGGGGAACGCGTGGTCGCGCCTGGCGACGCCGCGCGTGACCTGGAAGTACACGCCCTGGTCCTCGAACGGCTGCTGCGCGACCAGCTTCAGGATGATGTCGCGCCACTCGGCGCGCGTGTAGGGGTTGCGGATGCGCACCTCCGCGAGGCTGCGCTCCAGGCGCACCAGGTGCTCGTCCATGCGGAACGGCACGCGCGAGTAGACCGGCACCAGCTCGTAGATGCCGTCGCCGAAGATGAAGCCGCGGTCGAGGACGGGGATCTTCGCGTCCTCGATCGGCATGAACTGCCCGTTCAGGAAAATCATCGTCGCTCCTGCTACTTGAACCAGAGCATCAGTGTATCCCACGCCCTGCCGA
>CAZTXP010000174.1:0-52911 GCA_964617355.1 uncultured Enterobacteriaceae bacterium
GCGGCCGTCGCGGCCGCGGCGCTGGTCCCCGCCGCCGCGCTGGCGCAGGGGTTCCCGTCGAAGCCGATCCGCATCGTGGTGCCGTACCAGGCGGGCGGGACCTCCGAGATGATGGCGAGGCAGGTCGCGGACCAGCTGCAGCAGGCGCTGAAGCAGCCGGTCGTGATCGAGAACCGGCCCGGCGGCGGCACCACGATCGGCGCCACCGCCGTGGCGCAGGCGCCGGCGGACGGGCACTCGCTCTTCATCAACGCCTCGAGCTTCCTCATCAACGCGCAGCTGATGAAGGGGCTCGCCTACGACGCGTGGAAGGACTTCACGCCGATCACGCTCGCGGCGTCGAATCCGCACCTGCTGGTCGCGCATCCCGGAATCGGCACGCCGACGTTCAGGGAGTTCCTGCCGCTCGCGAAGCAGAAGGGCGCGGGGATGTCGTACGCCTCCTTCGGCAACGGCAGCTCGGGGCATCTCGCCTTCGAGCTGCTGAAGAAGACCTACGAGTTCCCGATGACGCACGTGCCCTACAAGGGCGTGCCGCAGGCGATGACCGACGTCATGGCGGGCCAGGTACAGGCGATGCTGACCGACCTTCCGCCCGGGGCCGTGCAGGTGAAGGCCGGCAAGGTCCTCGGCCTCGCGATCGCCGCCGAACGGCGCAGCCCCACCGTCCCGGAGGTCGGTACGTTCCAGGAACTGACCGGCACGCGGTTCGTGTCGCGCTCGTGGTTCGGCTTCCTCGTGCGCTCCGGCACCCCGCCCGAGATCGTGAAGACGCTGCACGCGGAGATCGTGAAGGCGCTGCAGAACCCCGCCGTGAAGGAACGCCTGAACGCCGCCGGCATGGACACGATCGCCTCCACGCAGGAGGAGTTCGTCGCGTTCATGAAGAGCGAATCGGAGAGGTTCGCGGAAGCGATCCGCTTCTCGGGCACGAAGATCGACTGACCGCGCGCCGGTCCCGCCGCCCGCGGCGGGACCGCTGCGCGTCAGGATGGCGACAATCGTGTTGACAATGTTGTCGCGGCTCTTTACCGTCGCTCACCCCGCATGAGCGTACGCGCACTCCCGTCCAGGTCCGCCCCGCGCCGCACGCCCGCCCGCAAGGGCCGGGCGCCGGTCGACCTCGTCGCGGCGCTGCGCACCCGCATCGCGAGCCAGGAAGTCCCCCCGGGCGCGAAGCTGCGCGAGAACGAGCTCGCCGCGGAGTTCCTCGTCCCCCGCACCCGCGTGCGGGAGGCGTTCGTCACGCTCGAGCAGCTCGGCCTGATCGAGCGCATCCCGAACCGCGGCGCCGTGGTGACGCGGCTCGACGCCTCGCAGCTGCGCCACATCTACGACCTGCGCGAGGTGCTCGAGGGCCTGTGCGTGCGCCTGGCGACGCAGAACGTCGCCCCGGAGCACTGGCAGGACCTCGTCGACCTCTTCGGCGCCCCGATGCAGCGGCACGTCGACGCCAGCGACTTCGACGCCTTCCTCGCCGGCTACGCGCGCTTTCGCCGGCGCACCATCGACGCCGCCGCCAACCCGCCGCTCGCGCTCGCGCTCGACAGCATCACCGAGAAGACGCAGGTGCTGATCCGCCGCGCGATCATCCTGCCGGGGCGCGCGGCGCTCGGCCTCAAGCAGCACCGCGCAGTGCTCGCCGCCATGCGCCGCGGCGACGCCGCGGCGGCCGAGGAGCTGCGCCGCGAGAACATGCGCAGCGCCAAGGAATTCCTGCAACGCTTCGAGAAGTACGTCCTCTAGCGATGGGCAAGCCGGCACCGAACGCCATGCACGAGCGCGGCCCGCTGGCCGGGATCCGCGTGCTCGAGATGGGCTCGACGGTCGCCGGGCCGTTCTGCGGGCGCCTGCTCGCGGACTTCGGCGCCGAGGTCATCAAGGTCGAGCCGCCCGAGGGCGACCCGGTGCGCACGATGGGCAAGCGCTTCCACGGCAAGTCGCTGTACGCGGCGAGCATGTTCCGCAACAAGGCGCTGATCTCCCTCGACCTGCGCAAGGACGAAGGCCGCGCGCTCGCGCGCGAGCTGGCGACGCAGTCCGACGTCGTGGTGGAGAACTTCCGTCCGGGCGGGCTCGAGCGCTGGGGCCTCGGCTACGCGGATCTCTCGAAGCTGAACCCGAAGCTCGTCATGGTGCGCATCAGCGGCTTCGGCCAGACCGGCCCGTACAACCAGCGCGCCGGCTACGGCGTGATCGGCGAAGCGGTGAGCGGCCTGCGCCACCTGACCGGCGACCCGGACCGCCCGCCCGGGCGCGTCGCGGTGTCGATGACCGACTACATCACCGGCCTCTACGCCGCGCTCGGCGCGACGATGGCGCTCTTCGCGCGCGATCGCACCGGCCGCGGCCAGTACATCGACGCCGCGCTCTACGAGTGCGCGTTCAGCTTCATGGAGCCGTGGATCCCGGCCTACCAGAAGCTCGGCCACGTCGCCAACCGCACCGGCTCGCGGCTCGCGGAGAGCACGCCGAACAACCTCTACCCGACCGGCGACCAGCAGTACATCCACATCACCGCGATGGCCGATGGCGTGTTCCGGCGTCTCGTCGACGCGATGGGCCAGCCCGGGCTCGCGACCGACCCGCGCTTCGTCTCTCCCACCGCGCGCTCGGAGCATTTCGAGGACATCGACGACGCGATCGCGTGCTGGACCACCACCAAGCCGCTCGCGGAGCTGGAGAAGATCCTCGCCGCGGCCGACGTGCCCGCTACGCGCATCTTTACGATTGCCGACATCTTCGCCGACCCGCACTACCAGGCGCGCGGCTCGATCGTCGAGGCGCCCGACCCCGACCTCGGCAGCGTCGCGATGGCGCAGGTCGTGCCGCGCCTGTCGGAAACGCCCGGTCGCGTCCGCCACGCCGGCCACCTCGTCGGCGAGGACACGCGCGCGGTGCTGCAGGACGTCCTCGGATATTCGGATGCGCGCATCGGCGAGCTCGCCGGCGCCGGCATCATCGCTTGCGGGAAACGCACATGACCGACGCAGCCAAGCCCTCCCCATTCGACCGCCTGCTCAAGGAACTCGACGCCCGCGAGCAGAAGGCGCTCGCGATGGGCGGCCCCGAGAAGCTCGCGCGCCGCAAGGCCGCCGGCATCCTGAACGCCCGCGAGCGCGTGGCCTACCTGTGCGATCCGGATACCTTCATCGAGTCGGGACTGCTCGGCGTCTCGGCGAGCAATCCGGCCGACAAGGACCGCTCGCCCGCCGACGGCAAGGTCGCGGGCTTCGGCAAGGTGCGCGGCCGCGAGACCGCGGTGATCGCCAACGACTTCACCACCATGGGGTCGTCCAGCAGCTCGGTGAACGGGCGCAAGATCGGCCACCTGAAGGGCGTGGCCACGAAGCGCGGCCTGCCGATGGTGTTCCTCGGCGAATCCTCGGGCGCGCGCATGCCCGACCACATGGGCTCGCGCGGCATGGGCACGCTGCTGGGCAACGACGCGACGCAGTACCTGCGCATGCGCGAAACGCCGTGGGCGGCGGCGTGCCTCGGCCTCTCCTACGGTTCCGCCACCTGGTACTCGGTACTCTCCGAATTCAACGTAATGAGGAAGGGCGCGATCCTGGCGGTGTCGAGCTCGCTGCTCGCCTCGCTCGCGATCAAGGAACAGGTCGACCCGGAGGAGATGGGCGGCTGGCGCGTGCACGCCGAGGTCACCGGCTTCGCCGACATGGTGGTCGACACCGACGAGGAGGCGATCGACGCGATCAAGGCCTTCCTCTCGTACATGCCGCAGCACCACAACGAAGCGCCGCCCGTGGCCGCGGTGCCTGCCGGTTCCGGCGAAGGCATGCGCGACATCCTGCAACTCCTGCCGACGAGCCGCACGCAGGTCTACGACGTTCGCAAGATCATCCGCACGGTGGTGGACGCCGGCAGCTTCTTCGAGCTGAAGGCGCGCTTCGGCAAGGTCGGCGTCACCGGTCTCGCGCGCCTAGACGGCCGCACGGTGGGCATCATCGCCAACAACCCGCAAGCCAAGGGCGGCGCGCTGGATGTGGACGCGTGCGAGAAGATCACCAGCTTCCTCGTGCTGTGCGACTCGTTCAACATCCCGATCGTGATGTTCGTGGACACGCCGGGCTTCGTCATCGGCACCGAGGCCGAGCGCCGGCGCGCGCCGGGCAAGATCATGAACTTCATGAACGCGCTGTCGCTCGTCACCGTGCCGCGGCTATCGGTGATCCTGCGAAAGAGCTACGGGCAGGCCTACCTGAACATGGGCGGCGGGCGGAATTCCGACGAGGTCGCCGCGTGGCCGACCGCCGAGGTGAGCTTCATGGATCCGCAGTTCGCGGTGAAGGTGGTGCACAACCTCGACCCCGGGCAGCCGGGCTTCGACGAGGCGCGCGCCGCGATGGACCGCGACAATGAGCCCTGGGACATGGCGGGCGTCTACGCGGTGCAGAACATCATCCGCCCGCAGCAGACGCGGGACTACCTGATCCGCATGCTGGACGTGCACCGGCTGCGGCTGACCAACGGCGTGGGCCAGCACCTGATGCGCGCCTGGCCGACGAGTTTCTGAGAAGGGGATACGACGTGGCGAAGCTGGAAGCGAAGACGGACGTGACGGGTTCGGTGTGGAAGATCACCACGCAGGTCGGGCAGAAGCTCGAGCCGGGCGAGGTGGTGATGATCATCGAGTCGATGAAGATGGAGATCCCCGTGATCGCGGAAGACGGCGGCATCGTGGTCGAGTACTGCGTGAAGGAAGGCGACGCGGTGTCGGAGGGCGACGTGATGGCGATCCTCGAGGGCTGAGGCGCGCATGGAGCCCAAACCGGAAGGCTGGGCCGCCGAAGTCGAGGAGCTGCGCTTTCGCAAGGCGGAGGCCGCGAAGCACGGCGGCGCGGAGGCGGTGCAGAAGCACCATGACCAGGGCCGGCTCACGATCCGCGAGCGCATCGCCGGGCTCGTGGACCGCGATTCGTTCCAGGAAGTCGGCAGCCTCACCGGGCAGGGCAAGTACGACGGCGCGACCCTGAAGGCGGTGACGCCCGCGCCGTACGTGATGGGCCTGGCGAAGATCGACGGCCGGCCGATCGCGATCGGCGGCGAGGACTTCACCGTGCGCGGCGGCACCAGCTGGAGCGGCGACCGCAAGAAGGGCGGGCAAGGCGGCTTCGTCGAGGACCTTGCGCACGCCTACCGGATCCCGCTCGTCAACCTGATCGACGGCTCCGGCGGCAGCGTCACCTCGATCAACCGGCGCGGGCACTCGGTGTTCCCGGGCGTGCACGGCTTCGAGCGCTCGGTGGAACTGATGGGCGAGGTGCCCGTGGTCTGCGCGGTGATGGGCACGGCCACGGGCGGCCCCGCGGGCCGCGCGATCCTGTCGCACTGGTCGGTGATGGTGAAGGGCACGGCGCAGGTGTTCGCCGCGGGCCCGCCCGTGGTGGAGCGTTCGCTCGGCCAGAAGATCAGCAAGGAGGAGCTCGGTGGCTCGCAGGTCGCGGTGGATGCCGCCGGCACCATCGACAACGTCGCCGCCGACGAGGCGAAGTGCTTCGAGATGGTGAAGCGGTTCCTGTCGTACATGCCGCAGAACGTCTGGGAGCTGCCGCCGGCGCTGCCCGCCACGGACCCGGTCGATCGCCGCGAGGAGGCACTGCTCTCCATCGTGCCGCGCAACCGCCGGCAGCCGTACGACATGAAGAAGCTGATCCGACTTGTCGTGGATCGCGACTCGATGTTCGAGATCCAGCCGAGCTTCGGCAAGGAACTGATCACCTGCCTTGCGCGCCTGAACGGCAAGGTCGTCGGCATCGTCGCCA
This sequence comes from uncultured Enterobacteriaceae bacterium, assembly GCA_964617355.1. GTDB lineage: Bacteria > Pseudomonadota > Gammaproteobacteria > Burkholderiales > SG8-39 > CAZTDU01. The sequence goes on from CAZTXP010000174.1 coordinate 5,787, forward strand.
ACAACCCGATGGTCTACGGCGGCGCGATGGGCGTGAAGGGCGCGAGGAAGCAATCACACTTCACCGAGCTCTGCGACTGCTTCCACATCCCGATCGTGTTCCTCGTGGACGTGCCGGGCTTCATGGTCGGCAAGGACGCCGAGGCCGCGGCCACGCTGCGCGAAGGCATGCGCAGCGTCTACGTGTCGCTGCAGGCGAGCGTGCCGATGATCACACTCGTGATCCGCAAGTGCTACGGCATGGCGGGCATGGGCGCGACCGACAAGAACGGCCTCGACCTCAAGCTCGCGTGGCCCTCGGCCGAGTGGGGCTCGCTGCCGATCGAGGGCGGCGTCGCTGCCGCGTTCCGGCGCGAGATCGCCGCCGCGCCCGACCCGAAGAAGCGCGAGGCGGAACTGGAGGAGGAACTGCGCTCGATGGCCTCGCCGTTCAGGACGGCGGAAGCCTTCGGCGTGGAGGAGATCATCGACCCGCGCGACACGCGCGCGTACCTGTGCCGGCTGGTCGATGCCATGCAAGGGAGACTGCGCACCACCGTAGGCCCGAAGATGAAGGCCGGGGTGCGTCCGTAGGCCCACTGGAGGAGGAAACCATGAGGAAGATCGCAATCGCGGCGCTCGTCGCCGCGTCGTTCGCGAGCGCAAGCGCCGTCGCCGAGGTCGGCGAGGTGAAGCTCGTCTCGCAATACGGCATCGGATACATGCAGCTCACGCTCATGAAGGCCGACAAGCTGGTGGAGAAGCACCTCGCCAAGGCGGGGCTGAACGCGAAGGTCACGTGGTCCACCGTAGGGGCGGGCGCGGCGGCGAACGATGCGCTTCTCGCCGGCGGCCTGCATTTCGCCTCGGGCGGCACCGGACCCGCGCTGATCCTCTGGGATCGCACGCGCGGCAGCATGGACGTGCGTGGCGTGGCCGCGCTGTCGTCGATGCCGAACCTGCTCGTCACGCGCAACCCTGCCGTGAAGACCCTCAAGGACTTCACCGACAAGGACCGCATCGCGATGGCGGGCGCGGGATCCTCGGTTCAGACGATCTACCTGCAGATGGCGGTGTCGAAGGAGTACGGCATCGACCAGTTCAAGAAGCTGAACCCGCTGATGGTGTCGCTGCCGCACCCGGAAGGGCTGCGCGCGCTGCTCTCAGGCGCGGGCGAGATCACCGCCCAGTTCACCTCGCCGCCGTTCCAGAACACCGCGCTCGAGAACCCGAACATCCGCACGGTGCTGAACTCCTACGACATCATGGGCGGCCCGAACACCTTCCTGATGGTCTGGGCGACCGGCAAGTTCAGGACCGAGAACCCGAAGACCTTCCGCGCCGTGGTCGACGCAATGAAGGACGCGACCGACGCCATCAACTCAGACAAGAAGCGCGCCGCCGAGACCTACGTCAAGGAGGGCGGCGGCAAGGAGTCGGTGGACAAGATCCTCGGGCTGATGAACGACCCGCAGGTGAAGTACACGCTCGCGCCGGAGCGCCTGCTGCCCTACGCCGAGTTCATGCACCGCATCGGCACGCTGAAGAACAAGCCCGCTTCGTGGAAGGATCTCTTCTTCCCCGAGGTGCACGACCTGCCCGGGAGCTGAGGCCGGCATGGCGGATTCCACGCCGCTGCTGAAGGTCGAGGGCGTAACGCTGCAGTACAAGACGCGGGACCACGTCGTCACGGCGACGTACCGCGTCGGCTTCGACGTGCTGCAGTCCGACCGCTTCGTGCTGCTCGGGCCATCGGGCTGCGGCAAGTCGACGCTCCTGAAGGCGGTCGGCGGGTACCTCACGCCCGTCGAGGGACGCATGCTGCTGAAGGGCCGGGAGATCGCGAAGCCCGGCCCCGACCGCGTGATGGTGTTCCAGGAATTCGACCAGCTGCTGCCCTGGAAGACGGTGAAGCAGAACGTGGTGTTCGCGCTGGAGGCCTCGCGCCGCAAGCAGGGCAAGGAGGCCGAGGACGCGGCGATGGACGCGATCGAGAAGGTGAACCTCGCGCGCTTCGCCAACTCGTATCCGCACACGCTCTCGGGCGGCATGAAGCAGCGCGTCGCGATCGCGCGAGGCATGGCGATGCAGCCGGACATCCTGCTGATGGACGAGCCCTTCGCCGCACTGGACGCGCTCACTCGGCGCAAGATGCAGGACGAGCTGCTGCAGCTCTGGGAGGACACCCGCTTCACGGTGCTGTTCGTCACGCACTCGATCCCGGAGGCGGTACGCGTCGGCAACCGCATCCTGCTGCTGTCGCCGCATCCGGGGCAGGTGAAGGCTGAATTGAACTCGGACGGCACCGACCCGGTCGACCCGGCCACCGGCCGCAAGCTCTCGGACCGCATCCACGACATGCTGTTCACGGATCGCGTCGAGGAGACGGAGGCCGCCGTCGATGGCTGAATCGCCGAACCCGCGCCCGGAGTTCGTGCGCGAGCGCGTCGCCGAATCCGACTTCGGCATCGTGCAGCGCCCGCTGCCCTTCATCGAGCGCCTCGCCAACATCGGCGCGCTGCGCAAGGCGCTGATCCTGCTGGTGCTCGCGATCCTGTGGGAAGCGTATGCGCGGTACCTGGACAACAACCTGCTGGTCCCGACCTTCACCGCCACGCTGCGCGCCTTCATCGAGCGCACGTGGGCGGGCGAACTGCCGCTGAAGGCCTGGGTCTCGGTGAAGGTGCTGCTGCAGGGCTACGGCATCGGCCTCGCGCTCGGCCTCGTGCTCACCGTGCTGGCGATGCTGTCGCGCTGGGGCAACGACCTGCTGGAGACGCTGACGGCGATGTTCAACCCGCTGCCGGCGATCGCGCTCCTGCCGATCGCGCTGATCTGGTTCGGCCTCGGCAACCCGAGCCTGGTGTTCGTGCTGGTGCACGCGGTGCTGTGGCCCGTGGCGCTGAACATGCACTCGGGCTTTCTCTCGGTATCGAACACGCTGCGCATGGTGGGGCGCAACTACGGCCTCGGGGGTTTCAGCTACGTGGTGAAGATCCTCGTGCCGGCAGCGTTCCCGAGCATCCTCACCGGCCTCAAGATCGGCTGGGCCTTCGCCTGGCGCACGCTGATCGCGGCGGAGCTCGTCTTCGGCACCAGTTCCGGCTCGGGCGGCCTCGGCTGGTTCATCTACGAGAGCAAGAACACGCTCGACATCCCCTTGGTCTTCGCAGGACTCTTCACCGTGATCCTGATCGGCCTGGTCGTCGAAAGCCTGGTGTTTCGCGTGATCGAGGAGCGCACGGTGGTGCGCTGGGGCATGAAGTCCTGACAAGGAGGTTGCGGATGCGATGCTGGCTCATGGCAATCGCCCTCGGCGCGGCAAGCGCGGGCGCCCTCGCGCAGGCGTTCCCGTCGAAGCCGGTGAAGGTGGTCGTGCCCTACACGGCCGGGGGCGTCGTCGACATCATCGCGCGCGCGGTCGGCGAGCGCGCCGCGCCGGGACTGGGCCAGCCGGTCGTGGTGGAGAACCGCACCGGCGCCGCCGGCAACATCGGCACCGAGGTCGTCGCGCAATCGGCGCCGGACGGCCACACCCTGGTGCTCGCCAGCCCCAGCCACACCGTGAACGTATCGCTCTACCCGAAGCTCGCGTGGCATCCGATCCGCAGCTTCGAGCCGGTGATCATGGTCGGCGTGATCCCGAATCTCGTCGTGGTGCATCCCTCGGTGCGGGCACGCACGCTGGCCGAATTCGTCGCGCTTGCGAAGTCCCGCCCTGGGCAATTGAACTACGCATCGGCGGGGGCCGGGTCGTCGGTGCACCTGGCGACCGAGATGCTGAAGCAGAGCGCCGGGATCTACCTGCTGCACATCCCCTACCGCGCACAGCCCGAGGCGACGACAGCGATCCTGACCGGCGAAGTACAGATGATGGCGCTCACCATGGCGCTGGCGAAATCCCGCGTCGAGGCGGGGCAGCTGCGCGCGCTCGCCGTGACGACGCCCCGGCGCTCCGCGGCGATGCCCGACCTGCCGACCGTCGCAGAGAGCGGCTACCCGGGGTTCGACGTCAGCACGTGGTTCGCCTACCTCGCGCCCGCGGGCACGCCGCAGGAGGTCGTGCGACGCCTGAACGCGGAACTCGCCACCGCGATCCGGCATCCCGACGTCGAGAAACGACTGCGCGCCGTCGGCGCGGAACTCAATCCCGGCACGCCGCAGGAGCTGAGGCGCTTCCTCGAAGCGGATGTCGAGCGCTGGGCCAAGGTCGTTCGCCAAGCCGGCATCAAGGTCGACTGAAGCCCGTGCCTAGGCCGTTCATCGTCGCGCAGGTCAGCGACCTGCACATCAAGGCGCGCGGGAAGCTCTCGTATCGCGTCGTCGACACGGCCGCGATGCTCGACGCGTGCGTCGATCGCCTGAACGCCCTGCCGCAGCGCCCGGACGTTGTCGTGCTGACCGGCGACCTCACCGATTTCGGCCGGCCCGACGAATACGCGGTATTGCGCGAGCGACTGGCGCGTCTGGCGATGCCTTGCTACCTGGTGCCCGGCAATCACGACGAACGCACCGCGATGCGCGCGGCGTTTCCGGACCATGCGTACCTCCAGGGCACGGGCGAGTTCATCCAGTACGCGATCGAAGCGCATCCGGTGCGGCTCGTCGGCATCGACACGGTGGTTCCCGGACAGGGCGGGGGACGACTTTGCGAGCAACGCCTCGCGTGGCTCGACGCGACGCTCGCGGCGCGCCCGCAGGCGCCGACGCTCGTCCTGATGCACCACCCGCCGTTCGAGACGTTCATCGGCCACATGGATGCGCAGGGGCTGGAGGATTCGAAGGGCCTTGCCGCCGTGATCTCGCGCCACCCGCAAGTCGAGCGCCTGCTCTGCGGGCACCTGCACCGCCCGATCGAGGCGCGCTTCGCAGGGACGATCGCGTGCACCGCGCCCAGCCCGGCACACCAGGTCGCGCTCGACCTCGCGACGGACGCAGCCTCGCGATTCGTCATGGAACCGCCCTCCTTCCGCCTGCACGCGTGGACCGCGCGGACCGGCGTCATCAGCCACACCGGATTCGTCGACGCGTTCGCGGGTCCGTATCCGTTCCACGAGAACGGGCGTCTGATCGACTGATGTCGAGCCGCTAGCGGCCTTCCCGGAGAAAGTCCGCGGCCCGCTCGCCGATCATGATCGCCGGCGCGTTGGTGTTCGAGGACACGATGGTTGGCATCACCGATGCGTCCGCCACGCGCAGCCCCGCGACCCCGCGCACGCGCAGCTTCGAGTCCACGACGCCTTCGCCCTCGCGGCCGATCCGGCAGGTTCCCACCGTATGCCAGGCCGTCTGTCCCGATTCCTTCACGTAGGCGAGCAGGGCGTCGTCGTCGGCCACTGCAGGACCCGGCCGGTGCTCGGCGACGATCAGCGGCGCGATCGCAGGCTGCGACGCGATGCGCCGCACGAGGCCGAGCAGGTCGAGCGCGGTGCGGCGATCGGATTCCGCGCGTAGGTAATTCGGTTCGATGGCGGGCGCTTTCTCAGGGTCCGGGCTGGCGATGTGGATCGTGCCGCGCGATTCCGGGTGCAGCTTGAAACCGCCGATCGAGAAGCCCGGGAACGGGTCGATGCCGGCGCCCGGCGAGCGCGAGTACCGATCCTTTCCGCTGATGTGGTAGATGCGCACCATGACGTCGGGTCGCGACAATCCGTCGCGCGAGCGCGTCAGCGCGTGCGCCGTGGACGAGGTGCCCGCCATCAGCCCCTTGCGCGTGAACACGTACTGCGCGCCGACCTTCATGCGATGCCAGAAGCTGCGCATCACATCGTTGATGGTGATCGGCAGCATCGTCTCGTAGGTGCAGCGCACCTGCAGGTGGTCGACCATGTTCTCGCCCACGTGGGGGCTGTCGGCGACCACCGGGATGCCGAGGCGCTGCAGCCGCTCGCCCTGCCCCACCCCCGAGAGCTCGAGCAGCTGCGGCGACTGGATCGCGCCGGCACAGAGGATCACTTCGCGCGCCGCGCGATGCACCGTGCGCACGCCATCGCGCAGCGCCTCCACGCCGATGGCGCGCCGCCCCTCGAATACCACGCGCGTGACCAGCGCCTCGGTCAGCACCTCGAGGTTCGGCCGCCGGCGCGCGTCGCGTAGGTACGCCATCGCCGTGCTCCAGCGGCGCCCGTTCGACGCCGTCTGCTCGAGATACCGCACCCCCTCGTATGAGACGACGTTGTAGTCCTCCGTGGGCGGGATACCGGCCTGCACGCAGGCCTCGACGAATCCATCGGAAAGCGCATCGCGATCCCGCTGGCCGCGGTCGGTGATCTTCAGCGGACCATGGCGGCCGCGATTCGGATGCGTGGAGTACGGATTGCCTTCCATGCGCTGGAAATACGGCAACACATCGGCAAATCCCCAGCCTTCGCAGCCGGCATGGCGCCACGCATTGAACTCGGCCGGCTCGCCCCAGACATACGCCATGCCGTTCAGCGCGCTCGAGCCGCCGAGCACCTTGCCGCGCGGCCAGTAGATGCGCTGCCCGGCCATGCCGGCCTGCGGCTCGGTCTCGAAGCGCCAAGCATAGCGCTCGTTCGTCAGCAGCTTGCCGACGCCAAGCGGCACGTGGATCCAGACGTTGCGATCCTCCCCACCGCCCTCGAGCAGCAACACGCGGTTGCGGCCATCCTCGGTCAGGCGCGCCGCGAGCGCGGCGCCCGCCGAGCCCGCGCCGACGACGATGAAGTCGTACGTCGCCACGCTCACTTCGCGCCGGCCGCCTTGTCGCGATGCTTGAAGGAGTCGCGCCGGAAACTGTAGAGCGCGTTCGGGTCGACCTGCACGTCGACGATCGCCGGCTTGCCGCACGCGACCGCCGCGCGGATCGTCGATTCGAGCTGCGCGGCCTTGTCGACGCGGAAGCCCTCCGCGCCCCAGAGCTTCGCGAGCTGGTCGTAGGGCGGGTTCGGCACGTCGGCGCCCAGGTACCGCTCGCCGAAGAAGTCGCGCTGGTAGGCCTTCTCCGCGCCCCAGCAGCCGTTGTTCATGACGATGCAGACGGTGTTGATGCCGCTCGCCACGGCGGTGCCGATCTCGCTCGTGGTCATGCCGAAGCCGCCGTCGCCCATCAGGCTGATCACGGTGCGATCCGGGCACGCGAGCTTCGCGCCCAGGCCGCAGGCGTACGAGAAGCCGACGAGCCCGAAGTCGAGCGGCGTGAAGAGCGAGGGCACCTGGCGGTAGGCCATCTGGTCGGTGGCCTGCAGGCAGAGCGTGCCGGCGTCCATGGTGAAGATCGCGTCCGCTGGCGATGCAGCGCGGATCGCGCGATAGAGGCGTCCGGGCTGGATCGGATCGGCGTCGACCGCCGCGGCATCGCGATCCGCCAGCATCTTCGCGCGGTCGGCCTTGAACTTCGCGGTCCATGCGCGCGCCTTCTCGCCCGCCGCGTGGCCCGCGAGAGCGGCGACCAGCTGGTCCGCCACCGTGCCGGCGTCGCCGATGATGCCGACGTCGATCGCGAAGAAGCGGCCGATCGCCGTCGGCTCGATCTCGACCTGCACGATCTTCGCGGCGCGATTCAGGTTGTCATAGCTGTAGAACGTGGTGTTGAAGCCGAGTCTCGTGCCGATCGCGAGGATCACGTCGGCCTCGCGCGCCATCGCCGAGGCCACCGCGTTACCGCGCGGGCCGACCTGCCCTGCATACAGCGGATGCTCGCAGGGCACGGCGTCGCCGTGGCCGGGCGATGCGGCCACCGGCGCCTGCACGAGTTCGGCGAGGCGCAGCACCTGCGCGTGCGTGCGCGCGTTCTTCACGCCGCCGCCGGCGATGATGAGTGGCCGCTCGGCCGCTCGCAGCAGCGCGGCCGCCTGCTTCACGAGCGCGGGGTCTCCGGCGACCACGGCTTCGGTGCGCCGGCGCGCGACATCCGCGCCCGTTTCGATCTCGGCCACTTCCGCGAGCAGGTCGCGCGGCAGGTTCAGCACCACCGGCCCGCGCCGCGGCGCGAGTGCCGTGCGGAAGGCCTCCTGCATCAGCTCGGGAATGCGCGTCGCGCGCGTCGCGGTCCAGGTCTTCTTCGTGATCGGGCGGAAGAGCGCCTGCTGGTCGACCTCCTGGAACGCGTCGCGATAGACGTGTTCCGACGAGAGCGACCCGGCGAGCGCGACAACCGGGGAGTACGCTGCGTACGCCTGCGCGATGCCCGTGACGAGGTTCGTGACGCCCGGCCCGTTTTGCCCGGCGAGGAAGACGCCGGCCTTGCCCGACGCGCGCGCGTAGCCGTCGGCCATGTGCACGCCGGTGCGCTCGTCGCGCACGCCGACGAAGCGCACGTCCTTCGCGCCGTGCAGCGCGTCGAAGATCTCCATGCCCGCCGAGCCGATCAGACCGAAGACGTGCTTCACGCCCTCCGCCCGCAGGGACTCCACGACCGCCGCACCGCCGCTCGTTTTCGCCATGGTCAGTTCGCCTTTGCTCCGCTCGCGCGCACCACGTCGCCGAGCTTGTCGATTTCCGCCTTGATGTACGCGTCGAATTCACGCGTGCCGATGAACCTCGGGATCAGCCCCTGCGCGATCATTTTCTCGCGGATCTCCGGTGCGTCGCCAGCCGCGCGCACCTCGCGGGCCAGCTGCTCGAGGATCGGCCCCGGCACCTTCGCGGGGGCGACGAAGGCGTACCAGATCGCGTACTCGAAACCCTTCAGCCCAGCCTCCTGCGCGGTCGGCACCTCCGGCAGCAGCGGCGAACGCTCGGCGCTCGTCACCGCGAGCGCGGCAAGCTTGCCGCTCTTCGCCTGCTGCAGGGCGAGCGCGATCGGCGGATAGGCGACGTCGATACGCCCGGCCATGACCTCGGTCACCGCTTCGTTCACGCCCTTGTAGGGGATGTGCACGATGTCGATGCCGGCCTGCGCGCGCAGGTACTCGCCGACGAGGTGCGTGGCAGCCCCGACTCCGGCCGATCCGTAGTTGAGCTTGCCGGGCTGGCGCTTCGCGAGCGCGACCAGTTCGCCGAGGGTCTTCGCGCCGAGGTCGTTGCGCACGACGACGAGGCTGGGCGAACTGGCGACGTGGGCCACGCCCGCGATGTCCTTCAGCGTGTCGTAGGGCAGCTTGCCGGCATACAGGGACGGATTCACCGCGTGCGACGAGGACACCACCTGCACGGTGTAGCCGTCGGCCGGCGCGGCAAGCATCGCCTGGGACGCGACGACCCCGCCGGAGCCGGGTCGGTTCTCGACCACGAAGGGCTGGCCGAGGCGCGTCGAAAGTCGCTCGGCGTAGAGGCGCGCGACGACGTCGGTGAGCGCGCCGGGCACGAACGGCACGAGCACCTTCACGGGCCGGGAAGGGTAGCGATCCTGCGCGAGCGCCGTGGACGCGGCGAACAGGGCAAGGACGACGAACAGTGCGGAGCGGATCGAGGTCATCGGCGACAAGGGTTGAATCGAGGCCGCGCAGGATCGCAAAATGTCGACATTCAGTCAATCCGGGTTTCACACCCCCGGGCCGGCTATCATCCGGCCCATGGCCGCCCGCCCCTCGTCCGCGCTGATCCCGACGCTGCCGCTGCAGATCGCCGACCGCATCGGCGTGCGCATCGTCGAGGAGGAACTCGCGCCCGGCGGGCGGCTGAAGGAAGTCGAGCTGGCGGCCGAGTTCGGCGTCAGCCGCGCCAGCGTGCGCGAGGCGCTGCGCATCCTCGAGACGCGTCGCCTCGTCACGATCCTGCCGCAGCGCGGCGCGCAGGTGACGCGGCTGTCGGCGAAGGAGCTAGAGGACCTGTTCGAGATCCGCTCGGTGATGCTCGGCCTCGCGTCGCGCCGCGTGGCCCAGTCCGGCGACGCCGAGGCGCGCCGCGCGCTCGCACGGCGGCTGGACGCCCTGGTGGCCGCGCGGCGCAGCGCCCCGGCCTACGCGCGCGCGAGCGCCGAGATGGTCGCCGAGATCGCGCGTCGCTCGGGGAACCTGCAGCTCGAGGACTACATCGCCTCGTACGCGCAGCGGTTCGGGCGCTACGCGCGCCTTGGCCTCGCGGCCCAGCCACGGCGCGAGCGCTCGCTCGCGAACTGGCGGCGTCTGGTGCGCGCGATCGAGGCAGGCGACGGCACGCTCGCCGAGACGGTGCACCGGCGGCTCGCGATGGAAAACCTCGAGGCCGGCCTCGCCGAGATAGCGCGGCGCTCGGCCTGAAGGGCCGCGTCAGTAGCTGATCGCGCGCCCGGAGCCGCCGTCCACCGCGATCGCCTGCCCGGTGATCGCCGCGGCCGCATCCGAGCAGAGGAACACCGCGAGGTTCGCGAGGTCCTCGGGCTGGATGAAGCGGCCGATGGGGATCTCCTTGAGCCTGCGCTTCGTGGACTCCTCGAGGCTGACGCCGTCGAGTTCCGCCCAGCGCTTCAGGATGCCGTCCAGGCGCGGCGTATCGGTGTAGCCGGGATGGATCACGTTCACCGTGATGCCATGGGGTCCCGCTTGCTCCGCGAGGTGCTTGGTGAAGTTCGACACGCCGGCATTGACCACGCCGTTGGTCATGCGGAACTCGCTCACGATGCGCGCCGTCATGCCGCCGACGTTGACCACGCGGCCGCGCCCCGACTTCTTCAGCCACGGCAGCGCCTCGCGCGCGCAGCGCACGTAGCCGAGCAGCTTGACGTCGATATGGTGCTGCCACTCCTCGTCCGAGAGGGCGTCGAAGTGGCCCTGCGTGGAACTCACCGCGTTGTTGACCAGGATGTCGATGCCGCCGTAGTGCGCGGCCGCGGTCGACACGAAGCGGGATATGTCCGCGCTCCTCGTGACGTCGGCCGGGATGGCGAGCACCTCGGCCCCGCTCGCGCGCAGCGCCGCCGCGGCGGACTCGAGGTCCTTCGCCCCGCGCGAGCAGATCGCGAGCCGCGCGCCCTCGCGCGCCAGCGCCGTGGCCACCGCGCGGCCGATGCCCTTGCTGCCGCCCGTCACGAGGGCGATGCGTCCTTTCAGGAGCATGGGAGTTCCTCCTTCAGCGCGGCAGTGCCGCGAGTTGCTCGAGCGCCGCGGCGAGCGTGAGCACCTCGGCCCAGCCCACGCGCATCATCTCGATCGCCGGTGCATGCAGGTGCGGCAGCGTGGTGCCCGTCGCCTCCTCGACCACCATCGGCCGGAAATCGCGGAAGGTGGCGTCCTTCGAGGTCGCCGCGACGCACTGGTTGGTGAGCACCCCGCAAACGAGCACCGTGTCGGCCTGCAGGCTGCGCAGCACGAGCTCCAGATTGGTCTGGAAGAATGCCGACAGGCGGTTCTTCTCGACGAACCAGTCTTCCTTGCGCGGCGCGAGTTCGTCGAGGATCTCGTAGCCCCAGGTGCCGATGCGCAGGCCGCCTTCCTTCAGGAACGGGCGCAGCTGGATGAAGCTGCCCGCATCGCGCTCGTCGCGCGAGCCGTGGCGCGTCCAGACGACCGGCACGCCGGCCGTTCGGCAGGCCGCGACCAGCTGCTTCGTCGGCCCGATGGAGCGCTGCATGTGCGAGATGTCGACGCCGCTCTTCGCGTACCAGCCGTCGCGATGCAGGAAGTCGTTCTGCGGGTCGATGACGACGAGCGCCGTGCGACGCGGGACCAGCGTCCAGCTGAGCGGTTGGTAGGGCGTCGTGGCCATCGGGTCGTTCCCTGCGGGATCAGCGGCCACGCTAGCACGGCCACCGCGCGGTCCTGCGAAACGGCGCGATCAGGCCTGGTTCGCGCCGATGAAGGTCGCGGCGTCCTGCAGCGGGCCGACGTGGTCGCCCTGGATCACGTCGCAGCCGAGCGACTTCAGGCGTTCCGCCGCGTCGGCGTCGTCGACGCCATCGGCGAGCACCTCCATGCCGAGGTCGTGCGCGAACGTGCACAGCGCGCGCACCACGGATTCGCTGCGGTGCGAAGCGCCGGACTCCCGCACCAGGCTGGCGGGAAGCCGCAGTTCCTCGAAGCCGCGCGCGTCGAGCCGCGCGAGCGCCGCAAGCCCGAGCCCGGGGTCGTCCAGCGACAGCCGCAGGCCGACCGCGCCGAGGCCGCGCAGCACCTCGGTCGCCGCCGGGCGCAGCGCGAGCAGGTGCGCGTCGCGGATCGCGAGCGACAGCCGGCTCGGGCGCACGTTCCATACCTTGAGCAGGCCCGCGACCGAATCCGCGAGCTCGAGGAGATTCAGGTCGCGCGCCGAGACGCTTGCGGCGACGCGCAGGCTCACGCCGCAGCCCGCGGCGAGCTGCGCGCACTGCTGGATCGCGCCGCCCAGGACCCAGCGCAGGCCCTCGCCCGTGCGGCGTGCGGCGCGCAGGCTCGCGATCGCCTCGTGCGGGCGCGACATGCCGCCCTCCCACGCGAGGAAGCATTCGGCACCGGCGACGATGCTGGTGCGCAGGTCGTGCTGCGCGCGAAACAGGAACCCCGCGGCCTCCTGCAGCATCGCGCCTTGCAGGTCGGAGTCGCGCGCTCGCGCGACCGCCGCCGCGCGCTCCGCCGCTTCGTCACGCACGGCGATGCGCCCCGGGACCTCGCGCGCTCGCGCACTCGCCGCCGTGGCCTGGCCTAGCAACTGCGCGGCCGAAACCTCGCCCGCCGGCGCGATGGCGATGCCCACCGCCGGGTCGGCGCGCAGTTCGGAATCGCCAGCCCACAGCGGCGCGTCCAGCGTGCGCAGGATCTTCTCGGCGGCGAGCAGCGCCACGCCGACGTCGCCGACCGCGGCGAGCCCGCAGGCGAAACGGTCGCGGCAGGCGTCGACCAGCAGGTCCTGCCCGCGCAGGGCCTCGGCCTTCAGGCGCTGCGCGAAGAACGCGCGCGCGGCATCCCCCGCTTCGTAGCCCCAGTAGGCGTCGATGTCCTCGATCACGCCGCAGTCGGCGACCAGCACGGCCGCGGGCTCGCCTGCCGCGGCCCGCGCATCGAGGAACGCCTGCAGCTCGGCGACCGGAGACTTCAGAGGAAGAGCTCGCGCGGATCGACGTGCACGGCGTTGGCCTCCAGCGTGCGGCGGATCCGGTAGGGCTCGTCCGGCGTCGCCATCGGCTCCTTCATCAGGTCGAGCAGCTTGTAGGGCCGGATCGGGTTGCCGTTGCCGTCCTGAACCACCATCACGCGCGGCTGCAGGCGGCGCACCATGTTCTGCGCCACGACGACGCCGATCTCGTTGCTGTTCAGTTCCACCACGCTGCCCACCGGGAACGCGCCCAGGCACTGGATGAACTGCTCGACCGCGCCGGCGTGGAACTTGGTGCCGCGGTTGCGGTAGAGGTAGTTCAGCGCGGCCGACGGCGGCTGGTGCGCGCCATAGGGTTCGGGCGCGGTGAGCGTGTCGAACATGTCGACGATGGCCGCGATCTGGCCGAGCAGCGAGATCGCGTTGCCCTTCAGGCCGCGCGGATAGCCGCTGCCGTCGTAGCGCTCGTGGTGCAGGGACGCGATGCCGGGCAGCTCGGCGGGCAGGCCCACCGTCTTGCTCAGGATCTCCACCGAGTGCTGCACGTGCGCGCGGAAGATGTCGCGATCCGCGGCGGTGAGCTTGCTGCGCTTCTGCGCGATCGACTGCGGGATCTTCATCATGCCCACGTCCTGCAGCAGGCCGACCATGCCGAGGAGCTCCAGCTGCTGGCGCGGCAACTGCAGGAAGCGGCCGAACGCGGTCATGATCACCGACACCTCGACCGAGCGGTCGAGCGTCTGGCGGCTCTGGTCGCGCATCTTCGCGAGCAGCATCATCGCGTCGGGGTTGCGCTCCACGCTCGCGGTGATCTCCTTCACCGCCTCGGTGGTGCGCGGGCCGTCGAGCACCTCGCCGGCGCGCGCCGAAGTGGCGATCATCTTCACGATCTGCGTGGAACGCTTCCAGGCCTCCTCGGCCTTGGGCATCTCCTCCTCGATCGACGACAGCTGCCGGTACTCGGTGGTGCCGCGGATCTTCTCGGCAAGCTGCGAGCGGATCGCCGCCGCATGGGCCGAGTTCTCCGGGGGCGGCGGCGGCGCCTCGACCGGCGCCTTGGGCGCCTCGACCGCCTGCCACTTCTCGGGATCGATGTAGACGTGCTTGCAGAACTTCTTCAGCGTGGCGAGCTGCTTCTCGTTCTTCAGCAGGAAGCCCTGGAACATGAACGGCGTGTCCGTCCACGGCCGGTCGAGTTGCGACACGTACATGCCGTACTCGAGGCGCGTCACCGCGATTTCGCGCAGCTTGGCGGTGCTCATGATGGCCGGCGCCCTCGCGGATCGCCGGACAGATGGACTAGGTTGGCAGTTCGAAGCGTCACGGTCGGATGATGGAACCCGCGAACGGACAATCCGTCCCCCGGCCCCACAGATCCGTAACATTTTCTCACTTTGTGCGGTGCGCTGCCTAATCCTTGCTTCCCGGCAAGGCTCGGCGCCGCCCCTCACCCTTGTCCGGAATCGACGGACAAGGGTGCCATCCCCGTTCGTATCAGGGTTTCGCGAAATCGCTGCGCCGGTTCTCGGCCCAGGCCGCCTCGTCGTGACCGGCCGCGCGCGGCTTCTCCTTGCCGAAGCTGATCGCCTCGATCTGCTCGGGCCGCGCGCCTAGCATGGTGAGCAGGCGCGATACCGATTCGGCCCGGCGCTGCCCGAGGGCGAGGTTGTATTCCCGCGTGCCCTGCTCGTCGGTGTTGCCGATGATCGTCAGCCGGGCCTGCGGGTTCGCCTTCAGCCAGCGCGCGTGGCTCTCGACGAGCTCCCGGTACTGCGGCCGGACGTCGTAGTGGTCGAACTCGTAGTAGACGCTGCGCTTCAGGTCGGGCCCGCCAGCCAGCCCGTCGCGATCGAGGCCGCGCCCGTGCGGGTCGACTCCACCCACGGGGCGAGTGTCGGCCGGCGAGGCCGTCACCACGGTTGCGCCGGGCGACCCGGTCTCCGACGACGGGCCGGAGGTACTCGCGCACCCCCCCAGCGCGGTGGCGAGCGCGACCACGAGCAGCGAAGCAGTGCCTTTCATGACGATCTCCTTTCCATGCGGGTGCGGGACGCCATCGGCCCCGCTGTCCTTGCATGAACGGGCGGGCTCGCGAAACGGGTTAGGTACCATTCGGATCGCCATGCCATCCCGGAACCTCGCGCGCCTGCTCGGCCTCGCGGCCGTCGCGCTCGCGACCGCACTGCCCGCGCGCGCGCAGGACTTGCCGACGCTCATCGCGCGTGTATCGCCCGCCGTGGCCGTCATCGCCGAGGACGGCCCGCATCGCGCGAGCGGCTTCGTCGCCTCGCGCGACGGCCTCGTCGTCACCAGCCTGCACGTCGTCGCGCGCATGAAGCGCCCGCGCGTCACGCTGAGCGACGGGCGTGTCTTCGACGACCCGGGAGTCGTCGCCTGGGACGGCGACCGCGACCTCGCCGTGCTGAAGGTCCCCGCGCGCAACCTGCGCGCGCTCGCACTCGCGACGGCCGGCAGCGTGAAGGTCGGGCAGCGCGTGGTGGCGTTCGGCGCGCCGTGGGGCCTGAGCGGCACCGCGACGCAGGGCATCGTCAGCGCCATCCGGCGGCACCCGAAGCTCGAGGGCGCGGCCTTGCTGCAGACCGACGCCGCGATCAACCCGGGCAACAGCGGCGGCCCGCTGGTCAACGCGAGCGGGCAGGTGGTCGGCATCGTCGCCAGCCTCGTGCCGCAGGCGCAGAACCTGGGCTTCGCGGTGCCCGCCGACGAATTGCGCTCGCTGCTGCGTTCACGCGACGCGCCGATCACGCCCGAGGCGCTGCGCGGGCGCCTGCTCGAATCCTCGTGGGCCGGCAGCGTGCTGCAGAAGCGCTGGCGCTCGGACGAGGACGGCCGCGCCGCGGTCTACGAACTCGAACCTGGCGACGGCGGCTTCACGCTCGTCGCGCTGCGCGCGGAGGCGGAGTCGTGGCTCGGGCGTCGCCTTGCGCTCACGCTGCGACGCGCGGAGGGCATGCATGCCGGCGAATCCGCCGGCGAGCTGCAGTGCGAGACCTTGAAGGAGAGCCGCCGCCTGCCCTGGCGCCACGACGGCGCCCAGGTGCTGGAGCTCGGCCTCGATCGCATCGAGCTGCGCTACCTCGCACCCGCGCTGCCCGACCCCCAGGGCGAATGCCGGCTCGAGTTCACCGAGCAACGCCTGCGGCTCGTGCCGGCGGCCGACACCGACCTGCCCGCAACCACCGGCGAGGGCGCGCGCGCCGAGAGCATCCGCGCGCAGCGCGCCGCGTACCTGCAGCGGCGCGAGCGGCTGCGCCGCGAATGCCCCGAGGTGCGCGCGAAGCTCGCGCGCGACTGCAGCGAGCGCACGCCGTGGAACGCCTCGAGCTGCGGCACCTTCGGCGACCTCGCCGCGGTCTGCGCGCGCGAAGGCTTCTGAGCGCGTCGTTACAAGTCGTCACAATCGCTTGCAGCCGGAGACGCGTCGCCGTGCGGGAATGGCGGCGTCTCGCATCCCCAAGGGAGAACTCCGGATGTTCCTTCGCACGCTGCTCGTGTCCACGCTGCTCGTCGCCGGTGCCCCGCTCGCGCTCGCGAGCGAAGCTTCGACGGTCCCGCAGAATCCCGCCATCGACGCCGACGGCCACCTTCGCGACATGAAGGCCGCGCTGGAGTTGCGCCGCGACCGGCGCGTCTCGGAAGCCGACTTCATCCGCATGAGCCTCGAACCCGGCACGATCGTGCTCGACGCGCGCAGTGCACGGCGCTTCGGCGAGCTGCACGTGAAGGGCGCGGTGAACCTGAACTTCGCCGACTTCACCGCCGAGAGCCTCGCCGCGCTGGTCCCGGACAAGGCGACGCGGATCCTGATCTACTGCAACAACAACTTCTTCAACGCCGAGCCGTTCCCGAAGAAGTCGCTCTCGGCCTCGCTCAACGTGCCGACCTTCACCACGCTGTACAGCTACGGCTACCGCAACGTGTACGAACTGGCGCCCTACCTCGACGCGACGAGGACGAAGCTGGAGTTCGCCGGTACGCAAGTCCCGCCGCGCAGCGCCAACTGACGCAGCTTGGAGGGCCGCCCTTCCTCGGCCAGAATAGTGGCCGAGATGCCCCCTCCCGATTCGACCCACCGGTTCGAGCGCGAACGCCTCGACAGCTTCATCCGCGACGCGCTCGCGCGCGTCGGCCTGCCGGAAGCGGACGCCGCCACGGTCGCCGCGCTGATGGCGGAAGCCGACCTGCAGGGCTCCGACGGCCACGGCGTCATGCGCCTGCCGCAATACGTACGGCGCATCGAGGCCGGCGGCGTGAACGTGCGGCCCGACATCCGCGTGGTCGAGGAGCGCGCAGCGATGGCGCTGGTCGACGGCGACAACGGCATGGGCCACCTCGTGATGACGCGCGCCGCCGAGATCGCGATCGCGAAGGCGCGCACGGCGGGCGTGGCGTGGGTTGGCACGCGCTGGAGCAACCACGCCGGCCCCGCCTCGCTGTACGCGCGCAAGGCGCTGGCACACGACATGGTCGGCTTCTACCTTGCGGTGGGCAACGCGAACCACCTGCCGGCCTGGGGCGGCCTCGACATGCTGCTGTCCACCAACCCGATCGCGGTCGCGATGCCGGCGGCCGAGGAGCCGCCGATCGTGCTCGACATGGCGACCACGGTCGCGGCCTACGGCAAGGTGAAAGTGAAGGCGCAGCGCGGGGAGACGATGCCGGAAGGCTGGATGATCGACCGCCAGGGCAAGCCGCTCATCGATCCGAAGCGCGCCGAGGACGGCTTCCTGCTGCCGATCGGAGGCTACAAGGGCTACGGCCTCGCGCTTGCGTTCGGATTGCTCGCCGGCACGCTGAACGGCGCGGCGATGGGCAGGGACGTCGTCGACTTCAACCATGACGACGCGAGCGCGACCAACACCGGGCAGGCGCTGCTGGTCATCGACCCAGCCGCGTTCGGCGACGTCGCCGCCTTCAAGCAGCGCGTGGATGTCCTGGTGCGCGACCTGCGCGCAAGCCGCCGCATGCCCGGGGTGGAGCGCATCTGGATGCCGGGCGAGCAGAGCCACGCGAAGCGCCTCGCCTATGCGCAAGACGGCATCCCGCTCTCGCCGGCGCTCCTCTCGACGCTGCACGCCCTCGCCGATCACCTCGGCATCGCCCGACTGGAGACCCAACGATGAACGCCACGCGCGCCGCCCTCGCGCTTGTCCTCGCCCTTTCGAGCACCGTTGCGCTCGCGCAGCAGGTCTTTCCGTCGAAACCGGTGCGTCTCGTGATCCCGCTGGCCGCGGCGAGCGCCGTCGACAACGCCGCGCGCCTCGTCGCGCAGCGCATGGCCGAAAGCCTCGGGCAGCCATTCGTGGTCGAGAACCTGCCCGGCGCGGCCGGCCTGATCGGCGCGGAGCGCGTCGCGAAGGCTGCGCCGGACGGCTACACGCTCGGCGCGTTCAACGACAGCGTGATGACGATGCTGCCCAACCTGCACGAGAAGATGCCATGGGACACGCTGCGCGACTTCGCGCCGGTGTCGCTGGTCGGCACGATCGAGTGGGGCCTCGTGGTGTCGAACGACTCGCCCCTGCGCAACGCCGGCGACCTCGTCGCGGCCGCGCGGGCGAACCCGGGCAAGCTCAACTACGGCTCTGGCGGCAACGGCAGCCCGCAGCACGTCGCGATGGCGCTCTTCGCGAGCACCGCGGGCATCCAGCTCACGCACGTGCCGTACAAGGGCGCGACGCAGGCCGCGCTCGACATCGCCTCGGGCCAGGTGCCGGTCGGCTTCCAGGGCCTGGGCACCGTGGCTTCGCTGGTGCGCGGCGGAAAGCTGCGGCTGGTCGGCGTGAGCATGGCGCAGCGCCACCCGCAGTTCCCGGACGTGCCGACGGTGTCGGAGTCGGGCCTGCCCGGCTTTCGCTTCAACTCCTGGTTCACGCTGATGGCACCGGCCGCGACGCCGCGGGAGATCATCGGGCGCCTACATGCCGAAGTGGTGAAGGCGCTCGCCATCCCCGACGTGCGCGAGAAGCTCGCGGCGCAGGGCTTCACGCCGGTCGGCAGCACGCCCGAGGAACTCGCGACCGCGACGCGGGAGCAGCTTGCGCGCTATGCCGCGCTGATGAAGCAGGCCGGCATCAAGTCGGAGTAGGCGGGTGGCCTCCTCGAACGCTCGTCCGGCTTCGCGATTCGGGCGCCTCGGTGTGCTCGCGATCCTCTCCTGCCTCGCGTCTGGCGCGACCGGAGACCCGCTGTGGACCCTGGAGGACTGGAAGAACGGGAAGACCCTCTCCCGCGAGGCCTGCGCCGACCTGCAGGACGCGGTCTGGGTGGAAGGCCCGTTCGGCACGCGGTGCATTCGCTACTTCGCGTCGCCGCGTGCACGTGGAGCGGCGCACGTCGTGGTCGGCATCCACGGCGACGTCACGTCCCGGCACGGGTTCGGCAAGACGAGCCGGGAAAGCCTGCTGAAGAACGCCGAGCGATACGAGCGCCAGCTGGGGATCCCCGTGGTCCTGGTCGGCCGGTCCGGGACCTACGGTTCCTCGGGGCACTACCTCAAGGACCGGCATCGCTTCGCGGAAATGTGGGTCATGCACGCCTCGCTCGATGCCATCAAGGCGCGGCTCGGAATCTCGCGGCTCGCGCTGGCCGGACAGTCCGCCGGCGCCGGCATCTCGATCGCGATGCTCGCCCTCGGGCGTCGCGACGTGAGTTGCGTCGGCGCCGGATCCGGCGGCTACGGCATGCGTGAACCCGACGACGGGCCGATCAGCCCGGAGGCGTCGCTGCGCGAGCTGGAGACGGCCACCGGCAGCACGCCCTTTCGCACGAAGAATCACCTGGCGCAGGTCCCCGTCGATCGCGACCGGCGGGTCTTCGTGATCACCGACCCGCAGGACCTCCCCTACCGCGTCGCCGGTGCCCGGTACGTCGCCAAGACGTTGCGGGCACTGGGACACGCCGCGCACCTGGTCGAGAAGAAGTCCGACAGCCGCAAGGACCACCACAACCTCTGGCCGTCCGCGCTGGAGGCCGCTGCGGCCTGCGCGCGTGGCGCGAAGGCGGAAGCCGTGATCGCGCGGCTGGGGGCGACATCCCCGGATTCCGATGCGGACGAGCTCTCCGGCGACGGCTCGGACGCCGACGCGCGCTAGGGGCGAAGCCGCAGCCGTCGCCTAGGCGACGAATCCGGCCTGGGTGCGCCGCAGGCGCGTGGCCTCGGACGTCAGGGCGGCGACCAGGCGCCGTGCGCGTTCGCCGTCCGGGGCAGAAGCCGCCACGCAGGCCGAGTACAAGGTCGACAGTTCGTAGGGTTCCGGAAGCCGGCCCACGAAAGCCACGCCCGGCGTGTAGCGGATCTCGCTCTCCTGCGTGCAGCCGACGGCACCGATGTCGCCGGCGTCCGCCATGGCGCGCATGGCCGTCGCGCCGTTCGGGAACTCGCGCACGCGTCCGGCGAGCGCATCGCGCAGGCCCAGCCCGTCGAGCATGCGGGCGACGTGCTGCCCGGCTGTGGACTTCGAGAGATCCGGCACGTAGAGCGTGCTGGCCGCGCCCAGCAGCGTGCGAAGCGCCGCGGCGTCTGCGATCGCTGGCGGCGATCGGCCCTCGAGCGCCGCCGCGGGCAAGCCGATGCCGGTGTGTACCTTGCCGAGATCGGCCACGCTGCCGGCGACGATCATGCCCTTGGCCACAAGCGCATCCAGCATCGCCCGCGTCAGCACCAGCACGTCGCAGGGCGCGCTGGCGAGCAGCCGCTCCTGCATCGCGCCCACTGCGCCGAACTCGGCCTGCAGCGAAACGCCCTCTGCTTCCGCGATGCCGAGCACGATCGCCTTCGCGGCGCCGGCCGACAGCACATGCAGCTTCTTGTCCAAGACCGCTCCTTCCCGCCGAAAGGCGAAATTATGCAATGCAAAAGCGAAACGGCCGGCGGTCGTGCGAAGTCGGCTCATTAAGATGGTCCACGACCCACCTCCGGCGACCTTCCATGACCGCAACTCCCATCGCAATCAGCGAGCGAGCGCGCGCGCTCTACCGCAACGCCCTCGTCTGGGATATGACCCTGCCCTATGGCGCGATCCACGCGGTGGACGGCGTCACGCTGGATCGCTTCCGCGACGCGGGCTTCGGCCTGCTCTCGCTCACCATCGGCAACGACCGCGTGTTCGGCCGCCCGGAGCTCGCGCTGGCGAACCTCGCCAAGTGCTACGCGGTGGTGGCGAAGAACCCGTCGAAGTACCGGCTGGTCTACGGCGTGCAGGACATCGACGCCGCACGTGCCGCGGGCCAGCTCGGCATCACCTTCAATTTCCAGGGCTCGAACGTGCTCGGCAACGACACCGGCTCGATCGAGATCTTCTACCGGCTCGGCGTGCGGCACATGCTCTTCGCCTACAACCAGAGGAGCCTGGTCGGCGACGGCTGCGGCGAGCCGACCAACACCGGGCTCTCGCGCTACGGCAAGTCGGTGATCCGCGAGATGAACCGCGTCGGCATGATCGTCGACGGCTCGCATTGCGGGCACCGCACCTCGATGGAGGCGATGGAGCTCAGCACCGCGCCGTGCATCTTCTCCCACTGCAATGCGTGGTCGGTGGTCCCGCACTACCGCAACATCAAGGACGACCAGATCCGCAAGTGTGCCGAGACCGGCGGCGTAGTCGGCATCAACGGCCTGGGCGAGTTCCTGGACGACATGGAGGCATCGAGCGAATCGATGTTCAGGCACCTCGACTACATCGCGAACCTCGTCGGCGCGAAGCACGTCGGCATCGGCCTCGACTACGTGAAGGACGTCGCCGGGTTCTGGAAGTCCGTGGAAGACACGCCCGACATCTGGCCCGACAACCAGGGCAAGCCGAACCGGCATACGAAGTTCGGCCAGCCGGAGCAGATCGTCGAACTGGTGGAACTCATGTGCCGCGCCGGCTACGCCGACGACGATATCCGCGGCATCCTCGGGGGAAATTTCTACCGCGTCTGCCAGCAAGTCTGGAAGTGACGCGCCCGTCCCGCTGCTAGCAGACGACGCCGGAGGCTGCCAACCGCTTCTCGAATCGTTTTGCTACGATGAAATCGGTCAACCACTCGAGAGGTGCGCATGCAGCGCGACGACGGCTCCAGTGTCATGACGGTGACGAACCTGACCGAGTTCTTCCGCGACGCTCTTCGTAGCGCGCTCGCGGAGCAGCGAACCGCGGTCGATGCCCAGGCCGAACGCTACGTCGTCAACCTCCTGACCGAATTCGCGCGCAGCGAACGCTTCTACGACCACACCCCCGAGGGCCGCGACCTGCGGCCGCTGGCCGCGATGCTGACCGACGCCCTCGAGGCCTCCACCGATACCGAGCGCGAGCTCGCGCTGCGGCGCCTTGGCGACGTTTCCCTCTTCACCGGCGGATTCTTCGCGCGCGGCTTCGAGCGCAAGCTGGTGGACGTCGACTACCACGTCGCGATGGGCAGCCGCGCCTACGAGACGCTGGCCGGCACGCTCGAGCGCGGCCACCGGCGCGAGTTCGCCGAAGTCTTCGCCGAACTCGCGGCGAAGTTCCAGGCGCTCGTCGACGCGCTCGGCGAGATCGCCGACGCCGCCTACGTGCATTCGCAGCGCGACATCCTCAGGCTCTACGAGATCTGGCTGAAGACCGGCAGTACCCGCGCGCGCCGGCTGCTGCAGCGGCTCGGCGTGGACGCGACCCCGGTGGTCCTGCGCGCGCAATAGCCCGCGCGCGATGCTGAACGACCTGCGCGACCTGCTTGCCGGCATCTACGACGTGCCGGTGCCGCACGACCTCGCCGAGTTCCTGCTCACCGACCGCGACGACCTGCCCGAGGAACTCCAGGACGCGGGCACCGACGAGCAGGTGCTGGTCGCCACCGACGGCGATACGCTGCACCTCGGCGTCTACCTCGACCCCATGGTGCTGGAGCGCCTCGACTCTGCCAACCCGTTCGACGCCCTGCACCACGGCAACATCGGCGACTGGTGGACGGCGCTCGAGGGCGTGAGCCACTTCGTCTACCTCGCGTGGAACGCGGCGCACGACCGCCCGGTGACGCTGCTGGAGCTCGAGCTGCAGGCCGAGGTGGACAAGTACGTCGCGAGCCTGTGGCTGCTGCGCGAGCAGAACCCCGAACGCTTCCCGATCGAGTTGCACACCGCGCTCTTCGAGCGCGCGCGCGTGGATCCGGAGCTGGCGGGCGATCGCGTCGACCTTTACCACTGTGCGAACCGCTACGCGGCGCGCTTCTGCCGACGGCTAGCCAGGAAGCTGCATCCGCGGCGCGCCGTGGCGCACCACGAGACCATGGCCGAGCTGCGGCGCTTCTACCGGCTGAACCGCGAGCCGAAGATGCGCCACATCGAGCGTGTCGCGGCCTAGCCTGGAGCGGCCGGCTATCCGCGTACGTACGGCAGGATCTCGCGGCCGAAGAAGCGCATGCCTTCGAGCGGCGGTATGGGCTGGATCACGAGGTGCGTGACGCCGGCCTGCTCCCACGCACGCACGCGCTCTATGCACTTCTCGACCGGGCCCCAGAGGTTCTCGGTCAATACGTCCTGCGGCGTAGGCGGAACCGCGAAGCGGTGCTTGCGCTCCTCAGCGTACTTCACGCTCCACTCGCCCACCTTGGCGTCGTCCAGGCCCGCAAGGCAGACCGTCGAGGTCGCCATCGGCATCGATGCGCCGCCCCGCCTGCGCTTGATGTCGGCGGCGTACTCGGCGATGCGCTCGGGCGGCTTGGAATAGAAGAGCCAGCAGTCGCCCAGCTCGGCAGCGAGATCGCGGATCGCCGGCGAATCGCCCGGCACCCAGATCGGGATATGCGGCTTCTGCACCGGCTTGGGCTCCAGGCACGCGCCCTTCAGCGTGTAGAAACGCCCCGCGAAGTCGACCTCGTCCTGCGTCCACAGCGCCTTGGCGATGAGCAGCGCCTCGCGCAGGCGCGCCACGCGATCGCCGTGCTCGTCCCACGGCAACCCGTAGCCCTCGCTCTCGCGCCGGAACCATGCCGAGCCCAGTGAATAGATCAGGCGTCCGCCGAACATGACGTCGAACGTCGCCGCCATCTTCGCCATCACCGCCGGGTTTCGCAGCGAGTTGTTGAAGGTATGGCCCGCGAAGGAGACGCGCGAAGTGAGCGCGCCGAGCGCGGAGAGCACCGTCCAGTTCTCCAGCATCGGCACGCGCACGTTCATGTGCGCATTGATGACGTGATCGGGCAGCCAGACGCTGTCGAAGCCGAGCGCCTCGGCCTCGGCGGTCATCTGCTTCGCGAGGTCCCAGCCCTGCCCCTGGGCCCCCATCTCGCCCTGCACCGCCAGTCGCACGCCGAATTTCATGGGAGCCACGTTATCACCGGCCGCAACCAAGGGCTCCGCCGGGCGCGAAACATCTCGCGCCGGTACCGCCCCCTATCGGAATCCCGGGACACAGGATCGAAGTACCATCCAATAGCCCTTGCCCGATGAGTCCACCGGCCCCGATGCCCGATTCGAAATTTGTCCAGCCCAGCCCCGCCGAGCCCTCGCGCAACGCCGGCCAGCTGCGCATCGGCCAGCCGGTGCTGCGGCTCGAGGACGACGCGCTGCTGAAGGGCGAGGGCCGCTTCATCGACGACCTCGCCCTGCCGGGCGCGGCGCACGCGGCGTTCCTGCGCTCGCCGCATCCGCACGCGAGGATCCTCGCGATCGACGCCAGCGGCGCGATCGGCGCGCCCGGCGTGCTCGCGGTCTGCACCGCGGCCGACCTGCGCGCCGCCGGCATCGGGCCGATGCAGGCCGAGCCCGTGCAGAAGAATCGCGATGGCTCGCCGCCGCCGGCCATCGCGCGCCCGGTGCTCGCGGAGGGCTGCGTGCGCTTCCCCGGCGAAGCGGTCGCGATGGTGGTCGCGGAGACCGCGCTGCAGGCGCGCGATGCCGCCGAACTGATCGTCGTCGAGTACGAGGCGCTGCCACAGGTCAGCGACCCGCGCGTCGCGCTCGAACGCACATCGCCGCAGGTGCATTCCTCGGTGGCCGGCAATCTCGCGCTCGACTGGGAAGGCGGCGACCGGGCCAGGACCGATGCAGCGTTCGCGTCGGCGGCGCACGTCACGCGCCTCGAGGTCGTCGTCAACCGCGTGAGCGCGGCGCCGATCGAGCCGCGAGGCGCCGCAGGCGAATTCGATCCGATGACACGCCGCTACACGCTGCATGCGCCCACCCAGGGCAGCAAGGGCATCCAGGCGGCTATTGCCTCGACCGGCATCGTCGCGGATGCGCTCGCGTTGCGGGTGCTGACGCCGGAGGTCGGCGGCTCGTTCGGCATGAAGATCCCCGCTTATCCGGAGCAAGTCGCAATCCTGTTCGCGGCGCGCCAACAGGCGAGGCCGGTGACGTGGTTCGCCGATCGGGGCGAAGCGTTCCTGGGCGACGGCGCGGGGCGCGAGCACGTGATGAGGGGCGAACTTGCGCTGGACGCGGATGGGCGCTTCCTCGCGGTGCGCGCAAGCGTCGTGTCGAACACCGGCGCGTACACATCCGCGAGCGCGCTCACTATTCCCACTACCGGCGGCAGCCGGTGCATCACCGGCCTCTACGAACTCCCCTGCTTCCACCTGCAGACGCGCGTGGCGTTCACCAACACGGTGCCGGTCGTACCGTACCGCGGCGCAGGCAAGCCGGAGTTCACCTACTTCATCGAGTGCCTCGTCGACGCCGCGGCGCGCGAGACCGGGCGCGATCGCGTCGAACTGCGCCGCCGCAACCTCATCCGCTCGGTGCCGTACACCACGGCGGCGGGCCTCGCGTTCGACTCGGGCGAGTTCGAGAAGAACCTAGACGATGCGCTGCGGCTCACCGACCGCGCCGGCTTCGAGGAGCGGCGCGCGGCCGCCGCGGCGCGCGGCCGGCTGCGGGGCTACGGGCTGTCGGTATACCAGGAGCCCGATGGCTACTACGACAGCCACGTCCGCCTCGCCTTCGATGCAGAGGGCCGGCTCACCGTGGCGACGAGCGCGCAGTCGAACGGGCAGGGCCACGTCACGACCTTCAAGCAGGTCGTGTCGCAACAACTCGGCGTCGACGCCGACCGGATCCGCATCCTGCAAGGCGACAGCGACCACGTCGGCGTTGCGTCGGGCACCGGCGGCTCGCGCGAGACGACGGTCACCGGCACGGCCATCGTCCACGCGGCGAAGGTCATCATCGACAAAGGGCGCCTCATCGCCGGCCACCTGCTGGAAGCGCCGGCCTCGGACATCGTCTTCGAGGTCGGCGACGAGGGCGGCTCGTTCGTCATCGCAGGCACCGACCGGCGCGTGTCGATCGTCGAGGTCGCGCGCGGCGCGCACGCGGCCGGCCTTCCGCCCGGGATCGAACCCGGCTTCGAGGCGAGCGACCACTATCGTCCCGCCGTCTACAGCCTGCCCTCCGGCTGCCACGTGTGCGAGGTCGAAGTCGATCCAGAAACCGGGCAGGTGGTGATCGTGGCCTACGCCGCGGTCAACGACTTCGGCGTGGTGGTCAACCCGATGCTGGTCGAAGGCCAGGTGCACGGCGGCATTGCGCAGGGCATAGGGCAGGCACTGTTCGAGGAGCTGGTGCACGACCCCGTCTCGGGGCAACTGATCACCGGCAGCTTCATGGACTACGGGCTGCCGCGCGCCGACGATCTGCCCTCGTTTGGCTGGGAGAGGAACGAGGTGCCGTGCAAGACCAATCCGCTCGGCGTGAAGGGCTGCGGCGAATCCGGCTGCACCGCGTCGCTCGCCGCGGTGATGAGCAGCGTGCGCGACGCGCTAGCCGTGCGCGGCGTGCAGCGACTCGACATGCCGGCAACGCCGCTGCGCGTGTGGCGCGCGCTGCGGGCGGCGAGCCTCAGTTCGCCTTGACGCCTGCGCGACGGATCACGTCGCCCATGCGCTGGATGTCCGCCTTCATCAGCGCGGCCGTTTCCTCCGGCGTCAGCGTCGCGGCGACGAATCCCATCTGCGCGAGGCGCGACTTAACGTCGGGCAGGGCCATCACGCGCACAAGCTCGCGATTCAGCCGCTCGATGACCGGCCGCGGCGTGCCGGACGGCGCTGCAATACCGAACCAGGTCTCCACGCGCACGCCCGGCATCGCCGACTCCATGCCGGTCGGAACTTCAGGCACCAGTTCGGAACGCTCTGCGCCCATCACGGCGAGACCCTTCAACTTGCCGGAGCGCACGTGCGCCGCTAGCGTCGACATGTCGGTGAGCTGCGCGTCGACCTGGCCGCCGAGCAGGTCGGTGGTAGCCGGCGCGCTGCCCTTGTAGGGCACGTGCAGCACCTTGATGCCGGCGGCGGACGCAAAGTATTCGGAATCCAGGTGCGTGGCGCTGCCGGTGCCCGCGTTGGCCATGGTGATCTTTCCCGGCTGCGCCTTCGCCAGCGCGATGAAGCCGGCGAGATCGTTCACGGGAAGCGTCTGGCGCACCGCGAGCAGGTAGGCGCCTACCACCAGCCGGGTGATCGGCGTGAAGTCCTTGACGGGGTCGTAGGGCAGGTTCGGGAAAAGGTTGGGGGCCGCCGCCATGAAGCCCGGCGTGGTCATCAGCAGCGTGTAGCCATCCGGCGCAGCCTTCGCGACGGTCTGCGCGCTGATCTGCCCGCCCGCGCCGAGGCGGTTCTCCACGACTACGGGTTGGCCCCAGGCCTCGTTCAGTTTCTCCGCGACGATGCGCGCGAGGGCATCCAGCGATCCGCCCGCGGCGAAACCCGAGACGATCCTGATCGGCCGGTCGGGGTACTGCGCCAGCGCGTGCGGCGCGACCAGCAACGCCAGCAGCGCGATCAGCCACCGGGACGCTTCCGTCAGCCTCTTCCTGCAAAGCTCCGCTGCCGGATGTCGCACCGCTACATGCTCCTGCGGTACTGCCCGCCCACCTCGAAGAGCGCGTGCGTGATCTGCCCCAGCGAACACACGCGCACCGCGTCCACCAGCACCGCGAACACGTTCTCGTTGTCGATCACCGCCTGCTGCAGGCGCTTCAGCATCGGGCCGGCCTCGGCCTTGTTGCGGGCGTGGAAGTCGCGCAGCCGGTGCAGCTGCGACTGCTTCTCCTCCTCGGTGGAGCGGATCAGCTCCAGCTTCGCCGGCACCGGATCGCCGTTCGGGTTGCGGAAGGTGTTCACGCCGATGATCGGGTACGTGCCCTCGTGCTTGAGGTGCTCGTAGTACATCGACTCTTCCTGGATCTTGCCGCGCTGGTAGCCGGTTTCCATCGCGCCGAGCACGCCGCCGCGCGCGCTGATCGCCTCGAATTCCTTCAGCACCGCTTCTTCCACGAGGTCGGTGAGCTCCTCGATGATGAAGCTGCCCTGGTTCGGGTTCTCGTTCTTCGCCAGGCCCCATTCGCGGTTGATGATCAGCTGGATCGCCATCGCGCGCCGCACCGACTCCTCGGTGGGCGTGGTGATGGCCTCGTCGTAGGCATTGGTGTGCAGGCTGTTGGTGTTGTCGTAGGACGAGATCAGCGCCTGCAGCGTGGTGCGGATGTCGTTGAACGCGATCTCCTGCGCGTGCAGGCTGCGGCCGCTCGTCTGCGAATGGAACTTCAGCTTCTGGCTGCGCTCGTTCGCGCCGTAGCGGTTCTTCATCGCCACGGCCCAGATGCGGCGCGCGACGCGGCCGATCACCGAGTACTCCGGGTCCATGCCGTAGCTGAAGAAGAACGACAGGTTGGGCGCGAAGTCGTCGATGTGCATGCCGCGCGCGAGGTAGGCCTCGACGAACGTGAAGCCGTTGGCCAGCGTGAACGCGAG
Organism: uncultured Enterobacteriaceae bacterium; assembly: GCA_964617355.1. Classification (GTDB taxonomy): domain Bacteria; phylum Pseudomonadota; class Gammaproteobacteria; order Burkholderiales; family SG8-39; genus CAZTDU01. The sequence goes on from CAZTXP010000174.1 coordinate 34,388, forward strand.
CTGGCTGATCGGGTTCGCCCCGGCCTCGGCGATGTGGTAGCCCGAGATCGACACCGAGTAGAAGTTCCGCACCTGGTTGTGGATGAAGTACTCCTGGATGTCGCCCATCACCTTGAGCGAGAACTCGGTGGAGTAGATGCAGGTGTTCTGGCCCTGGTCTTCCTTCAGGATGTCGGCCTGCACGGTGTCGCGCACGGTGGCGAGCGTCCAGCAGCGGATCTTCTCGATTTCGTCATCCGTCGGCGGGCGGCCGTTGTCGGCGACGAACTTCTCGACCTGCTGGTCGATCGCGGTATTGAAGAACATCGCGAGGATGGTCGGCGCCGGGCCGTTGATGGTCATCGACACCGAGTTGTTCGGCGCGCAGAGGTCGAAGCCGGAGTACAGCACTTTCATGTCCTCCAGCGTCGCGATCGAGACGCCGGAGTTGCCGACCTTGCCGTAGATGTCCGGGCGCTCGTCCGGGTCGAAGCCGTAGAGCGTGACCGAGTCGAAGGCCGTGGACAGGCGCTTCGCCGGCATGTCCTTCGACAGGAGGTGGAAGCGCTTGTTAGTGCGGAACGGGTCGCCCTCGCCCGCGAACATGCGCGTCGGGTCCTCGTTCTCGCGCTTGAACGCGAACACGCCGGCGGTGAACGGGAACGAGCCCGGCACGTTCTCGCGCAGCTGCCAGCGCAGGATCTCGCCTGCGTCCTCGAACTTCGGCAGCACGACCTTGCGCACCTTCGTGCCCGAGAGGGACGTCGTGGTGAGCTTGGTGCGGATCTCCTTGTCGCGGATCTTCACGACGTACTCGTCGCCCGCGTAGGCCTTGACCGTGTCGGGCCACATGTCGAGCAGCTTCTTCGAGTGCGCGTCGAGCTTGGCCTCGGTGTCGTGGATCAACGTGTCGAGGTCCTTCGATCCCGACAGGCGCTTCGCGGTCCGCAGGCCCTGCACGTCGCGCGCGAGGCGCGACTGCGCGAGCGAGTGCTCGTGGTAGGCACGCACGCCCTCGGCGATCTCGGCGAGGTAGCGGGCGCGCTTCGGCGGCACGACCACGTTCACGTTCGAGGACACGCGCGAGGCGGGCCTGGCGAGCGTGCCGGCGCCGAGCTTCAGGCCCTTCTCGGCGAGCTTCGCCGCGACGCCGTGGTAGAGCGCGGTGACGCCGTCGTCGTTGAAGCGCGAGGCGATGGTGCCGTACACGGGCATCTCGTCCGGCGCGACGCTGAAGGTCTGCCGATTGCGCTGCACCTGCTTGCGAACATCGCGCAGCGCGTCTTCCGCGCCCTTGCGGTCGAACTTGTTGATCGCCACGAGATCCGCGAAGTCGAGCATGTCTATTTTCTCGAGCTGGCTCGCGGCGCCGAACTCGGGCGTCATCACGTACAGCGAGGCGTCGACGTGCGGCACGATCGCCGCGTCGCCCTGGCCGATGCCCGAGGTCTCGACGATCACGAGGTCGAAGCCGGCCGCGCGGCAGGCCGCGACCACGTCCGGCAGGCAGGCCGCGATCTCGGCGCCGGATTCGCGCGTGGCGAGCGATCGCATGTAGACGTTCGGGCCGTGGATCGCGTTCATGCGGATGCGGTCGCCGAGCAGCGCGCCGCCGGTCTTGCGGCGCGTCGGGTCCACCGACACCACCGCGATCTTCAGGCGGTCCGACTGGTCGATGCGGAAGCGCCGCACGAGTTCGTCGGTGAGGGAACTCTTGCCCGCACCGCCGGTGCCCGTGACCCCAAGCGCGGGTGCCTTGTGCTTCGCAGCCGCGGCGCGCACCGCGTCCACGACGCCCGCCGACGCGGTGCCGAGCTCCAGCGCGGTGATCACCTGCGACAGTGCGCGGCGGTCGCCGGAGAGCAGTCCCTTCGCGTCCTTCGGCGCGTGCGCTGACGGATCGAAGTCGCAACGCGCCAGCATGTCGTTGATCATGCCCTGCAGGCCCATCTTCTGGCCGTCCTCGGGCGAGAAGATGCGCGACACGCCGTAGGCCTGCAGCTCTGCGATCTCTTCCGCGACGATCACGCCGCCGCCACCGCCGAAGACCTGCACGTGCGCGCCATTGCGGGCGCGCAGCTGGTCGACCATGTACTTGAAGTACTCGAGGTGCCCGCCCTGGTACGAGGACACGGCGATGCCCTGCGCATCTTCCTCGAGCGCGGCGGTGACGACGTCGTCGACCGAGCGGTTGTGGCCGAGGTGGATCACCTCGGCGCCGGAGGCCTGCAGGATGCGCCGCATGATGTTGATCGACGCGTCGTGGCCGTCGAACAGGCTGGCGGCGGTGACGAAGCGGATCTTGTGCTTCGCCTTGTAGACGAGGTTCTTCGAGTCGGACAGGTCGGTCATGCTGGATCCCCCTCCAGGGACGGCCGCGCCGCCCGCGGGCGGAGAACCGGCGACGCTACTTTACGTTGACGTCAACGTCAACTAGGCCGGCGCGGACTGCTCGCGGAGTATAGGCGCGAGCGACCAGACCTCGCGCAGGACGTCGCAGAGCGCGGCGATGGCGGGATCGTGCGCGCGCTCGCGCAGGAAGATGAAGCGCAGCTGCGTGGCGACGCGCATGCGCGGCCACACGGCGACGAGGCCGGCGCGCGACTTCTCGAAGGCGAGGTCTTCGCGCATCAGCGACAGGCCGACGCCCGACTCGACGAGGTTGGCGAGCACGCCTTCGTTGTCCGCGGCGACGTGCGTGGAAAGCTCCACGCCGTGCTCGCGGAAGAGGGCGCGGATCTGCCGGTGGATGATGCTCTCGTCCGGCGGCAGCACCCACGGCATCTGAGCGATGTGCTCCCAGCCGGCGTCGCGGATGCGGTCGGCCCATGCCGCCGGCGCGGCGATGCGGTAGGCCATCTCGGCGAGCGCGAGGCTCTCGATCGCCGGATCGGCCAGCTCGCCGAAGAAGAAGCTTGCGTCGAGCGAACCGTCGCGCACGTTCGCGAGCGCGGTCGAGGTGATGCCGTTCTGCAGTTCCAGATCGACCAGCGGGTAGCGCTCGAGCGCGCGGCCGAGGAACTCGCCGAGGCGGATGAACTGCGGGTCGGAGAGCGTACCGATGCGAAGCTTGCCGGCGATCGAGCCCTTCATCGCGCGCGCGGCGTGGCGCAAGGCCTCGACGGCGGCGAGCACGCGCTCGGCGTGGTCGAGCAGGCGCTGGCCGGCCGCGGTCAGCTCCATGCCGGCCGAGCTGCGGTGGAAGAGCCGCTGCTCCAGGCCATCCTCCAGCGCCTTGATCTGGGCACTGACGGCGGGCTGGCTGAGGTGCAGCCGCTCGGCCGCCCGTGTCAGGTTGCCCGACTCGGCGACGGAAACAAAGCTGCGTAACTGGTTCAGATCCATGGATCGATTGAACTTTCCGGGGGTATATTGTCCTACATGGTGCAGCGCAAAAGTGACAAATTCCACGATTTGCGCAAGTTATCGTAAAGATCTGAAGATACGATTGGAATTGCCAACTTCAGGGGCCTATATTGGGGATGTGCGCCGCAGCAACACAGGGCGCGGACCGGAAAGGAAGAATGACCATGAAAAAGACAGGGTATCCGCTGTATGAAGGCGACGGGTTCATCCGACCCGCCGGCTTCGACCCCGTCGCGCTCGACACGATCGAGCGTGAAGCCCGCGCCCTGCGCGGCGAGCATCTCCGCGGCCTGATGGAACAGGCCCTCGACTGGCTCGAGCAGCGCGTCTGGCGAGCGCGCCAGCGCGACGTCGCCGAGTACCTCTCGGGCGCCAAGGACCACGCCGACCTGGAGCAGCGCATGAAGTCGCTGCAGCATCCGGGCCACTTCGCCTAAGGCGACACGAACATCTGAATCCGACCGCGCCGGTCGGACTTCCGGGGAAACCCTCCTCCTCCTCCTCCGGGGAAAGACCGGCGCGGTTTCGGATCCGACGCACAGACACGTCGAGGGTCCACCGATGGAATACCTCACCCGCCAGTTGCGGCGCCACGAGCGCGACGAGTTCACGCAGCACCTGCTGATGCTCGACGCCGAGGACCGGCGCCTGCGCTTCAGTTCGCCGCGCAGCGACGACGCGATCCGCGACTACGTCGAGAAGATCGACCTCGAGCGCGACGCCATCATCGTGGTCGACGACGCGGACCTCGTGGTGATCGGCGCGGCGCACCTTGCGCGCGGACCGGGCTACGTCGAGGTCGGCGTCTCGGTGCTACCGGGCGCTCGCGGCCGCGGCGTCGGCAGCGCGCTGCTGGAACGCGCCAAGCTGCACGCGCGCAACTGGGGCGCACACGAGATCTTCACCCACTGCGCCGCCGACAACCGCGCGATGGCCGAACTCGCCAAGCGCCACGGCCTGCGCGGCGTCATCGATCGCGGCGAGGCCGATGCCTACGCCGAGGTGCCGGCGCCCGATGCCTCGAGCTTCACCATCGAGATGATGGCCGAGCGCGCCGCGGCCCTGGACCACGCCCTCAAGGAACAGCTCGTCGCCGCGCGTCGCCTCGCGTTCGCGTGGATGCCGACCCGCGAGAACGGCTGACGCGGCCGCGGCCCCGCGGCCGTGGCACGCTTATTGCGCCTGAAGCGGGCATGGCTCCCGCCGGCGTGCTTCGCGTCCTGATCGTCGACGATTCCGAAGAGCGGGTCGCGATCCTGCGCGAGGGGCTCGAGCGTGCCGGACACCACGTTGCCGCAGTCCTCTCCGCGCCCTTCGACCTGCTGCGCGCCGTCGAGACGACGCGGCCGGACGTCATCGTGATCGACACCGAATCGCCGTCGCGCGACGTGCTCGAGAACCTGTTCGCGGTCACGCGCTCGAACCCGCGGCCGATCGTCATGTTCTCGGAAGACCGCGCGAGCGAATCGATTCGCGAAGCCGTGCGCGCCGGCGTCTCTGCCTACGTCGTCGACGGCCTGGACGCGTCGCGCGTCGAGCCGATCCTCGAGGTCGCGGTCGCGCGATTCGAGGCATTCCAGAACCTGCGCGAACAACTGGCCGAAGCCACGCTGAAGCTCGAGGAGCGCAAGCTCGTCGAGCGCGCGAAGGGCCTCTTGATGAAAGCGCGCGGCCTGGACGAGGACGCCGCCTACAAGCTGCTGCGCCAGCAGGCGATGCAGCAGCAGTTGCGCCTCGGCGAAGTTGCCGAGCGCCTGATCGCCGCCGCGGACCTGCTCGCCAAGGGTTGAGCGCCGCCTCTCGCCGGGGCGCGCGCTCGCGGCCGCGCCCTGTTGCGGTGCGGAATAGCGCGTGCGGCACGCATTCTTCCCCTGCAAGGACGCTGGCACACCGATTGCATTGACTCCTGCAAGCCTGCGCGCAACGGCGCGCGCGGGCACATGACAAGGGCGTTCGTCGCGGACCACCGCGGCAACGCCCTTTTTCGTTTGCGGATTCGACAAGGAGCCCGACGTGAATGCCAAGTCCCGACGCCAATTCCTCAAGCGAGCCGGAGCGGCCGGTCTCATGAGCCTCGTTCCCGAAGCCGTGCGCGTGGGCGCGTGGGCTGCAGGATCCGACGCCCCCGAGAAGAAGGAAGTGAAGATCGGCTTCATCCCGCTCACCGACTGCTCCTCGGTGGTGATGGCCTCGGTGATGGAGTTCGACAAGAAGTACGGCATCAAGATCGTGCCGTCGAAGGAGGCCTCGTGGGCGGCGGTGCGCGACAAGCTCGTCAACGGCGAGCTCGACGCGGCGCACGTGCTGTACGGCCTCATCTACGGCGTGCAGATGGGGCTCGGAGGCCCGAAGAAGGACATGGCCATCCTGATGAACCTGAACCACAACGGCCAGGCGATCACGCTGTCGAAGAAGCTCTACGACAAGGGCGTGAGGGACGGCGCCAGCCTGAAGGCGCTGATCGCGAAGGAGAAGGGCGAGTACACCTTCGCGCACACCTTCCCGACCGGCACGCACGCAATGTGGATCTACTACTGGCTCGCGGCGCACGGCATCAACCCATTCGCGGACGTGAAGACGATCACCGTGCCGCCGCCTCAGATGGTGGCCAACATGCGCGTCGGCAACATGGACGGCTTCTGCGTCGGCGAGCCGTGGAACAACCGCGCAATCGTCGACAAGATCGGCTTCACGGCCGAGACGACGCAGGGGATCTGGAAGGACCACCCCGAGAAGACCCTCGGCACGTCCGCCGAGTGGGTGCAGAAGAACCCGAACACCGCGCGCGCGATGACCGCCGCGATCATCGAGGCGGGCAAGTGGATCGACGCCTCGCTGACCAACCGCCAGAAGACCGCCGAGACGGTCGCCGACAAGTCGTACGTGAACACCGACAAGGACGTGATCCTCGCGCGCATGCTCGGCCGCTACGACAACGGCATCGGCAAGGTCTGGGACGACCCGAACGCGATGAAGTTCTACAACGACGGCTACGTCACATACCCGTTCCTGTCGGACGGCATGTGGTTCCTCACCCAGCACCGCCGCTGGGGCCTGCTCAAGCAGGACGTCGACTACGCGGCGATCGCCAAGCAGGTGAACCGGCTCGACATCTACAAGGACGCCGCCGCGATGACCAAGACCTCGATGCCGAAGGACCCGATGCGCGTCTCCAAGCTCATCGACGGCGTGACCTGGGACGGCAAGGACCCGAAGGCGTACGCCGGCGGCTTCAAGATCAAGGTGGCGTAGATGGGCGCGATCCCGCTGAGGAAGGACATCCCCATGGGCAAGGAGGTCGCCGTCGCCGCGCCCGTGGCGGCGACGAGCGCGCCGCATCCGGCCGCGGAGAAGCTGGCCGCGAACGCGGACGCCGCGGCGGCGAAGGCCGAAGTCACCGGCTACCGTCGCGCGCAGGCGCCCGAGTGGCTGATCCGGGCCATCGCGAGCGCCTCCGGCCTCGCGCTCTTCATCGCCGTGTGGGCGCTGCTCGCCAAGTCGAGCGGCCGCATCCCCGACCCGGCGACGGTCTGGGACGCGGCGGTGAAGATCTTCGCCGACCCGTTCTACCGCAAGGGGCCGAACGACCAGGGCATCGGCTGGAACGTACTGTCCTCGCTGCAGCGCGTCGGCCTCGGCTTCGGCGCCGCGGCGCTCGTCGGCATCCCGCTCGGCTTCCTGATCGGGCGCTTCCGGTTCCTGTCGGACATGGCGGCGCCGATCATCGCGCTGCTCAAGCCCGTGTCGCCGCTCGCGTGGCTGCCGATCGGCCTCTTGCTCTTCAAGGCGGCGAACCCGGCGGCGATCTACGTGATCTTCGTCTGCAGCCTGTGGCCGATGATCGTCAACACCGCAGTCGGCGTGCGCCAGGTGCCGCAGGACTACCTGAACGTCGCGCGCGTGCTGAACCTCTCGGAGTGGAAGGTGTTCACGCGCATCCTCTTCCCGGCGGTGCTGCCGTACATGATCACCGGCGTGCGCCTGTCGATCGGCGTCGCGTGGCTCGTGATCGTCGCGGCCGAGATGCTCACCGGCGGCGTCGGCATCGGCTTCTGGGTCTGGGACGAGTGGAACAACCTGAAGGTCGAGCACATCATCATCGCGATCGTCACCATCGGCGTGGTCGGCCTGCTGCTCGAGCAGGCGCTGATGCTGCTCGCGCGCCGCTTCAGCTACGGCATGGGGAGTTGAGCATGGACAAGTACCTGCGCATCGAGAACGTCGGCATGACGTTCCAGACCAAGAAGGGGCCGTTCGTCGCGCTGGAGCGCATCGACCTCGTGGTCGAGAAGGGCGAGTTCGTGTCGCTGATCGGCCACTCGGGCTGCGGCAAGTCGACGCTGCTGAACCTCGTCGCGGGCCTGACGATGCCGACCTCCGGCGGCCTCCTGCTCGCCGAGCGCGAGATCGCCGGGCCGGGACCGGACCGCGGCGTGGTGTTCCAGAACCATTCGCTGCTGCCGTGGCTCACGTGCTTCGAGAACGTCTACCTCGCGGTGGAGCGCGTGTTCGCGGCCTCGGAGGCGAAGGCGAAGCTGAAGGAGCGCACCAAGGCCGCGCTCGCCATGGTCGGCCTGTCGCACGCCGAGCAGAAGTACCCGCACGAGATCTCCGGCGGCATGAAGCAGCGCGTCGGCATCGCGCGCGCGCTGGCCATCGAGCCCAAGGTGCTGCTGCTCGACGAGCCCTTCGGCGCGCTGGACGCGCTCACGCGCGCTTCGCTGCAGGACGAACTGATCCGCATCGTCGAGCGCACGAAGAGCACCGTGATCATGGTCACGCATGACGTCGACGAGGCGGTGCTGCTGTCGGACCGCATCGTCATGATGACCAACGGCCCCGCGGCGCGCATCGGTGGCATTGTCGAGGTGGACCTGGCGCGGCCGCGCGACCGCATCGCGCTCGCGCAGGATCGGCGCTACATGGAGCTGCGCTCGTCGGTGCTCGACTTCCTCTACCGCCGCCAGCTGCGGCAGGCCGCCTGAGGGCGCGGCGATGATACGCGAACCCGGGCTGCCGGCGGCGAGCCGCCAGCGACTGGTGCTGGTCGGCAACGGCATGGCCGGCGTGCGCACGCTCGAGGAACTGCTCAAGCTCGCCCCGGACCTCTACGAGATTGCGGTGTTCGGCGCCGAGCCGCACCCGAACTACAACCGCATCCTGCTTTCGCCGGTGCTCGCCGGCGAGATGAAGCTCGAGGACATCATCCTCAACGGCAAGGAGTGGTACGCGGAGAACGGCATCCGCCTGCACCTCGGCAAGACGGTGACGAAGATCGACCGGCGCCGCCGCGTGGTGGTTGCGCACGACGGCACCGAGGAGCCCTACGACCGCCTGATCCTCGCCACCGGCTCGAACCCGTTCGTGCTGCCGGTGGCGGGCAAGGACCTGCCCGGGGTGATCTCCTACCGCGACATCGCCGACACCGACGCGATGATCGAGGCGGCGAAGCACTACAGGCACGCGGTCGTGATCGGCGGCGGCCTGCTCGGCCTGGAGGCCGCCAACGGCCTGCGCCTGCGAGGCATGGACGTCACGGTGGTGCACCTGATGCCGTGGCTGATGGAACGTCAGCTCGACCGCATCGCGGCCGGCATGCTGCAGCAGTCGCTCGAGAAGAAGGGCCTGCGCTTCCTGCTCGAGAAGCAGACCGCGGAAATCGTCCGAGGCGAATCGGGCCGCGTCGCGGCCGTGCGCTTCAAGGACGGCACCGAGGTGGCGGCGGACCTCGTGGTCATGGCGGTCGGCATCCGCCCGAACACCGCGCTCGCCGAATCGGCGGGCCTGCACGTGAATCGCGGCATCGTCGTGAACGACACGATGCAGACCTACGACCCGCGCATCTATGCGATCGGGGAGTGCGTCGCGCACCGCGGCGTCGCCTACGGGCTGGTCGCGCCGCTCTTCGACATGGCCAAGGTCTGCGCCAACCACCTCGCGCAGTTCGGCATCGGCCGCTACGAGGGCTCGGTCACCTCGACCAAGCTGAAGGTCACCGGCGTGGACCTCTTCTCCGCCGGCGACTTCATGGGCGGCAAGGACGCCGAGGAGATCGTGCTGCACGATCCGGTCGGCGGGGTCTACAAGAAGCTCGTGATCCGCGACAACAAGCTGGTCGGCGGGGTGCTCTACGGCGACACCGCGGACGGCGCGTGGTACTTCCAGCTGCTGAAGGACCGCCAGGACGTCGGCGAAATCCGCGACCACCTGATGTTCGGCAACGCGCACCTCGGCGATGGCGGCCACGAGGGCCAGAGCAAGGCCGCGGGCCTGCCCGACACCGCGGAAGTCTGCGGCTGCAACGGCGTCTGCAAGGGCACGATCGTCAAGGCGATCAAGGAGAAGGGCCTGTTCTCGCTGGAGGACGTGCGCAAGCACACCAAGGCTTCCAGCTCCTGCGGATCCTGCACGGGGCTCGTGGAGCAGATCCTCGCCTCGGCTGTCGGCGGCGCCTACCAGCCGGCCGACACCAAGACCAAGCCGATGTGCGGCTGCACCGACCTCACGCACGAGGACGTGCGCAAGGCGATTCGGGATGGAAGATTCGGCGAGCAGAAGCTGCTGTCGATCCCGGCTGCGATGCGCTTCATGGAGTGGCGCACGCCGAACGGCTGCGCGAGCTGCCGTCCTGCGCTGAACTACTACCTGATCTCGACCTGGCCGCACGAGGCCGAGGACGACCCGCAGTCGCGCTTCATCAACGAGCGCGCGCACGCCAACATCCAGAAGGACGGCACCTACTCGGTGGTGCCGCGCATGTGGGGCGGAACCACCAATGCCGCCGAGCTGCGCCGCATCGCAGACGTCGTCGACAAGTACCGCATCCCGACCGTCAAGGTCACGGGCGGCCAGCGCATCGACCTGCTGGGCGTGAAGAAGGAGGACCTGCCGGCGGTCTGGGCCGACCTCGCGATGCCCTCGGGCCACGCCTACGGAAAGTCCCTTCGCACGGTGAAGACCTGCGTCGGCTCGGAATGGTGCCGCTTCGGCGTGCAGGACTCGACGCGCATGGGCATCGAGCTGGAGAAGATGCTCTACGGCATGTGGTCGCCGCACAAGGTCAAGCTCGCCGTCTCCGGCTGCCCGCGCAACTGCGCGGAGTCCGGGATCAAGGACGTCGGCGTGATCGGCGTCGATTCCGGCTTCGAGATCTACGTCGCCGGCAACGGCGGCATCAGGACCGAGGTCGCGCAGTTCCTCGCCAAGGTCGCGACGCACGAGGAAGTGCTCGAGATGTCCGGCGCGTTCCTTCAGCTCTACCGGGAGGAGGCGCGTTACCTCGACCGCACGGTGCACTACGTGAAGCGCGTCGGCCTCGACTACGTGAAGAAGAAGGTGGTCGAGGACCTCGCGAACCGGAAAGCGCTCTACGAGCGCCTGCTCTACGCGCTCTCGGGCTACGTCGACCCATGGCTGGAGCGCTCCAAGGGCACCGACCGCGCGCAATTCGAGTCGATTCCGGCATGAAGCGCGTCTGCTCGCTCGAGGACATCCCCCGGCTCGGCTCGCGCGTGATCCGCACCCAGGCGCACGGCGACATCGCAGTGTTCCGCAACGCCGAGGACGAGGTGTTCGCGCTCGCGGACAAGTGCCCGCACAAGGGCGGGCCGCTGTCGCAGGGCATCGTCTTCGGCCGCAGTGTCGCCTGCCCGCTGCACAACTGGACCATCGGGCTGGAGGACGGCAAGGCCGCGGCGCCGGACGAAGGCTGCGCGCACCGCTTCGCCGTGCGCGTCGAGGCCGACGGTTCGGTCATGCTCGATGCCTGAGACGAAGAGCACCTGCTGCTACTGTGGCGTCGGCTGCGGCGTCGTGATCGGGCACGAGGGCGGCGCCATCCGGAGCGTGCGCGGCGACCCGGAACATCCCGCGAATTTCGGGCGGCTGTGCACCAAGGGCCATGCGCTCGCCAAGTCCGCGGCGCCGACGCTGCTCGGCGCGCGGCTGCTGCATCCCGAGATCGATGGCCGGCGCGCGAGCTGGGACGAGACGCTCGATCACGTTGCGGCGCGCTTCGCGAAGACGATCGCCGAACACGGCCCGGACTCGGTGGCGTTCTACATCTCGGGCCAGCTGCTGACCGAGGACTACTACGTCTTCAACAAGCTCGCCAAGGGACTGGTCGGCACCAACAACGTCGACACCAACTCGCGGCTCTGCATGTCGTCTGCCGTGGCGGGCTACAAGCAGACCCTCGGCGCCGATGCGCCCCCTGCCTGCTACGAGGACATCGACCACGCGAGCTGCCTGTTCATCGCCGGCTCGAACACCGCGTGGGCTCACCCTGTCCTCTACCGCCGCATCGAGGACGCGCGCGCGCGCAATCCTTCGCTGAAGACCATCGTCGTCGACCCGCGGCGCACCGACACCGCGCGCCAGGCGACGCTGCACCTGCAGATCCAGCCGGGCACGGACGTCGCACTCTTCAACGGCCTGCTGCACGTGATGCTGTGGGAGGACCTCATCGACCGCCGCTATGTCGATGCGCACACGGTCGGTTTCGACACCGTGCGCGAGACGGTGCGCGAGTTCACGCCAAAGGCGACGGCGACGACTTGCGGCATCCCCGAGGCGCAGGTGGTCGAGGCGGCGCGCCTCTTCGCGCGCTCGGCCGCGACGCTGTCGCTCTATTGCCAAGGCCTGAACCAGTCGGCGAGCGGCACGGCGAAGAACGCGGCGCTGGTCAACCTGCACCTCGCCACCGGCCAGATCGGCCGCCCGGGCGCGGGCCCCTTCAGCCTCACCGGACAGCCGAACGCGATGGGCGGCCGCGAGGTGGGCGGCATGGCGAACCTGCTCTCCGCGCATCGCGACCTCGCGAACCCGGCGCACCGCGAGGAAGTCGCGCGCCTGTGGGGCGTGGACGCCGTGCCGGCGAAGCCGGGCAAGACCGCGGTGGAACTCTTCGAGGCGCTGCGTCGCGGCGAGGTGAAGGCAGTCTGGATCGCCTGCACGAACCCGGCGCAATCGATGCCGGACCTGAACCTCGTGCACGAGGCGCTCTCGAAGGCGGAACTCGTCGTGGTGCAGGAGGCGTATCGTCACACCGAGACCACGCGCTTTGCACACGTGCTGCTGCCGGCGAGCACCTGGGGCGAGAAGGAAGGCACGGTCACGAACTCCGAACGGCGCATCTCGCGCGTGCGCGCCGCGATCCCGGCGCCCGGCGAGGCGCGGCACGACTGGGCGATCGCGACCGAGTTCGCTCGGCGTCTGGAGCAATGCCTGCGGCCGGGACGCCCGACGCTCTTCCCCTACGCGACGCCCGAGTCGGTGTTCGACGAGCATCGCGAGACCACGCGCGGCCGCGACCTCGACATCACTGGCATCTCGTACACGCGCCTCGAGGCTCAGGGGCCGCTTCAGTGGCCATGCCCCGACGGCGCCGCCGAAGGCCGCAGGCGCCTCTACGAGGACGGCGTGTTCCCGACGCCCGATGGTCGCGCGCGCTTCGTCGCCACGTCGTGGCGCGACGTGGCCGAGAAAGCGAATGCGCAGTATCCCCTTCGCCTCACCACGGGGCGCCTGCGCGACCAGTGGCACGCGATGAGCCGCACGGGCACCGTCGCGACGCTCTTCTCGCACGCGCCGGAGCCACGCCTCGCGATGCACCGTGCCGACCTCGAACGCTACGGCCTGCAGGACGGCGCGCTCGTGCGCGTGGCCTCCCGCCGGGGCGAGCTGCACGTGATCGTCGAGGAGAGCGACACCGTGAAGAGCGGCGTCGCGTTCCTGCCGATGCACTGGGGCGAGCGCTTCCTCGCCGGCGAGCGCTCGCGCGGCGTGAACGGCCTGACCTCGCCGGCGACCGATCCGCATTCGCGCCAGCCCGAGTTGAAGCATTGCGCGGTCCGCGTCGAGCGCGCCGCGCTGCCGTGGCGGCTGGTTGCGTTCGGGCGCGCAACGGACGCCACGCTCGACGTGCTCTCCGAGCGCCTGTCGCCGGCGATGGCGCAGTTCGCCTTCGCGTCGCGCACGCTCACCGGCGCAGATGGCGTGCTGCTGCGGCTGGCGGCGAAGGACGCTCCCGGCGCAGCCGCGCTCGAGGCGATCGACGCCGCGTTCGGCGTGGACGAGGCCGGTGCGCTGCGCTACGACGACCCGACGCGCGGCATCGGCCGCCGCATCGCGCTCGACGGATCGGCGCTGCGCGCCGTGCGCCTCTCGGGCGACGTGCGCTCGGAACGCTGGCTGCACGACTACTGGGCGCGCGGCGCCACGATCGACGCGGTGCGCCGCTTCCTCGCCATGCCTGTCGGGGCGCCGCCGGGTGTCGTCGCCCAGTCGAGCCGCACGATCTGCGCCTGCCACGGCGTCTCCGAGTCGCGCATCCGCGCCGCGATCGCCAACGGCGCGGCGAGCGTGCCGGCACTGAAGCTGCAGCTGCGCTGCGGCACGACCTGCGGCTCGTGCGTGCCCGAACTGCAGGCCCTGGTGCAGCATGCGAGGGCCGCCGCATGAAACCCGGCAAGGTCGTCCTCGTCGGTGCGGGGCCGGGCGACCCGGAACTGCTGACGCTGAAGGCCGCGCGCGCGATCGCGGCGGCCGACGTGATCCTCTACGACGCGCTGGTGAACCCGGCGATCCTCGAGCACGCGCGCGCCGGCGCGCGCCGCATCCTCGTCGGCAAGCGCGGCGGATGCGAATCCACGCCGCAGGCCTTCATCGAGCGGCTGATGGTGCAAGAGGCTCGCGCCGGGAATCGCGTGGTGCGCCTGAAGGGCGGAGACCCGTTCGTGTTCGGGCGCGGCGGCGAGGAATGCCGCGCGCTCGGGGCCGAGGGCATCGAGCTCGAGGTAGTCCCCGGGATCACTTCCGGCATCGCCGCTCCGGCGCGCCTTGGCATCCCGGTGACCGATCGGGACGCGGCGCACGGCGTCGCCTTCGTCACTGGACACGCGCGCGACGGCGTGGACGGTCCGGACTGGAAGCAGCTCGGCCGGTCGGGCCTCACGCTCGTCGTCTACATGGGCATCGCGAATGCGCGGGCCATCGCGGAGGAGCTGCAGGAGGGTGGACTCGTCGCCGACACGCCCGCGGCCGTGGTGCAGTCGGCCTGCAGCGCGAAGGAACGGGCCTGCGTCACGACTCTCGGTCGGCTCGCCGACGCGATCGAGACCGGCGGCTATCGCGCGCCGGCGATCCTGGTGATCGGCGAGGTGGTGAAGAATGCGGCGGGCGCGCAACGCCTGGCGGCGGCACGCCTTGCCATCACGGCATGATCTCGCCGCCGTTCGGGTGCAACAGCTGCCCGCAGTAGTACCGGGCTTCATCCGAGGCGAGGAACACGTAGCCCGAGGTCATGTCCTCCGGCGTGCCGAGGCGCTTCAGCGGCAGGCTCTGCGCGTGCGCGACCTTCACTTCTTCGGGGAGCGGGTCGAAGCCGGTGTCCACGAGGCCCGGCGACACGCCGTTCACGAGGATGCCGTGCGGCGCGAGTTCCTTCGCCAGCGACCGCATGAAGACGATCAGGCCCGCCTTCGCCGCGGAGTAGGCGGTGTAGCGCTCGCGCCCGATGTAGCCGAGCTGCGAGCACGTGAAGACCATCCAGCCACGCTTCCTCGGCATCATGTGCTTCGACGCTTCGCGCGACACCAGGAATGCGCCGCGCAAGTGGACCGCCATCATGCGATCCCAGTCCGCGACCGACATCTCGGTGATCGGCTGCGGGCGCTGGATGCCGGCGTTCGAGACCAGGATGTCGAGCGCGCCGAGCGCCTTCACGGTCGCGGCGACGCCGGCGACGACGTCGGCCTCCTGCGTGACGTCGCAGCGCACGGCCAGAGCCTTGCGCCCCAGCGCCTCGATCTCGCGCGCGAGCGACTGCGCCTCGGGCTCGCGCTCGATCCACGTGAACGCGACGTCCGCACCCTCGCGCGCGTAGGCCAGCGCGATCGCGCGGCCGATGCCGGTATTGCCGCCAGTGACGAGCGCCGTGCGCCCGGCGAGGCGGTTCATTTCACTTCCCGGAAGAGGCGCCCCCAGCCCTTCACGAGCGAGGGATCGACGCCCGCGACGCGCAGCGAGCTCCAGACCGCGGTGGCGATGGTGTCGTAGATCGGGATGCCGAGTTCGCGCTCCAGCGGCTCGGCGAGGCTCGCGCCGTCCATGTTCGTGCAGAAGACGAGGATCGCATCGGGCTTTGCCTTGGCGACGCGGCGGATCATGCCAGCGATCACATCGGCCTCGACCTCGGAGAACGAGAAGTTCACGTGCAGCCGCAGGTGTTCCTCGGCGGCGCACTCGTAGCCCTCGCGGGCGAAGTTCTCGACGATCTTCTGCTGCACGTCGTCGGTGTAGGGCATGACCATCGCGTAGCGCTTCACGCCGGTCTTGCGGAAGATCTCGTCGATCGCCAGGACGGACGAGCACGCCGGCACCTTGGTGCGCGCGGTGATCGCCTCGCACAGCCGCCGGTCGGCGTCGAAGCCGAGCCACCCGGCCGAGGTGCCGTTCCAGCAGATGCTGTGGCAGTGCGCATCCGCCAGCAACTCGGCGGCGGCGAGCATCGGCTCGTCCTGGAACTGGCCGAGCGCGCGCGCATTGAGCGCGATCTCGGTGACCTTGAAGCGGCCGAAATGGCCGGTCGTGCCGGGCACGCCGTCCAGCATGCGCGACACGACGGGCTCGAGCGTCGTGTTCGACGACGGCGTGAGCATGCCGAGGAACTTGCGGTCTTTCAGGCTCATGGTGGCGCGAAGTGTGCCACGGCCGGCGGCGTTTGCCGCCGGCATTTCAGCTGTCGGGGGCCACGGGGGCGGTGCAACGCCCCCGTTCCAGTGGTCAGACCTTGACCTCGCGGTTGAACCGGTCGATGTACTCCGGCCGGCGCGGGTTGAGCTTCATCCAGTCGATGGTGTTCATCTTGTCGAGCTCGGCGAAGTCCTTGGCGTAGAACTGCAGGGGCTTGGAGAGCGGCACCTTGGCGTTGGTCGGCACCAGGATGTAGGGGGCATCGCCCATCTTCGTCTGCACCTCGGGGCTGATCGACGCGTCGAGGTAGGCGGCCGCGAGGTCCACGTTCTTCGAGTTCTTGACGATGTGCATCGAGCTGCGGATCAGGATCCAGCCGGTGTCGGGCTTGGTCAGCGCGATCGGCACGCCCTTGGACTGCATGTCGCCGACGTTGTTGTTGTAGTGCACCGAGATGTCGATCTGTCCCTGCTGGAAGAGGGTCGCCAGCGCGCCCGGGTTGGCCGCCACCGCGCCCACGTTCGGCATCAGCTTCTTCAGCCAGGCGAAGGCCGGCTCCATGTTCTCCTCGCTGCCGCCGTTGAGCTTCGCCATGTGCGCCATCCACGCCGAGACGAGCGTGGAGCCCATGCCCGCCAGGCCGACGCGGCCCTTGTACTCGGGCTTGAGGAGGTCGTTCCAGGTCTTCGGCGGGTTCTTCACCTTCTCGGTGTTGTAGGCGATGCCGATGATCTGGCCGGAGCAGAACACCCCGAGGCCGCGCGGGTCGACGAACTTGGCCGGGATGTCCTTCAGGTTCGGCATCTTCGCCGCCGGGATCTTCTCGAAGATGTCGTGCTGGAGCGCCGCGAGGTACGGGCCTTCGTCGAGGATGATGACGTCGTAGGCGGGATTGGCCTTCGAGGCGACGAGCTTGGACACGGTGTCCACCGCCAGCGAGGCGACCAGGTTCACGTTCGCGCCGGTCTGCTTGCGGAAGGCCGACACCAGGATGGAGCGGTGCGCCTCTTCCCAGGCGCCCGGATAGGTGGTGGCGGCGATGGCTTTGCCCTGCGCGATCGCGAGCGAGGGCATCGCCCCGGCGGCGCCGAGCGCGGCGAGCGATTTGAGGGTGCGGCGGCGGGAAGCTTCGAAGGTCATGGGGTCTCCTGGTCGGGCCAGCGGTTGGGAATGGGGAACAGATAGCAACTTGCTTGCCAGCGAGACGCCCGTGCGCCTGCCTGCGGGCGCACCACCGGGAGGCCCCATAATGAGGCGCACGACAGTCCGGCGCACCGTGGGAGTGCGGCTGCGGCCCCCGGGTCCCCCGACCCGCCGGCAGGGAGAGCGACTTGGCACGGTTCTGGCATTCCGCATCGCCATGAGCGACGTTCAGCTACAAAGCGCCGGGGTCGCGCTCGAGCGCATCACGCACCGCTATGGCGCCGCCCTGGCGGTCGAGGACGCCAGCCTCGCCATCGAGCCGGGCGAGCTGGTCGCGCTGCTGGGGCCCAGCGGCTGCGGCAAGACCACGCTGCTGCGCATCGTCGCGGGGCTGCTGCGCCAGACCGAGGGCCACGTGCGCATCGCCGGCGGCATCGTCGACGCGCTGCCGCCCAACGAGCGCGGCGCCGGGATCGTCTTCCAGAACTACGCCCTCTTCCCGCACATGACCGTGGAGGCGAACGTCGCCTACGGCCTGCGCGCCCGCGGCGCGGACGCCGCGACCGTGCGCGACACCGTGCGGCGCATGCTCGCGCTCGTCCAGATGGAAGGCTTCGTCGGCCGCTACCCGCGCGAGCTCTCCGGCGGACAGCAGCAGCGCATCGCGCTCGCGCGCACGCTCGCCGTGCGCCCCCGGGTGCTGCTGCTGGACGAGCCCTTCGGCGCGCTCGACAAGAACCTGCGCCTGGACATGCAGATCGAGGTGAAGCGCCTGCAGCGCGAGCTGGGCATCACCACCATCATGGTGACGCACGACCAGGAGGAGGCGCTCTCCATGGCCGACCGCATCGCGGTGATGAGCCGCGGCCGCGTCGAGCAGTTCGCCTCGCCGGAGGAGATCTACGACCGCCCGGCCTCGCTCTTCGTCGCCACCTTCGTCGGCACGGCCAACCTGCTGAAGGGGCGCATGACGGATGCGCCCGGCGGCGGCCACGCGGTGGCGCTCGCCGCCGGCGGCGGCCTGTCCCTCGCGCAGGCGGCGCCCTGCTCGCGCGCGGGCGGCGTGGTGCTGGCGGTGCGCCCGGAGCACCTGCGCTTCGCCGCCGAGGCGGCCCCGGGCGACGACCTCGCCGCCACCGTCGAGATGGTGCTGCCGCTCGGCCCCTCGGTGGTCTACGACCTCAAGCTCGCCGACGGCACGGAACTCAAGCTCACCGAGGCGCGCGGCGCCGCGGGCCGCCGCGCCGCCGGCGACCGGGTGCGCCTGCGCGTCGCCGACGGCGCCCCCGTCGCGGTGTTCGCGGACTAGGCCGGTGCCGCGCCCCCTGCTCCGCCCCCTGCTC
>CAZTXP010000175.1:0-34285 GCA_964617355.1 uncultured Enterobacteriaceae bacterium
CAGCATCGGCGAGGCGCTGCTGAAGCGGAATCTGTCGCCCGAGCGGCCGCTGGCGATCCTGTCCGGCAACGATCTCGAACATGCCATGCTCGGCTTCGGCGCCATGTATGCGGGCATTCCCTATGCGCCGATATCGCCGGCCTATTCGCTGGTCTCGACCGACTTCGGCAAGCTGCGCCACATCCTGGGCCTGCTCACGCCCGGCATGGTATTCGCGAGCGACGGCAAGCAATTCCAGCGCGCGATCGAGACGGTGATCCCGCCCGATACCGAGCTTGCCTTTACCCGCAATCCGCTGCCCGGCCGCAAATCCGTGTCGTTCGACGAACTCGCATCGACCGCGCCCACCGCCGCGGTCGATGCCGCGAATGCCAAGGTCGGGCCCGACACGATCGCGAAATTCCTGTTCACCTCCGGCTCCACCGGCCAGCCCAAGGGCGTGATCAACACCCAGCGCATGCTGTGTTCGAACCAGATCATGTGCCGCTCCGCGCTGCAGTTTGTGCAGGAGGAGCCGCCGGTGATCCTCGACTGGTCGCCCTGGCATCACACCGCCGGCGGCAACCACGATGTCGGGCTCGTGCTCTATAACGGCGGCACCTTCTACATCGACGAAGGCAAGCCGCTGCCGGGCGCGATCGAGCATACGGTCCGCAACCTGAAAGACGTGGCGCCGACCTGGTATTTCAACGTGCCGAAGGGCTTCGAGGCGCTGCTGCCGTACCTGAAGGCGGACGCGAAGCTGCGCGCCACCTTCTTCAGCCGGCTGCGCGTGCTGTGGTTCGCGGGCGCGGCGCTGCCGCAGCACGTCTACGACGCCTATCGCGAGATGGGCAAGGCCGAGCGCGGCGAAGCCGTGCCGTTCTTCACCGGCCTGGGTTCCACCGAGACCGCGCCGATGACGCTGGCGCGCATCCGCGACGCCGAGGACGTGGCCAACGTCGGCGTGCCGCCGCCGGGCGCCGAGCTGAAGATGGTGCCCTTCGAGGGCAAGCTGGAGATGCGCGTGCGCGGCCCGCACATCACGCCGGGCTACTGGCGCCAGCCGGAACTGACCGCGCAGGCGTTCGACGAGGAGGGCTGGTACCGCCTCGGCGACGCGTTCGTCTTCGCAGACACCTCGGACGCGTCGAAGGGACTGCTCTTCCGCGGCCGCGTCGCCGAGGATTTCAAGCTCGCCACCGGCACCTGGGTGCACGTCGGGCCCTTGCGCGCCGCGCTGATCGCGGCCTTCGCGCCGCTCGCGCGCGACGTGGTGATCGCGGGCGCCGGGCGAGATGACATCGCCGCGCTGGTGTTCCCCGACCTCGAGGCTTGCAAGGCGCTCGGCGATGCCGCACGCGTGCGCGAGGCGTTCGCCGCAAGGCTGGCCGCGTACGACCGCGGCGTGACCGGCAGCTCGAATCGCGTCGAGCGCATCCTGCTGCTCGACGAACTGCCGTCGCTCGATGCAGGCGAAATGACCGACAAGGGCTCGATCAACCAGCGCGCGGTGCTCGCGCGCCGCGCCGCGCTGGTCGAGGCCCTCTATGCCGAACCCCCGGGACCTGAAGTGATCGGAGCAAAGCCATGACCCAGAAGATGAACGTCGACGAACTCGTCGCGATCGACATCCACACGCACGCCGAGAAGTCGATGCGCATCATGCCGGACCCGGAGACGCAGGCGTACTTCGAGGCGCGCGGGCGCTACTTCCGCTACCAGGTGAAGCACCCGACGATCCCCGAGATGGCGGCGTACTACCGCGAGCGCAAGATGGCCTTCGTCGTCTTCACGGTGGACCACGAGGGCGGCATGGGCCTCGCGAACTTCGTCACCAACGAGGAAGTCGCCGAGCTCGCGCACGAGCACGCCGATGTCGCGATCCCGTTCGCGAGCGTCGACCCGGCGCGCGGGCAGTGGGGCGTGCGCGAGGCGCGGCGCCTGATCCGCGACTACGGCGTGAAGGGCTTCAAGTTCCACCCGATCATCCAGGGCTTCGCGCCGAACGACCCGAAGGTGTACCCGCTCTACGAAGTGCTGGCCGAGGCCGGCGTGCCGGCGCTCTTCCACACCGGGCAGACCGGCATCGGCGCGGGCGAACCGGGCGGGCGCGGCCTGCGCCTGAAGTACGCCGACCCGATGCTGCTCGACGACGTCGCGGCGGACTTCCCCGACCTGCAGATCGTCATGGCGCACCCCGCGGTGCCCTGGCAGGACGAGCAGCTCTCGGTGGCGACGCACAAGCCGAACGTCTGGATCGACCTCTCGGGCTGGGCGCCGAAGTACTTCGAGGCCAAGCTCGTGCAGTACGCCAACACGCTGCTCAAGGACCGCGTGCTCTTCGGCACCGACAACCCGGTGATCCAGCCCGACCGGTGGTTGGCGGATTTCGAGAAGCTGCCGATCAAGCCCGAGGTTCGCCCGCTCATCATGAAAGAGAACGCCATTCGCCTGCTGAAGCTCAAATGATCACTCTCCATGTCAACGACGGCGTCGCCGTCCTCAAGGTCCACAACCCTCCCGTCAACACGATCACGGCGGAGGTTCGCGCCGCGCTGTCGAAGGCGCTCGACGAACTGCCGGCGTGCAAGGCGCTCGTGCTCGCCTGCGAGGGCAGCACCTTCTTCTCGGGTGCCGACATCGGCGAGTTCTCCGGGCCGCCGAAGGAAGAGGAGTACCGCATCCTCTTCAATCGCTTCGAGGGCCTGCCATTCCCGGTGGTCGCGGCGATGCACGGCACCGTCATGGGCGGGGGCCTCGAGATCGCGCTCGCGTGCCACTACCGCATCGCGGCGCCGGGTTCGCGTTTCGCGCTGCCCGAGGTCACGCTCGGCATCATCCCCGGCGCGGGCGGCACGCAGCGGCTGCCGCGCCTCGTCGGCATCGAGAACGCGCTCGACCTCATCCTCGGCGCGCGCCCGGTGGATGCGGCGAAGGCGGTGGAACTCGGTTTCGTGGACAAGGTCGCCGACGGCGAACTCGTCGGGGCGGCGATCGCCTATGCGAAGTCGCTCTCCGCGCCGCGGCGTACCGGCGAGCGCAAGGTGGAGCCGGTGGGCGAGGACGTGGTGGCGAAGTTCAAGGCGCTGGCGGCGAAGCAGTACCGCAACCGCCAGGCGCCGCTCACCGCCATCGAGGCGGTGCTCGCGTCTGCGCGCCTGCCGCTCGCGAAGGGCCTGGAATACGAGACCGAGCTGGTGAACGGCGCCAAGGCGACCACCGAGTCGAAGGCCCTGGTGCACGTGTTCTTCGCCGAGCGCGAGACGCGCAAGGTGCCGGGCATCGGCAAGGAAGTCGCCGCTCGGCCGCTGAAGAAGGCCGCGATCATCGGCGCCGGCACCATGGGCGGCGGCATCGCGATCTGCTTCGCGAACGCCGGCATCCCGGTGACGCTGGTTGATGCGTCGCAGGAGGCGCTCGACCGCGGCCTCGGCGTGGTCGGCAAGACCTACGACAACATGGTGAAGCGCGGGCGCCTCACGCCGGAGGACAAGGCGAAGCGCATGGGCTTCATCAGCGGCGCGCTCGACTATTCAGCGATGAGCGACGCCGACGTGATCATCGAGGCGGTGTTCGAGAACCCGCAATTGAAGAAAGACATCTTCGCGCGGCTGGAGAAGGTGGCGAAGCCCGGCGCGGTGCTGGCGACCAACACCTCGACGCTCGACATCGAGGACATCGCCACTGCCGTGCAACGGAAGAGCGACGTCATCGGCCTGCACTTCTTCTCGCCAGCGAACGTGATGCCGCTGCTCGAAGTCGTACGGACCAAGGACACCGCGCCGGACGTGATCCGCACCGCGATGGACCTGTCGCGGCCGCTGAAGAAGACGCCGGTGCTCGCGCGCGTCTGCTACGGCTTCATCGGCAACCGCATGATGGAAGGCTACGCCCGCGAGGCCGAGCGCATGGTGCTCGAGGGCGCGACGCCGCGGCAGGTGGATTCGGCGCTCGAAGGCTGGGGCATGGCGATGGGCATCCTCGCGGTGTTCGACATGGCCGGCATCGGTGTCGGGGTCAGCGTGCACAAGTCGAACGCCGACAAGTTCCCGCCCGACCCGACCTACTACCAGGCGGACTTCGCGCTGTACGAGGCCGGGCGCGAAGGGCAGAAGAACGGCAAGGGCTACTACCGCTACGAAGGCCGCGACCGCATCGACGATCCCGAGGCGATCGAGATCCTGCGCGCGCGCGCGAAGTCGCTCGGCGTGCCGCAGCGCCAGCACACCGAGGCCGAGATCCTCGAGCGCTGCCTGTATCCGCTGCTGAACGAGGGCTTCCGCATCCTCGAAGTGGGCGTGGCGATGCGCGCGAGCGACATCGACGTCGTCTGGGCGGCGGGCTACGGGTTCCCGCGCTACCGCGGCGGGCCGATGTTCCACGCCGACGTGATCGGCCTGAAGACGCTGCTCGAGGGGATGAAGAAGTACCGCGCGGCGCTCGGCGAGCCCTACGGCTCGATGCACTGGCAGCCGGCGCCGCTCCTCGAGAAGCTGGTGGCGGAGGGCAAGTCGCTCGCCGACTGGGAACGCAGCCGCAAGGCGTGATCGTGGCGCGGCGCTTCGTCGACCTGTCGATCTTCCTCGAGAACGACGTCGCGAGCGACCCGCCGGCGTTCGCGCCGCGAATCGAATACTTCACGCACCAGAGCACCGCGCCGCAGATCGCGGCGTTCTTCCCGGGCCTCGCGAAGGAAGACCTGCCCGACGGCGAGGGCTGGGCGGTGGAGAAGGTGTCGCTCTCCACGCACAACGGCACGCATCTCGACGCGCCGTGGCATTTCCACTCGACCATGAACCAGGGCGAGCGCGCGATCGCGATCGACGAGGTGCCGCTCGAATGGTGCTTCCAGCCGGGCGTGAAGCTCGATTTCCGGCATTTCGCGGATGGCTATGTCGTCACCGCGAAGGACGTCGAGGACGAACTCGCCCGCATCGGGCACCGGCTGTCGCCGCTCGAGATCGTGGTGGTGAACACGCGCGCCGGCTCCCGCTACGGGCAGCCGGACTACGTGAGCGCGGGTTGCGGCATGGGCTACGAGGCGACGATGGTCCTGCTCGAACGCGGCGTGCGGCTCACCGGCACCGACGCGTGGAGCTGGGATGCGCCCTTCGTGCACACCGCGGAGAAGTACGCCGAATCGCGCGACGCGAGCCTGATCTGGGAGGGCCACAAGGCCGGGCGCGACATCGGCTACTGCCACCTCGAGAAGCTGCACAACCTCGAGGCGCTGCCGCCCACGGGCTATACGATCTCGTGCTTCCCGCACAAGATCCGCGGCGCGTCCGCCGGCTGGACGCGCGCGGTGGCGATCTTCGAGGACGCCTGAGCGAGCCTCAGCCGGCCTTGCGCGCGGCCTGCGACTGTCGCCGCGCGTTGCCGATGGCGAGCAGCCGCTCGCGGTCTTCCGGGCGCACGCGGTTGTAGCGCTCGCGCCAGCCCGGATCGTCCTTCCACTCGAACGACGCGCGCACGGTGGTGCGCGGCGCGGTCGCGGATTCGAGCAGCTTCGCGCCCTGCGCGACGATCGCCGCCTGCATCTCGCGATCCCACGGGTGGCCGCAGGGATTGCCGAGCGGGAAATCGGTGAACAGGAACCGCGCCACGCCGCAGTGCTCGACGATGTCGCGCGCCGAGCCGATGACGACGGTGGGAATGCCGTTCGCCTCGAGGTGCCGGGAGACCAGACTCACGGTCTGGTGACAGACCGGTCACAACGCGGTGAGGATCGCGGCCTGGGCCTCGTCTTCCTGCAGCCGGCGCAGGATCTCGGGAGCGTCCGATTCGATGGTCTTGCGGTGGCTGTAGTCTGTGGGCGCGCGGTGGAAGCGGCGCGTCAGGCCGCCGATCACGCCTTCCTTCACGAGGCGGCCGGCGGCGTCGATCGGCAGGTAGGTCTCGCGGTCGTCGACGTGCGTGGACTCTCGATCCCACGCGACGTCGGTGTCGAAGGCCGCGGGCGGGTGCGCCATCTCGCACGACCAGACCACGCGGCGTCCGCGCGCGTCGCGGCTGGTGCCGTCGGACGGGCCCGCGGTGGTGATCAGCGCGACCCGGGTGGCCGACAGCGGCTTCGCGAGGCGCGCGAAGGGCACGTCGTCGAAGGTCGCCCACGTGTAGTCGGTGTCATAGCCGAGCGCACGGTAGTAGTTGCGCGTGCGCTCCATGTAGGGGACGGGGGCGTTGCTTGCGTCATGGCTCATGGCACATCTCCCTGCGAGGTCGCGGCTAGCCTAGCACGCGTCGTTCAGGGCTTCTTCTTCAGCAGCCCGCCCCAGCGGGTCATTTCGCTCTGCACGAAATTGCGGAACTCCTCCGGCGAGCTCGCCTTGCCGATCAGGCCCATGTCGTCCATGCGCTTCTTCAGGTCGGGGCTGGCGAGCGCGGCGGCGATCTCGGTGTTCAGGCGCTTCATCACGTCGGCCGGGATGCCGGCAGGCGCGAAGATGCCGCCCCAGCTCGCGAAGTCGTAGCCGGGCACCGCTTTCTCGGTAGCGGTCGGGACGTCGGGGAACGCCGGGTAGCGCTGCGGCGTGCTCACGGCAAGGGCGCGCAGCGAGCCGGCCTTGATGTGCGGCGCGGACGCGGCGAGCGGGTCGATCATGAAGGTGATGCGGTTGGAGATCAGGTCGGGATGCGCCGCCGAGCTGCCCTTGTACTGCACCTCGGTCATGCCGCCGAGGCCGCTCACCATCTGCGCGAGCAGCAGCGTCGCGAGCTGCTGCGGGCTGCCCTGGCCGGTGGTGCCGTAGGTGACCTTGGCCGGGTTCTCGCGCACCGCGCGGATCAGCTCGTCCAGCGTCTTAGGCGCCGACTGGCTGCTCACGACGAACACGTACGGCGTCAGGTGCGTCATCGACACCGGCGCGAAATCCTTCATGGTGTCGAAGGGCAGGTCGCTCATCAGGATCGGGTTGATCGCCATGTTGGCGGCGGCCTGCAGCAGCGTGTAGCCGTCCGGGTCGGACTTGGCCACGGCGTTCGCGCCCACGGTCTGCGACGCGCCGGGGCGGTTCTCGACGATCACCGGCTTGCCGAGCGAGGCGGCGAGCTTGTCGGCGAGCATGCGCGCGACGAGGTCGCTCGGCCCGCCGGTGGTCACCGGCACGACGAGCTTCACAGGTTTCTGGGGCCAGGCCTGCGCGAGCGCGCCGGTGGCGACGAGCGCAGCTATGGCGGCCGCGGCGATACGTTTCAGCATGTTGTTTCCTCCCCGGCGATAATTGTCGCATGCCCGTGCGCCAGGAAATCCGCGAAGGCCTTGTCCCGGTGCGCGTCTACACCGACGCGCTCGAGCCGGCGGCGCGCCAGCAGCTGGTCAATATCTCGAAGCTGCCGATCGTGCATTCGCACGTCGCGGCGATGCCCGACGTGCACCTCGGCATCGGCGCGACGGTGGGCTCGGTCATCCCGACCCGAGGGGCGATCATCCCGGCGGCGGTCGGCGTGGACATCGGCTGCGGCATGATCGCCGCACGCCTGTCGCTCACGGCGAACGACCTCGACGAGCGCAAGCTGCGCAAGGTCTTCGACCAGGTCACGCGCGACGTGCCGGTGGGCTTCGAGCAGCACGACGAGCGCGATGCGCTGGACGCCGCCGCGAAGCCCTTCAAGCGCGGGCTGCGCGCGATCCTCGAGCGCCATCCCGGCGTCGAGAAGCGCGTCGGCAAGCGCTCGAACTGGGTACGGCAGCTCGGGACGCTCGGCGGCGGAAACCACTTCATCGAGTTGTGCCTGGACGAGTCGCAGCGCGCCTGGGTGATGCTGCATTCGGGGAGCCGCGGCATCGGCAACGCCATCGGCACCTATTTCATCGAGCTCGCGCGGCGCGACGCCGAGCGCGCGCAGCTGCAACTGCCGGACCGCGACCTCGCGTACTTCCGCGAAGGCGCGCAGCACTTCGACGACTACGTCGCCGCGGTGGGCTGGGCGCAGGACTACGCCCGCGCCAACCGCGCCGCGATGATGGAACTCGTCCTCGACGCGCTGCACCGTCACCTGCCGCCGTTCGAGGTCACCACCGAGGCGGTGAACTGCCACCACAACTACGTCGAGCGCGAGACGCACTTCGGCGCCGACGTCTGGCTGACGCGAAAGGGCGCGATCCGCGCGCGCGAGGGCGAACTCGGCATCATCCCGGGCAGCATGGGCACGCGCAGCTACATCGTGCGCGGCAAGGGCTCGGCCGCGAGCTTCCACTCCTGCGCGCACGGCGCCGGCCGGCGCATGAGCCGCAACGCCGCGCACAAGGCCTTCTCGACCGAGGACCTGGAACGCCAGACCGCCGGCGTGATCTGCCGCAAGGACCGCGGCGTGCTGGACGAGATCCCGGGCGCCTACAAGGACATCGACGAGGTCATGGCGAACCAGTCCGACCTCGTCGAGGTGGTGCACACGCTGAAGCAGGTGCTTTGCGTGAAGGGATAGGATCGCTCAGGCGTCTTCGCGCAGGGCCTTGGCCAGCGCGATCTTGCTGCCGACGTCCAGCTTCCCGTAGACGGTCTGCAACTGGTTGCGCACCGTCGCTGGAGATACCCCGTAGCCGGCCGCGATCTCCTTGTAGGTCCGGCCAGCCGCGAAATCGCGCGCCACGGCCAGTTCGCGAGCCGTCAGGCGGTCGACGGGGGCCAGCGGCCGGACGGCGACGAGGTGCAGGCCGTCGCGCGTCTCCCGCAGGCGAGCCGCAGCGAGGGTCCTGCCGCGGTAGGCGTCTGCCTCGCGACCGAGGATGGCCTTCGTCAGCGCGGCCGGCAGTCGCGGCCCCTGCCAATCCACGAATTCGGATCGCAGCAGTTCCGCGAATCCCGGTTCCACCGACGTGATGAGCCCCTCGCGATCGACCAGCGCGCGCCGCCGCGCGGGCTCGCGGTCGCTCGCCGTGGTCCGGTCGGTGTAGAGGATCGCGTTCGCGTTCCACGCCTGGATGAGATGCGGCACCAGCTGCTGCATCAGCCGGCGGTCGCGTTCGCTGAACGGGGGATCCGCGGCGCCTCGGTGCACCCCGATCGCCACCCAGATCTGCACCAGCGGGTCGCGCCAGGCGGTCGACAAGGTCCGTTCCAGTCCCCACTTCCGGATGTGCTCGAGCATGTCCGGATGGATCGCCATGCGCTGGCGCAGGATGTCGACGCTGAATGTGCGGCCCGGATGGGACGAGATTCGTTGCGCGACCTGGTCATGCTGGCGCAGGCGACGCCATTCGAGGTGCTTCTCGATCGACATGCCGTGCGGGTGATAGGAGTGCACGGTCCAGTCGTCGCCGTCCTGGATGTACGTGCCCCATTGCGCGCGGTGGAACGGCAGGAAGGGCTTGATCGCGTCCAGCGCCTCGTCCCGGAAGCCCGCGGTGGGAATGCCGCGCACGAGCGCGTAGAGCGCAAGCAGGGCTTCGCTAAGGCGGTCTTCCATGGCGAGATGGTAGGCAGGAATCCGGTGACTGGGGATAGTGCATCTGCATCATTTACCCGAGCGTCCGGACGGGCCTATCGTGCGCGCGATTCGTTCGAGGGCGGAGGGACGGGATGCCGACGAACCATTGCAGCCGATTGGCAAGAGGGCCGCGAGCGCGCACCGCAGCGGCCGCCGTCGCCACGGCGCTCGCCACGGTGGAAGCCCTGGCGAATCCTTCGGGCGCATCGGTGCAGGCGGGCGCCGCCCAGCTTTCGAACCCTTCTCCCGGCCTGCTGCAGGTCATCAATACGCCGGGCGCGATCGTCAACTGGCAGTCCTTCTCGATCGGCAACGGCGAGACCACCCGCTTCGTGCAGTTGAACGCCGCGAGCGCGATCCTCAACCGGGTGACGGGCGGGGATCCATCGAGCATCCTCGGGCGGCTCGAGTCGAACGGCCGCGTGTTCCTCGTGAACCCGAACGGCATCGTGTTCGGGGGCGCCTCGGTCGTCGACACGGCCGGGCTCATCGCCTCGACGCGCGACATCGCGAACGCGGACTTCCTCGCCGGCCGCTACGCGTTCGACGGCGCCGGCAGTGGCGCGATCACCGTGCAGGCGGGCGCGCGCATCACGACCGCGGCGCAGAGCCCTTCCGGAGGGCAGGTGTGGCTGTTCGCGAAGAACGTGACGACCGAGGCCGGCAGCCGCATCGAGACGCCGCAGGGCCAGGCGGTGCTCGCGGCGGGGTCGGCGCTCGTCGTGGGCACCGACCAGCTCGGCGGCATGCAGTTCAACGTCGAGACGCGCCCCGGCGACACGGTGCGCGCGGCGGGGGACATCGTTGCCCGGCGCGGGGCCGTTGGGTTCTTCGCCGACAGGGTGAACCTGGCCGGGCGCGTGGACGCGCGCTCGGACTCGGGCGGCCAAGGCACGATCGTCGCGTCGGCGAGCGCCGACATCAAGGTCGAACGCGGGGCGGTGCTCGACGTGTCCGCGGATGCGGCCAGCGCGAAGGCGGGCCGGATCGACCTCGACGCGGCCGCGACGCTGTCCGTGGACCCGGGCGCGGAGGTGCTGGCGGAATCGCCGCAGGGCACGGGCGGAACGATTCGCCTGGGCGGCTACCAGGTGGACCTTCCGGCTCCCTCGGCCGGCGACGCCTATGGAGAGACGAACCAGAACGTGCGCGCCTTTGGCAGCAGCGCCTCGACCGACGGGCGCGTGACGGTGGAGGAGCGCGGCACGTTCGCCTACGGCTTCGCGTCGCAGTCCGTCGCCAGCGCCAGCTGGACCTACCAGTCGTCCGATCCGGCGACGCAGTTCCCCACGGGGGTGCAGTCGAACCTGAGCGCGGCATCGCAGGCGGGTGATGGTGCGGTCCTGGTTGCGCGCAACGACTTCAACGGCATTTCCGACGCCTTCAGCTTCAACATCGTTCGCGATTCCGGGAACCTCACCGGGCTCGCCCTGCTGCCCTCCAACGGCGCACCCGTGGAGATCAAGGGCCTCGCGCGCGGCGGCTGGGCCATCGCCTTCGTGCAGTGGAACGGGTCGGCCGCATCGTCCAGCCTCGGCGTGCGCATCGTGGACGCATCGGGGCAGGTGAAGGCGACGCTCACCTACGGATTCTTCCGCCAGCTGTCGGTGGTGCCGCTGCCTTCGGGGGCGGTTTGGGTGCGGGAATTCGCCGACGGCAGCACGACCGTGGAGAGCAGCTCCCGCGTGTTCAGCGCGGCGGGCGTCGAGCTTGCGGGTGCCGACCGAGCGGCGGCGCTCGGCGGCGTGCGCGCCGTGGAACCCTCGCGGATCGCCAGGGCGTCGGCGAGCGGACCGGCATTCGTACAGGCCGATCCGGTCTTCGGCACCCGCCGCGAGGCCTCCGGCTCCGCGGCGGACGGGTATTACGACGATCCCTCGAATGCCCAGTACGCCTATGGCTCCAGCACCGACACCAGCACGACGACCGTCTCGGTCGCGCTGCTGCGCGGGAGCCAGGTCCTGACGACGCTGCCGGACTCCGTGTCCAGCAGCTCCACGACGACCACCCAGTCGCCCGGCGGATGGACGGTGACGGGAACGGAGACGCGCACGGTTCCCCCCCCGTCGCTGGATACCGTACGCGTCCTCTTCAAGCAGGACGAATCGACCGGCACCCGCACCGAGGCGAGGAGCGAGACAACCTACCGACCCGGGCAGGGCCTCAACGGGTCGAGCGCCCTGGTCGTGCGGCGCACCTACTCGGAATCGCGCGCGGAGACATCGTCGGGTTCCGGGGAATACACCGGGATATGGATCTCGCCTGCGGAAGCGGAATTCTGGCAGCAGACCTGGATCCCCAGCCTGAACACGTACTCTCAGGACGGCCATTTCGTGCCGCCGACCAGCGCCTCCGTGCAAAGTGGCGGCACCACGTACGCGTACAGCTACAGCGATCGCTACGACCTGCTGCGCTTCGTGCGCACGCCGAACGGCGCGCCCGCTGCGCAGAGTTCGGCGGGGGCGGTCCTCGGCGCATCGACCGGCCTCGGCACCCGCCCGGGCCTGTCCAATGCCGACCCGGGGTTCGTGCCGCCGCCGGTCGTGTCGGGCAGCGGCAGCGGCGCGTCGTTCGGCGGCGTCTCGGGCTGCAATGCGGCGGTCTGTTCGGACGAGGCGATCGTGGCGCGTGCCCTCTCCGTGGTGCATTCCACGCAGAAGGCCATGGACGTCGCCGCCTGTGCGGCCCGGCCTGGCGGCTGCAGCGACGCCGAGAAGGCCGGGCAGGCGGTCCGCGCCGTCTGGGAAGAGCACGTGCGGCGGACCGCCGCGCGCACGGGCGAGCAGGATGCGGAGGAGGGCAGGCTCGCGGTGCGGGACTTCGACAAGCTGAACGACTTGATCGGCGGGCTCACGCGGGGCATCGACGCCGTGTCGCCGGACGAGGCGCGCCGGCGGGTCGATGCCGCGAAGGCGGCGGTGGACGCGTTCGTCGCGCGCGAGCGCCTGACGCAGGAACTGGGCCTGAACCCGCGTTCCGATCCCGTCGATCGCGCGCTCGTCGACGCGCTGGTCAACATGACGGACTCGCAGAAGGAGTCCTTCGTGACGGCCGTCGTGCGTGAGCAGCAGATCGATCCGAACTTCGGCGCCCCGGCGCCGACGCCCGCGCCGCCGCCGCAGGACCCGCCGGCGCCGCTGCCGCGCCCGGAGCCGTCGCAGCCGGCGGGCAACGAGGGCAATGGCGAGAACACGATCGTCGAGCGCACCGAAGGACCTTGCACGGGCGGTCCCGAGGAATGCGGGGCGCCCGGCTTCGGGCAGTCGGCCAGCCAGTCGGATACCTGGGTCTTCGTGGAACCCGATCCCGGCGGCAGCACGGGGCCGACCTTCGGCTCCGACGCGACACAATAGCCGCAGTGCGCCAGGTCGCGGCGCTTGCGCTCCTGCCGGCGTGCGCAATCACATGGGCGCAAGCGCAGCCGCCCTCGTCGCCGGCGGCGGACTGGCTGCGCCTTGCGCGGTTTGCGATTCACGGCTTCGCGATCGAGGGCAACTCGCTCGTGCCGAACGAGGTGCTGCTTGCGCGCCTCGCGCGCTTCGTCGGCGGGGATCGCGGCAACGAGGACGTCGCCGCCGCGCGCGCCGCGGTCCTCGAGGCCTATCGCGAAGCCGGGTACGAGATGGTGAGCGTCGAGCGCCAGCCCTCGCTCGCCGGCGACGGGATCTTCCGGTTCCGCGTCGACGAGGTGCGGATCGCGAACGTGCGGGTCACGGGGCTGGCCGCGCTGACCGAGGAGCGGGTGCGTTCGCAGTTGCCCGAGCTGCGCGAGGGCGCGACGCCGCGCCTCGAGCCCCTCGGCCGGCAGCTCGCGCTCTTCAACGACAATCCGGGCCGTTCGGCGACGCTCGAGTACTCGCGCGCTGCGCCGGGGACGGTGGACGTCGAGGTGAAGGTCGCGGAGGCGCCGCAATCGCGGTCGCAACTGGTCTGGACGAACACCGGGACTGTGCAGACCGGGCGTTCGCGCGCCAGCGCGAGCTGGAGCCACCATGACGCGTTCTCCGCGGGGCACCAGGCGACCCTCGCCGCGTCGACGTCACCCGAGTTCCCGCGCAAGGTGATGCAGCTCTCGGCGTCCTACCTCGTACCCCTGCCGTCGCTCGGCGATGCGATCAGCGTGGGCGCGAGCTACTCGAAGGTGACGGTGGGCAGGGTATCGGATCTCTTCAACATCGCCGGCAGCTCGGCGTCTTGGAACGCGCGCTACGTGCGCAACCTCGTGCGAACGGAAGCCGAGCGTCGCTCGCTCGAGGTCGGCTACGACGAGCGGCGCTATCGCGACATCGTCGACTTCTTCGGCGTCAATCTCGGCACCTCGGTGACGGCCAGGCCGGCGAGCCTCGCGTACCGGTATCAGCGAGCTGGCGCGGGCCGCTCGGCGGGATTCTCGCTCGTCGTGCAGCGCAACGTGCCGGGCGGCATGCGCAACGACGACGCGACGTATGCCGCGTCGCGCGCAGGCGCGCGGGCCGCGTGGTCCAACCTCCAGTTCGAAGCGTCCTGTGCGGAGGGGCTGGCCGGTGGGTGGGTCATCATCGCACGGGCCGCGGGGCAGCAGGCTTCCGCGCCCTTGGTGGCGGCGGAGCAGTTCGGGCTCGGGGGAGCGAACGCCGTGCGGGGCCTTCCCGAGCGCGAGGCGGCTGGCGATCGCGGCCTGCGCGCGCACCTCGAACTCGCATCGCCCCGGTTCGGCGGCGGGCACCAGGCGGTGGGCTTCGTCGACGCCGGTCGATCCCGCCGCCTCAATGCGCAGCCAAGCGAGGTCACGGGCGAGGGCGTCGCGAGCTACGGCATCGGCTGGCGCTTTGCGCGGGGACCGGATCTCCAGTTCGTGATCGACGCGGCGCGCGTGGTGGACGGCACGCCCCGCACCGGACGCGGCGCAACCCGCATTCACGGCACAGCGGTGTTGCGCTTCTGACGCGCGGCTGCGCTCAGTGCAGCGTCGAGGCCAGTCTGCGCCGGTATTCGGATACGAGGTCGGCGTCCCCGGCCGCGAGGTTGAAGATCGCGAGCATCTGCTTGCGCGCCTCGGCGTCCTTCCACTGCTTGTCGCGGCGCACGCTCTCGAGCAGTTCGTCGAGCGCGCCGCGCCAATCCTTGCGCGCAGCTTTCAGGCCGGCGAGCGCGAGGCGGGATTCGTGGTCGGCCGGGTTCGCGGCGATGCGGGCGAGGAGTGCAGCTTCGTCACCGCCGCCGGCGCGCGCGAACGCGATCGCCTGCCGCAGGGACTCGACCTTCGCGTCCCAGTCGATGTTGGGGCGGATCGCGGCGAGCAACGACTCGGCTTCGTCGAGCCGGCCGGCGTCGATCGCGGCCTTGGCGAGCGCCAGTTCGCGGGGCGGAATGTGGCGGTCGAGGAACGCGCGGACCTGGCCCTCGGGCAGGGCGCCCATGAACTGGCCGGCGACCTTGCCGTCGACGAAGAGGCGCACGTCGGGGATGGAGCGCACGCCGAGCGCCTGCGAAATCTCGAGGTTCTCGTCGGAATTGACCTTCGCCAATCGAAAGCGCCCTTCGCAGGCCGCCTCGAGCTTCTCGAGGATGGGGCCGAGGCTGCGGCACGGGCCGCACCAGGGCGCCCAGAAATCCACCAGCACGGGCACGGTCTTCGAGGCCTCGATCACCTCGCGTTCGAAACTCGCGGTCGTCACGTCCATGGGGTGCCATGGTGGGGGCGGCGGTGCGATAATTCAACTTTCCACCCGCGAAGCCATCATGACCTACGTCGTCACCGAAGACTGCATCAAGTGCAAGCACATGGACTGCGTCGAAGTCTGCCCCGTGGACTGCTTCTACGAAGGCGAGAACATGCTCGTCATCCACCCGGACGAGTGCATCGACTGCGGCGTCTGCGAGCCCGAGTGCCCGCCGGCGGCCATCGTGCCGGATTCCGACGCCAAGGCCGAGAAGTGGCTGAAATTGAACACCGAGTACGCCGGCAAGTGGCCGAACATCACCCGCAAGGGCACGGCCCCGGCGGATGCCGACCAGTGGAAGGGCGTGCCGGACAAGTTCGCCAAGCATTTCTCGCCCAACCCCGGGAAGGGCGAGTAGCGTCGCGCTGTTGGCGACGGCAAGGCACCCGGCGCGGCCGGGTGCGTGCGACAGGAGGCAGGATGCGCACCATCCGGATCATCGCGACGATCATGCTGGCAGCCTTGGCGGGGTGCGCGTCCCTGGAGGGCGCTCCGTTCGACCCCCGCGTCAACAAGGACAACATCGCGCGCCTCGTGGCCGGGAAGTCGACCACGGCCCAGGTACGCGAGATCTTCGGCCCGCCCAAGCGCGCGGTGCGCATGGAGCGCCAGCAGCGCGACGTCTGGGAATACACCTACCGCTACTACGACGAGTACCGCGTGCTCTGGGTGCAGTTCTCGGGAGACGGCCTGGTGCGCGAAGTCCTCGACATGCTCGACTGGTCGGCGTACCCGCCGAGCGGTCCGAGCATGCCCTGAGCGCCGCGATGCGCCTCGTGGCCGCTGCGCTGTCGGTGCTGCTGGCGGCCGGCTGCGCGTCGTTCGATGGTCACACGCTCGTCCCCGGTCGCGCGACGCGCGCCGAGGTGCTGGAGTTGATGGGGCCGCCGGCCGACGAGGCCGCCGCGCCCGATGGCGGCACCGTGCTGTATTTCCCGCGCCTGCCCGCTGGGCGCCAGACCTTCGTCGCCCGGTTCGGCAAGGACGGCGTGCTCGCCGCCGCGGTCGAGCCGCGCCTCACGCGCGAGAACTTCGCGCGCCTTGTCTCCGGCACGACCTCGGCAAAGGAAGTCCGTGAACTGCTCGGGCCGCCGTCGCCGCCGGTGGTGCGGTTCGAGCGCCTGCAGCGCGACGTCTGGGAGTATCCCTACCGGTACTACGAAGAGCGGCGCGTCGTCTGGGTGCAGTTTTCCTACGACGGCGTGGTCCAGGAGGTGCTGGACATGCTCGACTGGAGTGCCTACCCGCCGAGCGGTCGTCGCCGAAGGTAGGCCGGCGCGTTCAGGCGCAACAGTAGCGCACCGCGTGCCCGGGTTCCGGGCGCTCCGACGCGGCCCCGAGGAAGATCCAGCCGCTGCCGCGCAGCGGCGCCGCCTCGCGATGCAGCACCACGTCGCGCTCGCCATCGACGCGCAGGAACGTGCCATTCGAACTGAAGTCCACGAGCACGAACTTGCCGTTGCGGAACTCGACGCGCGCATGCTGGCGCGAGGCGCGAGGTGCCGGCACGACGACATCGTTCGCCGCGTCGCGCCCCAGCGTGAGCTGCTGCGCCGGCGGTGCGAATTCGGAGCGGCGTTCGCCGACCTCGAGCAGCAGGCGCTCGCGCGCCGGCTCGCGCGGCTGCACACGCGCCTCGACCATGGTGACGTCGGGGCTCCAGTCCCAGACCACCTCGTGGGCCTCCACCGGCAGTGCCTTGCCCTTCACCGCGATGCTGCCCAAGGGCCGCGTCACGGCGCGAAAGCTGCCCGGCAACTGGTGCACGGTCTCGAGCGTGGTGAGGATCTGTCCCGGCTTGGCGAGGTCGCCGATGCGCGCGGCGAGGTTCACCGCGTCGCCGAAGAGGTCGCTGTCGCGCTCGATCGCCCGGCCGGCGTGGAAGCCGACGCGCAGTGAAAGGCCGTCGCCGGCGCCGGCGCGCGACTCCTGCAGCTCGATCGCCGCGCGGGCCGCGGCGCTGGATTCGGGGAACGCGACCATCAGGCCGTCGCCGACGTTCTTGACGACCCGCCCGCCATGGCGCACGACGACGCCGCGCATGCCGTCGAGGCACGCGGCGACGAGGGCGAGGGCGGCGCGGTCCCCGATGCGTTCGTAGAGGGCGGTGCTGCCCGCCACGTCGGCGAACATCACGGCGCAGGTATTGGCATGATCCATGGCGGTTCCCGGCTTCTTCACCGTGTTATCGGCCGGCCGGCGGCGGACTTGAGGGCCGCGCTCAGGTCTTCTGGCGGATCGCCAGCACGGCCTGGTTGCGCAGGGTCTTCAGGAGGTTGAGCTCCTCCGCGTGCAGCGACAGCGCGTCGGCGTGGTCGGCGTCGGCGTAGATCAGTCCCACCGGGCGCTTGTTGACCACGATGGGGAACAGCATCATGCCGCGCGCGCGCACGCGGCCGCGGTACCAGGCCGGCACGTGCGGCGCGATGCGCGGGTCCTCCAGGTCCGGCAGCACGACGTCGGTGCCGGTCGAGATCGCGGCGAAGAACACGTCGCGCGAGCCGCCGAGCGGGATCGCGAAGCCGTCCTGCACCAGCTTCTGCACGTCCTCGCCGAAGCCGAAGCGCGCACGCAGCGCGGTCCCGCCGGCGTCGCGGATGCACATCACCACGCGCTTGAAGCCGATGCCGCGCAGCATGGTCTCGAGGATGCTGCGCAGCAGGTCGTTCAGCGTGAATTCGCCGACCAGCGCCTGCGTGATGTCCTGCACGCCCGAGGCGAGCACGGCCTTGCGCCGCTCTGGCGTGGCGTTCTCCGGCGGCGCGTCGAGCGCCTCGGGTTCGGCGTCGCCGATGCGGGTGTCGCTGACCAGGGTTTCCACCGCGGTGGTGGCGCCGGGGGCCCCCTGCGGCGCCGGTTCGACCTCGTGCTTGCCGCCCCAGCTGCGCGCGGCCGCCATTAGCGGGCTGTTGCGGGTCGCGAAGCCGAGGATCTCGGCGTCGCGGCCGAGGACGTCGATCGAGCCCGTGACCACGCCGCGCATCGCCTGCGCGTCGAGTCCGGTGGCCTTGCCGAAGCGCGCCTGCAGCGCCGCCAGGCCGCGCGCGCGGGCGTCCGCTTCCGGCGTGCGCACCAGGTCGACGAGCGCGCCCGAGAGCTCGGCCAGCGCGCGACCCTGGTTCTCGTCGAACGAGGCCTTCGATACCGGACCCTCGGGCAGCGCGCTCATGCTGGCGAGGATCGGCTCCGGGAAGCCCCAGTGCTTCGCGATGCCCGCGCCGAGCTCGGCGTAGCTGACGCCGAGCACCTCGCGCGCCGCGCGCGCCTCGTCCAGGCCGTTGCCCTGGCACAGCCGCTCGACGGCCTGCACTTCCTCGTGCAGGTAGAAGGTGGCGAGGAGCTTGCCGAGGCGGTGGAACATCGCGCAGATGAACATTTCCTCGGCGTCGCGGATGCCCAGCCGCTGGGCCAGCTCGCGGCCGATCACGCCGGCGAGGTAGGCGGCGGCGATCTCGTCGCGCAGCGGCCCGGCCTGCGCCTTGTTCTGAAGGTGCTCGACCAGCACCAGCGACATGACGACGTTGCGCACGTTGTCGAAGCCGAGGATCGCCACCGCGCGCGACACGGTGCCGATCGCGCCGCCGTACTGGCGGAAGAACGCGGTGTTCACCATGCGCAGCAGCTTGTTGGTGAGCGAGAAGTCCTTCAGGATCGCGTCGCACAGCACGCTCGCGCGCTCGTTGCCCGAGCTGACCGCGCGGTTCACCTCGCCGATGGTGTTCGACAGCGCCGGCAGGTCGCTCTTGTGGCGCATGCGTCGGATGAGGAATTCCAGCGTGCCGCTCTCGTCGGTCGCGGCGGGGGCGGCGGGCGCGAGCCACTCGCCGAGCGCGGCGTCCATGGCGTCCGCGCTTTCGTAGCGCGCGGCGGGGTCCTTGGCGAGCGCGCGCATCACGATCGCCTCGAGCCGCTCGTCCACCTCGGGCGCCGCGTTCGACGGCGGCGCGAAGGGCTCGTTGGCGATGCGGTGCAGGATCTCGAACACGGTGCGGCCGGACACCGCGGGCGCGCCGGTCAGCATCTCGTAGAGCACCATGCCGGTGGCGAACACGTCGCCGCGCTCGGTGAACTCGCGCCGGTCGATGTACTCCGGCGGCAGGTAGGCCGGCGTGCCGTAGAGCGCGCGCTCGCCGCCCTGCGCGGTGCTCGAGTGGCGCGCGATGCCGAAGTCCATGACGCGAGCGGCGCCGTCCTTGGACAGCATGATGTTGGCCGGCTTCAGGTCGCGGTGCACCACGTGTTGCGCGTGCGCCAGCGCGATGCCCTTCAGCACCTGCCGGGCGAGTTCGGCGGCGCGCGCCGGCGGGATGCGGCCGGCCTCGGAGATCTCGGCCGACAGCGGCCGGCCCTCGACGTACTCGAAGACCAGATAGGGCGCGCCGGCGTCCTCGCCGGCGTCGTAGAGGGTGACGATGTTCGGATGCTGCAGGCGCGAGACCAGCCGCGCCTCGTCGAGCAGCGCGCGCACGCGGTCTGCCGCGCCGGCGGCGCCGAGGTTCAGGGTCTTCAACGCGACTTCGCGCCCGAGGTGCGTGTCGCGGGCGAGGTATACAGTGCCCTGCGCACCCTTGCCGAGGATGCGCAGGATCTCGAATCGGCCTAGTCGGCGCGGCGCGGCGGGGGTCGGGACGGCGGACACGCACTCCTCCGGAAGTCCCGCCATCCTAGGGGGTGCCCGGCGCCGGCGAGACCGGGAGATAAGGCCGGAAACGCCCCCTGTTTGCGCTCAGCCGAGGCCGAAGAACGTGCGGGCGTTGCGCGTCGTGGCGGCGGCGACCGCCTCGGGCGGCTCGCCTCGGGCGCGGGCAATGGCGCGCACGATGTGCGGCAGGAAGGCCGGTTCGTTGCGGCGCGCCTTCGGCTGCGGTCGCAGGTCGCGCGGCGTGAGGTAGGGCGCGTCGGTCTCCGCGAGCAGCCGGTCGGAGGGGATCTCGCGCGCGAGTTCGACCAGTCCGGCGCCGCGGCGCTCGTCGCAGATCCAGCCGGTGATGCCGACGTAGAGCCCGAGGTCGAGGTACGCGTGCAGTTCCTCGCCCGAACCGGTGAAGCAGTGCGCGACCGCGCGCGGCAGACGGTCGCGGTGCGCGCGCAGGATGTCGGCGAAGCGCGGATACGCGTCGCGCGAGTGCAGGAAAAGCGGCTTGCCGAGCTCGCAGCCGAGTTCCAGTTGCGCCACGAACCACTTTTCCTGGTCGGGATGCGGCGAGTAGTTGCGGTTGAAGTCCAGGCCGCACTCGCCGATCGCGACGACGCCGGGCAGCGTGGCGATGTCGCGCAGCGCGTCGATGGTCTGCGGGTCGCATTCGCTGGCGTGGTGGGGATGCACGCCGGCGGTCGCGTACAGCACGCCCGGATGCGTCGCGGCGAGGCCGGCCGCGCGGCGGCTCTCGGCGACGCTGGTGCCGGTGACGACCATCGCCTCGACGCCGTGCTCGCGCGCGCGCGCGACGACCGCGTCGAGGTCCGCCTCGAAGGCGGCGTGCGTCAGGTTCGCGCCGATGTCGATCATGCCTGCAGCGCCGCGAGCCTGCCGACTTCGCGCAGCGCGCGTTCGGCGCGCTCGTCCCAGGGCTGGCCGAGGCTGATGCGCATGCAGTTGCGGTAGCGCTGCGTGGCCGAGAACATCGGGCCCGGCGCGATGCTGATGCCGCGCTCGAGCAGCTGGCCGAAGAGCGCGATGGTGTCGCAGCCCCTGGGCAGCTCCACCCAGAGGATGAAGCCGCCGGCCGGGCGCGTGACGCGCGTGCCCCTGGGGAAGCTGTCGGCGATCACCGAGCGCGCGGCGTCCACCTGCTGCGCGAGTCGGCGCCGCAGCGCCCGGAGCGAGCGCTCGTAGCCGCCCGACTCCAGCAGCTCGGCCACCGACAACTCGACGAGTTCGGTCTGGCCGCCGCTCGCCACCCACTTGAGCATGCGGATGCGGTCGGCCCAGCGGCCGGGCTCGATCCAGCCGGCCTTCAGGCCCGGCGCGAGCGTCTTCGAGAACGAGCTGCACAGCATGACGTTGCCGGTGCGGTCATAGGCCTTGGCGGCGCGCATGCCCGAGGTGTCGTAGTTCAGTTCGGCGTAGATGTGGTCCTCGACCAACGGCACGCCGCGCGCCGCGCACAGCTCGACCAGTCGCTTCTTCGCCGCGTCGGACATGGTGGCGCCGATCGGGTTCGACACGCACGGCATGACCAGCACCGCCTTCACGCTGCGCGTGTCGAGCGCGAGCGCGAGCGCCTCGAGCGAGATGCCGGTGCGCGGGTCGGTCGGGATCTCGAGCGCCTTCAGGCCGAGCGACTGCAGGATCTGCAGGAAGCCGTAGTAGGTCGGCGACTCGAGCGCCACGGTGTCGCCGGGCTGCGTCACCGCGCGCAGGCAGAGGTTCAGCGCCTCCATGCAGCCGTTGGTGGTGACGAGGTTGCGGTGGTCGAAGCGGCAGCCCCATTCGAGCGCGCGGCGCGCGATCGCGCGCCGCAGCGCATCCGCGCCGGGCGGGATGCCGTAGCGGCCGAGCGACACGCGGTCGCGGCGCGCGCGCGAGGCGAGCACGCGGCGGATGCGCTCGAGCGGGAAGAGCTCCCCCTGCGGGCACGCCGAGCCGAACGAGACCATCCTCGGGTCCTGCCCCGCGGCGAGCATCGCCTCGGCCATCGCGTTCACCTCGACGGCCATCGGGCGCTGCGGCGGCTTCGACGGCGCGGGCTCCGCCATCGGCGTGACGGGCCGGCGCACGTAGTAGCCCGATTGCGGGCGCGCCTCGATCACGCCGGCGTCCTCGAGCTTCTGGTAGGCCTGCAGCACGGTCGACACGCTGACCTGCTGCTGCGCGGACAGGCGGCGCACCGACGGCACCTTCTCGCCGGCACGCAGCGTGCCGCTGCGGATCATCGTGTGGA
The DNA here is from genome assembly GCA_964617355.1 of uncultured Enterobacteriaceae bacterium. Taxonomy (GTDB): domain Bacteria; phylum Pseudomonadota; class Gammaproteobacteria; order Burkholderiales; family SG8-39; genus CAZTDU01. The sequence continues at coordinate 21,998 of CAZTXP010000175.1, forward strand.
TCTGCTCTGCGAGCTGGTGGTAGAGCGGGGCGGCGGTCAGCATGGCGGCATCGTCGCAGCGGAGCTGTACCGGGGCCAGACACAGTTGCCAGGCGGTGTGTTCGGCACAGTCCTTGGTTGGAGTAACTGTACTGCAAACAGTTTCCCGGTGGTGGATCTGTTATCCCCGCGGCCGGCGGCGCATCCTCGGTCTCGAAAGGAGATGTCGATGATCGTCCAGCTGACCCCCGATGAACTGTTCCGCCTGCGCGGTGCCCGCGGCGCTAGGCTCGAGGCGCTCTCGGGCGCGTTGTGGGTGACCGAGGAAGGGCGTCCGCAGGATGGCTGCCTGCCGGCGGGTGCCCAATACGTGGTGCAGGGCAATGGCCTCGTGCTGGTGGGCGTCGAGCCCGGCGGCGCGCCGGGGCGCTTCGCGCTCGCGATCGCGGCGGCGTGGCGGCTGGTGCGTGCGCGCACCGTTTCGACCTGGCGCGCGCTCTGCACGGCGCGCGAGCTCGAGGGCCTGAGCGACGCGCAGCTGAAGGACATCGGCCTCACGCGCGAAGACATCCCGCGCGCGGCGAGGAACCCCTACAGTTTCTTGAGCCGGTAGAGCAGTTCCAGCGCCTCGCGCGGCGAGAGGTCGTCCGGGTTCACCTGCCCGAGCGCCTCGCGCAGCAGGTCCTGCGCGGGTTCCGGTTCCGGCGCGGCGGGCGCGCCCGAGAAGAGGTCCGACTGCCCGCCGGTGGCGCGGCTCTGGTCCTCGAGTTCGCGCAGCGTCTTTCGCGCTCGCTGCACGACGGGCTTGGGTACGCCGGCGAGCGCGGCCACCTGGATGCCGTAGCTCTGGCTGGCCGGGCCTTCCTCCAGCGCGTGCAGGAAGACGATGGTGTCCTTGTGCTCGACCGCGTCGAGGTGCACGTTGGCGACCTCGCGGTACTCGAGCGCGAGTCGCGTGAGCTCGAAGTAGTGCGTGGCGAAGAGCGCGAGGGACTGGTTCTTCTCGACGAGGTGGCGCGCGATCGCCCACGCCAGCGCGAGGCCGTCGAAGGTGGAGGTGCCGCGGCCGACTTCGTCCATCAGCACGAGGCTCTTCGCGGTGGCGTTGTGCAGGATGTTCGCGCTTTCGGTCATCTCGACCATGAAGGTCGAGCGCCCGCCGGCGAGGTCGTCCGCGGCGCCGATGCGCGTGAATACCTGGTCGATCGGGCCGATCCTGGCGCGCCGCGCCGGCACGTACGAGCCCGCGTGCGCCATCAGCACGATCAGCGCGACCTGCCGCATGTAGGTCGACTTGCCGCCCATGTTCGGGCCGGTGATCAGCAACAGCCGGCGCGAGGGCGACAGGCGCGTGTCGTTGGCGATGAAGTTCTCGATCTGCGCCTCGACCACGGGGTGGCGCCCGCCCTCGATCTCGAGCATCGGCGCCTCGGCGAATTCGGGTCGGGCGTAGCCGCGCTTCGCGGCAGTGGCGGCGAAGCAGGCGAGCACGTCGACCTGCGCCAATGCCTGCGCGATCCGATGCAGCCGCGGCACGTGCGCGGCGAGGTCCGCGAGCAGCGCCGCGTATAGCGATTGCTCCAGGGCCAGCGCGCGGTCGCGCGCCGACAGCGCCTTGTCCTCGAAGGCCTTCAGTTCGGGCGTGATGTAGCGCTCGGCGTTCTTCAGCGTCTGCCGGCGACGGTAGTCGTCGGGGACCTTGCCGGCGTGCGAGTTCGTCACCTCGATGAAGTAGCCGTGCACGCTGTTGTAGGCCACGCGCAGGTTCGGGATCTGCGTGCGCGCCTTTTCTCGCGCTTCCAGCTCGACGAGGAACGCGCCGGCGTTCGTCTGCAACTGGCGCAGTTCGTCGAGTTCGGCGCTCCAGCCGTCGGCGATCACGCCGCCGTCGACCAGCCGCGCGCCCGGCTCCGGCGCGATCGCGCGCGCGAGCAGCCCGAGGCACTCCTGCGGCGTGGCGAGGTCCGCGAGCAGCGCGCGCACCAGCGGCGCGTCCGCGCTCGCAATCGACTCACGTAGCGCGGCGAGCAGGCCGAGGCTGTCGCGCAGCGCCGAGAGGTCGCGCGGGCGCGCGCTCGCCAGCGCGACGCGCGCCGTGATGCGCTCCACGTCGGCGAAGCGGCGCAACACGGCGCGCGCAGCCTCGGCAACGGCGTCGAGCGCGCCGACCGCCTCGTGGCGCGCGACGATCGCGGCCTGGTCGCGCAACGGGTGGTGCAGCCAGAAGCGCAGCAAGCGGCTTCCCATCGCCGCGGCGCATTCATCGAGCAGCGAGAACAGCGTCGGTGCCGGCTCGCCGCGCAGCGTCTCGGTGATCTCGAGGTTGCGGCGCGTGGCGGCGTCGAGGCGCACGAACTCGGAGGCGCGCTCCGCGGTGACCGCGGTGATATGCGCCGGGGCGCGGCCCTGCGTGCGCCTGGCGTATTCGAGCAGGGCGCCGCACGCGCCGATGGCGATGCCAAGGTCCTCGCAGCCGTATCCCGCGAGCGACGCGGCGCCGAGCTGGGACAGCAGCTTCGTGCGACCCGCGTCGACGTCGAAGTGCCATGCCGGCAGCCGCGTGACAAGGAATCCGGCGGCCTCGAGTCCCTCCGGCGCGAGCACTTCTGCCGGCGCGATGCGGCGCAGTTCGTTCGCGAGCGATTCGGCGGCGACCTCCGCGACGCGCAGAGACCCGCTCGCGAGCGAGAGCCACGCCAGCCCGACGGTGCGTCCGCCCGGCCCCGCGCATGCGGCGAGCAGGATGTTGTCGGACTTCTCGTCGAGCAACTCCGGGTCGGTGAGCGTGCCGGGCGTGACGATGCGCGCCACTTGCCGCTCCACCGGACCCTTGGACGTCGCCGGGTCGCCGACCTGCTCGCACACGGCCACCGACTCGCCCATCTTCACCAGCTTGCCGAGGTACTGGTCTACCGAATGGACCGGCACGCCCGCCATCCTCACCGGCGCGCCACCCGACTGCCCGCGCGAGGTCAGTGTGATGTCGAGCAGGCGCGCGGCCTTCTCGGCGTCCTCGTAGAACAGCTCGTAGAAATCCCCCATGCGGTAGAACACCAGCACGTCGGGATGCCGGGCCTTGATGCGCAGGTACTGCTGCATTACCGGGGTATGGGCGGAAAAGTCGGCCGGTCCGGCGGGTGCGGCAGGGGTATTCACGATCGCGATTCTAGGGGCCGACGGTGAATCGCCGCGCGACGCACCATTCCGGTGCGAATTCCGTTCCGCAGCGTCGAACAATCCGATAAATCGGACCTTTCACCACACTCGCGTGACGGAGTTGGCACGCTGCTGCATCGCAACTATGTAAGAGTGTGCAAAAGCACAATGCGACAACAGGCAGTACTACAGGTAGCAGAAGGGTAGGTGCAGCATGACGAGCCGGATCCTGATCGTGGACGACGACGAGGACGTGATCGCGCTACTGCGACACCACCTCGTGCGGGCCGGATACGAAGTCCTCTGGGCGCTGGACGGCTTCAAGGCGCTGCAACTCGCGGCGCGCGAATCGCCGGACCTCGTCATCAGCGACGTGCGCATGCCGGAATTCGACGGCTTCGGCCTGCTCGCGGCCCTGCGTGCGAACGCGACGACGCGCGCGCTGCCATTCATGTTCCTCACGGTGCTGGACGACCCGGACAGCCTCGCGCGCGCCATGCGCCTGGGCGTGGACGGCTACCTCACCAAGCCCGTGGACCGCGACGCGCTGCTCGACTCGGTGACCGCGAAGCTGCAGCTCAACCAGAACCGCCTCTCGGTGGTCGAGGCGGACAGCGTCGACGTGCGCGACGCCGTGCAGGCCGACGACGAACTCTTCGCGCAGGATTTCGCCGCGCGCGCCACGATGCGCGAGACGCGCCGCGCCACGGTGCTGTACTCGGACATCCGGCGCTTCACGCGCATCGCGGAGATCCTCAGCCCTCACGAGACCGCCGACCTGCTGCGCGACTACTACGCCAAGGCGGCCGAGATCATCCGCCGGCAGCGCGGCACGGTGGTGAAGTTCATCGGCGACGCGCTGCTGGCGTCGTTCGACTCGGTCGGCGGCGGCGCGGCGGACCACGCCGCGTGCGCGACGCGCGCCGCGATCCTGCTGGTGCAGGGCGCCTCGAAGTTCGGCGAGGAGATGGCGACGCTCTACCCGGGACGCGGGCTGCCGAAGTTCGCCGTCGGCGTCGGCATCCACACCGGCGACGTGATGGTGTGCAGCATCGGGCCGGGGCAGAACCCGGCGGACGTCACGGTGGTCGGCGACACGGTGAACATCGCCGCGCGGCTGGAGAGCGCCACCAAGCGCCTGGGCTGGGAGATCGTCGCCAGCGACGCCTCGGTGCGCTCGGCGGGCGAGCAGTTCGTCTACGGCCGGCGCAGCCTGCTGGTGCCGCGCGGGCGCTTCTCGTCGGTGGAGGTGCGGGAGGTCAAGGGCTTCGCGGCGCGCGACGAGCAGGGGCGCAGCCGGGTGGTCTCGATGCAGCGCGCGTGAATCCGGGCGCCGCAAATGAAAAAAGGCAGGGCCGAGGCCCTGCCTTTTCCTGACGTGAAGGCGACTTACTTCTTGGCGTCTTTCTTGTCGTCCTTCTTGGCGTCCTTCTTGTCGTCGGCCTTCTTCTCGGCCTTGGCGTCGCCCTTTTCGCCCTTCATGTGGGCGGCGGCGAACACCGAGGTGGTGGTGAGGGCGAAGAGCGCGGCGAAGACCGCGGCGAGAACTTTGCGCATTCAAGACTCCTGAAATGGTTGGATTCCCCCGCTGTCCTCCCGGGAGCGCGCGGATGCTAGCACGACCGGACGCCCCAGAGGCACGGCGACCGGGGACGGACGCCGTGCGGTTCGAATAACGTTCCGCCCGCCGGCTGGTTGACCGGGTCCCGCCCGCCACGGCCGCTACAATCCGCGCCGCCCCACCGGCCCAGAGGTCTCGTGAAACGCATGTTCATCGTCGTGGGCTGGATGCTCGCGACCGCCGCCGTCGCCGCCCCCCGCATCCCGGCCGCCGACGCGGAAATCCTGGAGCGCCTGGCCTTCCGGCGCAGCGATCCTGCAGCGCAGGAGCTGCAGGCCCTGCGCCGCGCCCACCTCGCGGCGCCCGGGGAACCGGCCGCAGCGGCGCGCCTCGCGCGCCGCTACTTCGAGCTCGCCTCGGCGGAGGGCGACCCGCGCTACATCGGCTATGCGGAGGCGGCCCTGCGGCCGTGGGCCGGGGCCGACGCGCCCACCGAGGTACTGCTGGTGCGCGCGTTGCTGCGCCAGTACCGGCATGACTTCCCGCCCGCCCTCGAGGATCTCGCACGGGTCATCGAGCGCGACCCGGCGAACCGCGAAGCGATGTTCTGGCGCGCCGCGCTCTACCTCGCGGGCGCCGACTACGACCGGGCACGCGCCGAATGCGCGCGCATGGAGCCGGTGGCCTCGCGCCTGACGGTGCTCGCCTGCAAGTCGGCCGCAGACTCGGTCACGGGGGGCGCCCGCGCCGCCTACGACGCGCTGGCCGCGCTGATGGCCGCCGAGCCGCCGCGCGACCCGGAGTTCCGCGTCTGGGTCGTCACCCGGTTGGGCGAGATGGCGCAGCGCTTCGGGGACGACGCGCGGGCCGAACGCCATTTCCGCGAGGCACTGGAGCAATCGAAGGCGCTGGGCGCGGCGGATCCATTCGTGCTTGCCGCTTACGCCGACCTGCTGCTCGACCTCGGCCGCGCGCGCGAAGTCCTAGACCTGCTGCGCGGACGCGAGCGCTCGGACATCCTGCTGGTGCGCCTCGCCCTCGCGCAGGTGGCGACCGGCGATGCGGGGGCGGCGGCCAGCGCGCGCGCGCTGCGAGACCGCTTCGAGGACGCTGCGCGCCGCGGCGACCGCCTGCACCTGCAGGAGGAATCGCGCTGCCTGCTCGCGCTGCAGAAGGACCCGAAGCGCGCGCTCGAGGCAGCGCGCGAGAACTGGAAGACGCAGCGCGAGCCGCGCGACGCGCGCGTGCTGATGGAGGCGGCGCTCGCGGCCGGTGACGCGGCGGCGGCGCGCGACGCGCTCGACTGGATGGCGCGCACCGGCTACGAGGAGCCGCGCTATCGCGCGCTGGCCGAGCGCTTGCGCGGGGCGGCGAAGTGAGGCGCCTCGTCGCGTTCGCGTGCGCCTTGCTGCTGCTCGTCGCGGGTGCGGCGCACGCGCACAAGCCGAGCGACAGCTACCTCTCGATCACCGTCGACGGCGCTCGCCTCGAGGGGCAGTGGGACATCGCGCTGCGCGACCTGGAATACGCGATCGGCCTCGACGCCGACGGCAACGGCGAGATCACGTGGGGAGAGCTGCGCGCGAAGCACGACGCCATCGCCGCGTACGCGCTCGCGCGCCTCGCGCTGCGCGCCGGTACGCGCGACTGCGCGTTGAAGGCCACCGCGCACCTGTTCGACGAGCACTCGGACGGCGGCTACGCGGTGCTGCGTTTCGCCGCCGACTGCGGCGGCGACCCGGGCGCGCTCGAGGTGCGCTACGGCCTCTTCTTCGACCTCGATCCGCAGCATCGCGGACTCGCGCGCTTCACGGCGGGCGGCGCGACGCAGACCGCGATCTTCTCGCCGGAGCGCCCGAGCCACCGCGTCGAGCTCGTGCCGCCCTCGGCGTTCGCCACGCTCCTGCAATACGGCCGCGAGGGCGTGTGGCACATCTGGATCGGCTTCGACCACGTGCTGTTCCTGCTGTCACTGCTGCTGCCCGCGGTGCTGGTGCTGCGGCGGGAGGCAGGCACGCGCACGTGGGCGCCGGTGAGTCGCGCGCGCGACGCGTTCTGGGGCGTGCTGAAGGTGGTGACCGCGTTCACGGTGGCGCACTCGATCACGCTGTCGGCGGCGGCGCTGGGCTGGGTGTCGCTGCCCTCGCGCCTCGTGGAATCGGTGATCGCCGCGTCGGTGGTGCTCGCGGCGCTGAACAACGTGCGGCCGCTGGTCGGCGAGGGGCGCTGGATGGTGGCCTTCGCGTTCGGCCTCGTGCACGGTTTCGGCTTCGCCAGCGTGCTTGCCGACCTCGGGTTGCCCGAGGAGGCGCTGCTGCTCGCGCTGCTCGGCTTCAACGTCGGCGTCGAACTCGGGCAACTGGCGATCGTGTGCGTGTTCCTGCCGGTCGCCTACGCGGTGCGGGAGACCTCCATCTATCGCATCTGGGTGCTGCGCGGCGGTTCGGTCGCGATCGCGGTGCTCGCGGCGCTCTGGTTCGTCGAGCGCGCGTTCGACGTCAAGATCCTGGGCTAGGGCGCGCGCTGCAGGATGCCGTCGCGCGCGAGCTGCGCGATGGCGGCGTCGTCGAGCGCGAGCACGTCGCGCAGGATCGCGGCGCCGTCCGAGCCGATGCCGGGCCAGCGGCCGCGCGGATCGCCGCCCGACGGCGCATCCGCGCCGGGCACGCGGATCCACGGCACCGTGACGCCGTCGGGCGTCGGCACTTCGTCGACGATTTCCATCGCCCGCACCTGCGGGTCCGCGACCCAGCTCGTCGGATCGTGGATGCGGCTCGCGAGCACGTCGGCGGCGCGGAACACCGCGAGCCACTCGTCGGTCGTGCGCGTGGCGAGCGCTTCCTGCACCAGCGGCGCGAGGATGGCGAGGTTCTGCGCGCGCAGGCCAAAGGTGGCGAAGCGCGCGTCGGCGGCCAGCGCGGGGCGGCCCATCGCTTCGCAGAGCGTGGCGAAGTGCGCTTCCTTGGTCAGCGTGACCGCGATCCAGCCGTCCTTCGTGCGATAGCTTCCCGCGGGCGCGTTGAGCTTGGGCGCCGGGCCGCCTTCGATGCGCTCCTCGATCACCTTCATGGCGAGCAGCGCGCCGCAGGCCTGCATCAGCGAGACGTCGAGATGGCGGCCTTCGGCCTCGTACGGACGCGCGGCGAGCGCGGCGGCGACGGCCTGGAAGACGTAGAGCGCGGTCGCGTAGTCGGCGGTGAGGAAGCCGGTAGGCTTCGGCGTGCCGGCGGCGTCGCGGTTGACGACCATCATGCCGGAGAACGCCTGCGCCACCGTGTCGGAGCCGGGCAGTTCTCGACCCGGGCCGCGCTGGCCGAACGCGCTGATCGAGGCGTAGATCACCTTCGGGTTCGACGCGCGCACGGCTTCGTAGCCGACGCCGAGCCGGTCGACGACGCCGGGGCGGAAGTTCTCCAGGAACACGTCGCAGCGCGTCGCCAGCCGCGCGAGCAGCACGCGGCCTTCGGGCTTCTTCAGGTCGAGCGCGATCGAGCGCTTGCCGCGGTTGGTGGTGTAGTCGAGCGCGCTATGTTCGCCCGCTCGCGCGCCCAGCGATCGCCCCCAGTCGCCCGCGTCGGGCTCGACCTTGATGACCTCGGCGCCGTGCTGCGCCAGCAGCATGCCGCAGTAGGGGCCGGCGATGCCCTGCGACAGGTCGAGGACGCGCAGGCCCGCGTACGGGCGCGCGTAGCTCGGCGTCGGCATCGCGGGCTCAGGCCTTCAGCGCTTCGAGGAGCTGCGCGAACACCTTCGGCGTGCCGGCGACGATGTCGCCCGACTCCATGAAGTTCGGCTCGCCAGTCGGATCGGTGACGAGGCCGCCGGCTTCCTGGATGAGGAGCGCGCCCGCGGCCATGTCCCACTGCGACAGGCCGAGTTCCCAGAAGCCGTCGCAGCGCCCGGCGGCGACCCACGCGAGGTCGAGCGCCGCGGCGCCCGCGCGGCGCACGCCGGCGCACGAGGCGACCAGCGTCTTCATCTGACGCATGTACTTGTCGAGGCGCGACAGTTCCTTGAACGGGAAGCCGGTGGCGATCAGCGCGTCGGCGAGCTTCGGGCACTTGGTGACGCGGATGCGGCGGTCGTTGAGGAACGCGCCTCGGCCCTTGGTGGCGGTGAAGAGCTCGTTGCGGTTCGGGTCGAACACCACCGCCTGCGTGAGCTGGCCGCGCTGGCGCACGCCGATCGACACGCAGTACTGCGGGAAGCCGTGGATGAAGTTCGTCGTGCCGTCGAGCGGATCGATGATCCAGGTCGTGTCGTCCTTCGCCGAGCCGCCGGTGACGCCGGATTCCTCGGCGAGGATGGCGTGCTCCGGGTAGGCCTTGCGGATGATGTCGATCGCGGCGGCCTCGGCGGCCTTGTCGACCTGCGTGACGAAGTCGTTGGCGCGCTTGGCGCGCACCTCCAGCCCGGCGGGGTCGAGGGATGCGCGGGAGATGACGGCGCCGGCGCGCCGGGCGGCTTTCACCGCGACGTTCAGGATCGGATGCATGGATGCCGGGGATTTTACTGCCCGGAGCGGCTATGCTGCCGGCCCCATGGAAGAAACGCTCTCCCGCATCCGCGTCGTGCTCGTGCGCACGAGCCATCCCGGCAACATCGGCGCTGCCGCGCGCGCGATGAAGACGATGGGGCTCGCCGACCTGCGGCTGGTGACGCCGGAACGCTTTCCCGCGCCCGAGGCCGAATGGATGGCGAGCAACGCGAGCGACGTGCTCGCGCGCGCCAAGGTGCACGCCGAACTGACCGAGGCGATCCAGGACTGCGTTGCGGCGTACGCGCTGTCGGCGCGGCCGCGCGAGTGGTCGCTCGAGGTGCTGCCCGCGCGCGACGCGGCGCTGGAGGCGGTTGCGCGCGCCGCCGACGGGCCGGTGGCGCTGGTCTTCGGCAGCGAGAAGGCCGGGCTCACCAACGAGGAACTGCTCGCCTGCCAGCGGCTCGTGCACATCCCGGCGAATCCTTCGTACAGTTCGCTGAACGTCGCGCAGGCGGTGCAGGTGCTGTGCTACGAGACGCGCGTGGCGGCGGGGGGCGGCGCGGTGCGGCCTCGGCGCACCGAGGCGATGGCCACCGTGGAGGACGTCGAGGCGCTGTACGCGCACCTCGAGCGCGCGGCCACGGACAGCGGCTTCTTCGACCCGGCGGATCCGAAGCGCCTGCGGGAGCGCTTCCGGCGGCTGTTTTCGCGCGCCGGGATGGAGCGCGAGGAGGTCAATATCCTGCGCGGGCTGCTGAAGGCGCTGGAGAAGAAGGCGGGCGGTAAAACTTGATTATTTTGGTCGGGAAATATACGATCCGACCATGTTTCGGCAGCTGAAAGAGGACATTTCCAGCGTTTTCGAGCGCGATCCGGCCGCGCGCTCCACCTGGGAGGTGCTGACCTGCTACCCGGGCCTGCACGCCATCCTCGTTCACCGGCTCGCCGGCTGGTTCTGGCGGCACGAGTTGCGTTGGCTGGGGCGCCTCGCCTCGCACTTCGGTCGCTGGGCGACCGGCATCGAGATCCACCCGGGGGCGAAGATCGGCCGCCGCGTGTTCATCGACCACGGCATGGGCGTCGTCATCGGCGAGACCGCCGAGGTCGGCGACGACTGCACCATCTACCAGGGCGTGACGCTGGGCGGGACCTCGCTCTTCCGCGGCGAGAAGCGCCATCCGACGCTGGAGGCCGGCGTGGTGGTCGGCGCCGGGGCCAAGATCCTCGGCGGCTTTACGGTCGGGGCGGGCGCGAAGATCGGGTCCAACTCCGTGGTGGTGAAGGCCGTGCCGGCCGGCGCCACCGTGGTGGGCGTGCCCGGGCGACTGGTCGACGAATCCGCTCCGGCGCAGGCCGAGCGCTCGGCCGCGCGCTTCGCCGCGTATGGCGTGATGCAGGACCAGGACGACCCGTATGCCAAGGCCATCCAGTCGCTCGTCGAGCACACCCAGGAACTCGAGCGCTCGCTCGCGGCGGTGTCCGGGAAGCTCGCCGCGCTGGAGTCGGAGCGCGCCTCGCGCGACGCCAAGGAAGCCTCGCTGAGGGCGGTTAAGTAGTTAAATTCAATCGGTTTAATAGTTGACAAAGTTGCTTGGGTTTGTGCATACTTGATCAACTCAATCAAGTATTAGGAGAACCTCGATGCGTCTTACGACCAAGGGCAGGTTCGCGGTGACGGCGATGGTGGACCTCACGATGCGCCAGGCGCGCGGGCCGGTGACGCTGGCCGGCATCAGCGAGCGCCAGCGGATCTCGCTGTCGTACCTGGAGCAGCTGTTCGGCAAGCTGCGCCGCCGCAAGCTCGTGAACAGCACGCGCGGCCCGGGCGGGGGCTACACGCTCGCCAAGGACGCGAAGGACATCACCATCGCCGAGATCATCGTCGCGGTCGACGAGCCGCTCGACGCCACGCAGTGCGGCGGCAAGGAGAACTGCCTCGAGGACCGCCGCTGCCTGACGCACGACCTCTGGGAGCGCCTGAACGAGAAGATCTACGAGTACCTCGCCTCGGTTACGCTCGCGGATCTCGTGGCACACCAGAACGGCAAGCCGGTGGCGATCCTCCGCGACCTGCGCGCCGACGAGAAACCCGCCGCGCCGGTCGCCGTCGCCGCCTGACCACCCTGCAGGGAAGCACCATGAAGCTGCCGATCTACCTCGACTACTCCGCGACCACGCCGGTCGACCCGCGCGTGGCGGAGAAGATGATGCTGTTCCTCACCGAGCACTACGGGAACCCCGCCAGCCGCTCGCACGCGTTCGGCTGGAAGGCCGAGGAGGCGGTCGAGGAGGCGCGCGAGAACGTCGCGCGCCTGGTGAACTGCGACGCCAAGGAAATCGTCTGGACCTCCGGCGCGACGGAGTCGATCAACCTCGCGCTGAAGGGCGCCGCCGAGTTCTACAAGACGAAGGGCAACCACGTCGTCACGGTGAAGACCGAGCACAAGGCGACGCTCGACACGGTGCGGGAGCTAGAGCGCCGCGGTTTCGAGGCCACCTACCTCGACGTCGGCCCCGACGGCATGGTCGACCTGAACGCCTTCGAGGCGGCGCTGCGGCCCGGCACCATCCTCGCGTCGGTGATGTACGTGAACAACGAGATCGGCGTGGTGCAGGACATCCCGGCGATGGGCGAGATCTGCCGCGCGAAGGGCGTGCTGTTCCACGTCGACAGCGCGCAGGCCACCGGCAAGGTGATGATCGACCTCGCGAAGCTGAAGGTCGACCTGATGTCGTTCTCGGCGCACAAGACCTACGGCCCGAAGGGCATCGGCGCGCTGTACGTGCGCCGCAAGCCGCGCGTGCGGCTGGAAGCGCAGATCCACGGCGGCGGCCACGAGCGGGGCTTTCGCTCCGGTACGCTCGCCACGCACCAGATCGCCGGCATGGGCGAGGCCTTCCGCATCGCGCGCCTCGAGATGGCGACCGAGAACGAGCGCATCCGGGCGCTGCGCGACCGGCTGCTCGGCGGCGTGCGCGAGATGGAGGAGGTCTACGTCAACGGCCACCTCGAGCACCGCGTGCCGCACAACCTGAACGTCAGCTTCAACTTCGTCGAGGGCGAGTCGCTGATCATGGCGGTGAAGGACATCGCCGTGTCCTCGGGCTCGGC